>CALUKI010000027.1 GCA_944321175.1 uncultured Alistipes sp.
CGTTACGCACCCGTCCGCCGGTCGCCATCAATGTATTGCTACATCATGCTGCCCCTCGACTTGCATGTGTTAAGCCTGCCGCTAGCGTTCATCCTGAGCCAGGATCAAACTCTCCATTGTAAAAAAATTCATGTATCGTTAGAGTCCTGACTACTTCATTTTCCTTAAAGGAAATGACAGATAAATACTACACTTTTTCTCAATTTACCAGTAATTCAAAGAACCGATTTCGAAAACCTTTCAGCCTCGTCCGTCTCTTGGTTCCGAAGGTTTCTGCAACCTCTTTTTCGAAGCGGAAAGTGGTGCAAAGGTAAACTCTTTTTTTGACTTCACCAAATTTCCGAAGATTTTTTTCGGATTTTTTCAACCCGACCCTCTTCAGAGCAACCACCCTTTTCGAAGCGGAAAGCGGATGCAAAGGTAAGACCTTTTTTTGAATCCGCCAAAGATTTCAAAAAGAACATTGCAATCGCCGAACATCCCGTCTGTTGTGCCGCAGAAAACCGCATCTTTCACGACAGGAACGCATGTTTTTCCGATTGCGGGTGCAAAGGTAATGACAATTTCGGATTCTGCAAATATTTTTTGCTTTTTTCTCGCTTTTCAAACGTCTTTCGGTCAATAAACCGGACACCGATATGGATATACCTAATTATTATATAAATATCCGGTATCCGTGAGGCTCCTTCCCCAGCCGGAAGACGCCGGTTTGAGAAAATCGGGAGAGCGTCCCTGCAGATCCAAGGAGCGGGTCTGCCGGCATGAGCCCCGGCCTCGGTATTGCCGGCGGCATGACCGGCGGCACTCATACCGTCGCGCAGATTGAGGCCATTCCCTGGGGACGACAATTCCGGAGAGACTCGCCGAATGCAGCATGGGCAAAAAGCAGGAGCCCCATTTCCAGGCGATTATCGTATCCATGGCAGATGCAGGGAAGCGGCTCCGGCAGAACCGCCTGCGGCCGGCACGTTGAAGCGGCAACGGGCGTATCGTGGAACCCGCCATACCTTGAGTCGTATCGGCCGGAGACTGTTTTCGGAGCACCTGCACAAAAAACGGTGCCCCATTCGGATCCGGACGAAAGGGTGTCCGGCACTGCCGTGGAGAAAAGAGCCGGGGAGCTGTCTGCCCAAAAAAAGGAGACGTGACCGATACACGTCTCCTTTCCTGCGGATTCGGCGGGAAGAGCCGATGACGGGCCTTGCTACAACCAACCGTCCGAAGTATTGGTCTGGCTGCGAACCGTCACCACGAAGCGTTGCGAAACGACCGTTCCCTCGAAACCTTCGGCCGACACCGTAATCCTGGCCTGACCGACATTCTTGGCCAGAACCTTGAGGATTCCATCGTTTACCTCCACCTTTACGACGCGTTCGTCGTTGGCCGAGGCCGTATAGTTCTTGACGGCATCATCCGTAAAATACTCCTTCAGGGGGAAGCTGGCCGTCGGCGTCCCTTTCTTTATCAGCTGATTGGAAATCTGTTTCGTCACTTCGGGCGGCACCTGCTGGCCAAAGGCCGTACGCAGATTCTCCAGAAACAGATCCGCATCGACATACCCCGCGCCCATCTTTCCCTGATAGTCCGAAAGGTTGAGCACCAGGTTGTTCAGCAACGGAATAGTCTTGGTGCCTGTCAGATAGGGATCGATCGGATGGACGCTCTCCAGCAACACGTTTTTAAATTCCTCGGCCGACATCCGGAATCCCAACTGTGAAAGATAGGACAAACCCAATGCCGCAACACCCGACACATGCGGGCAGGCCATCGAAGTACCTTGCAGATAGCCGTAGCATCCCGTCGTCAGGTTTGCATCCCGACGATCCACATAGCGCGTGACATTGGGATCACAGAGGATCGTACTCAATACGCCGCCGTTGTCCGTATTGTCATCCGAATTCGACAGGTCGCCGCCGGGTGCCGTCACATCCACCTCGTCATTGTAGCAGGTATAATAGGCGGGGAGGAGATCCGAACCCATTGCCGCCACCGATACCACCCTGTCGTAGCTGGCCGGATATTCGGGAACCGGGCCGAACAGATCTCCGTCATTTCCGGCGGCAAAGATCACCAGTCCGCCCTGAATCGGAGAATCGGGATTGTCGCTTCCGGCCGTTGCGATAAAGTAGTCGATGGCTGTTCTTTCCGCCGAATTTTCAAAATAGGATTTCATTGCTGCGACCTCCGAACTGGTGCCGCGTGTATAGGAATACCCCCAACTGCACTGACAGATCAAGGCGCCGTTATCGGCTGCAAAACGGAATGCATCGGGCGACGAAGAGTATGTCTGTTGATTCGGATCGCCGAAGATCTGGCACGACATGATCTTTACACCGCCCGAACCATTCCGCCCACCGGCGATGCCGCAGACTCCCAGTCCGTTGTTATTGACTGCCGCTATCGTACCGGCGACATGGGTTCCATGATCGGCATTGAAGCCCTCTTCATCGACATACGACCAGTCAAGCGTCTTTCTGCCGTTAAGGTAGTTGCAGAAGTTTTTGCCGTAGCGCTCATCCTCGCTTGCAGGGTCGGGATTCACCCACATGTTGTCCGCCAGATCGGGATGCGTGTACTGCACGGCCTGATCCAGCACGGCAACAACGACCCCCTCGTTTCCCTGACTCTTCTCCCATGCGTCATAGAGATTGATGTCGGCTCCGGCGGCAGAGATCCTCACCGTCTGACCGTCATTGTGGTAATGCCACTGTTCGGGCAGAAGCGGATCGTTCATCGGCATTGAAGCGCGCGTCGCCGCCGAAGAAGAGGGCGTTGTCGCGACATAGGGCCGCACGGGGAAACGTTCGCGAAGCTGGGGGCGATGAGCATATTCGAGGAGTTCCACACGTTTGTCCTCGCTCAACGAACGCACCATCTGCTGCAAGGGCAGGGTCTCGTCAAAGGTGACCACATACCACTGATGCAGACCGAATGCACGGTGACGCTCCTCGAAGCGGGGATCCGAGCCGAACAGCGGCGCAATCCGATCGACCCCTTTTGCGGCGAGCAGTTCATCGACGGAGACGAATTCCGAGCGCGTCGGCGACGCGGCCAGCGCGGCGGCAAGGGAATCGGCCGCCGTTGTCCGGAACTTGACGATCAGTTGTCCCTTGACGGCGCCCTCGGCCGAGAAAAGAACCTTCACGGCCGAAGAGGAAGTCTCCGTGTCGGGATCCGGCATTTCCGCATCCTTCATGCATCCGGCCAGCATGAGCAGACTCAGCAGCAACAGATAATTTTTCTTCATAAACGTGTGTTGTAACGAACTTCAAAGATAGGAAAAATTCGAGAAAGAGGCGCTCCCGACATGAAAATTCGGTTTTTTTGTTACTTTTGCCAAAAATTATGCAGCCGATGAATGCCAAGAAACTCACCATTCTGCTGGTTCTGCTGGTCCTTGTCGATCAGGCACTGAAGATCTGGGTAAAGACGCACATGACGCTCGACGAAGCCATCATGGTCATTCCGACCTGGTTCCAGCTGCGGTTCGTCGAGAACAACGGTGCGGCATTCGGCATGCAGCTCTCTGCCGGTACGGCGTTCGACTGGGGGAAACTCATCCTGAGCTGTTTCCGGCTGGCCATGATCGGATTGCTGGGGTACTATCTGCGATACCTGCTTCGCCGCAAGACGCCGGCCGGCGTGCTCGTGGGATTGACGCTCATCCTGGCCGGAGCCGTCGGCAACATGATCGACAGTGCATTCTATGGGGTGGTCTTCTCGGCATCCACACCGACGCAGGTGGCGCATTTCGGGGACGGATACGCCCCGCTGATGATGGGACGGGTCGTCGATATGTTCTATTTCCCCCTTTTCCAGTGGAATGGCGTTCCCCGCTGGCTCTCCTTTCTGGTTGACAGCCGCAACTACTTTTTCGGCGCCATCTTCAATCTGGCCGATGCCTACATCTCGGTTGCGGTCGTTTATCTGCTGATCTTCCAATACAAATTCTTCAAATGACGGAACAGGCCATCGCGGCCGGGCTTATATCCGGAAAATATCCGCCGGCCCGCAGCACGGCGCTCCTCCCACGCAAAATCCCGCTCCTGCACACATGATGCAGGCCATATCGTGCCGCTCCTCCCGCCGAGATGTCCCCGGCAAAAGGGGCAGGGGAAAACGATTTGCAATTTTTTTTCTTGGAAATCATGAAAGTTTCCGAAAATGTATTACCTTTGCACCACGCAAACCGTCAAGGTGCGTCAACGCCCAGGTGGCGGAACTGGTAGACGCGCACGTTTCAGGTGCGTGTGCCGCGAGGCGTGCAGGTTCGATTCCTGTCCTGGGCACTGAAAACCCCGTTGGAAATTCCAACGGGGTTTCTTGTTGCCGTTTCGCCCCGGCCCGCCGCTGCCCCCCCCCGCCCGCAAGACCCCTGACTCCGGCCGCCCCTCTACACGCATTACAGCAATACCTACCCGGATTCCGGTTTTTTACCCCTTCGGAATCCCGATCTCGAAGAAATGAATTATCTTTGAGACGAACATCTGAAACCTCATGCTATGGAGAAAAGAATCCGCAATATCGAAACCGTCTTCGAGTACAACGATTCGCTGGGAATCGAGACACTCCATCCCCAGGTCAGCGTCATCGATCTGTCCAAGGCAAAACCGATACGACATGCGCGCCAGACATTCAGCTTTTATGCGATTTTCCTCAAAGAGGTCAAATGCGGGGAGCTGCTTTACGGGAGAAACCGCTACGACTATCAGGAGGGGACACTCGTCTGTCTGGCTCCGGGGCAGGTCATCGGCGTCGAGGACAACGGCGAGACCTATCAGCCCAAAGGGTGGGCTCTGGTCTTCCATCCCGATCTGATCCGGGGGACGACGCTCGGACAACACATGAAAGAGTACACCTTCTTCTCCTACGAGGTCAACGAAGCGCTCCACCTCTCCGAACGGGAGAGACAGCTGGTCATCGACTGCATGCAGAAAATCCGCCTCGAACTGGAACATGCCATCGACCGTCACAGCAGGCGGCTCGTGGCCATCCAGATCGAGGTGCTGCTCGACTACTGCCTGCGTTTTTACGAACGGCAGTTCATTACACGGACAACGGTCAACCACGATGTGCTGACTCGCTTCGAGCGCCTCCTCGACGACTATTTCAACGACGATCGCGCCCAGCGGGAGGGGGTGCCGACCGTAAAATACTGTGCCGGGGAATTGTGCCTGTCGCCCAACTATTTCGGAGATCTGGTCAAGAAGGAGACGGGCAAAACCGCCCAGGAGTATATCCAGCTCAAGCTCATCGACGTCGCCAAGGATCGGATCCTCGATCCCGCAAAGAGCATCGGGCAGGTCGCATACGAACTCGGATTCCAATATCCGCAGCATTTTACCCGGCTCTTCAAGAGAATCACAGGACGCACGCCCGTCGAATATCGGTCGGGCCTCTGCTGACGCACACGCGGAAGCCGGAATCCGAACAGGTCGCGGCAAGCCCGTTTGCCGCGACCTGTTCACCCTTTCGCTGCGGGCCGCTGCGCACGGCCGCAACCTGAGGGCATGGCGGGACGGGCGCTGCACTCCGGCACACCGCCCGCACCCATGCGGGCAGGGAGTGTCCTCCGCCAGACAACGGAGGGCCGGCATGCGGTCTGTTCTCCGGCCTGCGGGAGCTCCGGAAGCACGGCGTCCGGTACGGAACGCCCGCCATTCCGGAAAATTAATCGTATCTTTGTATCGCATGCTGGACGATTTCCTTACATACCTTGAAGCCGAACGGCGATACTCTCCGCTGACAATCCGAAACTACCGGCGGGACATCGGCCGTTTCATGCAATGGCTGCAGACCAACGGCAAATCGACCGAACCGTCCGACATCAGGGCCGAGCACCTTCATGAATGGATTCTCTACCGGACCGAGCATGACCGCATCGGTGCGGCATCGATGAATCGGGAGCTCTCTTCCCTGCGAACGCTGTGGCACTATCTGCGGCTGAAAGGGTTTGCCGTCCACGACCTTTTCAGAGGCATCCAACCGCTCCGGACACCCAAACGGTTGCCCGTATTCGTCTCCGAGACCAACATGTCGAAGATCATCGGCCACTCCGCCCAAGAGGAACTGTCGGACGATTTCCTGAGGACACGCAACGCACTTATCGTCATAATGCTGTATGCCTGCGGCCTGCGGCTTGCGGAGTTGGTCGGCGTCGATCGGGACCACTTCAGCGACGACGGCCGGCAGCTGCGTGTTTTGGGGAAAGGCGACAAGGAACGCATCGTACCGATCGTCGAACCGCTCAGAATCCGTATTCGCGACTATTTGCAGTTGATTGACCGGCAGAATATTTGCAATTCTCAGGAAAAAGCCCTATTTTTAACACACAAAGGAAACCGTATCTCCCGAAGCACCGTACAGCGTGTCGTGTACCGCATGCTGGCGGCGGAAAGCGTGCAGGGGAAGAAAAGTCCGCACGTCCTGCGCCATACCTTCGCCACGATGCTGCTGAATTACGGAGCCGACATGCGCGAGATACAGGAGTTGCTGGGGCACACGTCCCTGCAGGCAACGCAGATTTACACGCATAACAGCATCGCCCGGCTTCAGGAGGTCTATGCGCAGGCGCACCCCCGTGAGCGATGCCACGAAAAGAGTTGAACTCCGTCCTTTAGCGGATCCGTTTCGCAGAAAGGCGGCCAATGATTATCAAACCTTAAAAGAAAAGGCTATGAACGTACAGATTCAGTCCGTGAAATTCGATGCCGACAAGAAGTTGGTCGATTTCGTTGAAAACAAAATGTCGAAATTGGAACGTTTCACCGACCGAACGACCGGGGCAGAGGTGATTCTCAAGTTGGATAAGGATTTCGAGAGAGGAAACAAGGTTGCGACCATTACGCTCCACATGCCCGGAGAGGATCTGGTCGCGGAGCATCAGGCCCGGACCTTCGAGGAGGCCGTCGATGTAGCGATCGACGCTCTCAAGCGCCAGATCGAAAAATTCAAGGAGAAGACCAAATGACAAAGGCACATACGCCCGCCGCAGGACGGTGCGACGAAAGAGGATCGAAATCGGTCCTCTTTTTCGTTGATTCCCTCAGGCGGAACCCGAAAGCCGCGGATGAACCGGAAAAGGGCAGCGCATTGACATATTATTAAAGGTATTCGCAATGAAATGGGGGGAGCATTTTATTTTCGGGATTTTTCTCATTTTCTTCCGCAAATCGGTTCATAAATAAAATTTTTTGCGTATATTTGTCTCGTCAGCTTCCGGAACGGAATTCCGGAGAACGAAACAAAAAGAGACATGTTGACAAATCGCACTTCGCAGAACTGGTGGTGGCACTCGTTGATTCCAAGTAAACAATGAGGCCTGAGCTGCTGTGCTGAGATTTACAGAATAAAAAAGCCGAAGGAATCCGTTGTTTACGCAGAACAACGGATTCTTTTTTTGCAGCCGGACGGAAACGGGGAAATACGAATCACAAATATTCAGACATCTAAAAGTTTACCGATTATGAAAACGAAGAAATTTATCCTTACCGACCAGCAGGTGCCCGCGCAATGGTACAACATTGCGGCTGATATGCCCAATAAGCCCCTGCCGCCGCTCGATCCCCGGACACGGAAACCCGTGACTCCGGAGCAGATGAATGCATTGTTCGCCGAAGAACTGGTACGGCAGGAGTTCTCGACCGAACGTTTCATCGACATCCCCGACGAGGTTCGCGACTGCTACCGCATCTGGAGATGCACGCCGCTCGTGCGCGCCTATGCGTTGGAGAAGGCGCTCGACACTCCGGCCCATATCTACTTCAAAAATGAAAGCGTCTCGCCGGCGGGCTCCCACAAGCCCAATACGGCGCTGCCGCAGGCATACTACAATGCCCGGCAGGGCATCAAACACCTCACGACCGAAACCGGCGGCGGGCAGTGGGGATCGGCCATCGCGCTGGCAAGCCAGTATTTCGGACTCGATCTCAAGGTCTTCATGGTCAAGGTCAGCTATCAGCAGAAACCCTACCGCAAGTTGCTGATGAATACATGGGGCGCAGAGGTGATCCCGTCGCCGAGTACGCGGACCGAAGCCGGAAGGCATGCGCTGGCTGCGGATCCCGACTGTTCGGGAAATCTCGGACTCGCGATCTCCGAAGCCGTTGAAACAGCCCTCCAGCACCCCGAAGACACCCGCTACTGTCTGGGAAGCGTCCTCAACCACGTCCTGCTGCACCAGACGATCATCGGCGAGGAGGCGCTTCTCCAGATGGAGATGGCCGGCGAAGAGCCCGATGTGGTGATCGGGTGTTTCGGCGGCGGCTCCAATTTCGCAGGAATCGGGTTCCCGTTCCTCGGCCGCAAGCTCCGCAAGGGCGGGAATACCCGCATCGTAGCCGTAGAACCGGCCTCCTGTCCCAAACTTACGCGCGGGGAGTTCCAATACGATTTCGGGGATGTGGCGGGCATGACTCCCATGCTGCCGATGTACACCCTCGGACACGATTTCCAGCCGGCCGACATCCATGCCGGAGGGTTGCGGTATCATGGGGCCGGAAGTCTCGTGAGCCAGCTGCTGCGCGACAAGCTGATCGACGCCGTTGCCGTACCGCAGCTCGAAACCTTCTCGACCGGGCTGCTCTTCGCCCGCACCGAAGGAATCGTTCCGGCGCCCGAATCGACACACGCCATCGCCGTAGCCGTGCGCGAAGCGTTGAAGGCAAAGGAAGAGGGGCGGCAGCGCACCATTCTGTTCAACCTCTCCGGACACGGAATGATCGACCTCTATGCCTACGAACAATATTTCGAGGGCAAATTACAGGATTACAACCTTTCGGATGCCGAACTGCGCAGCACCATCGACCGGCTCGACAAGATCATCAAATAGGCTTCAGCCCCTTTTTTCAACGCCCGGCCGTCGGGCGGATCCGGTCCCCTCTCCCAAGGAGGGGATTTTTATTTGGGGAGGGCCGGCAGAATCGAGAAAATCGCCTCTTTTTTCAGATCACAGAATCGGAAACAACAGATTTTGCGTATATTTGTTTTTTGAACAACCACCTTCCCCTGCATAAATCAGGTTCCGCATATCAATCCATACAGGCTATGAACCAAATCAAAGAAAAACCCCAGCTTACCTACATCGAGGCCCTTAAAAACGCCTTGGACAAAATCATCCAGATTCAGGGACGATCCCGTCGTTCGGAATATTGGTGGACAAGGGGCACCGTATTCCTTGTCAGTATTGTATTGGCACGGCTTTTCTCCCCGTTCGGGCTGCTTGTTCTGAATCTGCTCACGATTCCCCTGACATTTCGCCGATTGCACGATACCGGCAGAAGCGGATGGTGGCTGGGAGTCAGCATTCTTTTACGGTGTTCATTGACAGTCATATTCATTGCCGATATTTTCCAAATCGCATCTGCGGGAATCCATGACGCGGATATCGACATCTACCGCATGATTTACCCAATGATCGGGAAATATTTTGCCTTGGGGGCCGTCTGCATTCTTTACGATATTCTGTTGATCGTATTCTTGTGCATGGACAGCGACAAAGAAACAAACCAATACGGCGAATCCCCCAAATACTATCGTGAATAACGCGAAGCATACCGGGAGTAGAGTCGTTTCACCTGCAAAAACCGTTAAAAAATTTGTTATTTGCGAACATTTTCGTATTTTTGTCCCATACAGACGAATGAAAGCATGAGAACATTCGGTTTTGCATACGGTCACTTTTACTTTTTCTATTTTAACGGATAGAGAACGGGATCGTATGGCTTGAATCGAAAAACAACTAAATTAACGTATGAATCCCGTTCCGCCGTGAACGGGATTTTTTTATGACACATCAATGAAACGGGTTGCCATTCAAGGCGAGGCGGGATGTTTCCACGAAGAGGCCGCACGCCGCTATTTCGGAGACGAAGAGATCGAGATCGTCCCCTGCACCACATTCGAAGCGCAATTCGAACGGATGCGATGCGAGACCTCGCTCCTGGGAATCGTCGCCATCGAAAACACCATCGCCGGAAGTCTGTTGCAGAATCATGAACTGCTGCGCCGCAGCGAACTCCAGATCATCGGCGAATACAAGCTCCGCATCTCGCATGTGCTTGCGGCATTGCCCGGCGAACGGATCGACACGCTGACGGAGGTCAACTCCCACCCCATCGCCCTGATGCAATGCGGAGAATTTCTCAAGGCACACCCCCGGTTGAAAGCCGTTGAAAAGGACGATACGGCCGGCAGTGCCGCCGAAATCGCCGCCCGGCATCTCTGCGGGCATGCGGCCATCTGCGGCGAACTTGCAGCCAGACAATACGGTCTCGACATCCTCGAAACCGGCATCGAGACAAACAAACGGAACTTCACCCGATTCCTGCTGCTGGCAGACCGCTACCACGCCGACCGATACATCCGTCCTTCGCAGGCGGACAAGGCCTCGCTCGTATTCAGCCTCCCGCATACGCAGGGCAGCCTTTCGAAGGTCCTGACCATTCTCTCCTTCTATGACATCAACCTCACGAAAATACAATCGATGCCCATCATCGGCTGCGAATGGGAATATCGGTTCTATGTCGATGTCGCTTTCGAGGACTACACGCACTACCGGCAATCGATCGACGCCATCGCACCGTTGACCAAAGACCTGAAAATCATGGGGGAATACACCGCGTTCAACGCACAATAATCAAAAAGTCAAGCATATGGAACTCAAAGATCTGCAATCGATTCTATTGCCCGGCATTCCGGAGAAACGGCCGATCGTGATAGCCGGCCCGTGCAGTGCCGAGACCGAAGAACAGGTAATGGCGGCAGCCCGCAATCTTGCCGCACACGGGATACGGGTTTTCCGCGCCGGAATCTGGAAGCCCCGAACGAAGCCCGGCGGATTCGAAGGAATCGGCGTCGAGGGCCTGCGGTGGCTGCAGCGTGTCAAAGCCGAAACGGGAATGTACGTCGCGACGGAAGTTGCGACAGAACGGCATGTCTTCGAGGCACTCAAGGCGGGCATCGATATGTTATGGATCGGCGCCCGCACCTCGGCAAACCCCTTTGCCATGCAGGAACTGGCCAATGCGCTCAGAGGGGTCGATACTCCCGTATTGGTCAAGAACCCCGTCAATCCCGACATCGAACTCTGGATCGGCGCCATACAACGCCTGTACAATGCCGGGCTGCGCCGTTTGGGTGCCATCCATCGCGGTTTCAGCATCTACGACAAGACCATCTATCGCAACCATCCCCAGTGGCACATCCCCATCGAACTCAGAAGACGGTTCCCGCAGCTCCCCCTGCTGTGCGACCCGAGCCACATCGGAGGCAAACGCGAACTGGTCGGGCCGCTCTCACAGGAGGCGATGGATCTCGGATTCGACGGATTGATCGTCGAATCGCATTGCTCGCCCGATGAGGCCTGGAGTGACAAAACGCAGCAGGTTACGCCCGATGTCCTGAACTTCATTCTCCATACGCTCGTCGTTCGCGAGACCACACAGACGACGGAGAGTCTGGACGAACTGCGCCAGCAGATCGACCGGTTGGACGACGACCTGCTGGCTCTCATGGCCAAACGCCTGCGCATTTCGCGCGAGATCGGACAATACAAGAAGGAGCACAGCATGCCTGTCCTGCAGGCCAAACGTTACGATGAGATTCTCAGCAAACGGGAGTCGCAGGCAGCGGAAATGGGGATCAATCCCGAATTCATCAAGATCCTGCTTCAAGCGATCCACGAAGAGTCGGTTCACGAACAGATGAAGATTCTCAACCGGTGATCGGATGCGGTCCGGCCGTTCTTCGGACGGCCGGATTTGCGACACACAAAAAAGGGTTCCGACGCCGCATCCTTCCGATTGCAACAAGACAACCATCCGGTGCAATCGGAAGGATGCGGATTTCATCTGCCGGAAAACGCAAAACGGCACCGGCATCTCCGCGTCCCTCCCTCCGCCGCGTCCCGTTAAGGATGGAAAATCCGATTTATTGATTAACTTTGTCCTTTGCAGGAAACCGCATACCAACCCAAAACGATCCATAATGAACGAAAAATCGACCCGACCTTCACAGCGATTGCTGTCACTCGACGCGCTTCGGGGGTTCGACATGCTTTTCATCATGGGCTTTGCCGGACTCATCGTCGCAATCTGCCGTCTCTTTCCGGGCGACGTCCCGGATTTTTTCATCCGCATGATGCAGCATCCCGAATGGCACGGATTCTCGCATCACGATACGATTTTCCCGCTGTTTCTCTTCATCGCAGGGCTCTCCTACCCCTTCTCGCTGCAGAAACAGCTTTCGGCCGGAGCATCGCGCGGCGATCTTTACCGCAAAATCATCCGACGCGGGCTGCTGCTCATTCTCTTCGGACTGATATACAACGGTCTGTTCCGCTTCGAATGGCCCATGCGGACGGCCAGTGTATTGGGCCGCATCGGTCTGGCATGGGCTTGTGCGGCCATGCTGTTTCTCAACTTCCGGACACGGACGCGATGCGGCATCGTTGCGGCAATCCTATTGGGTTATTGGGCGCTGCTGGCACTCGTTCCGGCACCTGACGCCCCGCAGGGCGCCGACATTTACTCTATGGAGGGCACGATTGTCGGATATGTCGATCGGCTGTTGCTGCCGGGGCGGCTGCTCAGCAAGATCTTCGATCCCGAAGGCTGGCTCTCGACCCTGCCGGCCATTGCCACGGCCATGCTCGGCATGATGACCGGAGAGTTCATCCGCCAGCCCGAAAGACGTTTCTCCGGAGACCGCAAGGCGCTTTACATGGCGCTTGCCGCCATTGCCTTCACGCTTGTCGGGATGCTGTGGGATCTGAGTTTCCCGATCAACAAGAAACTTTGGAGCAGTTCATTCGTCTGTGTCGTTGCCGGATATTCGCTCGGCATGTTCGCACTCTTCTACTGGCTCATCGACGTGCGCGGCTATCGGAGCTGGACACTGCCGTTTCAGGTTATCGGGCTCAATTCGATCACGATCTACATGGCACAACGAATCGTCGATTTTCGGGGAATCGCCAACTTTTTCTTCGGCGGCATCGCCGCAAAAACACCCGATGCGGTTGCATCCGTCATCATCAGCATCGGCTACCTGTTTGTCAGCTGGCTGTTCCTTTACTTCCTCTATAAAAAGAAGATCTTCCTGAAGGTATAGTCCCCGGCCGTCACCCGTCGGGCAAAGCCGCAGCGATTATGACACGAAACCGGATCGGCCGATGTGCGATCCGGTTTCGCCCCCCCCCTCGCTGTACACATCCGAACCATCGCCGCATTTGTCGCCGTCTGTTCTGCACCTCCCCGCTCCCGCTCTCGATCCCATGCGGCCCTTGCGCCGGATGCTCCGCGAGTTGCAGGCACGGCCTCTCCGGCAGGATTCACCCGCCGGCAGGACGAAAGCACACAGACATCATCACCCGGCAAAAAATTTCGACAGGGCAAAAGCCCTGTCGAAACCCCCTTACATAATTATCAACCTATATGCAAACTGCCGAATCGAATCCACCTTTCCGAGAAGGAAACGATAAATCTCCTCGACGAAACAAATGTAAAGACAATTATTTGTATTTGCAAATTTTTTCACACTTTTTTGTTTCCATTCATATATTTTTCCTCGAAATGTTGCAAGCAAAAGGGTTCAAAAGGCAATTCTTTCAGGGATCATCCCCCCCCCGAATCGGCGGCAGAGCCGGATGAAAACGGCCGGGCCGTACCGATCGGTACGGCCCGGCACATTCTCCCGCCGGAGAGAGATCACCCCTCCGCCGGACCTTCGATATAGCTGCTCAGAAAACGCAATCCCTTAGGCCCCGGAAACAGCGTCACGCCGCTTGTTGCCGCAGGGACAAGGAGTGTCTCGCCCTGCCGCACCGGACGGCGGTTGCCGTCCGTATCGACAAGTTCCCCGCCGCCTGCCACGAATATCAGCACAACGAATGAATCGAGCGCCGAATAGTCGCACCAGACACTGAACGTGGCATCACAAAGATGCGTCGTAAAATAGGGGCAAGAGACCAATTCCGTATCCTTGTTCCGGATCCGCTCGTAAGAGGTCCGGTAATCATCCGGAACGGTATAGTCGATTGCCTCCTTTGCCAGCTCGGTATGGAGTTCACGCGGCTTTCCGTCGGGGCCCGGACGGTCATAGTCGTAAATGCGGTATGTAAGATCCGAGGTCTGTTGAATCTCCGCAACAAAAGCGCCGGCCCCGATGCTGTGGACACGGCCCGCCGGCAGAAAGAAGACATCGCCTTCCGCAATCGGATGATCCCGCAACAGATCGCAGATCGTATGGTCGGCAACGGCAGCGGCATAGGCTTCGGGAGTTACGGGACGGTCGAACCCGATCCGCAGGTGCGCCCCGGGCAGCGGATCGACCACATACCACATTTCCGTCTTCCCCTTCATGCGGTGGCGTTCCCAAGCCAGACGATCGTCGGGATGCACCTGTACGGAGAGATCCTCCCGTGCGTCGATGAACTTGACCAGCAACGGAAATTCGTTCCCGAAGCGTTCATAATTGGCCCGCCCGACCAGTTCCGCGCCATAACGGGCAAGGAGATCGGGAAGCGACATCCCTTTGCAGGGGCCGTCCGCCACGATCGACTCATGTCCCGCGACACCCGACAGTTCCCAACTTTCGCCGATGGCATGCACGGGTGTTTCAAATCCCTTATAGGAGGCAATCCGCTCTCCGCCCCAGATCATGGGCCGCAAAAACGGTTCGAATTTCAACGGATACAACATAGGCTTTCGTTTTTATGACCTGCGGCGACAACCTCGCCGCAAAACACCAAACATCTCTGCAAGCAGAGACTCCATATTCGGTCTCTGCGGGATTGTAAAGATACGCATATATTTTCAATATCGGATATTTATCCGGCAAATTCCCACCCAACCCGTTTCATGCGGAGCCGGGGCCGTCGGGTCGTTCGGGCGGTCTCGCCGGTATCCGGAGAGCCGGTTGCAACGGTGCAGCGGATCGTCCGCCCGCATAAGGTCATTTCATGACAGCCGACCGACGCGATTTCAGGAGCATTCCGCCGATTACAGTTGTGCACCCGACCTGCTTTTCGGGGAAATTTCGGTTTGACAACCCTTTTTGCTGCCGGCTCTTTCGAAGGTGGCCTTGCCGAATACCTGCCCTTATGCGATCAGGCATCAAGCATCATATCAGCCGGATAGGGACATTCTGCCGATCGAAGGCGCCCGACGCCCTTTTCCGACAAAAAGGAGAGCGACGAAAAAAACCGGCAGTATTGTTGTCCGAATCAAAATAGTTCGTATATTTGCACTGACAAAATTATTAAATAAATTTGTTAACAGCAAACGAAGGCCGTTTCAGGCCAGAGGGAGGGCCGCCCGCCGTACCGGCATCCGACGAGCCTTTCGGGACAAAAGAACCATTTTCAAAAGAAGGGAGCGCAATGGGAAAGACAACCCCGAACAAGGAACAGGCTATTCTGCAGGCAGCCGAACATGAATTTCTGACCAAGGGATTCGACGGAGCCCGTACCACCTCGATCGCTCAGGCGGCAGGCGTAACACATGCCATGCTGCACTACTATTTCCGCACAAAAGAGCATATTTTCAACCGCATTCTCGACGAGAAGATGCGCCTGATGGGGCAATCGATCCTGACCTCCTTCGGGCAATCCGGACTTCCACTTCAGGAACGGCTGTCCGACGGCATCGGCCGCCATTTCGATCTCATCGCAGCCAATCCCGACCTGCCGCGCTTCATTGTCAACGAAGTCTTTTCGCGGCCGGAGCGTTACGACGCCATGCGTTCGCGCATCCGCGGAATCGCCGACACTTTGATGCGCGATCTTCAAAAGGAGTTGAACGACTCGGCCGAACAAGGCCTTACCGAACCGATCGATGCCCGGATGCTGCTGCTCGACATCATTTCACTCAACGTTTTCTCCTTTATTGCCTATCCTGTTCTCGAGCCTATTTTGGGTGATCTGACAGCCGATCGGGATCGCTTTTTCGCCCTGCGCAAGGAGGAAAACATCGAAATCATCCTGCGGCGGCTCAGAAAAAACGGTTGAAGGCCCGCCGCAAGTCCTTCCATCCGCGACAACGAATCCCCGAACCACAGAACATAGAACGAAGCGCCATGAAAAAAACGTTTTTCCTGTCACTCCATCTCCTCTGCACCCTCTTCGCAGCCAACGCACAGATCACCCTCGACGAATGCCGGCGGCTGGCCCGCGAGCACTATCCCGAAATCCGGCAATATGCGCTGATCGAACGTTCGACCGGCTATACGCTTTCGAACGCCCGCCGCGCATGGCTGCCGCAAATGGCGGTGACGGGACAGGCGACATGGCAGAGCGACGCTCCGGGTTTCCCCCGACAGATGACCGGATTCTTCGCTCAACAGGGTCTCGACATGCAGGGGCTGAACAAGGATCAGTACAAGGTGCAGCTGGAGTTCTCGCAAACGCTTTGGGACGGCGGAAAAAGTCGGGCGGACCGGGCCGTTGCCGAGGCTGAAGCGGCGGAGTCGCAACGATCGGTCGATGTCGATCTCCACGCGCTCGACGGCCGCATCGACGAGCTCTATTTCGGGATTCTGCTCCTCGACGCCCGCATGGCACAGGCCGACCTGACACTCGGACTGCTGCGCAGCAACCTCGACAAGGTCCGCGCCCTGCAGCGCAACGGCGTGGCGATGCCGAGCGACGCCGACGCCATCGAGGCCGAAGCGCTTGCCGTCGGGCAGCAGCGTTCGCAACTGGAGGCCTCGCGCGACAGTTACCGACGCATGCTCGAACTCTTCATCGGGCAGAGCCTCTCCGGCAAACGACTTCTCCTGCCGCAGGTCGCAGAACCGGCCCGCAGCGAACCGATGCGTCCCGAACAACAGCTCTTCGACGCCCGCACCGAACGGCTGACGGCACAGGAAAGGCTTGTCAAAACGGCGACCCGCCCCCGTTTCGGACTCTTCGCACAAGGCTACTACGGGTATCCGGGGCTCGACTATTTCGGCAGCATGATGAATGCCGACTGGTCGTGGAACGCACTGATCGGCGTCCGCATGACATGGAACATCGGCGCCTACTACACCAAGCGCAACACACTCGGAAAGTTGCGCACGGCACGGCAGCAGATCGAGGTGCAGCGCGACGTCTTCCTCTTCAACAACCGGCTGGAGGTCGCCGACCAAACCGGCGAGATCGCACGGCTGCGGCGCGCGCTGGCCGATGACGACCGCATCGTCGCCCTGCGCCGCTCGGTGCGCGAGGCCGCCGAATCGAAACTCCGCAACGGGGTGATCGACACGAACGACCTGCTGCAGAAAATTACCGACGAGGACGCGGCAGCGGCGGCACGCAGCGCCCGTGAAATCGAACTGGTCAAGACGATATACGAACTGAAACATACGATCAACCAATGAAACGGAATTACATCTACGGCACGCTGCTTCTGCTGGCTTCGGCCTGCGGGAGGGATGCGGAATTCGACGCGATGGGAACCTTCGAGGCCACCGAAATCGTCGTATCGTCCGAAGCGGCAGGGCGGATTCTCGACTTCACGGTCGAAGAGGGGGAGACGGTCGAAGCCGGCCGGCAGGTCGGAACGATCGACACCGTGCAGCTCTACCTCCAGAAGCTCCAGCTCGAACGGCAGCACGCCTCGGTGCGCAGCAACCGTCCCGACATCGCCAAACAGGTCACCGCGCTGCGCGAACAGATTGCCAAACAGCAGACCGAACGCCGCCGCGTGGAGAATCTGCTGCGCGACGGCGCCGCCACAGGCAAGCAGCTGGACGACATCGACGCCCAGATCAGGGTTCTGGAGGGGCAGCTTGCGGCGCAGCTCTCGACGTTGAACAACAACGCTGCCGCCATCGACGAAAACGCTTCGTCCATCGAGCTGCAAATCGCCCAGATCGACGACCGGCTCGCCAAATGCCGCATCGCATCCCCCGTAACGGGCACCGTACTGGCCAAATACGCCGAAACGGGCGAACTGGCCGCTGCGGGACGTCCGTTGATGAAGGTTGCCGATCTGAAAAGACTCTATCTGCGGGCCTATTTCACCTCGGACCAGCTGGCCGGCCTGCAACTCGGACAGGAGGTGACCGTAACGGCCGACTTCGGCGGCGACGCCCGATACGACTATCGGGGGCGCATCACATGGATCGCCGCCGAGAGCGAATTCACCCCCAAGACGATCCAGACACGCGAAACGCGGGCCAATCTGGTCTATGCCGTAAAGATCGCCGTCGAAAACGACGGGCGGTTGAAAATCGGAGTTGCGGGAGAGGTGCGTCTCAACCGGTAACCGACGGGGCACTGTCGTCCGAAACGATCCATCGACATCATATGGAGAGAGCAATCACAGCAGAAGGCCTTACGAAACGTTACGGCTCGTTGACGGCGCTCGACAGCGTGTCGTTCGCCGTCGGGCGGGGCGAGCTTTTCGGACTGATCGGTCCCGACGGCGCAGGGAAAAGCACGCTGTTCCGGCTGCTGACAACCCTGCTCGCCCCCGATGCGGGACACGCCGAGGTTGACGGGTTCGACACCGTGAAGGATTACCGCGCCATCCGGCGCCGCGTGGGATATATGCCGGGGTGCTTTTCGCTCTATCCCGATCTCTCGGTCGAAGAGAACCTCGACTTCTTTGCGGCGCTCTTCGGCGTAAGGGTCCGCGACAACTACGACCTCATCGCTCCGATCTACCGCCAGATAGCGCCCTTCCGCACACGTCGCGCCGGACGGCTGTCGGGCGGCATGAAGCAGAAACTCGCACTCTGCTGTGCATTGATCCACCGGCCGTCGGTACTCTTTCTGGACGAGCCGACGACGGGTGTCGATGCCGTCTCCCGCAACGAATTCTGGGAGATGCTCGACGACCTCAGGCAACGGGGAATCACGACGCTCGTCTCGACCCCCTACATGGATGAAGCGGGGCGTTGCGACCGCATCGCCCTGATCAACGCCGCGAGGATCCTCGGCATCGACTCCCCGAAAGGAATTGTGGCGCGTTTCGACGAACCCCTGTACGCCCTCTCCGGAGAACGGATGTACGAACTGCTGCTTGCGGCACGGCAAAGCCCCGGCGTCCGTGAATGCTACACCTTCGGAGAGACGCACCACCTGATCGCCGAAGCCGGTTTCGACCCCGACACATTCATCGGCACACTTGCCGGAAAGGGATTCCGGCAGGTCGCACTTCATCCGATCGGGGCGGGAATTGAAGATGTTTTCATGAAACTGATGCACCATGGAGAGTGAACCGATCATCCGCGTCCGCGAACTGAGCAAACGTTTCGGCGACTTCACGGCCGTTGACCGCATCACGTTCGACGTGGCACGCGGCGAAATCTTCGGATTTCTCGGCGCCAACGGCGCTGGAAAGACCACCGCCATGCGCATGCTCTGCGGATTGAGTTATCCGACCTCCGGTTCGGGTACGGTTGCCGGATTCGACATCGCGCGCGAAGGCGAACTTATCAAACGGCACATCGGCTACATGAGCCAGCGCTTCTCGCTCTACGACGATCTGACGGTCATGGAGAACATCCGGCTCTACGGCGGCATCTACGGACTTTCGCGACGGGAGATTCTCCGCCGCACGGCCGCCCTGCTCGAGCGGCTCGACTTTCGGGCCGAACGCCATACGCGCGTGGGCCGGCTGCCGCTGGGCTGGAAACAGAAACTGGCCTTCTCGGTCGCAACGCTCCACCGGCCGGAGGTTGTCTTCCTCGATGAACCGACGGGCGGCGTCGATCCCGTCACACGCCGGCAATTCTGGGAGCTCATCTACGAAGCGGCCGCCGAAGGCACGACCCTCTTCGTCACGACCCACTACATGGATGAAGCCGAATACTGTTCGCGGGTGTCGATCATGGTCGATGGCCAGATCCGGGCATTGGGCGCCCCCGCCGAACTCAAACGGCATTACGGAGCCCGGACGATGGATGAAGTATTCCGCATGCTGGCCCGCGAAGCCAAACGAACCGAATAGCGACACACACCTATGGGAGGATTCCTGTCATTCGTAAAAAAGGAGACGCTGCACATCGTCCGCGACCCGCGCACGATGCTCATTGCACTGTTGATGCCTGTCGTGCAGATTCTGCTCTTCGGGTTCGCCATCTCGACCGAAGTGAACAATGTCAATGTCGCCGTCGTGGCGCCCCGTCCGGGCGAAACGATCCGGCAGATCGTGATGCGTATCGGCGCCAGTTCCTATCTGACGTTCAAGGGATTCATTCCCGCTTCCGACATCGACCGCACACTGCGGGCCGGCGACGCCGATGCCGTCGTGGTCTTCGCCGACGACTACGACCGGCGAACGGCCGATCCGGCTTCGAAACCCGACGGAAAGCCGGCCGTACAACTGATCATGGACGCCTCGAATACCAATACGGCGGCGGCCGGCGCCGGCTATCTCCGGCAGCTGCTGACAAATCCCGAAGCCTTCAAGGCCGCGCCCGAAACCCGCCTGCTGTTCAATCCGCAGATGAAAAGCGCCTACAACTTCGTGCCGGGAATCATGGGGCTGATCTTCATCCTCATCTGCGCCATTCTGACCTCCGTATCGATCGTCCGGGAAAAAGAGACCGGAACAATGGAGGTGCTGCTCGTTTCCCCCGTGCGGCCGCTGCGCATCATTCTGGCGAAGATGATCCCCTACTTCACGCTCTCGTGCCTCAACCTTGCCTCCATTCTGCTGCTGGCCCGGTATGTGCTCGACGTGCCGATGTCGGGCAGCGTCGCCGGAATCGTCGGCATGTCGCTGCTCTATCTGGCTCTGGCTCTCGCACTGGGGCTCTTCATCTCGACGATCGCCGACACGCAGGTCACGGCGCTCATCATCTCCGCCATCCTGATGCTCATCCCGCTGATCATGCTTTCGGGCATGGTCTTCCCTATCGAGAACATGCCCGGAATCCTGCAGGCCGTCTCCTGCATCATCCCGGCACGCTGGTACATCGACGCCATCCGCAAACTGATGATCGAAGGATTGCCCTTCGCCGACGTCCTCGACGACTTTTTCATTCTCGCCGCCATGACCGCCGCACTGATCGGCGTGGCACTCAAGAAGTTCAACGACAAACTCGAATAACCATGCGCATGCTTCGTGTCCTGCTCGAAAAAGAGTTCCTGCAATTTCTGCGCAACCCCTTCCTGCCCAGAATGGCGCTCATTTTCCCTGTAATGGTCATGCTCGTCTTCCCTTGGGTTACGACGATGGATGTCCGCCATATCGGAGTCGCCGTCGTCGATAACGACCGCACGGAGACCTCGCGGCGGCTCATAAGCAAGATCGGAGCTTCGGACTACTATACGCTGCAGGAGGTAACGGACGACTTCGCCGGCGCACTCGACGCCCTCGAATCCTGCGCAGCAGATGTCGTTCTGGAGATTCCCGACGGATTCGAGGAGGGGCTGTCGTCCGACAATCCGAAAAAGGCAAGCATCTCGGCAAACGGCGTAAACGCCACAAAAGGGAGCCTCGGCACACAATACCTCCAGCAAACCCTCATGGCGACACTCGTCGAGCTGCAGGCCGAACGGGGTGCAGCCCCTGCGCCGGAAACGATCGTCGTACAGAACCGCTACAACCCCACGCTCGAATACCGCAACTACATGATCCCCGCACTGATGATCATGCTGCTCATCACGCTCGGCGGGTTCCTGCCGGCGCTCAACCTCGTCAACGAAAAGGAGACGGGAACCATCGAGCAGATCAACGTCACCCCCGTCAGCCGGCTGAGTTTCACATTGGCAAAACTCGTCCTCTACTGGATCATCGGCTTCGTCGTGCTGACCCTCGCGCTGCTGCTGGCATGGATCGTCTATGGGCTTGTACCGGTCGGAGCGGCCGGAGCGATCTACCTGGCCTCCATGCTCTTCGTACTGGTCATGTCGGGATTCGGCGTAATCGTCGCAAACTACTCCTCGACCATCCTGCAGGCCATCTTCGTGATGTTCTTCTTCGTGATGATCTTCATCCTCATGAGCGGATTGCTCACACCCATCGCCTCCATGCCCTCATGGGCGCAGTGCATCACCTATTTCCTGCCGCCGCGCTACTTCATCGAAATCATGCGCGCCGTCTATCTCAAAGGAGCCACACTCCGCGACCTGTGGTACGATTACGCCGCACTGGCCCTTTTCGCCGCCGTATTCAATACCGCAGCGGCCCTGACCTACAAGAAACAGCTGTAGCGACTATCGGGAGGAAGCTGCCCCGATAAAGACGCCGCCCCTGCACCGGACGAAAGCCACCGCTCCTCCGCCAATCGCACGCCGCCGGGTCGAAACCGGCCCCACAGACGCTTCGGTGCGGATGACAACCTCCGGACCGATGTTTTTCCCGAATCGGTTGGATGTGGGGAGAAAATTCGTATCTTTGTGAGACGAATTTCAAAGCGCAGATATGGTTACACTCGACGCAATCCGCGAACCCGTACGAAAGGAACTCGAAGAGTTCGAGGCTTTCGTCCGGCGGAATTTCAAGGTGGAAAACGAGTTGCTGGCCGCAATGGTCGATTACATTCTCTCGACACGCGGGAAAGGGGTGCGGCCCCTGCTGGTGCTCCTCTCCGCAGGGCTCAACGCCCCCGCCACCGGCCGCAGCGTCGGCCAACGGACCTATCTCGCCGCCATGCTCGTAGAGATCATCCATACCGCATCGCTGGTACACGACGACGTGATCGACGAATCCGACACGCGGCGCGGCCGCGCATCGGCCAATGCCAAATGGCAGTCGCGCAACGCGGTGGTGCTGGGAGATTTCCTGCTGGCCCGCAACATGGAGATCGGCATGCGAAGCGCACAATACGACATCGTATCGTATGTCATCTCATCGATCGCCCTGCTGTGCGAAGGCGAATTGCTGCAAAACGACCATGCACGGAAAATGGAGGTCACGCGCAACACCTATCTCGACATCATCTACAAGAAGACCGCCAGTCTGCTCGGCATCAGTGCCGGCGTAGGGGCGCTTTCGGTCGGTGCGGACCGAGGGAAAATCGCCGAAATGCGCCGTTTCGGCGACGCCTTGGGCATGGCCTTCCAGATTCAGGACGACATTCTCGACTACACGCGCGGCGCACACACGGGCAAACCGTCGAACAACGACCTGCGCGAGCACAAAATCACCTTGCCGCTGCTGTTGCTGCTCGACCGTTCCGACAAGGCCCGGCAAGACGAAATCCGCGAACTGCTGGCCCGATGCCACGAAGACGAAACGGCGGTCGATACGCTGCAGGCTGCCGTTGAAGGGGAAGGATGCCTGCAGGAGGCGTCGAAAGTGATGCACGGCTATCTGCAGCGCGCAGCCTCGCTGCTCGCCGCATGGCCCGACGGCCCCGTCCGCACGGCCCTCGTCAACCTCTGCGCCTACATCGCCGAACGAAACCGATGAACACAAACCAATCTATCAATATCATGAAAGCACAACAAAAAAGTTATGTGTTGCCCATCGCGATGATGTTCGCACTCTTCGCGATGATCTCGTTCGTCACGGGACTCCAGAACCCGATGGGCATCATTGTCAAAAACCAGTTCGGAGCCTCGAACTTCATGTCGCAGCTCGGCAACGCCGCCAACTTCATCGCCTATGCCTTCATGGGTATTCCGGCCGGGCTGATGCTGCAGCGCCTGGGCTACAAAAAGACGGCGCTGGCATCCGTAGCCGTAGGTTTCATCGGCGTAGGGATCTCCTACCTCTCCGGCCTGATGGCAAGTTTCGGCGTCTATCTCGTCGGCGCCTTCGTTTCGGGATTCTCGATGTGCATGCTCAACACGGTGGTCAACCCCATGCTCAACACGCTGGGCGGCGGCGGCAACCGGGGCAACCAGCTCATCCAGTTCGGCGGATCGCTCAACTCGCTGGCCGCAACGATCGTCCCCGTATTGGTAGGCTATCTGATGGGCAACGCCGCACAGGCAACCATCAGCGACGCCGCACCGGCCCTCTTCATCGCCATGGGAATCTTCGCGCTGGCCTTCATCGTCCTGCTGGTTATGGAGATTCCCGAACCCTATGCCCTGACCGACGAAAAGGGTGCCGAGAAAAACGAGCACAGCGCCCTGTCGTTCCGCCACTTCATACTGGGTACGATCGCCATCTTCGTCTATGTGGGTGTCGAGGTCGGCATTCCGAACTTCGCGAACCTCTTCATGACCTCCGATCTGGGAATCGATACGACCGTCGCCGGTTCGGTTGTCGGCACCTACTGGTTCCTGATGCTCATCGGACGTTTTGCCGGCGGATGGGTCGGCGCCAAAGTATCCCCCAAAACGATGCTCTCGACCGTAGCGACCGCAGCCTGCCTGCTGGTCATCTGCGCCATGCTCTTCCCGATCGAGACCGTCGTCAGCATGCCCGTATTCCAAAGCGACATCTCGTTCGGCATGGCTCAGGTTCCCGTCAGCATCATGCTGCTGATCCTCTGCGGACTCTGCACCTCCGTCATGTGGGGCGGCATCTTCAACCTTGCCGTAGAGGGGCTCGGAAGATACACCTCGGCGGCTTCCGGCATCTTCATGGTCATGGTATGCGGCGGCGGCATCCTGCCCTTGATTCAGGGATTCGTAGCCGACAAAGCCGGCTATATGCCCTCCTTCTGGATCGTATTCGCCGGATTGCTCTACATCCTCTACTATGCGCTTGCAGGACATAAGAATGTCAATCCCGACATCAAGGTGGACTGAACCGGCTGCCGATCGGCGAAACGGGCCGGCCCCTTCGTGGGCCGGCCCGTTTCGGTTGCATGAGGCATCGGTCACATCACCACGCGCCGCGTGACGCTCCAGCGCCTCATCGCCCAGACGACAAGCGCGCTCGCGGCGAAGGCCGCGACGCTCATCCCCGCAAGCCGCACCCAGTCGGGCAGCGCGGCGCAGTCGAGCAGGTCGTAACATGCGGGGATCACGGCGAAGTGGCACAGATAGATACCGAAGGTGAGCGACGCCAGACGCGAAAGCCACGGACGGGCAGCAACGGAGAGTTTCTGCACGACGACGAAGACGGGCAGCGTCATCATGAAGACGTTGATGCCGCAGAAGTACCACACGATCTCCAAATAGGCGAAATTGCCCGGAAACCGGTTCTGCGTGGCGACGAAGCCCAGTGCCGTTATGAGGTATCCGGCCACGAAGAGCGGCGCCATCACGCCGAGCGTCCGCCTCCAGCTCCACCGCAGGGGATAGCGCACCAGATAGTAGGCCAGCACCAGATAGCCGACGAAGCCCGAAAAATAGTAGAACGTCCCGTAGGCGTTCCAGTCGCAGACGCCCCACAGCCCCATGTTGCCGCCGTTGCCCGCATAGCCCAGCAGCGGAGCTGCCACCTCGACGTAGGGCAGCAGCAGCGCCACGCCCCACACGGTCAGGAAGAGTTGCAGATCGCGCCGCGAGGCCTGCCGCAGCCACGCGCTCAGCACCGGCATCACAAGGTAAAGCCCCACGAGCATATAGAGATACCACAGCGGCGTGGTGTCGTAGTTGAAGTTGAAGACGAACGTATAGAGGCGCACGGCGAGCTGGCGCACGGAATACGACGCCGGATCGACCGTCGGACTCTGCGTAGCGGCGCCGAAGGTATGGAGATAGGCGAAGAAGAGCAGCGGCAGCATCAGCGACCAAAACAGGAGCGGCGGTACGATGCGGCCGATGCGCCGGCGGTAGAAGGCCCCCATTCCCTCGCCTGCGGGCAGCAACAGCACGCCGGTCATCATCACGAAGAGCGGCACGCTGCACCGGACCAGACTGCCGGCGAAAGCGCCGGTCAGAAACGCGCCGCGATCGGCATCGAGCTGCCCCACGAAGGGGTCGCAGCAGTGGGCGAAAACGACCAGAAAACAGGCCAGCACACGCAACAGGTCTATCCAGCCGATGTGCTCTCTGCGAGAAAACGAATCTTTCATCTATTCGAAGTTTGGTATGTTCGGGCGCAAACCGACGACGCACGCTGTCAGGGGCGCACACCCATCTCGTCGAACTTGGCCGCCGCATGGAGGAAATGGGCCGTAATCCAGAAGACCGTCCATCCCTCGGCATATCCGCCGCGGAACTGCGTCACGTCACTCAAATCGCCGCGCTGTGCGAAATTCGTCTGCTGGATCTGTTCGCCCTGACGGCCCCACGGATCGATCAACTGGCCGCAACTGCGGTACATCACCCACGCCAACGACTGCAAGTTCCCGTCGTTCGTATAAGTTCCCAAGCGGTAGAGTTCAGGGGCATAGAGCACGCCATAGACGTCGAGATGCTGGTTCTGGGGAGAGACCGATGTCCAGCCGCGCGTGCGTAATCCTCGGTCGGCCAGACGACCCGCCGGCAACGGGATATCCCACACCACCGTATAGCTCAGACAGACATCTGCGGCATGTTGCGCACGCTGCAGCCACTCGGCATCATGCGTATGCTCGTAGAGCGCCAGAAACCCTTGAAAAGCGGCCCACGCACCCTCCTTGTCCTCGCCCGACGCATCGAGCGTGCCGCCCCAATAGGGCTCGTCCATCGACAGATGCCGCGCAGCATAATGGTCGGCGGCACGCACCGCGGCAGCGGCATAGCGTTCGCAGTCGAACAGTTCGGCGGCCACGAGCAACGGAGCAATGAAAAAGGCCTCGGCCGTTGACCGCGGATGCCATGCGGGATCCGCGATCCGCCGCACGGCGAAGTCGCAGGCACGGCGCAGGAAGACCTCCCATCGGGTCGTATCATAGCCGCCCGTCCGGCGGGCCGAACGGATCGCCAGCGCGAAATTGTACATCGCCTGCCCCATCGAAACCGGATCGGGCGACGACCAGCGCTGCGAAGCGACATCATACTGCACGCGAAACCCCGCCTCGTCGAAGGGCGCCCGTGTCAGAAAATCGAGCGAACGCTGCACCATCGCATGCATACCGACCGTATCAACTCCGAGCGCACCGAGATGCTGGAGGAAATAGCCCGGCGCCGCAGCCTGCCCGCACCACCCCATCACGATCGCGCGGCGCGGCGCGGGATACATGTTGAATCCCGCGACCGGCCCCTCGTCGATCCAGCGCGAACGCATCATGCGGCATTTCGCCGCCACGATCTCTTCGAAACCCGGCAGCCCCTCGCACGAAAAAGGCGCATACAGTTCCAACGCCCGATGGACAGGCCGCTGGAAAGCTGCGCCGCGCAACGACGCAGGATCGATCGCCAGCCGGAACTCCTTCTCGATTACCGTTCCCGGTCGGACGGTCAGGTATTGATCGGGCAGTTGCAAACTGCCCTTTTGGAGTGCCTTGCAGGCCCCCGCACGACCATTGTAGCCGATCGGGCCCGACAGCAGCAGCAATTCGGGCCGCTCGTCCGCCTGCCGCACGCCGAGCGACCACCAGTGATCCGCATAGCGCGGATCGGCGAGCGGACTGGGCAATGTAAAGAGCGATGCTGCCGCGCAACATTCGCCGCATTCGATCTCGAACGCAGCGAACGGCATCGGATAGCGGTGTTCTTCGAAAAGGGCGAACTCGCCGGCCCGGCCTTCGTAACGCACGACATTGTCGGGCGTATTGCGCGCGCCCGACGGATTGCCGTAGTAGAGAATCCCCGGCAGAAAAGGCCGTGCCGGACATGGGGGCAGCTGCCACCGGATACCGAGCGTCACCGAATCGAGTACAGGGCCCTCCGTCCACTCGTAACGGCGGATGCAATGCAGCAGATCGCCCTCGACGCGGTAAGCGTCGCGCAGCAGCCACCGGCCGCCTCGGCAGGCCAGTTCCCCCGAAAGGATCGTCCACCCGCCCGTCTGTTCGCATGCCTCGGCATGCACATGCCGCCACCCGGCCGGCGCCCCGTCGCGCCAGGCCGTCGCGATCGACCACAGCCCCTCCGCAGGCGGTGTCACGACGAACCCGCCGCACGACCACCGAGGGACGAAACCGGCGGAGTCGCGCACGACTTCGAAGCGGGGCAAAGCGCCGAGCGGCGCGACCGAGAAACAGGCCAGGAGAAGCGCAAGGAAGGGTATTTTTTTCATAACACGGAGTTTCATCAGAAACAGGATACGGCACAACGGACGACGAATGAATCCACTCGAAATTCGCTGGGACGTTTTTTCCAAAACGAAGTCAAAGATACGAAAAATGAGGCGGATTGCAAATTTTTCACCGTTCGCATGCAAGATTTCGTATCCAAGGTCATTTATAATATGACCGAAAGGGGAGTACCCGATTGAAAAGAGGAGATTTGCAGGTCGGATGCATGGGAATGCAGGGTTGGCCGTACAAAAAAAAATCGAGGCAATCCGAGAAGGTATTCGATTCCGGACGAGCACCGTCCCGAAATCTTAGTAATGGACTCGTCCGTTACAACCTCTCGATTTCCTCTACCAACCTAAAACTACTAACCTAAATGAACCTTAAAACTTCGGGTACAAAGATAAGGGGTTTTTCGGGATTGCGCAAGTATTTTAGTAAATATTTTTAATATTTTATTCAGATTTTTTAGCAACAGCGTGGCTATGTGTATTTTGCTCTCAGGGCGTCGCGAGGCGGAGACGGCCGGAAACCGGCACGGAAGAGAACCGCAGGATTCTCTTCGGGATCGGAGACACGGCACGGACGTTGTGCGGGGAGGTCGTTCGGCAGGGACAAAAAAAGAAGGAAACCCGATACCGGAGCAGAACGCCCAGCGGCTCGTTGTTTCCTCACCAACCTAAAACTACTAACCTAAATGAACCTTAAAACTTCGGGTGCAAAGATAAGGGGTTTTTCGGTATCGTGCAAGTTTTTTAGTAAAAATTTTTACGATTTTTTGAAGAAAATTTAATTTAAATCTGCATACATCTCATTTTCAGCAAATTATTAAGCAGGCGGATAAATTTGTTTGCATCGGAAATAGTCGTAACTTTGCAGGCCTTATCAAAATAAATTTATGGTTTCGGTCATTATTCCCAACTATTGCCACGCCCGCTATTTGAAACAGCGGATCGACAGCGTGCTCGCGCAGACCTACTCCGACATCGAAGTGGTACTGCTCGATGACTGCTCGACGGACAGCAGTCGGGAAATTCTCGAAAGTTACCGAAGCCATCCCCGTATAAAGCAGATCGTCTATAATGACCGCAACAGCGGTTCGGCTTTCGCACAATGGCAAAAGGGATTTGCCCTTACCGGCGGAGAGTACATCTGGATCGCCGAAAGCGACGATTACGCCGATCCGACATTTTTGGAGCGGTGCGTTGCAGCTCTGGACTCCGATTCGGATTGTGTCATCGCACACACGTTGAGCCGCACGGTCAACAGCGACGGCCGGCCGATCGGCCGGCCGCACGGAATCGGACGTCCGACCCGCACGACGAACGGCCGCCTGTTCGTCATCCGTCACCTTCTGCGGCGAAACGAACTCTACAATGCGAGCATGGCCGTTTTCCGCCGCTCGGCACTGCCTTCAGCAGCGGACTACGCCGGATTCCGCTATGCCGGCGACTGGCTGTTCTGGATGCTCACGGCACTTCAAGGCAACGTGACAACGATCTTTGAGCCGCTCAATGCGTTTCGCCGGCACGAAACCGCCACCACAACCCATGGAGAACAGACCGGAGAACTCTATACGGAGGTACTGCAAATCCTGCAAATCATTTTCGGAAAGGTGAAAATCGCCTCCCCCGTGCGTTGGGCATTGGAGGGCAAACAGCTCTGTCGTTTGCGCAAGGCATACCGGAAATCGGGATATGCCCCGATTTATCAAACGTGCCGGAACCGGTGGCGGAGTGTCTATCCGCACACGCTGCTGCGACGGATGTGGTATAAAATTTACGGGGCACTGCCCGATACGGTATTTTTTTAATCGCGGAAAAATGGAACGATTCAAAACATCTTTGATCATCTCGACCTACAACTGGCCCGAAGCGTTGGAACTGTGTCTGAAAAGCAGTCTCAGTCAAACGGTCCTGCCCGATGAGATACTCATCGCGGACGATGGTTCGGATGAACGGACCGCACGGCTGGTTGAACAGATTGCCGAGGGGGCCTCGATTCCGATCGTCCATGTATGGCACGAAGATACCGGATTCCGATTGGGGAGCATCCGCAACAAAGCCATTGCACGCGCCACAGGCGATTATATCATCCAGATCGACGGCGATGTGATCCTTCCGCCCGATTTCATACGCGACCATCTCTCGACGGCACGTCCGCGACGTTTCGTCAGCGGCAGCCGCGTACTGCTCGGCCCCGATTATTCCGCGCTGCTGCTGCAACAACGGTCCATCGACGTCAAGGTCTGGCAGAAAGACGTGTGCAACAAGCTCAACGCAATCCGGATGCCTTGGATCTCGCCGCTGTTCGGCCGCTACAAGCCCGGCGTAACACGCGGCTGCAACATGGCCTTCTGGCGCGACGACGCGATCTGCGTCAACGGGTACAACGAACTCATTCAGGGCTGGGGCAGCGAGGATTACGAATTCGGCATGCGGCTCTCGCACATCGGCACACACCATTTTGCATTGAAGCTCGCCGGATGTGTCTACCATATCTATCACAATGTTCGGGCCCGCGACCAGTCGGTCACCAATCAGGTATTGGCCAATCTCACGCGCAGCCGCCGCCTGCTGCGCTGCAAACACGGAATTTCGCAATATCTCGATCCGATAGCAGCGCCGCTGAGCGAAGAGTAAACAGGGTCTTTCCACAAAAAACCGGTGCATGCGGAGATGCCGCATGCACCGGTTTTTTCATGCCGCGCCGCACACGGAGGCGATGGAGATGGCCGGATACGGAAGAAAACGCTTTTTTCCAGCCGAAAGCGGCAAGGCGTGTGATGCCGCGGCGATCGCGCTCAACCGGCATTCGGAATGATTCCCCGCCATGCCCGGCGCATGCGCGGTTTCGACCAGCTGTGACAGCCGAACGGCAGCGCGCCCTGCAAACGGCGCAGGGCATAGGCCGGATGGGTATCGATTGAAAAGCGGAGTGCCTCGTCCGGAGCCGGATAACGAAAGTCCTGCGGAACCGTCGCCCAGAATACGTCTTCGTTATAGAGATGATGCCGTTGGGCAAGGAAGTGTTCCGCCTCGGCATGATAGGTCACACACGCTTGACGGAACGTCTCGACGCGACGCAGCGACAATCCGCCATTGCCAATACGTCCGTAGAGAACCTGCCGCGAGATTCTGCCCTTTCGTTTGGCCATCGATTCCCGCCACTGCACATATTGTTTCACGACCGGCAGATCGTAGCATGGGCGCCGCAGCCAGGGGGCAGCCACACAGTCATACCCTTTCCGGCACCAAAAGTCCAGTTCGTCCTTGAAGATCCACGCATCGGTATGACAGACCAGCAGGTATTCGGCATCGGCAAAAAGCGCATAGAATGCCTCAGAGAGCATCATGCGATTGTAACCGGCAATGCCGTTACGGCGGCCGAGCCACTCCTCGCCGACAGCCCGCGTTTCAAGGTTCAGGACGCCGCAACAGGCCGGCGGAGCGATGTTTTCCGGATGCAATACCACAAAAGGCCGCGCAGACAATACACGCACGTTGTTCCGCAACGAGGCCTCCTCGTCGGATGTCAGTTCCCGATAAACGGGGACGGCGACACGAACGAGCGAACGGAGCAGATCAGCCATGTTTTACAAGAGATTTAAGCCTATATTTCAGATATTTCGCAGGCAGCATCCAGGAGGACGGACAACCCGGATACTTACGGATATATCGGAAAATGTCACGAATGCCGCAAGCAGCAAAGAGCCGTTTCTGACACAACAGTTTCAAAAAATAGGCCTCGGCACGACGATCCAGGGATGCAAGCCGCTTCGCATCGAGTCGGACGACGCTCAAGGGCAGCCGTCCGTGCCACTTGCGATGATAGGTTTTCAACGTCTCCAGCCACTCATAAGAGTATGCCCCCGTCGAGAAATGCTCAATTAGCACCGTATTGCATACATAATTCCGAAAACCCGAAACCGTGACGGCCGTTGTGAAGTCGAGATCGTAGCAGTGGAACCGGGGGAACGTCTCCGCGTCGAAACGCACGGCACGCCACACATCGCGGCGAAGGGCCAGACACATGCCGTCGAGCGTAACGACGGCGGCGAAATCCTCCGCGTCGGGATTCTTTGCGTGAAGGTGCCGTCTGGCGCCAAGATGCTGCACATAATTTGCCCGCATGTCGCCCACCCCCTGCAGCCATGTCGTCAAACGATCCAGCTTGAGCACACTTCCGGCAAACCCGATGACCCCGCAATCCGGCTCGGACAACTTCCGGGCAAGGGATTCTCCCCAGCCATCCGTCAGAAAACGGATATCCTCATGGACAAAACAGAGAAAATCTCCCTTGGCACGCAGTGCACAGCTGTTGTAAACTTCGCACAGGCCAGCGCCGCCGCTCCGATTGTCCCACGCAACAAACTCAAACGGCTCTCCTATCGTCGCCGCGACATTCCGGCGCAACGATTCGGCCGCAGCAGGGTCAATCGAACAGCAGATCAAGGTAAATCTCGGATGGTTCGTTTCACTCATATTGCAATCGTTCGTTCCGTTCTGTCCCGCCGCCTCTTTCGGGGCAAGCCCTTCCGCAACTTCTCAAACCGCGCCGACATATTCTGCGACCGCATCGGCAATACGTTCGCCGTCGAGTGCGGCCGAGATGATTCCTCCGGCATAACCGGCCCCTTCGCCCGCCGGAAACAACCCCTGCACCTCAGGATGCATCAGCGACACCGGATCCCGCGGAATTCGTACCGGCGTCGAAGTCCGCGACTCCACACCGACCACAACGGCTTCATTGGTCACAAAACCCCGCATGCGACGGTCGAAAGTCCGCAATCCGGCCCGCAAACGTTCGGCGATGAATGCCGGCATCCAACGGTCGAGCCGCGACGGCACGATCCCCGGAATATAGGATGTCGCCGGCAGGGAGGCGCTGTCGCGTCCTGCGACGAAATCGGCCACGCGCTGCGCCGGCGCCACCTGCGCCGCACCTCCGTATCTGCGTGCCGAGGTTTCGAAAGCCTGCTGGAATCGCAGACCGGCCAGTTCACCCCACCGGTCACGCAACGGTGCAAAATCTTCGAGGCGGATCTCGGTAACCAGCCCCGAATTGGCATAGGGCGAGTTGCGCTGCGACGGCGACATGCCGTTGACGACCGACTGCGCGGCATCGGTCATCGCCGGAACGATAAACCCGCCGGGGCACATGCAGAACGAATAGACCCCCCGGCCATCCTCCTGACTCACCAGAGAGTAGGATGCCGCAGGCAGATATTCGCCTCTTTCGCGGCAATGGTACTGAATCGAATCGACAAGCCGTTGCGGATGTTCGATACGCACCCCCATCGCAAAAGGTTTTGCCTCGACACGAATCCCGTCATTTACCAGCGTCTCATAGATGTCATGCGCCGAATGGCCTGTCGCCAGTACGACGGCCGCACCGGCAATCCGCTCCTCGCCGCAACGCACGCCGACGATCCGCCCGCCATGGAGTTCGAAACCGGTCACCCGACATCCGAAATGGACTTCGCCGCCGGATTCTTGGATCGTCCGGCAGATATTCGAAATGATGCGCGGAAGTTTATCCGTACCGATATGGGGATGCGCTTCATAGAGGATCTCTTCGGCGGCGCCGTGAAAGACGAGCGTCTGCAGCGCCTTGTTGTAGTCGCCCCGTTTCTTGCTGCGGGTGAAGAGTTTCCCGTCGGAAAAGGTGCCGGCGCCGCCCGCACCGAAAGCATAATTCGAATCGGGATCCACCGCGCCGTTCCTGTTGATGCGTGCCACGTCCCGTTTCCGCTCGGGGACACGTTTCCCGCGTTCAAGGACGATGGGTTTATAGCCCCGCTCGATAAGCCGCAGTGCGGCAAAAAGCCCTGCGGGGCCGGACCCTACGACAACCACCTCCGTGCGTCGGCCCACCTGCGGGTAATCGAAATGCACGGGCGGCGGGGTCGGTTCGTTATCGGCATAGAGTTCGAGTGTCAGGTGGATCCTGGGCTGCCGCTGCCGTGCATCGATCGAGCGTTTGACAACCCTCAGCAGGGCGATGTTCCGTTCATCGACGCCTGCGGTGCGGGCCGCCAACGGCGCATACCGGCGCACATCGGCCGCCACTTCGGGCCGGAGGGTCAAAACAACGGTTTTCGGCATGGGCTTAAACAGACATTAATGAAACAAAGATACGATTTTTTCTCGATCCGCATACAATCCGGCTGTTTTTGGCAAGGTGCAACGATTGGGCATCGGTTCGCGGGTCACGAAGAGGGTACGGACACGACACATGGAAAAATCAGGATGGAAGCAGCGGAATAGAGAACGGGAGCGGGCGTAAAGGGTGAACAACGGGCGCAGGGGGGGCGATCAGGACGGGAGAAGGAGAGGCGGGGCGGGAAGGCCCCAAACGGCAATAAGGGCCAGGCACGGCGGAAGGGCGGGGCATGCAGGAAACGGAAGAGGGGGGGGTGCCGAAAACGAAAAAAATGACTACCTTTGCGGGAGATCTGCGGGTATGGTGGAATTGGTAGACACGTCAGACTTAGGATCTGATGCTTTGCAGCGTGGGGGTTCGAGTCCCTTTACCCGTACAAAGGAGTCTTTTGGCAATGCAGGCGGGCGGATAGAGTTCGCCGGCGGTTTTCCGTCCGCCTCGGCAAATTTCGAAAGACAGTACGCATGGGCACGTCCCGGAATATCTTTCGAGCCGCCATGTTCGTGCATCCGGATATTCGTGAACGGATCAACCGCATCGCCCGACCGGCGCTTGCCGGGTTCGGGACGAGCGAAATCCTTCGGAAGAATCTTTCAATCGCTTATTCTCCGTCTCGATTGCCCGCATCGCCTATCACCCGGCCTATCGGGGCGAATGCACATCGGGCGCAATCCGCTTCCTGCGGACTTAGGTCGGGGCATAGAGGCTATTTTCGGCCGGATATTCGTCCTTGTCCTCCTCGAATCCTTTTCGCGGGCGAACAGTGCGCTGCCGCCGAACTTGTCGCGCAGCACCTGCAACGCCTCCATCGCATTCTCATAGGTCGCGCGGAACGGCTCCTCGGCGGTAGTAGCCGACACCTCCAACTGCTGATAATCGTAGCGGTCGAGCGTGTCGAGGCCATAAGCATAGTCCGTAATCACGCGCAGCAGCCCGACCGCCTCGGATTTCGCAACCTCCTTCGCAGCCAAGACATTGGAGAGCAGACGGACGGTCTTTTTCAGCTCCTCGTAAAGGGCGAACCTCCGGAAATCTTTACCTCCGGAGGTTCGCACACGAACTCGAACTATTGTTTGCCGCCGGTAAAACAGGGGCTCTGCTCCACCATGGTTGCACCGTACCGTTCTCACAACACTCCAGCAATTTGCAGTCATCATAGCGGACTGCACCGCCGGGGCTCTGCATGCCCTGACTGCTGTAATGGGGGGGGCAACGCTCTTTCCGCGATTTTCCGACCTTCAGGCAACGGCACCAGCATCAAGAGCCCTCCAGTTCATCTTCATTCTGGATTTTGTTTTAGCCGGCGATTCGTGCGGCTCCGGATCAATTGCCGCCGGAAAGGACAATCAATCCCAGGCCCGCAATGAAGAAGAGAAACATCACACCCAACAGCAGGTTGACCGAACGGCCTGCGCCCTTGAACTCTTTCCAGATGAAAACGCCCCAGATGGCGGCGATCATGGGAGCGCCCTGTCCCAATGCGTAGGAGATCGCAGCGCCGGCCTTGCCTGCGGCAATATAGCTGAATGCCGTTCCGAGGCACCAGATGGCACCGCCCAACATCCCGACAAGGTGCGTCGAAGAACCGCCGGCGAAATATTCACGGTATGTGACGGGAGCACCGACGAACGGACGCTTCATCACACAGGTATTGAATACGAAATTGCTCAGCAGCACGCCCGCCGAAAGGATGAACAGTGCGCTGTAGGGCGTCAGCATTCCGGCCGTAGGATTCTCGAAATGGTCGAGATCCATCGCTGCCGCCACGAAACGGTAGAAAAACGACATCAGCACACCGGCAACAATCGCCAGAATGACCCCTTTCCGATTGGCCGTGCTTTTGCCGGAGCCCTGCTGCATTCGGCCCGAAGCGATGCCGTTGCAGACAATGGCGATTACGATCAGCGCAACCCCGATGAAAAGGATGACGGGATCACCCTTCGGGGCCCCCAGATAATTGATGAATACACCGAGCACCAGTGCAAGGCCTACGCCCAGCGGGAATGCCACGGCCATTCCCGCCAGTGCGGTCGAAGCCGAAAGCAGGATGTTCGAGGCGTTGAATATCACGCCGCCCAAAAGAGCGCTTCCGATATTGCTCCACGACGCCTGGCCCAGATCCTGAAGGAACGGACGCCCCTGGGCGCCGAAACTGCCCATCGTCAGCGAAAGGATCAGGGCAAAAAGGAACATGCCGATCACATAGTCCCAATAGAAAAGTTCGTAACGCCACGTCTTGGCCGCCAGTTTCTGGGTATTGCCCCAAGAACCCCAGCAGAGCATCGTCACGAAACAGAAGATAACGGCTAAAGCATAACTGTTGACAATAAACATAGGCTGAAGTTTTAGTTGATGAATAGTATGCGACAGATCAATTGAATGAATCGAGTTCGGAGCGTGTGGGTATCGAGCTTTGCGCTCCCATTCGGGTCACGGAGATCGCCGATGCGCGCGTGGCGAAGCGGACCGCTTCGACCAACGTCCGGCCTTCGGCAAGAGCGACACACAAGGCGCCGTTGAAAACATCTCCGGCGGCTGTCGTATCGACGGCCTCGACCCTGCATGCCGGAACGCGCTCCGAGAGTTCGCGGTTGCGGACGAGCGAGCCGAGCGAGCCGAGGGTAATCACGACATTCCCTACACCCCGCTCCAGCAACACGTCGGCAGCCCTCTCGGCACTTTCCCAATCGGCAACGGTTACGCCGGTCAGCAACCGGCTCTCGCTGCGGTTGGGGGTAATCAGGTAAAGGCCCGACAGCAGGCGGTCGGAAAGGCAGGCGGCAGGGGCCGGATTAAGGACAACCTTTTTCCCTGCCTCGCAAGCGATTGCGGCGGCATGCTCGATCGTTTCCATCGGAATCTCCATCTGCATGAGCAAATATTCCGAATGGCGGATGGCGTCGGCAACGGCATCGATATCGGCCGGAAGCAGCCGGTTGTTCGCACCCGGAGCCACTACGATACAGTTTTCGCCCTTGGCGTCAACCGTGATGAGCGCCACGCCCGACGGAGCCGCCTTATCCTTTATAATATGGGACACATCGATCCCGTCCCGCTCATAACCCGCAAGCGAACCGCGCCCGAACATGTCATCGCCGATTCTGGTTACAAAGATCACGTCTCCGCCCATGCGGGCGACCGCTACGGCCTGATTCGCACCTTTGCCGCCGGCATTCATCATGAACGTCCCGCCCAATACCGTTTCGCCAGGATCAGGAATGCGATCCGTCTTTATCAGCAGATCCGTATTCGAACTGCCGATCACCATAATTTTTTCCATTCTGAAGAATCTATAAGTTCACTTGATGGGGTAGTTTCATCAAAACGCGCCCGCACAGGCCACGCAAACGTTTGTGCAAATATATACACTTTCGCTTGAAATAAAAATAATATCGGACTTTTTTGAAAAATATATTATCGCATAAGTTCCCGTTCTACCCGACCCGAAGAGGCTTCCGGCGCTGCAGAAAAGCCATGGCGACACGCCCGCAACGGACGTCCCTCCCCATTTCGGCCGGATCCCGTATCCGGAACGGAAAGGCGCAGCGCCTGACTGGCGCTGCGCCTTTCCGTTCCGGATGCAGTCTATCCGCAAACCGCAGCCGGTTACCGCTCAGACTACCATTCCGGCCACCAGTCGCCTCCGCCGCTGCTCTCGCCCGAACTCTTCGCCGAGACCTTGAACAACGCCGTCGTCGCCGATGGCCCTCCCATGTAACCGAACGCAAACAGATAATAATCCTCGCCCGAAGCAATGGAGGCTCCCTTGTAGTCATACGAAACCTTGAACAGCGTCGGAGTGTCCGTCAGCGCACCGTTATTCTCGCCCATGTAACAATTCATCATGATCGATTCTCCCGCCGCCTCGATCACACTCGACATGAAGGCCTTGTCGTCCCCGTCGAATCCGTCGTACTCGCTCTTCTTTACGGCACCCGTATAATAGTATTCATCATTCACGCTCGGGGCTACCCCGTATGTGAAGTAATAGATCTGATTGCCGAACCAATCATTCGGATCCGTCTCCGAGCCGGCCGTCACATCCTTGATCTCCAATGTCATCGATGACGCCTCAACCGCCGTTGTCTTCACGCTCTTCGTCGCGACAGCCGTCGTCCGGACACCCTCCTCACTCACGCCGAATACATAAACCGTATAGTCCGTTTCGGGTTTGATGATCGTAATGCCCAGATCCTTGCGCGAATTCAACCGCCGCTCGCCCGTAAAGATCCGAGGATCCGTCTTCCAGTCGATCGGAGGCATGAAACCGTTCTGGAATGCAATTTCATCATCGGCGACCTGAGATGCCGTCAGGTTCTCCACATCCTTCGTCGCCCGAATCGTCGCAAAATAACGGGTCTCCGCCTTCGACGGCGAGACATCCAGGTCGATCAGAATCGAATTGACACCAGCGACCGCTATATCGAACGTACAGTCGTCCGTAATGGCTACGGCATCCGTCTTGAACGCAACCTTCGACAACGAAGTGCACTCCGATACATACATGTCGATACCGAACGCAATTGCATAATAATCCGTTTCGGGCAGCAGTCCGCTGACGGGCAGCGAACCGTCTCCCATGAAAACATTCGGCAGCTGGCCCAACATCGAACCGTCGCCCCCGATCGACATGCGAATGACGCCCAATACATTGTTGATCACATCCTGGTCGTTGCTCTGGAACGACGTTTCATACTCCGACTTCTGGATATATCCCAAGTAGTAATATGTATCGTTCCTGTCGGGCGCGGCCTTCAGGGTCGCACTGGTCTGCGCCACATCCGCCGCCGACAGATTGAACGCAATCGTTTTCAACGGCTCGGTGCGGAACGGCGTCAGCACCAAGCGGGTCGTCACCTCCGCCTGCGTATTGATTCCGTAGGCATAGGCATAATACTCCGAATCCATTTCGAGATCGTCATAGACGCCCTTGTGGGACTCTTCCTCCTCCCACATGCTGAACATGAAATCCAGATATTCGGGCAGAGACATCTCCCACTCGCCGGCCTCGGCGGTCAGATCCGCAAGCTGCCGTTCGATGAACTTTTCCGAACCGCCCAAGGCATCGTATTCGCTCTTCTTCACCACTCCGAACAGGAATGTCAGCGTCGGATCATCGGCCTTGCCCTCGACAGCGGCCGCATGCAGCGAGATGTTCGTCACCTCAAGCCGGATCGGCATGACGGGAGCCGCCTGCACAACAGTCACGGTCACATCCTCCGCGCCGGAATAACGGAATACGACCGTTCCCGTCCGCGCTTCACCCTCTTCCGTATATTCATCCACGACAAAAAAGACCTGTCCGGCCGTCGCCGTATCGAAGTCATGGAGCCAAGCATCTTCACTGGAAACCGATACCGTCGCTCCTTCAACCGGATTCTCGACCTCATAAAGCAGCGTTATCCGACTGCTGCCCGCCGCAGAGACATTCAACGTATTCGTCTCATTGAGCTTGACGCTCAAAACAGGGGCCGGGCCTTGAGTCTTCTCGTCCGTAGCGTCTTCGCCACATCCGATCAGCAGCACCGGAACCGCCAGCAATGCAAAAGATGCAAATTTCAACAACAGGGTTTTCATGCTTATTTTATTTTAAATTGCTATTCGAACCGCTTCGACAGAAACCAGACGCAAAAGTAGAAAAATCTCCTATTTCCCCCAATACCTTTTTGCAAAAGCATTACCGGCAGATTGCCCCTGGGCCCTCAACGAACTGGGGCATAACGCAATATGGACAGCGATTCTTTACGGGCCGACAGCATGAATTGCCGAACCGAAAGACCAAAAAGCGTCCGCCGCACGGACTTTATCCGCACGGCGGACGTCTTGGGGCCTGCCGCAAAAGGCTACAACAGGATTACAGCCCGTTCGGGCGGCATCGGACGCCCTGCGGGGAGCTGGATACGAAGTACATGTTCCGTCGCAACCGGCTGTCCGTTCTTGGTTGCCGGAATCCATTCGGGAGCCTCCTCGACCGCTTTTACCACTTTGCGACGCAACCGGTTGTCCGTAGATTCGAGCAGGTCGGTCAATACGACCCGTCCGTCGCTCTCCACCCGAAACCGATAGACGACCCGCGCCACAGGATCCGTCCCGCCCCACTCGACATGATTCGCGACATAACGGTCGAACGATAGCGTGTCAACCGAGAAACGGGCTTTCGTATCGTATTTCAACGTAATGAGAATCACACCGTTCGACGCATCCGCGCCATATCGGGCGATTGTCTGCTCATCGGCCGGGAGCTGCTCCATGCGTTCGATCTCCGCAGGCGGAATCTCCCGCAACGGATCCCCGTCGTAAGGCTCGCCATTGACAATATAGACCGCTCGGCGCTGCTGTGCAAAACCGCCCGGCGCAACGGCAACAAGCAGAAACAAAACGAGTATTCGGATTCTTGTCTTCATCTGCAACTCTTTTTTTCACGATGATACCGGCTGTCCGCTTCGGAACCTCTTCCCGCTCCAGCCCTCCCCCCCCCGCACCTGCCCATCTGCACATCCCGGCACGGCGTACCGCCGCACGGCCGGCAGGACGGCCCCTGTCCGAAGGATTATATGACACGAACGTCATTCCGGCTCCCGATATTGCCTACTCCCCGTCGTTGCGCGCATGCGCAGCATAACTCTCCCACCTGGCAAGCACGGCACGGAAATCGGCCGGCAACTCGCTTTCGAAATAGACCTCCCGCCCCGTCGTGGGATGGATAAACCCCAGACATCGGGCATGCAACGCCTGACGCGGCATCAGCGCAAAACAATTCTCGACGAACTGCCGGTATTTCGAGAAGGTCGTCCCCTTGAGGATCCGGGCTCCGCCATATCGGGCGTCGTTGAAAAGAGGGAACCCTTTCCATGACATGTGAACCCGTATCTGATGTGTACGCCCCGTCTCAAGCCGGCACTCCACAAGGGTCACATACCCGTAACGCCGCACCACACGCCAGTGCGTCACCGCATGCTTGCCCGCATCTCCCGCCGCAAACACACACATCTGCAGCTTGTCTTTGGGCGAGCGTCCGATATTGCCCGTGATCGTCCCTTCATCCGTATCGGGATTGCCCCACACCAGCGCATAATACCGGCGTGTAATCGTATGATCGAAAAACTGTTTGGCCAGCCGCGCATGCGAACGCTCGTTCTTCGCCACCACAAGAATCCCCGACGTATCCTTGTCGATGCGGTGCACCAGCCCCGCCCGTAAATCGCCTTCCGAGAACATCGGCAATGTCCGCAGATGATATGCCAGCGCATTGACCAAGGTACCGTCCCAGTTGCCGTGACCCGGATGTACCACCATGCCGGCCGGTTTATCGACAATCAACAGGTCGTCGTCCTCGTAAAGGATGTCCAGCGGTATGTTCTGCGGAACAATCCCGACCTCCCGTTTGGGATAGGGCATCACCAGCGTGATCCGGTCCAGCGGCTTGACCCTGTAACTCGGTTTCGCCGCACGGCCGTTTACCAGCACATTGCCGTTGTCGGTCGCCGTCTGGATCCGGTTCCGTGAACAGTGCTGCATGCGCAGCGCGAGGAACTTGTCGAGCCGCATCGGCTCCTGACCCGCATCCACCGAAACGGCGAAATGTTCATACAGCTCATCGCCTTCTTCGACTTCCCCTCCGTCGGCAGCCGCTTCGCGTGTCAGCAGCTCTTCATCGTCGTATCGATCCCGCATCGAAGCCATCATCACACCAACAACTAAAAGAAATCATCTTCGGAGACGGCAGACGATGCCGGCGATGTCGCAGAGCGTCCCTCGGCATCGCGCTGCAGCTCTTCGACATGCCGCAGCACTTCAAGTTCGGCCAACGAATCCTCCCGCTCAAGCCGCTCGCGTTCCTGTTCCCGCATCTTCTCCAGCTCCTTCGCCCGATTGTCGGAAGCGGCACTCTCTCTGGCCGCCTTCTCCCTGTCAAGTGTCAGCCGCAACGAGACCTCACTGCCCAATGACGCCCAACTGCCCTGCTCCGGCTCCTGAAGATAGACCCGCGCATTTTTTTCGTCGAGCTGATCGATCCCCGCATCGAAACGGACCTCTCCGACATTGAGTCCCTGCTCCCACAACCGGCTCTTCGCATCGCGCAGCGAAACGCCGATCACCTTGGGTACGACAGCCCGATTTTCACCTTCGGCGACACCGACACACAGCGTAACACCCGAACCGATCTCCAGTTGAAGGTGCGACGACGGCTCGACCGTGCGGCCGTTTACCCGCTGCTCAAGGACATAGTTGGTCGCCATATCGGGTGAATAGACCAGCCGTTCGATGCCCAACCCGGCAATCTCAAGCATGTTTTTGGCCTGACGCAGCGAACGCCCCGCCACGTAGGGGACCTCGACCTTCCGTTGTGCATACGAGTTGATCGTCACATAAACCGTCCGGCCCCCCTTGACCTGCGTACCTTCATGCGGCAGCTGGTCGAGTACCACACCCCCGTCGTAAGCCGGCACATAGAGCGAATCGTTCACCTGCAGCCTGAGATGGCTGCGCTGTGCCAGATGGCGCGCTTCATCGAGCCCCAGCCCCGTAAAATCCGGCACCGAACGGTGGGTGCCGTGACGGGTGCCGATCCGCATGGCAATATGCGCCGCAAGCAGCACGCCGACAATGGTTATCGCAATCATTGCCAGATGATAGAGGTACGGACGGCTCTTGAGCCGATCCAGAAAGTTCGGTTTTCGTTCCATAACGGCGTTGTTCTAATTCATTGTACATCGTACCGCATCAAACCCTGCATGCCGGCATGATGAACGGATCCCCGCCCGTCCCCGTTTTATCGGGGGCGGCCCGAAGAGACCGTCCGCCGGAATACGCCCGTCGGGACACAATGCCCGACAACCGCCCTCTTCCGAATATCCGGCCGGCATGCATCGATGCGGATCCACTATTTCGGCGCCTTTTTGTAAAGATAAACGGCAATGAAACAATAGATGATATTGGGCAGCCACATCGAAATCCCCGCAGGCAATGTCCCGCTCTTGGCAAACTCCTCGAAAAACCGCATCAGAAGAATGTAGGAGAAGCACAGGCCGACACCCAGGCCAATGTGCAGCCCCGTTCCGCCACGCACCTTGCGCGAGGAGAGCGACACCCCGATCAGCGTCAGGATAAAGGTGGAAATGGGATAGACAAAACGGGCATGCCGCTCCACCTCGATAATGCGAATCGAGTCCGAGCCCTTGCTGCGCTGCTGATGCAGAAATTCATTCAGTTCCTCGATCTTCATCGTCTGGATCAGTTCGTTGATACGGCCCAGCTCGCTCACGTCGAGATTGATCACCGTATCCAGGTTGCGGCGCTGTTCAAAATGCTCCATCCCCAGCGAATCGAACTCCCGCGTAATATAACGGGATGCCGTCCAGTGCTTCGTCGTCGGGTCGATCTTGACATCCGCCGCTTCGAGCGAAGCCGTCATCTTGTTCCCGTCGAAATGTTCGAGCGCAAGATAGGAGACCTGTTTGGAGGCGGCCATATAGCCCCGAATGTAGGCAAAGACACCCGGTTCGATCTGCCTGTAGATATGACGGTTGACCGTCATGTTGTCCCGCACGCGCTTGCGGATGTACTTCATCTCGAAGGCCACCGATTCCCGCTGCGAAACGGGGATGACCCACAGATTGAGCGTCAGCGACAACGATGCGATCAACAAGGAACTGATGAAATAGGGCCACATCAAACGGCGGAAACTCATGCCCCCGGACAACATGGCCACGATTTCGGTCTGATAGGCCATCTTCGAGGTGAAGAAGATACAGGCGATAAAGGTAAAGAGTCCGCTGAACTGGTTGATGAAGAAGGGGACGAAATTGAGGTAATAATCGAAAACGATCGCCGACAGCGGCGCCTTCAACTCGGTAAAATCATCGATCTTTTCGACATAGTCGAACAGCACCACCACCACGATGATCATCGCGATGGCAAAGAGATATGTCCCGATGAACTTCCCGATAATGTATCGGTCGAGAATCTTTATGCCGGGCCAGCGTAATTTCATAACTTACAACTCATATCAATAACCGGCGTCCGCCGACTTTCGCATCCCCCCGTTTTTCCAAAAGTACCGTCTCGCCCCATCTCTCGCGGCACATCCGCATCCGACACGCCACTGTTGCGGCGATACCCGTCGGACAAACCTCACGCTCCTGCAACCGTTCCGGTCCGCCGCCGGCATCAAAGCCTGCGGCCCAGACGCGCTACGGCCGCCGTCTTCCACTCCTTGAAATCCCCTGCAAGGATATGTTCGCGGGCGGCCGTCACAAGCCGCAGATAAAACGCAATGTTGTGCAACGACGCAATCTGTGCCGCCATCATCTCTCCGCACGTCACCAAATGGTGCAGATAGGCTTTCGTATAACACCGGTCAAAGGTCGTGCCTTCGGGGTCGATGGGCGAGAAATCGCTCTCCCACTTCTTGTTGCGGATATTGATCGTACCCTCCCATGTGAAGAGCTGGCCGTTGCGGCCGTTCCGCGTCGGCATCACGCAGTCGAACATATCGACTCCGCGTTCGATCGCTTCGAGGATGTTCGCCGGCGTCCCCACGCCCATCAGATAACGCGGCCGGTCTTCGGGCAGAATCGCATTGACCACCTCGATCATCTCATACATCACTTCCGTCGGTTCGCCCACCGCCAGTCCGCCGATCGCATAGCCGTCGGCGGCATATTGCCTGACATTCTCCGCCGCGCGCGCCCGAAGATCGGGATAGGAGCACCCCTGCACGATCGGGAACAGCGCCTGATAGTGGCCGTATTTCGGCTGCGTGCGGTGGTACTGCTCAAAACAACGCTCCAGCCACCGTTCTGTCAGTGCCAAGGACCTGGCGGCATATTCACGCGGGGCATCGCCCGGAGGGCACTCGTCGAAAGCCATCATGATGTCGGCGCCGATCGACCGTTCGGTATCGATAACGCTCTCCGGTGTAAAGAGGTGTTTCGAACCGTCGATGTGCGACCGGAAGTGACACCCCTCCTCCTTCAGTTTACGGCAATCGGCCAGCGAGAAGACCTGGAAACCGCCCGAATCGGTCAGCATCGGCCCCTCCCACGCCGAAAAACGATGGACTCCGCCGGCCTCCTCCAGAATCCGGGTGCCGGGCCGAAGATACAGGTGGTAGGTGTTGGCCAGAATGATCTGCGCCTTCGCCTCTTCGCGCACGTCGCGATGAAAAACACCCTTTACCGCCGCAGCCGTACCCACAGGCATGAAGATCGGCGTGCGAATTGCTCCGTGATCGGTTTGCAACTCGCCGGCACGCGCCTTCGTCCGGGAATCGGTATGTTGGAGCTTGAACTGCATCATAATCGTACAAAGGTAGGAATTTTTAACGGTTTTCGCATCTTCACAAAAGAATTCTTCCCGCAGTACGACATTTCATGATTGTTTTCGTATCTTTGCCACACTTCTATGCTTGTGGCAGATATGACCTTTCCGGAAAGCTTCCTCGCCCATTACGGGTGGCAGGGCGCCGCTTTGGCGGCGGTCATGCTGGTGCTGCTCTGCACCCAACTCTATTACTACCTCTTCGCATACGGACGCATCCCCGCCTACAAAAACAACCGAAGAAAAGCCGTCATCGATGCCGAACCGCCCATTTCGGTCATCGTCCCGATGTTCTCCGAAGATTATACCTTCGTCGAAAACCAACTCCCCTGGCTCCTGAGACAGGAGTATGCCGAATTCGAAATCGTAATCGTCTATGTAGGCTGCGACGGCGACTTCTTCGAGGATCTGTTGCGCATCCGCCAATCGTTCCCGCGCGTGGTGACGACAAAGATCGAACAGGACAACCGGTTTCCCATCTCGACAAAGATGGCGCTCAATGTCGGAATCAAATCCTCGCATTTCGACCATCTGATCATCACCTCGACCGACGCCCGCCCGCGCTCGAACCGCTGGCTGGCCCTGATGGCAAAGGGGTTCATGCGCGGCGAGATCGTCGTGGGATACTGCGGCATGGAGCGCAAAAAAGGATTCGCAAACCGCTGGATCCGCACCGACCGCATGATGGAATCGGTTCAATGGCTCGCACGCGCCGTCGCAGGAGCTCCCTATCGCGGCATCCGGCACAATGTGGGATTCGTCAAACGGCTCTATTTCGAAGCAAAGGGGTTCAACCATCTCAATATGAATCTCGGCGAAGACGACCTGTTCCTGCAGCAGATCATTCATGACGACAATGTGAGTGTCGTCCTTTCGCCCCGTGCCGCAACCGAAGAGTCCGTTTGGGGCGGTCTGGGCTGGTGGACGCGGCAACAACGGTATTTCGGAGTCACACGACGGTTCTACCCCGCCGGCATCCGGAATTTCATCCAATGGGAACTGGGCAGCCGTATCCTTTTCTTTGCAGCGGCAGCCACCGCCGTCGCCGTCATGCCGGCGGAATACAAGTTGGCGGCAGCGGCGCTGATCCTGCTCCGCTACATTGCGGTCTTCGTTACGATCTGGCGCATTGCACGCCGGCTCGGCGAACGCGGATTGTGCGGCACCTACTTCCTGCACGATCTGCTGAGCCCCTTCTATGAATTGTTCCTGGCGCTGCTGCGGCTGCGCCGCAACGACCGCGTATGGAGATAGCCGACTACATCGTAGCCGACGACCGGCAACTGACCCGTCTGGTTCTCGACGGCGACACGGCAGCGTTCGAATACCTGTTCGACCGTTATCGGGATGCCATTCATCGGCTGTTCCTGCAACGTACGGGCAGCGCGGAGGATGCCGACGATCTGCTGCAGGAGACCTTCATCAAGGTCTATCTGAACCTGCACCGTTACAGCGACGAATATACGTTCGGGCAGTGGCTTTACACCATCGCCCGCAACACCTTCATCGATTATGTGCGCAAGCGTCAGGACGACCTGTCGATCGATGAAAAATTTGCGGCCCCGGCCTCGAATGCGCCGACACCCGAAGAGAGCATCATCAATTCCCAGCAACGCGGACAGATCGAACACTGCATCGCGCGCCTGCCGGAGAACTATCGGACACTGATCCGCATGCGGTTCTTCAACGAATACTCCTACGAGGAGATCGCCGCCAAGCTGTCGCTGCCGCTCGGCACGGTCAAAACACAGATCCACCGCGCACGGGAGCGCATGTGCCGGCTGATCGTGGACAACGACCGACGGTGAATCCGACGGAGCACGGCGCCAAATGCCGGAGGCTGGCAGACCTGCGGGCAGAGAACCGAATACACGGACCAATTGATTCAAGAAGAGCGATGGAAGAACTGCTTCGATATTTCCCCGATCTTACGGAGCGTCAGCGCACGCAGTTTGCGGCGCTGTACCCGTTGTACGAGCTGTGGAACGCCCGCATCAACGTCGTCTCGCGCAAGGATTTCGGGCAGCTGTACCTGCGGCATGTCCTTCATTCGCTGGCCATCGCCAAGGTCTGCACCTTTGCACCGCAGGCGCGGGTCGTGGATGTAGGGTGCGGGGGCGGATTTCCGTCGGTACCGCTGGCTATTCTCTTCCCCGACACCCGCTTTACGGCCGTTGATTCGATCGGCAAGAAGATCACGGTCGTACGAGCCGTAGCGGAAGGTGCCGGCATCCCGAATCTCGAAGCCCGCAACTGCCGTGCAGAACAACTTGACGAACGGTTCGACTACGCCGTTTCGCGTGCCGTGACCGACATGGCAACCTTCACGAAATGGGTTTGGCCGCTGCTCGAACGCGGACAACGCGGGTCATTGCCCAACGGCATCCTCTATCTCAAGGGCGGAGATCTGACCGAAGAGCTGGGCCGCACGCACATGCGTTGGCAGCAATATCCCATCCCCGCATTTTTCGACAATCCCTTTTTCGAGACGAAGAAAGTCGTCTATACCGCACGTTGACCGGACAAGACAAGCGTAAAATACAGAATATTGCGTTCACATTCTTCTTCCGTCCGGCCCATTCCGCACAAACGCCCTCTCCGGTTGTTTTTTCTCGACGTTTCGCCGGAACATGCGGGAGGGAGCGGGCATTCGGCTTTTGCCGACGGCGGTTTTGAGACCGTTACGGCCACGGAAAAATCACCCCTTCGGGGTTGAGGTTGTCTCTTGTCCGATTGGCCGGCTCATCCGAATGATTTTCCCATTATATGTAACCCCCTCAATAATCACGTTGTAATCCGCCGGTGCATCCGAGGTATAGAATTCGATGGTGGCATGGCCTGTCTCATCCAACTCGACCGACGGATTCCAATAGAGCGTCGTGCGATAGTCCGGGACCATCGAACGACGTGCTTTCTCGGTCTCATACGTCGGAGCATAGAACTCCGCAGGCGTCTGAAATCCCAACGGAGAAGAGAATCCCACGTCTCGCGCAGGAAGGGTTTGTGTAGCATCATCTAACGCATCACCGTACTTAGTTGTAATCGAGATGATTCCATAACTCTTACCCATATTACCCCACAATACCATGTTTCCACCCTCAATTAAATCAACACGATCAACTATATTTAGAGGGTATGATAAGAATAATGGTATTTCATCATAGTCCTCCATATAGACAATCGTGCGTTTAGGGTTTTCTTCTGGTGCACCAAATCTCCGCCGATCGTATAATTTTCTGAGTTTGCTATTTAGAATATTCTGGTCTCTGTTTGAAGCATCATATAATTGACTTTTAATAGATTCCTCTATTATTCCATTCAACATAAATTGAACAGTCTCGCCTCGATATTGAATTGTTGTACCTCTTCTTGTAACCCCCGGCATTCGTTCAATAAAATCGAGTATCGTTCCGGCCCCCGACTCCTTGATGTCCTCATCCATCCATGTATGCGATGCCAGACGATGCTCCGGTCTCTTCGACTCCAGGTGTTTGTGATGAACCACCACAACCGTATCGATCAGGATATTCCGCATGTCGGTCTGACCTCGCTGCTCGATATAGAGCCGCGCTTGCGCAATGTAGGGTTCGCGAAGCGTCGTGTCCACATAACGCGGCAGCCGCCCTACCTCCGGGAACGAATCGCGCGCGATCTTCACCGTCGCATCCGGCAGCAACCCCTTCGCAGCCGCAGGTCGCAGCACATACAGCGTGCTGTCCGGAAAATCGAAGCCGTTGAGCGTGAAACGACCCTCCTTGTCGATCCCGGCCAGCTGTGAATATCGCCACCTCGGCGCGATCATCCGCATCTCGTAGCGGTCCAGCCGTTTTTTCCGGTTCCATAGACCCGCCTTCGTGATACGCCCCTGCAGTTCCTGTCCGACCTCCAGCGGATAGATCGGGTCCGCGTACTCCTCCCGCATCACGGCCGGCACGTCGTATCGCCGCCAGCCCTGCGTCAGCAGCAGCGCATCCAAAGCCGTCGTCCGGGCTACCGTCCCCGGGGCAAAGTACCAGTCCGGGGTCTCGATATAGCCCCGCAGGTCGGAGCTCAGCAACAGCGTAGAATAGATACTCCCGCTGCGCGGTGCCGGGACAGCCGTGCGGTCCGTAACCGAGATCGACACGTTCCCCGTTGCCGGGGTGCCGTCCGGTTCCGTCGCCGTGACCTCCAGCCGCACCTTCGTACGCTGTTTCATACTACCCGTAAGTTCGAGGGCCGTCGCCGCCGTCTCATGGCCCCGGTTGAAGACCAGCCGCTCCGACAGGGCATTGCCCGCCTTGTCCAGCAGCAGGATCTGCAATACCCCGCCCGGAAGTTGGGCACGCTCGAAGATCAACGACGGCAGCGACCTGTTCCAGCGTTCGTAGTAGCACAGATTGCCCCGGCAGTGGACCAGCA
>CALUKI010000028.1 GCA_944321175.1 uncultured Alistipes sp.
TTGGTAAACTGCACGGAGATTTTTTCGGCGTATTTCTTGTGCTCGTCGTTCATGGCTGCGAGAGCCTCGTCCTCCTTCTCGAAGCGTACACGCAGCGCGTAACGCACGAAAATCATCGAGAAGATGATGCCCACGACGCCCAGCGGGTATGCAACGGCGTAACCCGTAGCGATCGTCGTGTCGTTGAAGCCCGTAGCGTCGGTATATGCCTGTTGTGCGGCGCCCAGTCCGGGGGTGTTGGTCACGGCGCCCGACAGAATGCCGACCATCGTCGGGATCGGTGTTCCGGTGGTCAGATGCAGGATGTAGGCTGTCGCCACACCCAATACCACGATGAGCGAGGCCAGCCCGACGAGTTGCAGCCCGCCATGCTTGAACGAGGCGAAGAAACCGGGGCCTACCTGCAGGCCGATCGAATAGACGAAGAGAATCAGACCGAATTCCTTGACGAAATGGAGGACTTCCGGCGTGACCGTCATGCCGAAATGGCTGGCGGCAATACCGATAAAGAGAATCCACGTCGTGCCCAGCGAAACTCCGCCGATCTTGATCTTGCCCAGCAGAATCCCGACGGTGATGACCGATGCCAGCACAAAAATGCTGTGCGCCAAAGAATCGCCGAAGAACAGACTGTAGAACCAGTTCATATAATGAATTTGTTTGCGAATCCGCTCATGACTTCAAGGTGCGGGCCTTCCCGCCCGCTCCCGAAGACCGTTTTCCGAACCGGTGACGCCGGTCGGAACGCTCCTCTGCCTCTTTTCGCTCTAACCCGCTCTCCCCCCCCCTGTCGTTATCGAAAACGATTCAACGGGTCGGGAACCGTCGGAACGTTGGCGAACCGTGAACCCTCCATGACGCTGTTCGGGTGGCAGCCCGCAGGCATGTCATTGGAAGCGGCCGGCAGTCGGAATGTCGAAACGACCTCGGTTTCGACGAATGCCGTGCAAAGGTAATATTTTATTTAATTATTTTAGAAATTATGACGGAATTTTTTCTGCAACGGCAATGACAATGCCGTGAAGGAACCCGTCGGGAGCATCGCAGGGCCGTTGAAAGCCTCTTCGGCGGCCCCCGTATCGCCGTGTCGGTGCCCTGTGCGGCCGCACGCGGCGGACTTTGGCGGTTTTCGGACGCAGGGCTCCGAAAAGCAGGAGCATCCACGGGATGTTTCGGAAGACGTAATTTTCTGTCATATAGAGGGAATGGCATCTCCTGCCGTCCGGAACGGCAGGATGCGGGAAAATCCCGACATGGCCGCAGGACGAGATCATGACCGGGGAAAATGTTTGTACGGAACGAAAAATAATCGGAACGAATGTGCCGCTTTTTTCTATTCTTTTATTACCTTTGCATTGTTAATGATTTCACACTGATGCTTATGGGAAAAGGAGTAACTATCGAGCGTTCACATCGTTTGGACGGAATCGGCGAGTACTATTTTTCGCGCCGTCTGCGCGAGATTGCCGAAACGGAAGCGGCTACCGGCCGTCAGATCATCAAGTTGGCTATGGGAAGCCCCGACCTGCCCCCCGCTCAAGTTGTTATCGACACTTTGGCTTGCGAGGCGCAACGGCCCGACGTGCATAAATATATGTCCTATCAGGGCGAACCCATTTTGCGAAAAGCCTTTGCCGAGTGGTACAGGAAGTATTACAATGTGGAGGTGGACTGGAAAACGGAGGTCTATCCGCTTATCGGCTCGAAAGAGGGCCTGATGCACATCAGCATGACCTTCCTCAATCCGGGCGACAAGGTCCTTGTTCCCAATCCGGGTTATCCGACCTACAGTGCTTCGGTGAAACTCGCCGGCGGCGTGATGGTTCCTTATGCACTCAACAAGGAGACGGGTTTCCTGCCCGATTTCGACGCCATCGAAAAGGCCGGTCTGGAGGGCGTGAAGATGATGCTCGTCAACTACCCCAACATGCCGACGGGACAGACGCCGACGATGGAACTGTTCGAGAAGATCGTGGCGTTCGGCGCAAAACACAACATCCTGATCGTGCATGACAATCCCTACAGTTTCGTGCGCAACAAGAACCGTCTGAGCATCTTCGAGGTGCCGGGCGCGAAGGAGGTCGCTCTGGAGCTCAACTCCCTGTCGAAGGGCCATTCGATGGCCGGTTGGCGTGTCGGCGTGCTGATCGGAAAACAGGAGTGGATCAACGATGTGCTGACCTTCCGCAGCAACATGGATTCCGGTATGTTCTACCCCATTCAGGCGGCCGCCGCTACGGCCTTGTCGCTGGGTGAGGAGTGGTTCACGCAGCTCAACGAGATCTATTACGCTCGTGAAAAACAGGCTTACGAACTGCTCGATGCGCTGGGCTGCACCTATCGCAAAGGCCAGGCCGGACTGTTCGTTTGGGCGGAACTGCCTGAAGACTACGAAGGCGATTCGTTCCAGTTCTCGGACGAGGTGATGGAGAAATGCGACGTCTTCCTTACGCCGGGCGCCATCTTCGGCAGCGAAGGGAGACGCTATATCCGTATTACGCTCTGCTGTCCGGCCGAACTGCTCGAAAAGGCCGCGAATGCAGTCAAGGAGCGCTTCCATAAGTAAAAGACGACTTTCGGGTTGTTTGTCGAACGGGTACATGGAGGTGTACCCGTTTTTTTATGATTTTTTTTGTAACTTTCAGCAGGCCGTTGCATCTAAATCGGTGAACCGAGCGTGAGAATGGGTATTCCGACCGACGATATGGAGATTGTGCAGCGCGTGCTGACCGGCGATACGGAGGCTTTCGGCGTGCTGGTGCATCGTTATTCCGGAAAGGTCTATGGATTGGCCTTCGGGATGCTGCACGATGCGGAGCGTGCGGAGGATGTCGCGCAGGAGACATTCCTGCGGGCTTACGAACACCTCGATTCATTCCGGGGCGCAAGCGCCTTTGCGACGTGGCTCTACCGTATCGCCTACAACCGTGCGGCGGAATACTGCCGGCGGCAGCGGCCGTTCGGCCGTCTCGACGAACGTTGCCGGGCTGTCGCCGACGAGGAGGTATCGGCGGAGCGTTATGATCCGGAGACCGTCGTGCGCATGCGGCATGCACTGCTGCGTCTGCCGCCCGACGACCGTGCGCTGGTAACGCTCTTTTACGAGGAGGAGTTTCCGGTAGCTGAAATAGCGCGGATGATGAACCTTTCGCAGGCCAATGTCAAGGTGCGGCTGCACCGCATACGGGGACGCCTGCGGCAATATATGGAGGAGCGATTATGAACGATGATCGGACGAATGACGAACGGCTGGCACAGATGATCCGTGCCGCCGCACCCCGAAGGGAGATTCCCGTCGGGCTCGATACGCGGATCATGGCGCAGATCCGGTTGCATGAACGCCGTCGTCGCGAACGCCGGGCCGTCATGGCGATGGCCGGCTATTGCATGGCTGCCGTTGCTGCGGTGCTTGTCGTGATGTGCGCCTGTCTGCAGTCGGTCGATTCGCCGGAAGGAATGTGGCGGCTTCTTGCACTTCTGGCGGGTATCGTTGTGACGATGATAACCGCCTGCGGCGACCGCGCAACGGAAATTCTGCGCCGGCTGTAACCTTTCTCGGCTAATGCAGTCTAACAGGCAAACAATGATATTAATCCGTAAAAAAGAGTATTATGAGTGCATGGAGTGGAATAAGCGATGTGCTTGCGCAAATCACATGGATGGGAATCGCTTTTGGTATCGTAGGCTATTTTTTCTACCGCGAATGGTTTCGTCGGCGTGAGAGCATGGCGATGCTGGAACGCATGTCTCCCGAACAGTTGGCCGACATCCGGCGTGTGGATGCGGAGATCGAGATCGAACGTCGGCGGCGCAGTGCCGGCAACTTGTGGTTCCTGCGGATCGGAATGGCCGTTTGCGGGATCGGTGTGGGACTGCTGACCGGACTGTCCTGTATCGGGTATGAAACGCATGCGCTCCATGAACAGGTTGTCTCGCCATTCGCCGTATATGTCTTCAAAATCATTTCGACAACGCTTCTCGGAATGGGCCTGTTTATCTTCCTTGAGTTCCTGATCGAATTTTGGCTGCGGCGCAAAGAGGCGCAGAAGTAGGGGGGCCAACATCGTAATATGTTATTTATGAGAATCGGGGTGCAGCCATTGGCGGTGCACCCCGATTCGTTTCGGCCCGACGGCCGGTTGCCGGCGATCGGACGGATGGACTTTGGAATCAATAGACCTCAACCTTTGCCGCCGCAGCCTTTGTCTTGTCGCGCAATTCGTCGAGATCGGCATCGAGCGGCGCATACCGCACAACGACACCCATGCGGCGGTTGAGCTTCGTCGCGGGTTTTCCGAAGATCCGCAGATCCGTGTTCTCCTCACGGCATACCTCCTCCTCGCCGCGATAGCGCGGCGCCTCCTTGCCGGCAATCGGCGAGAGAATGACGGCGCTGGCTCCCTTGTGTTCGAGCGTGATGCGCGGAATCGGAAGCCCCAGCACCGCACGGCAGTGCAGTTCGAACTCGTTGAGATTCTGCGTGCCGGCCAGCGTAACCATCCCCGTGTCGTGCGGTCGCGGCGACAGCTCCGAGAAATAGACGCCGTTCTCGTTGCTCAGGAAAAATTCTACGCCCCACAGTCCGGCTCCGGTCAATGCACGTGTCACCTTGTCGGCCATTTCCTGCGCCTCCCTGAGGTGCTCCTCGGAGATGGGCGCCGGCTGGAAGCTTTCTCGGTAATCGCCGCCCTTCTGTACATGTCCGATCGGCGGGCAGAAGAGCGTCGGCCCATTCTTCTGCGTTACGGTCAGCAGCGTGATCTCGCTGTCGAAACGGATGAACTCCTCGATGATCAACTCCCGGATGTCGCCCCGGCTGCCGCTGCACCCGTACTCCCATGCGTGTTCGAGCTCTTCGGGCGTGCGCACCAGCGACTGTCCCTTGCCCGACGACGACATCAACGGCTTGACGACGCACGGGAAGCCGATCTTTTCGGCTGCCGCCTTCAACTCGTCGAACGATTTGGCATAGAAATACCTTGCCGTTTTCAGCCCCAGTTCCTTTGCTGCCAGATCGCGGATCGACTTGCGGTTCATCGTGAAGTTCACGGCGCGGGCGCTCGGCACGACCTGAATACCCTGCTCCTCGCAGGCGTAGAGCCGTTCTGTGCGGATCGCTTCGATCTCCGGAACGATGATGTCGGGACGGTGTTTCGCGATGACGGCGTCCAGCTGCCCGCCGTCGAGCATGTCGAACACCTCGCAGGCATCGGCAACCTGCATGGCCGGCGCTCCGGCATACGAGTCGCAGGCTACGACATACTGTCCCAGCCGTTTGGCGGCGATTACGAACTCCTTGCCCAGTTCGCCCGAACCCAATAGAAGAATTTTTGTTGTCATTTCAGTATGTATGAATTATGCGATGTATTGCTTTTCGCGGTTCCATGTCGAGGCGCTCAGCGCGATGGAGAGGATGCAGGCGCCGATCAGCGCGAGGAATCCGCCGTCCCAGCCGAAGTGCTCGAAAACGTATCCCATGCCGATATTGGCCAGAATCGCCGAACCGATCAGGTATCCGAACAGACCGGTGAATCCGGCTGCCGTACCTGCCGCCTTCTTCGGTACGAGGTCGAGTGCCGAGACGCCGATGAGCATCACCGGTCCGTAGATCAGGAAGCCGATCGCCCCCATTGCAAGGTTGGTAACCAGTTCCGAACCGCTCTGCCAGTAGATATAGACGGCTACGGTGACGAGAGCCATGTAGATGATGGTGGCCGGAGCACGCCGCCCCCTGAAAACCTTGTCGGAGAGCCAGCCGCAGAGAATCGTGCCGAAGATGCCGGCGATCTCGAAGATGAAGTACGACCAGCTGCTGCCGTCGAGCGCCATGCCCTTGCCGCCCTCTTCGACGGCCGTCGTGAGGTACGACGGCGCCCAGTCCAGCACGCCGTAGCGCACGAAGTAGATGAAGGCGTTGGCGAAGGCGATGAGCCACAGGAGCTTGTTGTTGAAGACGTTCTCGAAGAGGATCTGCCGCACGGTCATTTCGCGTTCGTTCGAGGCGGAGTACTGCTTTGTCTCGTGTTTGTAGATCTCGATGGGCGGCAGGCCGCACGACTGCGGGGTGTCGCGCACCATCACATAGGCGATTACGGCGATAATCACCGCGACGACGGCCGGAACATAGAATGCGCCGCCCAGCGGATCGCCGAACAGCGTATAGCCGGCCGCAAGCCCGAAGGCCGCCAGCGGGGCCATCGCCGCACCGCCGATGTTGTGCGCCACGTTCCACACGGACATCTTCACGCCCCGTTCCTTGGTTGAAAACCAGTGTGTCATCACCCGTCCGCAGGGGGGCCAGCCCATTCCCTGCATCCAGCCGTTGACGAACAGCAGGCAGAACATCATGACGATGGCTGTCGAGATTGGAATCGCGCCCCAAGGCAGCAGCCCCATGAGGGTCATGATAAGCGCCGAGGCGATCAGCCCCAAAGGAATGAAGACGCGGGCGTTGCTGCGGTCGGAGACGGTTCCCATGACGAATTTGCTGATGCCGTAAGCGATCGAGACGGCCGAAAGGGCCCACCCCAGATCGGCTTTGTCGTAGCCGAGCGATTCGAGGGCCGGCATGGCGATCGAGAAGTTCTTGCGCACCAGATAGTAGCCGGCATACCCGATGAAGATTCCCCAGAATACCTGACGCCGCAGACGGGGATATTCCCGTTCTACCGTTTCGGGCGGCAGTTCGGGTTTATGTGCGGCCGGACGTAAAAATTTCCACATGGCAGTTTTACATTTACATGTTAGTTGTTCCGCATATGCGGCAAGTGCCGTCGGATCGGACTCCAACGGAGAACAAAGATAACCTTTTTCGGCGAAATGACAACACATTGTCGGGATTCAAATTGCAATGAATTTACGGACAGGCGTGAAAAACGCATCGGATGCTGCCGTATGGCACGGTATCCATCGATATATTTGGTATGTTCTGAAAAAAAGCCTATCTTTGAGGACTTTTGGGAATAACTTGAGGAAGTATGTCCGGATGATGTATTCGGAAAGATTGTTGTAAAACAGTTCATACCATACGACTTATATACGAATTATATACGAAAACTGCATATGCTTCAATCGTTGTTCGAAAAATTGCGTTTGGAAAGCACCTATGTCCGCTCGTGGTTCATCTTGACGATGGATCTGTGTGTCTCGGTATTTGCGACGCTCGTTTCATACCTGTCCATAGGGTCGTTCGTACACGCCGGAGACGCATCGCATGTCCACTATTTCCTGTTGCTGCTGCTGGCTTTCCTGTGCAGTTTCGCGGCGTTTTATCTTTTCCGGACCTATCATACGATCATTCGGCATTCATCATTGCGTGAATTGTGGAAACTTGTCGTTGCCGTTTTGCTGAAGGAGTGCCTCATGTTTATGGTCTTGTCGTTCAGGCCATCCGGCATGTCGATGGAGGAGATAGGTTTGTGCGTGCTGATGGATACATTCATCACGTCGGGCCTCCTTATCATAATGAGGGTATTGATGATTCTCGTTTATGACGCCGTAATACAGGCGGGAATCCGCCAGGCCAAACGTATCCGCACGTTGGTTTACGGCGTCGATTCGAAGGAGGTCGCCCTTGTCATGCGGCTGCAGAATTCGCCGCATTACAATATCTGCGGGTTTATTGTTTTCGGGAAAAAACTCAAATCGTATGAGATAGCGGAACGTCCCGTTTACTATTTTGAAACCCCCGAAAATATCGACTATGTCGTTAAAAAATTCGGTATCGGGGCAATTCTGTTCGCCAACTATGCCAATGCCAAACTCGAAGATGACCGCCTGATCAAATATTGTACGGCACACAAGGTCAAAGTCCTTATCGCTCCGCCGATTGATGAGATCGTCGACGGGAAACCGACTCAGAGCGGAGGAATCCGCGACATCAAGATCGAAGATCTGCTGGGGCGCGAAGAGATCAAGATATCGTTACGGGAAATCATCGATAATTTCAAGGACAAAACGGTTCTGGTCACGGGTGCCGCCGGATCGATCGGCTCGGAGCTGTGCCGCCAGTTGGCAACCTTCGGAATTCGGCAGCTTGTAATGTACGACAATGCCGAGACACCCATGCACAATATCCGATTGGAACTGGAAGACCGGTTCCCTGAGTTGAAGTTCGTGCCGGTGATCGGAGACGTGCGGATGCCGGCCCGACTCGACTTTGTCTTCCGCTCGTATCACCCGCAGGTCGTTTTCCACGCCGCCGCATACAAGCATGTCCCCTTAATGGAGGGGAATCCGTGCGAGGCAATCCTGGCCAACGTCGTCGGGACCCGCAACGTCGCGGATTTCTGCATTCGCTACGATGTCGAGAAGATGGTGATGATATCCACCGACAAGGCCGTCAACCCGACCAATGTCATGGGGTGCACCAAGCGGCTTGCCGAAATCTATGTGCAGAGCCTGGGACAGGCTATTGTCAGCGGCCGGATGAAAGGCCGTACTCAGTTCATCACGACCCGTTTCGGGAACGTGCTGGGGTCGAACGGATCCGTTATACCCCGCTTCCGCGAACAGATAGAGCACGGAGGTCCGGTAACCGTTACGCATCCGGATATTCGCCGCTATTTCATGACGATTCCGGAGGCCTGCCGTTTGGTCATGGAGGCGGCGACCATCGGTCAGGGAAATACGATTTTCGTTTTCGATATGGGCCAGTATATCCGTATTGCAGATCTTGCAAGGCGAATGATCGAACTGGCCGGTTATCGGGTCGATGAAGATATCCGGATTGTCTATTCGGGGTTGCGGCCGGGGGAAAAGCTTTACGAGGAAGTATTGAGCAATGCGGAAAATACATTGCCGACCGACCATGAGAAAATCCGCATAGCCAAGGTCCGCGAATACGATTATGACGATGCAAGCCGTGCTGTATCCGAATTGGAACGGTTGGCGCTTGAAGTGGATATTCCGAATGCCGTGCGGCTGATGAAGCGGATCGTCCCGGAATATCACTCTCAGAATTCCCGTTTCGAGCTGTACGACAAGGAGCTGGCGGAGGAAAATCTCGCGAAACGGAAAGAACACGAAGAAGAGCAAATTGCATAATTACGGAATATGAAAGGTATTGTCCTTGCCGGAGGTTCGGGTACGCGGTTGTACCCCATCACGAAAGGCGTCAGCAAGCAGCTGCTGCCCATTTATGACAAGCCGATGGTTTACTACCCCGTCTCGGCGCTGATGATGGCCGGCATCCGCGAGATTCTGATCATCTCCACCCCGCTCGATTTGCCCGGATTCCGCCGCCTGCTGGGCGACGGATCGGATTACGGCGTGCATTTCGAATATGCCGAACAGCCTTCGCCCGACGGTCTGGCTCAGGCTTTTCTGATCGGAGAGCGTTTTATCGGTGACCAGGCCGCCTGTCTGGTTCTTGGCGACAACATCTTTTACGGCGCGGGATTTCCCGCCATGCTGCGGTCGGCGGTCCGCACGGCCGAAGATGAGGGAAAGGCAACCGTCTTCGGATACCGTGTGAATGATCCCGAACGGTACGGCGTCGCGGAGTTCGATGCCGCCGGAAATTGTCTCTCAATCGAGGAGAAGCCCCTTCATCCGAAATCGAACTATGCCGTTGTGGGATTGTATTTCTATCCCAACAAGGTCGTCGAGGTTGCAAAACGGATCAAGCCATCGGCGCGTGGCGAGCTGGAAATCACGACCGTCAACCAGGAGTTCCTGCAAGACGGCGAACTGAAGGTGCAGACGCTGCCCCAGGGTTTCGCATGGCTCGATACCGGCACGCATGACTCGCTGGCCGAGGCGTCGATCTTTGTCGAGGTGATTGAAAAACGGCAGGGGCTGAAGATCGGATGTCTGGAGGAGATCGCCTATCGTCAGGGCTGGATCTCGGCGGAAAAACTGCGGGAACTGGCTCTGCCGATGGTCAAGAACCCGTACGGGCAGTTCCTGCTCAAACAGCTGGAGGAGAACCGTTAGCATGGATGAAGCCCCTTGCGGTTCGCGGATGGAATCGGAAATGAATTGATTGAAGGAGGACTGAAGATGAAGGTCATTCATACGCAGATAGACGGGGTCGTGATCATCGAACCGCAGGTGTTCGGGGATGATCGCGGATATTTTTTCGAGAGTTACAGTCAGGCGCGCTTCGATGCTGCCGTGCGGCCCGTGCGGTTCGTGCAGGACAATGAATCGAAGTCGAGATACGGCGTTCTGCGCGGATTGCATTTCCAGCGCGGCCGTGCCGCACAGTCGAAACTCGTGCGGGTCGTCAAGGGTATGGTACTGGATGTCGCGGTCGATATCCGGCGCGGTTCGCCGACCTTCGGGCGCTATGTCGCCGTCGAGTTGTCGGCCGAAAACAAACGTCAGCTCTTCGTGCCGCGCGGCTTTGCCCACGGCTTCTCGGTATTGAGCGACGAGGCCGTATTCCAGTACAAATGCGACAACCCCTATGCTCCGGAATCCGAAGGCGCTGTTGCGTGGAACGACCCGGCAATCGGTATCGACTGGCGGCTGCCTCCCGACGAGGTGATTCTTTCGCCGAAGGACAGCTGCCATCCGCTGCTTGCCGATTGCGGAGAACTGTTCGATTACAAGGTGGACTATTATGCTTGATATTCTGGTTACGGGCGCCGACGGCCAGCTGGGCCGGTCGTTGCGCCGGTTGGGCGAAGGTTCGTCGAACCGTTATCTCTTTACCGATGTCGCCGAGCTGGATATTACCGATGCCGCCGCCGTCGGGCGGACGGTGCGCGGCAAGCGGATCGATGTGGTGATCAACTGCGCCGCCTACACGAATGTGGATAAGGCCGAGGAGGACGAGGCGGCGGCCGACCGGATCAACCGGCTGGCGGTTGCCAATCTGGCGCATGCCGCAGCCGCAGCCGGTGCGACACTGATCCATGTATCGACCGACTATGTCTTTGCGGGCGATGCAAACCGCCCCTATCTGGAGACGGATGAAACGCACCCTGCAGGCGTCTATGGCCGCACCAAACTCGCAGGTGAACGGGAAGTTGAAGCAAGCGGGTGCAAGTCGTTGATAATCCGCACAGCGTGGCTGTATTCAGAGTTCGGGCACAACTTCATGAAGACGATGCTGCACCTCACGCAGGAACGCGAACGCCTGACGGTCGTATTCGATCAGGCGGGTACGCCGACCTATGCGGGGGATCTGGCGAAGGCGATCTTCGATATCGTCGAAAGCGGTGCCTATGCCGGACATGAGGGGGTTTACCACTACTCCAACGAAGGGGTCTGTTCGTGGTATGATTTTGCCCATGCCATTGCGGCGGAGGCCGGACATACGCGGTGCGAAGTCGTCCCCTGCCACTCGTCGGAGTATCCTTCGAAGGTGAAACGCCCGACCTATTCGGTCCTGGACAAGACAAAAATCAAAACGACATTCGGCCTGAAAATTCCTCATTGGACGGTGTCGCTCAAACAATGTTTAAAGAACCTTAAAAACGAATCATTATGAGAATCGTATTGACAAGTCTGCTGCTGCTCGTGCTGGCGGCAGGCAGCGCGGAAGCAAAGAAGTACAAACCGGCACCGCGCACGGCAAAAAACATCGTTATCGCGCATCGCGGTTACTGGAATACGCCGGGGGCCTTCGAGAACTCGATCAAGGCGCTGGAAAACTCCATGAACTTCGGTATTTACGGCAGCGAACTCGACATCAACTTTACCTCCGACGATTCGATTGTCGTGGTGCACGGAGCCAAGCATCCCGTTGTAAAGACGATGACGATACAGAAAACCCCTTATGCCGAAGTCCGCAAGACGCTGCTGGGCAATGGCGAGGAGGTGCCGACCCTGCGGGAATATCTGCTTGCCGGCATGGATGATCCGACAACAAAGTATATCATCGAGATCAAAAAACATCCGACGCCTGAGCGCGAACGTCAGATTGTGGCGGGGACAATGGCCCTTGTCGAAGAGTTGGGACTGAAGAAACGCGTGGAGTACATCTCCTTCAGCTGGAATGTCTGTGAGGCGATCCGTGAGGCCGACCGCAAGGCCGTTATCTATTATCTCAACGGAGAAAAAACACCGGCCGAGTTGAAAGCCGCCAGGATGAACGGACTGGATTACAGCCTGAAGGTAATCCGCAAACATCCCGAATGGGTCAAGCAGGCGCACGATCTGGGTCTCAAGGTGAATGTCTGGACGGTAAACGACGAAGCCGACATGAAGTACCTGCTCGACCTGGGCGTCGATTACATTACGACGAACAATCCGGTCGAGCTGAAGGCGTTGATCGGACAATAGGAGGCTGCCGCGTCCTTTCATTCCCGAAAGACCGCTTTTGCCGGATTGCGTGTAAAATCGGGACAGAGGCGTGCCCAGTTCCGGTCCGCAGGCTGAAGGGCGGAAAGACGGGAGGAGGGGCGCGGGACACGGCCCACGGAGAATCGATCTGTAAATCTACGGAAACATGTCAAGAAATATTCTGATTACGGGCGGAGCGGGATTCATCGGGAGCCATGTCGTGCGGCTCTTCGTCACGAAGTATCCCGATTACCGGATCGTGAACCTCGACAAACTGACCTATGCGGGCAACCTTGCCAACCTGAAAGATGTCGAGCAGGCGCCCAACTACCGTTTCGAGAGGTGCGACATCTGCGACTACGATGCCGTGCGGGCGATTTTCCGCAAATACGACATCGACGGCGTGATCCATCTTGCGGCCGAGTCGCATGTCGATCGGTCGATCAAGGATCCCTTTACCTTTGCGCGTACCAATGTCATGGGGACGCTGACCCTGTTGCAATCGGCGCGGGAGCATTGGAACGGGGCATGGGATGGAAAACTCTTCTACCATATCTCGACCGACGAGGTCTATGGCGCGCTGGAGCTGACCCATCCGGAGGGGATCGAACCGCCCTTCTCGACGACGGCGTCGTCAACGGAACATCTGGCATACGGAGCGGATTTCTTCTACGAAACGACGAAATACAATCCGCACAGCCCCTATTCCGCATCCAAGGCGTCGAGCGACCACTTTGTGCGGGCATACCACGATACCTACGGGATGCCGACGCTCGTGACGAACTGTTCGAACAATTACGGGCCGTATCAATTTCCTGAGAAACTGATCCCGTTGTTCATCAACAATATCCGTCACCGCAAACCGCTGCCGGTTTATGGCAGGGGCGAGAACGTCCGCGACTGGCTGTATGTGGAGGATCATGCACGGGCGATCGATGTGATTTTCCATCGCGGGAAGGTTGCCGAGACCTACAATATCGGCGGCTTCAACGAATGGAAAAACATCGATCTCGTCCGGGTGCTGGTATGCACTGTCGATCGGTTGCTGGGCCGGAAAGAGGGCGAGGACATGGATCTGATCACCTATGTGACGGACCGTCCGGGCCATGACATGCGGTATGCGATCGATTCGTCGAAATTGCAGCGGGAGTTGGGCTGGGAGCCGTCGCTGCAGTTCGAGGAGGGCATCGGGAAGACAGTTCGCTGGTACCTGGACAACCAGGCGTGGATGGACAACATCACCTCCGGCGAATATGAAAGGTATTACGAGGAGATGTACCGGAACCGATAGCGGCATGTCCGATCCGAGCCGCCGACGGAGGCCGGCGGCAGACAAGCGGCGGCGCAACTGTGAGGTTGCGCCGCTTTGTTCGTTCATGATGTGCAGGGCCGGTATTTCCGTCAGGTTGTACACGTTGTACAGAAGGCTGTTGATTGCCCTCTCCGGATTTGTGTTGCACCGTCAGCGAGGGCGTTGAAAAAACGGACTGCCGATATGCATCCGCCGCTTCTCGGAGGGAATATTGCCCGGATAAATGCGGCCATATGCGTTTTTTTCTTTATGGAAAGCACTATGTGCGCTACTTCGCTTCATCACCATTCATTGGATTATCCCTATCAATTGCATCGGGAAATAACGTTATCAATAAAACGTGCATGTTTGTACATAGGCATATGTACCGTGCGCTTTTTCGGCAGAACGCCATCGCCCGTTTGTTTTGAAAACGCAATCTACAAAGTACGAACGCAGTTCCGGTGTGATTTTAGATGAAGAAGGAGCTGCCAGACGGACTTCTTCAATATTCATATTCTCCTTGAAAATGAGATGGAATGTGATGCTGAACTGGAATTCATCATGGTTATACGCTGGGCCGTTATAGTAACAACTGTCTATATAATTGGAGAAACCGTCCTTGCCTTTGTCAAAATATACAGGCTGAAGATCAGACGCTGCAAGAATATCTCCCTCAAGTGTTATATAACCGAGAGAGTCCGCCCACAAGGTTCTTCCTTCCATATCGTATAATATTTTGTTGCCCTTATGGCTATATGGATTTTTATACGCCTGAGACATGGCGTTATGCGGGGATAATAAAACAACAACAGGAAATACCCATTTAAACATTTTGGCAATCATATATCGACACATTTATGCGGAATCTCTTGAAACTGGGCTGTTTTCGTCGTGGTGTATGATATCCCTGCATTCCGTTATATTAATTCCTAAATAGAAATAACAGGGTAGAGTTCAATCACATGTCGTATATGGGTTGCCGCATTGCATGTTTGGCGGCAACCATCCTCGGACAGGTTGCTGATACTCATCCTGTGCTTCCACAAATAGCCATCCATCACAGATGCCATATACAATAACTGTTTGCTGTACATGCGATTGAAATACAGGTCTCGACATTACATCCGGAGCTTCGTATAAAGGGAAACATTCGTTATTATAATTTCTTGTATTTACAGCCAGAGTTCCCTTTCTAACATACAAATAATCAAGTGGATCTGTTATTACACGCAAACAGGAGTCCGATTCAACATCGATATAAAAAATCATCCCGGCCATACCTTCTTCGACATCAGGATAAACGTCTATTCGTTTCTTTGTTAAAGAGGCGTCATCACATAATGCAACAGGCTTTCCATCAGGATGCCATGTAAATACTTCAGCTTTCTCTTGTCCGAAAATGACTGTCAGACAGAATAAGCAACTTATTATAAGCCAAGGAAGTTTCATATTATTTCAAGTATCGGAAAGTTTTGATTCCCCTGAACGCTCTATAATAGTCCATTACGTACATGAGTTGAATATGTTGCAACAGTATCTATCAATCCATCCGTCATATATTACATCTTCAATCTCAAAGATGACGTGTAAAAACTTGTCTTGAAAATCCACAACTGTCAATGCGCATTCCGGCCGTTTGCGAATTTTTAGATATGTATCGCTGTTAGGGGATTCATACAGTTTAATATATGCACCGATGTCATCGTAATAGACCCGATCCCACACCGTACAATACTTCTTGTCGATCCAGCCGACTCTTGTATTTTTATTCGAATCGTACAGGTCACGAAACTCTATTTTAAATCGCAGCGGTGATTTGTCTGTAATATAGGCTTCATAGGCATGGTCTTCCAATTCAAAGTCTTGATATATGTGGCAGCAGATGCTATCCGTCAGTTGATCCGTATAGATTGGTATGAACGTTTTGTCCCAGTGGAAACAGATCTCTTGTCTTTGCGCATTCGCGCAGAGACAAGAGAATATGGCACCTATAAAAATGAATTGTTTCATTGCGTTGAGATCGTTTGTTTTAATTTGGCTCTGAATTCTTGCTCGATTATTCTTTTTTACTCAAATGTATCAATGATACACATTTCAAAGATACGCATATTTCGCCATTATTCCATCACTTTTCGATGCGCTTTCTGTTAAATTCGGGGTGTTGTACGACAGAGCGGATCCCGACCTGTCGTGCAGCATATTCCCGTTGGCGCCATCTTCGGATATAACTGTCGGCGACTGGGCTGTCTTGAAACGCGTTCAGCCGGTGTCCGGCATAACCATATCGGAAGTTGGCGGGTTCACTCCTCCCTGCCCATCCCTCCTGCTCCGGCAAGACGCGCAATGACCGGATGTTGTCATTCTGGTCGTGATACCCCCTTCTCGTCATACGGTCATCCGGAATGCCGACTGTGCGTTGCTATGTGCCGGCTTCATCTCCCGACTGCCCTCTCATGGATTCAGCCGTTCCCTTCTTCTTCCTTATCCCTTTTCCGATGCCTGCCCTGTTTTCATCGCTTGCTGCAGCTCCACTTCTGGTTTTCGCCTGCCCTCCCCCTCCATCTGTCCTTTTCGCGCTTTTCTGTCTTTGATTCCGTTTTCGCGCATCTGTCGGTTTCTGCCCTTATCCCGTTTTTACCCCTTCCCTTTTCATTTCATTTCATTTCCTCTTCCTCTTCCTCTTCCTCTTCCTCTTCCTCTTCCTCTTCCTCTTCCTCTTCCTCTTCCCTCTCTCTTACCCCCCCCACCCCCACTTCTTTCTTTCGTTTTTTTTATTTATTTTCTATCGGAAATTTGTTTCTTTGGAAAATATCGCTACCTTTGCAAAAGATTTGCATGAAGAAAAGCGGCCAGGAGACCCGACTGCCGGATTGCGGTGCCGGATTGTCCGGTATGATCCATACCGAAATACAGACATCGAACCTCCGGCAAGCGGATGCATGACACGAAAACCGACCGACGGCCGAATTGCCGAGGGCGGGACTTATCGCAAAAAGCAGCCTGTCATAAGCCGCATTGGAACTTGCAGGTCAGGGAAGAATGAGGATGCCTTGCAGCAGCCGGATAGACGGAAGCATGGCTCTCACCCTTCCCGATGCCCGGACTTATTACGGACAAAATAATTAAGTGAAAATGAAAAAAACAGTAACGATGCTGATCGGTCTGATGCTTGCAGTCACAACGGCTTGCGGTGCAAATCGGAACGAACAGCCCAAAACGAAGAAAACGATGGTACAAGAGCTGACACTGGAAGAGTTCCAGAAAAAGGTTTACAATCTGACGGATCGAAGCACGACCGCGCCGACGTATTTGGGGGACAAACCTGCAATCGTGGATTTCTATGCCTCGTGGTGCGGCCCCTGCCGCATGGTGGCGCCCGTTCTTGAAGAGCTGGCCGAGGAGTACAAAGACCGGATCGTGATCTACAAGGTCAATACCGAGCGGGAACCCGATCTCGCGGCGGCATTCGGCATTCGCAGCATTCCGTCCATCCTCTTTATCCCGAAAGGGGGACGTCCGCAAATGCTGCAGGGGGCAATGCCCAAGCAGGCATTCAGACAGGCAATCGAGGAGTATCTCCTCAAATAATCCGGCCCGATGGAGACCCTTTGCCGGATCCGCGACCTTGCGCGTGCCGTAGCCGATTTCGAACAGCAGTTCGAGCGCCGTTACGGTCTTTCGCTCAATGAAGGTGTCCTGCTTTGCCGGCTATGCCGCCATGAGACACTGACATCCGGCGAGATTGCCGACAGTTTGCAGCTGAGCTGCTCGAATGCCTCGAAGGTGATCCGCTCGGTAGAGCAAAAAGGGCTCGTATATCGGAAAATGGGCGACGAGGACAAACGGCGGATGCTTTTCTCTCTGACCCCGGAGGGGCGCCGTGAGCTCGAACGGCTGAAAGTGTGCAGCGTCGAACCGCCCGAATTGATCCGACAATGGCTGCAAGTCCGGTGAACGCCCCTGTACGGCGGCAAGACCGGCTGACGGAATGAAGACCGGAGTCCGAGACTCCGGTCTTTTGCGCAGGAACCGGGCGGTTCGCATGCGCTGCGGGAAACAGATGCCGCTCGAAAGCGGGGAATGGATCGTATGACGCCCGAAGGCCGGAGCCGGATTCGAATCGGATGAAAGCTCCTCCTGTACGCTTGCGATCGACCTTCCTTTGCCGCATCACTCGCCAGCACTCCTTCGCGCCGTGCATCGACGCTTGAGCCGCGCCATGTATTGAGCGCGTTTGCGACGCCGGTAGTCCCGTAGAAGCTGCGGATATTCATCGGCTTCGACGAGTGCCAGCAACGACCGGAAGGTGTTTTCGCACATGGCGTGCTTCTTCAATATTACATTGTAGTATATGTCGGTTTTCGACATGTCGCCTCTCTTCAGAAACGGCATGGACAATTTGCGAACCTCATAGGCACGTTCGAGACGACTGAGTTGACATTCAGATAACTCTTTCATCTATCAATTTGATTTTTAGTTTGTTCAAATATCGGGAATCAATATCGAACCGCCAATGAAAATACCAATACTTGGTGGATATTTTTTATGGCTCGAAGAGAACTGTTTGGCAATAAATTATTGTAACTTCGCGAATTTCAATCCATAGCAGGATAAACATCCGTGCGATGAATCCGTCATTGACGGCCATTGCAGGATGAACCTGGAATCGTATATGACAGTCGGATCCTTGCATTTCCTCGCGCAGGGACTGCCGCACGACACCGCTCGCCGTCACTGTCGGATTTTTGCGACCTGCATCCATCGTTCGGCGGATGCCTGACGGCCTGCGGCAAAGGCTCCGCGACATTTTCCGTCATGGAGGGCGGGGCTGTATCTCCGGCAAGTCGAATCCGGCGGAATGCTCCCCTTTTGGATCAGAATGAATCGAGTCGGTTGCGTGTGAATCAACAAAAAAGTCCGGGCTGTCAATCCCGGACGAGTGTAACTTCTGTGGAGATGGCGGGAGTCGAACCCGCGTCCAAACAAGGAACCCAACTGCTTTCTACACGTTTAGCCGACCGTTTCCTCCTCCTCCTTGAGCCCGGCAGGCGGCAGCCCAACCCAAGTCCCAGTCTCTCGATTTTCGCACGGCGTCCGAGACGCTGCGCCGCACTATCTCTAAATGAATGATACCCCGTATGAAAAACGATTAAAGAGCGGAACCGTTCTTCGGGATACTCGTCACCGGATCGCCTTGGACCCGATGATTAAGCCAATTTTCCTTGAAAATTAGGCAGCGAGTGCATAGCTGTTATTGCCATTTGTAGTTTGAACGTCGGGATTTACGAGCCGCCGTACAGCGCTCGACGTGCTTACAATCGAACTCTACCTGCTGTCAAAACCGGTCATCCCCATTGTCGGTTCGGCATGCGGTCCCGATTGAAAGATACTACAAAGATAACGCTTTTTCCATAAATGCAATTCGATTCCGGTGAAAAAATCGTATCTTTGACCATGTAAATCGAATTTGAGCGAATGAACGCAAACAGAGTCATTGAGTTGAAGAACGTCTCGATCTATCATACCGACCATTCTGCCGGCAGATCGTCGTCGAAACGTTCGGCGCAAACGGGCGAACTGGTCTTGTCGGATGTGAATTTTTCCGTCTGCGAAGGCGAATTCGTCTATCTGATCGGACGGGTGGGAAGCGGTAAAAGCTCCTTGCTCAAAACCCTGTATGCCGACATGCAGCTCCATGCGGGAGAAGGCATGGTGGTCGGGTTCGACCTGCGGCAGCTGCGCCGGCGCGACATCCCCTATCTGCGACGCCGCATCGGAATCGTATTTCAGGATTACCAGTTGCTGACCGACCGCAACGTCTTTCAGAATCTCTATTATGTGATGGCGGCCACGGGGTGGCGTGTGGAGTCGGAGATCCGCCGTCGAATCGATGAAGTCCTCCAGCTGGTAGGACTGGAGTCGAAACACTACAAAATGCCCTTCGAACTGTCGGGCGGCGAACAGCAGCGGCTGGTTATCGCCAGAGCGTTGCTCAACAACCCGCGCCTGCTGCTGGCCGATGAACCGACAGGCAATCTCGATCCGGTAACGGCTGACGGAATCATGCGGCTGTTCCGCACGATTGCGGCCAGCGGATGCGCCGTCGTCATGTCCACGCACAACACGAACCTCATCGAAGAGTATCCGGCGCGCACGCTCGTCTTTGCCAAAGGCGCCGTCAAGGAGGTGGATATGAAGGCCCTGCTGGAGAGTTTGTGATTTCTTTGCCGCGACATGGCGAATCCATCGCCTCCGGACTTGCAAAAATCGGAGGAAAATCGTATTTTTGTACGTTAATATAGAACTATTGGAATGAGTACCGAAGAAGTAAAACAGGAGAAGGAGTATTCCGCGTCGAGCATTCAGGTGCTGGAAGGGCTGGAAGCCGTTCGCAAACGTCCCGCCATGTATATCGGCGATATCGGCGAAAAGGGTCTCCATCATCTGGTATATGAGGTTGTTGACAACTCGATCGATGAAGCGTTGGCCGGCTATTGCACGGAAATCGATGTGACAATCAATGAAGACGATTCGATCACGGTGTGCGACAACGGTCGCGGAATCCCCGTCGATTATCACGAAAAGGAAAGGAAATCCGCATTGGAAGTCGTTTTGACCGTGCTGCATGCCGGCGGTAAATTCGACAAGGGCAGTTACAAGGTTTCGGGCGGTCTGCACGGTGTCGGCGTGTCGTGCGTCAATGCCCTCTCGTCGATGTTGGTCGCCGAGGTGCACCGCGACGGAAAGATCTATCGGCAGACATACAGCAAGGGCGCTCCGACATCCCGGATGGAGATTGTCGGCGCCTGCGGGGATCGCGGGACGATCATCACCTTCAAGCCCGACGGCGAAATCTTCACCCATACTACCGAATATAAATACGAAATCCTCTCCAACCGTCTCCGTGAGTTGGCGTTCCTGAACAAGGGCATCCAGCTCTCCATAACCGACCGGCGGGTCAAGGACGAATCGGGAAATTATCTGAGCGAGACGTTCCATTCGAAAGAGGGGCTGAAGGAGTTCGTGAAGTATCTCGACGCTACGCGCGGAGAGCCCATCATCGAGTCGATTATCTATCTCGATACCGAAAAAAACGGAGTGCCGGTCGAAGTGGCCATGCAGTACAACGACTCTTTCTCGGAGAACGTCCATTCGTATGTCAACAACATCAATACGATCGAAGGAGGTACGCATTTGACGGGTTTCCGCCGTGCACTGACACGGACGTTGAAGAAGTATGCCGATGATTCGGGGATGCTTGCCAAGCTCAAGTTCGACATCAGCGGCGATGATTTCCGCGAGGGACTTACGGCCGTTGTGTCGGTAAAGGTCGCCGAGCCGCAGTTCGAAGGCCAGACGAAGACCAAACTGGGCAACGATGAAGTTGCGGCCTCGGTCGATCAGGCCGTGTCGGAGGCCCTGTCGAACTATCTGGAGGAGAACCCGAAGGACGCAAAGGCGATCGTCAGCAAGGTGATCCTTGCGGCGCAGGCGCGTCACGCCGCACGCCAGGCCCGCGAGGCCGTGCAGCGGAAGACGCCGCTGTCGGGGTCCGGTCTGCCGGGCAAACTGGCCGACTGTTCGAGCCGCGACCGCTCGGTAGCCGAAATCTTCTTCGTCGAGGGAGATTCGGCCGGCGGTACGGCAAAGCAGGGCCGTGACCGGAATTTCCAGGCAATCATGCCGCTGCGGGGCAAGATCCTCAATGTGGAGAAGGCTCAGGAGCACCGCATGTGGGAGAACGAAGAGATCAAGAACATGTTTCAGGCGTTGGGCGTGACAATCGGCACGGAGGAGGACAGCAAGGCGCTGAATCTGGAGAAGCTGCGCTACGACAAGATCATCATCATGACCGATGCCGATGTCGACGGCAGCCATATCGCGACGCTGATGCTGACCTTTTTCTTCCGCAAGATGAAGGAGCTGATCGAGAACGGCCATGTCTATATCGCTACCCCGCCGCTCTATCTGGTCAAGAAAGGCAAGCAGGAGCGTTACTGCTGGACGGACGAGGAGCGCGACAAGATCTCGGCCGAATTCGGAAAGGGCGTGCACATCCAGCGGTACAAAGGTTTGGGCGAGATGTCCGATGTGCAGCTGTGGGAGACGACGATGAATCCCGACACGCGTATATTGCGCAAGGTAACGATCGAGAATGCGGCCGAAGCGGACCGCGTATTCTCGATGCTGATGGGCGACGACGTGCCGCCGCGTCGGGAGTTCATCGAACGCCATGCCACCTATGCCAATATCGACGCATGATGCGGTCTTTCAGAGCGGAGCATTCCGGAGCGGATGCTCCGCTTTTGTATTGTCGGAGGAGCCGGTGCCGCTCTGCGGGAATATCCATCGGGCGCATGGCATGCCGACGGAGCGGGTTCTTCAAACCGTCGTAAGACCGGTAACGGTGCGGAATCGCCAAAATGAATCATAAAACCTGAAATACGACCACGATATGAATGTAACGATCATCGGCGTTGCCGGCGGAACGGGATCCGGCAAAAGCACCCTTGTCAAGCGGTTGCAGGAGGCATTCAAGGATGACGACGTGGCAACGCTTTGCCACGATTACTATTACAAGGCTCATCCGGAGCTGACCTACGACGAGCGGACGAAACTCAATTACGACCATCCGCAGGCATTCGACACGCACATGCTTGTGGAACACATCCGGGCATTGAAGAACAACGTGCCGGTCGAACGTCCCGTCTATTCGTTTACGGAGCACAACCGGCTGCCTGAAACGGTTCCCGTGAAGCCGTCGCGCGTCATCATCATCGACGGAATCCTGATTTTCGAAAACCGTGCCTTGCGGGAGCTGATGGATATCAAGGTATATGTCGATACGGATGCGGATGTGCGTTTGGCCCGCCGTATCCTGCGGGATGTCTGCGAACGCGGCCGAACGATGGATTCGGTCATCAATCAATACCTGTCAACGGTAAAACCGATGCACGAAGAGTTTGTCGAACCGTCGAAGAAGTATGCGGATGTGATCATCCCGGAAGGCGGGTTCAATTCCGTCGCCGTTGCCATGCTTATTCAGAACATCCGGTCGTTGATTTCGGCAAAATAGCTCTTCCGATACGGCAGGAGATTCAGGGCCGGCAATATTGCCGGCCTTTTTTGGGGAGGAACTGCGGGATGCAGTGGGCCGTCATCGAATCGGCGGCCGGTTCTGCGCCCGGCTTTCCGAACTTTGGCTTCGCCTTAGATACTCCGTCTCGGCAGAATCAAACTATTGTTTGCTTCTGCGCTCGACTTTTCGTATCTTTGTGTTGTAATGACAGACAATGCGTCGAAGACTCACATATCTGAAGCAAAGGGTTGTACCGTATCTGAGACGGTATGGATTGCCGGCAACAGCCGCCGCAGCTGCCGTTGCGGCTGTCATCTGCTTTCTGTCCGGAGCCGTGACGCCGGGCTGCCTTTTTTGCGGTGCGGCCGCCGGCATCGCTGCGGGAATCGGAATCCGTCACTTCGTGCGGCGTCTTCGACGTCGGCAGGAACTCTCCGTCGAATGGTTGTCGCACTATCTGCGCAAACGCGGATTCTATCCGGAAACCGATCGGGACGGAGACCTGCTGGTCCGCATCGAAGGGATGAAATATGTTCTGCATCTCGATGAGCGCTATTTCGAACTGCACATCGGTTTCGGCCGCAAACGTTCCGATTTGAATCACAAGCTGTTGTCGCGCATGGCGCAGGAGGTGATGAATTCGACCCGCATGGTCAAGATCCTTGTGCGTCCCGATGCGATTCTTTTTTCGATCGAGTGCCTGCAACGCCGCAAAAGTGAATTTGCCGAATTCTTCGATTCCTATATCCGCATTCTGAAATACGCCGTATCGGAACATACGCGCCGTTACAACGAAGCTGTCGAACAGTTGCGGCAGGAGGCGCGGCGAAGATATGAAGAGGAGGAATTGACCCGCCGTTTTGCCGACTATCAGGGAAAAGACGTCGTGAATTGACGCATGACCGGATCGAGACCGCCGTATGCCGGCCTTCTGTTGCGGTTTCGCAGCAGCAGGAGCCGAATACCGGCATGAACCGGTTTACAGCCGGCGGGCCTGCCGGTTCCAACGGAAAGGATGACGGGGTCTGCCGCCGTTCAGTGGCGATGCCCCAGCCACCGGTCGTAATCGTCCAGCCGTCGCAGAAGATTTGCCTTGTGCTTTTTGGGGTTGCGCTCCTTGCGCCAGGGATCCGTGGCGGCATGGGCCATTTCGTAATAGAGGCTGCTGTTGGTGCAGCCGTACAGGGTGACGAGAAGCATTGCCCGAATCTGTTCGGCCTTAATGAGCGGCAGCATGCCTTGAATCGTCCCCAGCAGATCGCCGTACTCCTTCCTGTTGCCGAGTATTGCGTACGCCGGCAGCAGCAGCGAACAGAGCTTGCAGCGCATGGCATTGCTTTCCATATGCAATCCTCCGAATTGCCGCAGTGTTTCCGATGCAAGTTCGCGGTCCTTGTCCGTGACGCCGGCCTTGCCGTGAAGTCTGCGCAGGGCTTCATGAAGCCCCGTTGAGAGCCGGTCGCTGTTCAGACGGGAATAGAGATGCCTGTTGTCGGGATTCAGCGCGATGACCTCATACTGTCCCGGCTCGACCGACAGCAGCGGCACATACATACAGTTCTCCACACATACGACGACATCCTTTCGGCCGGCGCCGGGTTGAATGACGACGCATGCTTCGACGCCGGCGAACTTTCCTGCGGTGATACGCACGCGATCGCCTTTCATCAACCGACCGGTTTTCGGGGTATAGAGCGGCAGGACATTGCAGTAGGATTCGGCCACCCACTTCAGATTGGCCATCTCCTCGTCGGAAAGGTAGGGATAGTATGTCTCGTCGGTGCTGCGGACGCGGGGCAGGAAGTTGTATCGGGGCAGATACCGTTTCATCCGGTATATTTCGTTTTCCGAAGCATGGATGAAGACATAATTGTAAAGCAGCGGGCGTTTCGTATCGACAAACGATCCTTTTCTCTTGCAGACCTCGACATATGACGGGGCAAAATACTCGAATACCGGTTCTCCGTATCGTCGGCGGCGCTCCACCTCCGACTGGAGCTCTTTGGCGGGATTTCCCCAATGAAGGCCCTTCGCGGATACGGGCAATGTCAGCACATACCACCTTACGGCATTGCTGTTCTTTCGATTCCGGAGTTGTCGGGCAATATGTTCCTCCCAACGCTCCTTGTTGTTTTTCGGGGCATTCATATCCGTTTCATACGAAGAGTTCCATCCCCGACAGACCGGTTGCCCGACCGATATGCCGGCAGAATGATCCGGTATGCGGGCGGTTGTCCCTCCCGCAGCAGTTGCATGCACGATGGCAGTGCCGGTATTTGGGTTTGCCTGCGGATGTCATGGCCCGACCGTATAGCCGCGTTGTTCCGATTACAAATGTAAATAAAAATCGGTTGTTTGCAAAATATCGCACATTCGGCCATGGTTTGCGGCAATGCGTTTGCATTCAGCAAAATATGGATTATCGTGCGGAATATGCCGAGGGTGGAGCCATGTACGATGTCGCAGAAATGCCGGTTTTTTGCATCGATATTTCAGCGACGGCCGGCTGAAATGCGCAGACTCACATCTCCTTGTAAACTGTCGGCGAACAGCCTACGGCCTTCTTGAAATAGACTCCGAAAAAAGACTGATTGGCGAAATTCAGCATGTCGGATACCTGTTGGATCGTATATTGTCCGCTTTTCAGCAAGGCTTTGGCTTCCAGAATTACATAGTCGCGAATCCACTCTCCGGCATGGCGCCCGCTGACGGCGTGTACCACCTGCGAGAGGTATTTGGGCGTCAGGCACAACCGTTCGGCATAGAAACCGATGCTGCGCTCCATGGTGCAATGCTGCCGCAACTCTTCGAGAAAGCGATCGAAAATCTGTTTCTTGCGAGAACCCTGCCGGGCATCCTGAGCCTCGACGAGGGGGGCCATCAGCTGGCAGAGGTCACCGTAGAGTACCTGCAGGTAGCCTTTCAGAATATCGTATTTGAAACGGAAATCGGGCTGACGGAGTTTGTCCTGCACCGCCCGGCAGATGGACAGGATCTCGGCGGTCTGGGCGTCGGTGAGGTCGAGGCTTGTTTGTCGTGCAAGAAACTTACGGACGATGAGAGCCCCTTTGAGGTTCTCTTCCGCAATGATATAATCGTTCGACAGGGCTATGCAAACGATCCGGCAATCGGCCGAAATATCGAGGCATTGCCCGATCGACCCCGGCAGGACAAACAGCAGCGAGTTGCGGTGCAGGTCGTATTCGTTGAGATTCAACTTGACGTGCATCCTTCCGTCCAGACATAGCAGGATTATCGGAATCTGTATCTTGAAGGGGTACGGTGCCGTAAGAAAAAGGTCCAAACCGGGGTCGTTTGTCAGATCCCTGAGGCGGCCTTCTTCATCAAAATTGCTGGCAAGGATAAACTTGTCCTCAAAGACGCAGGCGTATTCATCAAGGGGAATCGTCATCAGATTGAGCGCATCGAATGCAGATGTATCGGTCATAATCTATTCGTTGTTTCTTCGGCAAATATACATAATGGAACAACAAATCGAGGGATGTTCTCTCCTGAATGTGTCTTTTTTCATCCTTTCGAACAACAAGCCCGCAGCTTGCGACAAAATCCATACGGGGAAAAGAGTGAACTTTGCCAACGGAAAAACACAAAACCAAATATAAGAAATGAGGAGAATAGGGAAAAACAGATTTGGAGCCGTACTGGTGACGGTTCTACTGTGCAGTTGTTCGGGCCGGACGGCCTCCGAACCGTTCGTCCAAAGCGTGAGCCTGACGAAGCCCGTGGCATTGAGTGGAGAGACCACACGCTTCTATTCGGGTGTCGTCAAGGCCGCGCATGAAGTGAATCTGGGGTTCAAGACGGCCGGGCAGATCGCCCGCATCTGCGTATCCGAGGGCGATTATGTGCAGCAGGGGCAGTTGTTGGCCGAACTGGACGACGCCGACTACCGGCTGGCGGTCGAAGCGCTGCAGATTCAGTACGACCAGCTCAAAGACGAAGTTGAACGCATGAAGCAGCTTTTCGACCGGAAAAGCGTCTCGGTCAACGACTTCGAGAAGGCCAGTGCGGGCCTGCGGCAGTTGGGCGTGCAGTTGCAGGTGAGTCGGAACAAACTCGACTACACGAAACTCTATGCCCCGACCGACGGGTATATCCAGCAGGTGAACTACTCGCCGGCGGAGATGGTCGATGCCGGTACACCCCTGTTCAACCTGCTGGACGTATCGCACATGGAGGTCGTGGCGGATATTCCGGCCGGCGAATACAGCCGGCACGACCTCTTTACCCGTTTTTATTGCAAGGTGGCGGGCATTGAAGATGAGTTCACGATGAAACTGTCGAACTGCAGTCCCAAGGCCGACGGCAACCAGCTCTATCAGTTATGCCTGATCTTTATGGGGAAACCCGACCGGCGGCTGACGGCAGGCATGAACGCCGAGGTCGGTATTGTCGCGGCGGACGGGGAGCGTGGGGCCGGATTTGCCGTGCCGTTGTGCGCCGTATTCCGCGACAATGACGGGGACGAGCCCTGTGTATGGGTATTCGGAGCGGATTCCACCGTATCCAAACGCCCTGTCGTGCTGCGCGGAACAGATGCCGAAGGGCGCGCCGTCATCGTCGAAGGGCTGACGGGCAACGAACAGGTTGTCCGGGCCGGAGTGCATGTGCTGCAGGACGGGGAGCAGGTGCGCGTTATCGAAAGAGCGGCCAAAACCAACATAGGAGGGCTGTTGTAATGAAGATGACCCGATTTTTCATGCAGCGGCCGGTGCTGTTCTGGTCGTTCATGGCAGCGATATTGATCGCCGGCGTGCTGTCATTCGTGCAGATGCCCAAACTGGAGGATCCCGCCGTTTCCGCCAAACAGGCGATGGTCGTGGTTCCGTGGCCGGGGGCCAGTGCCCATGAGATGGAACTGAAGGTCGCCCAGATGATGGAGGACGAGTTGCGGGCGCTGCCCGATGTGAAGAAGGTGAAGACCGAATGCCGGAACGGCTCGGCCATGTTCACCGTCGAGTTCCGGATGACCGTGCCGGAGAAGGAACTGGAACAGTATTTCGACCTGCTTCGCCGCAAGGTGAACGATGCCGCTTCGCGTCTTCCTCAAGGATGTTACAGTCCGGTGGTAGTGGATGACATGATGGATGTTTACGGTATCTTTTATGCCCTGACGGCCGACGGATACGGTTATCCGGAGATGTATAAATACGCCAAATACCTTCGCCGCGAACTGCTCGACGTGAAAGGGGTCAAACGGATCAACATCATCGGCAACCGCGACGAAGTGATCAACATCATCCTTTCCAAAGAGCAGATTGCCCGCAACGGCATTGTCCCTGCGCAGATCATCTCCTCGTTGCAGAGTGCCGGAAAAACCGTCGATGCGGGGAAATACCGCAGCGGCGACGAGCGGATCGCACTCTACGTCGATTCGGCCGTTGAGAACGAGGAGGATATCCGCAACCTGCCGATCCGGACGCTGGACGGAAAACGGATCCGCCTCGGCGATGTCGCCCGCGTGGAACGGGCCTACAGCGAGCCGCAGCGCAACGGCTTCTTCGTGGACGGACGCCCCGCGCTGGCCCTCTGTGTGGCGATGGAGGATTCGGCCATCGTCCCCGATGTGGGCAAGGCGGTCGATGCACGGCTGTCCGAGGCGATGAAACACGTCCCCGCCGGATTCGAGACCGAGAAGATCTTTTTCCAACCCGACAAGGTCGATGAAGCCATCTCCTCCTTCATGTGGAATCTCGTCGAATCGGTTGCCATCGTCATCCTGGTGCTGATCTTCACGATGGGGCTGCGAAGCGGGGTGATCATCGGGTTCGGGCTGGTGCTCACGGTCGCGGTCTCTTTCCCGATTCTGCTCGCCTGCGGTACGACGCTGCAACGCATCTCGCTCGGTGCGTTTATCGTGGCAATGGGCATGCTGGTGGACAATGCCGTCGTGATCATGGACGGTATCCTGATTGACAAGAAGCGGGGGCTGGGGCCGAAAACCTATTTGTACCGTATCGGCCGCAATACGGCCATGCCGCTGCTGGGTGCGACCGTAATCGCCGCATCGACGTTTCTCTGTGTCTATCTGTCGCCCGATACGGCGGGCGAATATGCCGGCGACCTCTTCCTGGTGCTGTGCGTCAGCCTGCTGGCCAGCTGGGTGCTGGCTCTGGTTCAGGTTCCCGTCTGCGCCAAGTCGTGGCTGCCCAAACGCGAGAAAAGGGCCGGCGGCGAATCCGGCTCGGTCATGAACTCGCCCGTGCACCGTTTTGTCCGCCGTGCCATCGGTTTCCTGATCGGCTATAAGCGGGCGACCCTCGTCGTGGCTTTTTCCCTGCTGGCTCTCTGCATTTTCGGGATGACCAAGGTGAAAAATATGTTCTTCCCCGATTTCGATTACAAACAATTCGTTGTCGAATGCTTCTTCCCTTCCGCTACCGATGCCGATGTGGTGCGCGACCGGTTGCTGGAGATGAGCGGCCGGCTCTCGGAGAATCCCGCCATCGAACGGGTGGCTGTCAGTCAGGGAAGTGCGCCGGCCCACTATTGTCTGGTGCGTCCGATGACTTCGGGCGGCGACTGCTACGGTGAACTGATCGTCGATTGCAAGGATTACAAAACCGTGCTGGAGCAGATTCCCAGAGTGCGGAGGGAGCTCCGCGAGTCCTGTCCCGAAGCCTATGTCCGTATCCGCAAGTACAACTTCTCGATTTCGACCTCGCACACCGTCGAGGTGGAGTTCGCAGGTTCCGATCCGGCCGTGCTGCGGCGTTTGAGCGCGCAGGCCGAAGAGATCATGCGCCGCTCTCCCTATATCGATGCCTACTCGGTCCAGAACAACTGGAAACCGGCGGGCAAGGCCATTGTCGCCGAATATGTGAGGCAGGATGCTCTGCGCTCGGGCATAGAACGCGGGGATGTGGCCAACGCCTTATTGGCCGCGACGGGAGGAATGCCGGTAGGCGTGCTGAACGATCAGGAACGGATGCTCCCGCTCAATCTGCAGGTACGCAACGCCGACGGCAGCCGTATCAAAAAGCTCGACGAAATACCCGTCTGGAGCATGATGAACGTACATCTCTCCAACGAGGAGCTGCAAAGCGCACTCGCCGGAGGCCGGGCTATGAGCGAACTGCAGGACAAACTGTTCCGGGCCGTGCCGCTCGGCAGCGTCGTCGATGGACTGCGGCTCGATTGGGATGAAGATCTCGTGATACGACTCAACGGACGGCGTGTCATCGAAGCGGAGTGCGATCCGAATCCCGACCGCAGCGATGCGACGCCGGCGAAAGCCGTATCTTCCATCCGGAAGGAGATCGAATCCATCCCGCTGCCCGAAGGTTACACGATGCGCTGGGTCGGTGAAGGCGAGATTCAGGGAGAGGCCATCGGCAACCTGATGAAATTCGTGCCGATCACCATCTTTCTGATACTGGCCATCCTGTTGCTGCTGTTCAACAGTTGGCGCAAGGTCATCCTCATCCTGCTCTGCTTCCCGTTCGTATTCTGCGGCCTCACGCCCTCGCTGCTGTTAAGCGGACAGCCGATGACCTTTATGGCCATTATCGGCATGCTGGGGCTTATCGGCATGATGGTCAAGAACGCCATCGTACTCGTGGATGAGATAGGCCGGCTCCAGACCGAAGAGAAAGCCGCACCCTATACTGCCGTGGTGGAAGCTACCGTATCGCGCGTGCGACCCGTGCTGATGGCCTCGCTGACAACCATCGTCGGCATGATTCCGCTTGTCGGCGACCCGATGTACAGCTCGATGGCCATTACAATCATGGGCGGCCTCACGGTAGGCACGATCATCACACTCGTCCTGCTGCCGCTGTTCTATGCGGCATTGTTCCGAATTCGCAAACCTCAAAATGCATAATCCATGAATATCAAACAGATATATGTAACAGCATGCCTCATCCTGATGTCGAATCTTTCGACCCGGGCCCAGCAGCCGCTGCCGCTCTCCCTGGCCGAGTGCCGCGAACGGGCCCTTGCCCACAGCGAGGAGCTCCGGCAGGCCGACAACCGGCTCGAACAAGCCCGTCTCGACCGCAGGATCGCGGCAACGGCCGCCCTGCCCAAAATCGAGGGGTCTGCCATCGGCGCGTATATGTTGCCGGATATGGATATGATGGGAATGGATCTTCGGATGCGCGGCACCTACATGGCAGGGCTCAACCTGACCCAGCCGATCTATGCCGGCGGTAAGATCTCCGCAGCGCGCCGCATGGCCCGCATCGGCGAGGAGGTGGCCGGGGAGCAGCGGCGGATGACCGGCATGGATGTGCTGGTTGAAGCCGACAATGCCTATTGGACCCTGGTGGCCGTTGACCGAAAAGTCCGCATGCTGGAGAGCTATGCCGCACAGATGGATACGCTCTACAGCCAGACTGCCGTCGCCGTGAAGGCGGGCATGACCATTGAAAACGACCTGTTGCGCATTGAGGCCAAACGCAGTGAGATCCGTTACCAGTTGCAGCGGGCCCGCAACGGGGCGGATTTATGCCGCATGTCGTTGTGCAGAATAATCGGCGCCGGCAACGACATGCACCCCGTGCCGACGGATACCCTCTTTCGGATAAAAGCTCCGGGCGAATTGCATGCCGACCTGGCGGCACGCCCCGAACTGCAGCTGCTCGAACGGCAGGTGGCCGTCGGCGAACAGCAGCTCCGCGATGCCCGTTCAGCGATGTTGCCGACAGTGGGATTGTCGCTGGGCTATACCTACTACGGCAACATCAAACTCCACAGCATGGTCGATGCGGGCAACGGAACGTTCATCCCCTATACACAAGAGTTCCGCGACGGGCTCGGTCTGGCCATGTTGGCCGTGAAGATTCCGATCTTCCACTGGGGCGAGAGCCGCAAAAAGGTGCGCAAGGCCCGTTACGGGCTGCAGAATGCGCAACTCGATTTGCAGAGAAACACGCGCCTGATGTCGCTTGAGGTCGAACAGGCAATCCGCAATGTCGAGGACGGCTACCGACTGATTCAGACTGCCGAACTCGCACTGCGGCAGGCCGAGGAGAACCTGCGCGTGACGCGGAACCGCCACACGGCGCAGCTGGCCCCGCTGACCGACCTGTTGGACGCCCAGTCGCAATGGCAGCAGGCCGAGAGCAACCTGATCGAGGCGCAAACGCAGTACCGGATCTATGAGACCGAATATCTGAGAAGCACCGGCCGGTTGGAGTAGCCACAAGAGGCGGGGATGAAGGCTGAAAGGTATGGCCGGAACCAGGTTCCGGCCATACCTTTCCCTGCATTATATACGCAACGACGGAAAATCATTTCGGACCGGCAGGGGAAAAGGCTTCGCGCAGTAATTTTGTCTTTGGAGAAAGAGTACAAGCCCACGAAAAAATCGACAAACAGCTGATTTGTTCAACCCCCCCCAGATAGTCGATGAGGTTGGGCAGACTCTTGTTCTTCACGTCGATGGTCACCTGGCGCAGGGCCGGCGCAATGTCCAGCGTGGCTTCATCCGGAATATGCAGGTCGCCGTTCCACATGCCGTTGGCTGCGGCCCGTGCGGCCGAGGTGATGACCTGCACTCCGGTATGGATGACCAGTCGTCGTCCGCCGCCCGCGATGATCCGTCCCACGGGATATTCCGTACCGACACGGTAGAAACTCATCGGACGCTCCGTGCGATAGAGCGACACGGCACGGCGGATATGCAGCGCACCGTTCGACTGAAAGATCTGCCCGGCAAACGGCCGCAGGCAAAGCTCAAGAATGTCGCGGTAGGTCGGTTCCTCGTAGACGTAGTAGAGCCGTTCGAGGTCGAGGCAGGTCTGACGCAGCGGAGAGATATTCTCGTCCATGCCCTCGGCATGCAGATCCATCCAGTCCGCCATATCGAGATCGAGTTCCAACAGATCGGTACAGGCGCAGAGCAACTCCCACAGCGTGCGTCGACCCGTTGTGCCGATACGCACAAGGTCGCGGAACGGGATGCTCGAAAGCAGGTTAAATCCATCGACGGCCTTAACCGAGACGGTATAGGGAGGCGCTGCAAAGGCCTCGGAGTAGAGGTCGGCAGTGACGTAACCCCGCCAGTAAAGTTGCCCGCTGCGGAGGATGGAGACCCGGAACTGCCGCGGGTCGGAGGTGAAGAGCGAGAGGTAGCGGAAGTTTTCGCGGCAGAGGATGTTGATGGTTGCCTCCGAGGCCTTGACCGGAACGTAGAACTCGTCGCCGCGCTTCTCCCAGGTGATCTGCAGCGGCGTGCTGCCGTCGAAAGCCATCTCCTCGGCCGTACCCGTAAATCCGCGCTCGGCAATCTCCACGCGCCACAGCACGCCCTTGTAC
>CALUKI010000029.1 GCA_944321175.1 uncultured Alistipes sp.
ACCGCCACGCGGCCGCCGGTCATGTACTCGCAGCCGTGGTCGCCGACACCCTCGACGACCGCCGTTGCAGCGCTGTTGCGCACACAGAACCGTTCGCCGACACGGCCGTTGATATAGGCTTCGCCCGCCGTAGCGCCATAGAGCAGCGTATTTCCGGCAATGACGTTCCCCTCGGCCGCGAAACGCGAACCGACGGGCGGCACGACCACGATGCGCCCGCCCGAAAGCCCCTTTCCGAGATAGTCGTTCGCGTCGCCTTCGAGACGGAACGCCACGCCCGGTGCCAGGAAGGCGCCGAAGCTCTGGCCGGCACTGCCGCAGAAGGTCAGCGCGAGCGATCCTGCGGGCAGTCCCGTGCGGCCGCATGTCCGTACAATATGGCCGCTGAGCATCGCCCCGACGCTGCGGTCCGTATTGGCAATCGGAAAGGTCTGCGCAAGCTGTCGCCCTTCGCCGCGAACCCGGTCGGCCAGCGGCAGCAGCTGCCGGTCGAGCAGATCGGAGAGGGCATGTTCCTGCGCCACGCGGAAGCGGATGTCGGCATCGCCCGCAGGATGGAACAACAGCCGCCGCAGATCGAGTTTCGACGCGGCGCTGCCGGCCGGCATTTCACGCTGCCGCAGCAGATCGCTGCGCCCGATGAGGTCGTCCAGACGGGTGTATCCCATCCGTGCCATCCGGCGGCGCATGTCTTCGGCCAGCAGCCGGAAATAGTTGATCAGATGTCCGGCCTTGCCCGTAAAGCGCTTGCGCAGTTCGGGATTCTGTGTCGCAACGCCCATCGGGCAGGTATTCGTATGGCATTTGCGCAGCATCCGGCACCCCAGAACAACCAGGGCGGCCGTGCCGAAGCCGTACTCCTCGGCGCCCAACAGGGCATTGACCAGCACGTCATGTGCACATTTCAACTGGCCGTCGGCCTGCAGCCGCACGCGTCCGCGCAGGCGGTTTCCGACCAGCGTCTGCTGAATCTCCGCCAAACCGATCTCGACCGGCACGCCGGCATATTTCATCGAGTCGGCGGGGCTGGCGCCCGTACCGCCGTCGCAGCCACTGATAAGGATCTTGTCGGCCCTGGCCTTGGCGACACCCGCCGCAATGGTTCCCACGCCGCTCTCGGCAACCAGTTTCACGCTGATGAGCGCTTCGGGGTTGATATTCTTCAGGTCGAAGATCAGCTGCGCGAGGTCTTCGATCGAATAGATGTCGTGGTGGGGCGGCGGCGAGATGAGCGTGATTCCCGGAATCGAATGGCGTGTACGGGCAATCATCTCATCGACCTTGAAGCCGGGCAGCTGGCCGCCCTCGCCGGGCTTCGCGCCCTGCGCCACCTTGATCTGTATCTCGTCCGCATGGACCAGATATTCGGCATCGACACCGAAGCGTCCCGATGCAACCTGCTTCACGGCGCTGCGCAGCGACGTGCCGTCGGGCAGCGGGATGTTGCGGACGGGATCCTCGCCGCCCTCACCCGTATTGCTTTGGCCGCAGATGCGGTTCATGGCGGCGGCGATCGTCTCGTGCACCTCCTTGCTGATGGCGCCGAACGACATCGCCTCGACGACAAAGCGGCGCATGATCGACTCGGCCGGTTCGACCTCATCGAGCGATACGGGGGCGCGGTCGCTGACGATCTCGATCAGGTCGCGCAGGAAACTCGGCGTATCGGCATGCTCCGCATGGCGCGTGAACTCGGCAAACTTCTCCGGATCGCCCGACTGCGCGGCGGCCTGCAACGAGAGGACGGTTTTGGGATTCCAGCCGTGAAACTCGCCGTCGCGGCGATAGACGTAACGGCCGGCATTTTCAAGCGGCTGCTCGGCGGCTCCGGGGGCAAATCCCAACGCATGCATCTCCGACGCACGACGCGCCACGTCGTCGAGTCCGATTCCGCCGATCGACGAGATTCCGCCGCCCATGTAACGGTCGAGCAGCTCCTCCCCCACGCCGAGGGGTTCGAACAGCGCGGCGCCGCGATAACTGCGGATCGTCGAGATGCCCATCTTCGACATGATCTTGAGCATCCCCTTGTCCACGGCCTTGATATAGTGCTGTTCGGCCGCCTCGAAATCGAGCTGCAACTCGCCGGCGGCCGTCATTTTCTTCAGGATGGCGAAGGCCATGTAGGGGTTGACGCCGCTGGCGCCGTACCCCATCAGCAGCGCCACATGCATCATTTCGCACACTTCGCCGCTCTCGACGATGACGGCGATCTGCGAGCGCTTGCGCCGCGAAATGAGGTAGTGATGGACCGCCGCCATAGCCAACAGCGACGGAATGGCGGCATGCGAAGCATCGATCTCCCGATCGCTGAGGATCACATAGTTGTACCCTTCATCCACCGCCTTCTCGGCCGCACGGCACAGGTCGTCAAGCGCTTTCCCCAACTCCGTACCGTTACCGCCGACCGGAAAGAGCATCGGCAGCGTGATGGTGCGGAATCCTTTGTATTCGAGGTTGCGCAGAATGTCGAGATCGCGGTCGGAGATAATCGGCGACGACATCATCACCACCTTGCACAACTCGGCCGAGGGTTTGAGGATGTTCTTGCGCACGGCGCCGATGTAACTCGTCAGCGACATGACCAGCTCCTCGCGGATGGAGTCCATCGGCGGGTTGGTCACCTGCGCGAACTGCTGGCGGAAACAGTTGAAGAAGCGCTGCGGTTTTCGCGACAGCACCGCCAGCGGCGTATCGTCGCCCATCGAGACAAGCGGACCGGCCGACGCCGTCGCCATCGGCCGGAGGATGCGGTCGATCTCCTCCTGATCGTATCCGAACGCCCGGAGCGACGCTTCGTACTCCTTCACCTCGTGGGTGACGCGGCGGCCGCTGGTGATGTTTTTCAGAATGATGCGGTTGTCATGCAGCCACTCGTCATAGGGATGTTCGCAAGCAAGCTGCCGCTTGATCTCGTCGTCGGAGAGAATCTGCCCCCGCTCGGTATCGACCATGAGGATCTTGCCCGGTTCGAGACGTCCTTTCGATTCGATCTCGGCGGCCGGAATATCCAGAACGCCCGTCTCGGAGGCGATGACCATCAATCCGTCGCGCGTAATCAGGTAACGTGCCGGCCGCAGCCCGTTCCGGTCGAGCATGCCGCCCGCATAGCGGCCGTCGGAGAAGATGACCGCCGCAGGGCCGTCCCAAGGCGCCATGAAGATCGAATGATATTCGTAATAGCTTTTGAGCTTTTTCGACAAGGGGTTTTTCTCGTTGAAACTCTCCGGCACGAGCATCGTCAGGGCGTGCGGCAGCGACATGCCGCCGCGCAGGAAGAATTCGAGGGCATTGTCGAACGACGCACTGTCGCTCATGCCGGGCTGGATGATCGGGCCGAGTCCGCCCTCGATATTTCCGGCGAATTCGGGATGGAGCACCGCCTCGCGCGTCCCCATCCAGAGGCGGTTGCCGCGTATGGTATTGATTTCGCCGTTGTGGCCGATCAGGCGGAAGGGCTGTGCAAGGCTCCATGTCGGGAAGGTATTGGTCGAGAAGCGCGAGTGCACCAGCGCAACGGCACTCGAAAAATAGGGACTTTGCAGATCGGTAAAATAGAGTCGCAGCTGCCGCGACGACAACATGCCCTTATATACGACCGTGCGTGTCGAGAGGCTTGCGATGTAGCAGCTTCGTTTGTCCCGCACGGCCGACGACTCCAGGCGGAATTCGACCCGCTTGCGCACGACGTACAACAGCTCTTCGAGCCGGGACTGGTCGTCGCAACCCACAATGAAGAGCTGCCAGATATCGGGTTCCGTCGCTGCGGCGTCGGCGCCGAGAACGGAGCTGTCAACGGGAACTTTCCGCGAAGCCGTCAACTTGAGGCCCTGCTCCTCGACGACTTCCGTCATCAGCCGCATGAAAATGCGCTGGTCCTCCTCGTCGCGCGGCAGGAAGACCATGCCGACGCCGTAACGGCCCTTTTCAGGCACGGGAATGCCGTTCAGGAGGATAAACTCGTGCGGAATCTGCACCAGAATCCCCGCGCCGTCGCCGGTTTTGTTGTCCGAGCCTTCGGCGCCCCGATGGGCCATGTGTTCGAGGACGCTGAGGCCCTGATCGACGACCGAATGATACTTGTTTCCGTTGATATTGACGACGAGACCGACACCGCAGGCGTCATGCTCGCACTCCGGACGATACAGCCCCTCGTCCGACAAGGCATGATGATCTTTGTCCATAAGGCAACCTCTCTAACTAACCTCGACAAAGATAACGATTTCCAGGGAGAACCGAATCGTCCCGCCCGACTATTTTCAAATATTTTAATAATATTTTTTCCGTCATGGCCGCTTCCGACAGCGAGAAAGCAGAGGAAAAATGACGTAAGCCGCATCGCAACTCCCGACATATCAGCCAGAAAAGACCGCTTCGGCTTACATCTCAATTCGAAACCTCCCGTCTCAGAATTCGGCCTTGCGACGGCCCCAGTTGAGCAGCGGCAGGAGGAACGAGATGATCGACGCCCCGAACCAGAAGACGGCGGCATAGGAGAAATCGTAGTGATAAACCACCTCGCCGGCGGCATCGAGGCTCTCCGTCACCTGCGAGTTGATCAGCCAGCCGCTGACCACATCCTGCATGCCGGCGGCCGCATAGGAGGCGATACCGACAACGCCCAAAGCGGCGCCGGTGGCCTTTCGGGGGACAATATCGACCGCCATCAGCCCGCCGAGGAAACAGATCAGCACCCCGATGGCGATACCGAAGAGGATCATGCTCGCCATATTGAGCCACAACGAGTTTCCGCCAAACAGGAAGAGCGCGAGGGCCACGCTGTTCAGCACGCCGAACAGCAGGGCGGGATAGTTGAGATTCCCCCGGAAGACCTTCTCGGCGAACCAGCCGGAGAAGACCGTGCCGATCACGCCGAGAATCGTATTGATACTGATGACCGAAATGGCCTGCGCATCGCTGAAGGCTTTGGCTTCCTGCAGGAAGAGAATACCCCAGCTGTTGACGGCATAGCGGCTCACATACATGAACGCGCTTGCAGCCGCCAGAATCCAGACGGCCGGAGTGGCGAGCACGCGCCGCTGGATGTCGCGGACCGACATGCCGGAAGGCGTTTCGGCCTTCTCGTGCGCCAGCTCCTCGATGGAGGGCAGGCCCTCCGATTCGGGGGTGTCGTGCATCAGGCAGAGGATCAGCACCACCCCCAGCGCACCGGCAAGCGCCGAGCCGAAAAATCCCCACTGCCAGCCGCATACGGAGACGACGCTTCCGACAAAGACGAACGACAGTCCCTCCCCGAAATTGTGGCTTGCGGAGAAGAAGCCGTAATAACGGCCGCGTTTTGCGAGCGGATACCAGCGCGACAGCGCGATGATGGCCGGAGCGGCTCCCATCGACTGGCTCCAGCCGTTCACGCCCCAAAGGACTGCAAAGACCATGAAGATGACGGCCGAAGGCATCCAACCGCCGGCCAGTCCGAGGACTCCCATCAAGAGGTTGGCGAGCGTCGAGACGATCAGCCCCGTGGCCATGAAGCGTCGGATGTTGCAGTAGTCGGCAATGAAGCCGTTGACGAGTTTCCCGACGGCATAGGCGAAGAGCAGCGCCGAGCCGATGATTCCCAGTTGCGTGGCATCGAGCAGACCGCTGTCGAGAATCGGTTTTTTCATGACGTTGAGACTCGTCCGGCAGACGTAATAGAGGCTGTAGCCGAACGTTCCGGCCAGAAAGCTCTGCCAGCTGAGTTTGCGATAGAGCCGACGGCGGTCGTCGTCGGAGAGTTCACCCCGGCTCGCAGGGGCCGAGATGGCATAGAATCGACGGATTTTGGCAAACATGTTTTCAACGGTTAATCATGCAGTCCCTTCGACCGCAAATACGACAACAACAGTTCGGGGCGGTCGGTCTGAATGATCGTAGCGCCCATGTCAAGCACCTTGTCATACGCCTCGACGCCCTTTTCAAAAGCGTAGTCGTCATACAGTCCGGCCTCTTCGCCGCCGCACAACGACGGCCACAGCGTATTGACCCACAGCTTCGAGCCGGAACCGATGATCTCTTCGGCACAACGTTCGACCTCCTCCGAAGGCCTTTGCCAGCAGAGTTCGCAGGCCAAAGGCGCCTCATCGGCCTGACGGTAGGCCTCATAGAGGGCCTGTCCGGCCGGTTTCTGGATGTCGATGATGGGCATGTACATCAACGCCCGTGCATGGGATGCCAGTTTCGCCTCGACCTCCTCACGGCTTTTCTTCCCCTTGATGAGGACCTGATCGGCCATATCGAGCTCTTCGGCAATGGCCAGCACCTCGTCGTAATATTCATATCCCTGATCGACATTCACCACGATACGGTCCTTGCAGCAGGCAAGCGCCTCGCGCAGCGTCGGCACGCGATAGTGCGTCACGGCAGCGTGATGGGCCGAACGCAGCCGGCAACTGGCGATCGAATCGTATGTAATCTCCGAAACACGGCCGTGTCCCGTTGTCGTGCGGTCGATCGTGCGGTCGTGCATGAGCACCAGCACGCCGTCGGAGGTCTTTTTCAGATCCAGCTCCATGACATCGGCCCCCATGCGGATTACGCTTTCGATGGCGCCGATCGAATTTTCGGGATAGTTGCGCCAGTCGCCGCGATGGGCGACAACCAGCACGCGGCGGGATACGGGATTGTGGATCTCGGCAACGATGCGGTCCGCACGGGATCCCTCTTCGACATCGTTTGCGCCGCACGCTCCGAGCAGCAGCACAAGCAGAAACAACAGGTTTTTCATATCGTCTAAGGTTCGTGGTTTCAACGTCAGTCCGTTTTCAGTCAATCGTAACAGCGCCATACAATCCGCACGGCGGGATCTGCGGCCATGTCATTGGGGTTGGTTCCGGCAACCCCCTCCGGCACGGCCATTCCCGACGCCGCAAAATGGCGGGTCCAGTAGTCGGGCATCGAACCGTCGGCCGCCCGGAACGTCATCGGCCGGCTGCGGAACAGGTGCGTCGAGTCATCGGCGGCAAGGAAACATTCCCAAACCAGTTCGCTGCAATAGAACTTGCCGTTGTCGGGCAGAAAATCGTCGTCATAAGGGAGTCCCAGACACGCACGGGCCCGTTGCATTGCCCGCGCCACGACGGTCGAATCCGCTTCCCTGACACGCCCCACCGCCACCAGCGGTTTTCCGCCACGCAGCGCCGAACGCTCCATGAACGACGCCAGCGGCGTAGCGGTTACCGCCTCTCCGACCGCCTCAATGACATACAGGCCGTCATCGCGCCGTTCGACAATCCCTACATGGGTAAAGTTCACGGCGCCGCCATCTCCCGTCGCCGCAACGATCGCATCGGCCATCTCCTCCGAACGGGTCTGCTGAAAGAGCAGATCGCCCGTGCGGAGAGACGCCCCTCCGCCGCAGGCGCACAGCAGGGCCCCCGCAAGCGCCCCGAACCACCGCCGTATGCCGACTCCGCCCATCTGCGTCAAATCATCGGATTTACAACTTTTTCACCGCTGCGGAGGGCGAGCGGTCGGGAATCCCCCTCCGCTCCTCCTCGCAATCCTTCTCCCAACGCTCCTTGTCGTCCTCCTCCCAGTCGAACCACTCGAAATGCGTCGCATCGTCCAGCGTAAAACGGGTATAGGTTATCGGCAGCCCGCGATCGAGGAACATCTGTTCGTAGGCGGTCTTGATCGAGAGCACCTTGTCGGCAAATCCCGAACCGTAGATGTCGGGGTTCGAAACCTCGCAGCGCAGGCCGCAGCGGCGGATCACCTCGCCGGTATAACGATACAGGTGCTGGGAGTCGGTCTTGAGATGGATCCAGCCTCCGGGCGCGAGGAACTGCGCATAACAGTTCAGGAAAAACGGGGATGTAAGGCGTTTCTTGGCCCTGCGGGTCTTGAGCTGCGGATCGGGGAAGGTGATCCACAGTTCGGCGACTTCGCCCGGTGCAAAAAAGGAGTTGATGAATTCGATGCGTGTACGCAGGAATCCTACGTTGGTCATCTCCTGCAGGGTCGCCGTCTTGGCGCCGCGCCACATCCGCGCCCCCTTGATATCGACCCCGATGTAGTTGCGCGAAGGGTCGTCGGCGGCCAGCGCCACCGTATATTCACCCTTTCCGCAGCCCAGTTCAAGAACGATCGGACGGTCGTTATGGAAAAAATCGGCATTCCATCGTCCCTTGAGGGGATGGTCCTTCCGGAAGATCTCTTCGAATTCCGGCTGTACAAGACACCGGAACGTCCGGTTTTCGGCAAATTTCCTGAGTTTGTCCTTTCCCACGATGCTGTGATCTATTCGCTTTCAACAATATCCAAACCGACCGCCTCGATTCCGCGCACGGGTTCCAACGGACGGATCGTCAACGCATACTCCCCGCGACGGTTCAGCACGGCATTCCGACGATAGAGCACGGCCGTATCCCGCATTAAAGGGGCCGGAGCGTGCCGTGCCGCGACCTGCAGCGTAAAACGTTCGGTGCAGCGAAGCGAGTCGGGGGCAAGGGTCGTCAGCTCCAGATCGACGGCCGACGACGCAAAAGCGCCGTCATAGCGCACGACCAGCCGCAGATCACATGCCGACAAGGTATCGGTGTTGGCAAAACGCACCGTTACCGGCTCCGCCCAGCCGGTCGGATCGACATCGGCCACAACGGTTCTGTGGGGCGAAAGGCATCCGGACATTACACCCGCGAATGCCACGACCGCCCCCACTCTGCATCTCTCGCCGATTCGTCGGTTCACACTGCTCATTCGGGAAATCCCCCTCCCATCATTTTTCACACGCCCCGATTCGCACATCTGCACAAGGGCAGGCAGACAGATTCCCGCCATCCGCCTTGCGGGATTCTCGTCCGCAGTTCTGCCGTTTTTTCCATTCGCCGGCATCCAAGGCCTCCGCTGCCCCGCCTTTGCTCCGCCGCACCTCTCCGGATTCGGCGATCCGCCCGGCCTGCAAGCCGGACGAAAGGCCCGGATCATCCATGTTGGGTATCCGTGCCGCCCTCCGCAGAGGCATTGCGCGGCTCTTTCGGGCGGGTCTCCGCATCATTCGGACGGCGGCTCCGGCTGCGATCGCCACGTCCGCCGCCGTTGCGGCCTTCGCCCCGGTATTCACCTCCGCGTCCGCCGTTTCCGTTGTTTCCATGACGGCCGTTCCTGCGATCCCCGTGCGGCCGGCTCTCTCCGCGCTGCACAGCCGGGGAAGAGCTCCCTTCCGAAGTCTCCGCTTTCCCTCCGGCCGCCCCGTCCGTGCCGTTCCGACGGGCACGTCGGGCAAAATCGGATCCCCTGCCGCTCCGTTCCGCTCCGGACTGCGGCTCGGCCTTTGCTCCTTCCGCATCGGACGGTTCTGTCCGGGAGGCCGCACCGCCCGATGCCGGGGCGTCGGTTCTGCGCCCGCCGCGCCGCCGTTTATTGCGGCGTTTGCCGTCGAAACGCGTGATGCTGTCCTCCTCCGAGCGGAATGTAGGCTCTTCGGCGGCCGCCGGAACGGCACTGTCGTCCAACAGCCGTTCGACCTTCTTGCCGGCACGGTTGAGCGCCTGAATCTCCTTCACGCGCTCGACCGGCAATGTAACGGCATTCACCAACGCATCCTTGCTGCTGCTGAACTGCATCGTCCGTGCCAGGATATCGCTCTTGACCAGATAATAATCGCCGTCGAGAGCCTGCAACGGCTCCTTGACACGCGGGAAATCGCGCCGCGCATCGGCATAGGTGTCGTATTCATAGACCAGACAGCACTTCAGTTTGGAACATTGTCCGGCAAGTTTTTGCGGGTTGAGCGACAACTCCTGCATGCGGGCGGCATTTGTCGTGACACTCGAAAAGCTCGAAATCCACGATGCGCAGCACAACTCGCGGCCGCAGGCACCCAGCCCGCCGATACGGCCGGCCTCCTGGCGGGCGCCGATCTGTTTCATCTCGATGCGGATATGGAACTGCTCGGCAAAGACCTTGATCAGTTCGCGGAAATCGACCCGTTCATCGGCGATGTAGTAGAAAATGGCCTTGATCTTGTCGCCCTGGTACTCCACGTCGCCGATCTTCATGTTGAGCCCCATGTCGGCCGCGATCTGCCGCGAGCGGATCATCGTCTCGTGTTCGAGGGCGATGGCCTCCTGCCAGCGTTCGATGTCATAGGGTTTCGCCTTGCGGTAAATCTTCTTGAACTCGCCGTTGTAGGGGTTGAAACCGGTACGCCGCATCTGTTTGGCCACCATGTCACCCGTGAGCGACACGATACCGATGTCGTGGCCGGGCGAGGCCTCGACGGCGACGATGTCGCCTACGGCAAGCTGCAGGTTGTTGACATTCTGATAATAGGAGCGGCGGGTATTTTTGAAGCGCACTTCGAAGATGTCGGTCGGCAGATGATCGGGATAGTCGGCCAGCCAAGGCGTCGCGTGGAGCTTGAAGCACCCCTCGCAGACAGAAGCCCGGCACTCTTCGCCGCAGTTGCAGAAAACGGCCCCGCGACCGATCTCCGGTTTATTTTTGCAGTTACAAGACATTCTTTCGGTATTTTAGCCACAAATATAGTGATTTTTCGAAGGAATCACAACATATCGGCCATTCGATTCGAAGCTCCCGCACGAAAAAGGAGGGCGGAATTGAATTCCGCCCTCCTGTGAAAAGCGACGCTGCGCATCACGCTGCCGGAGCGTTGTTCCGCAGACGGCGCAGATCCCGGCGGATCCGTACCAGATAGAGCACGGCGGCCGTCGTAAGACCCACGAAATAACCGATATACAGACCCCAAGGACCCAGTCCCAGCACAAAACCGCAGAGGTACCCTACCGGCAGGTTCAGCAGCCAGTAGGCCGCCAGTGCCAGCGGCATGATGATCTTCACGTCCTGCACGCCGCGCAGCACACCCACCGAGATGTTCTGAATCCCGTCGGAGAGCTGATAGAGGGCAATCAGCACGAGCATCTGCGATGCCAATGCGATCACCTCGGGATTGGTCGTGAAGAGCTGCGGGATCACGCTCCGCAACGAGACGAAAACCAATGCGGCAAAGAGGTTCCATGTCATGATGATATGGAGTGCCGCTTTTGCCGCCACGCCCAACTCCTCGAAACGGCGGGCGCCATAGCAGTGCGAGATCCGGATCGTCGTAGCGGCCCCGACGGCCGTGACGATCATGAAGGCGAAATTGCCCATCGTCATCGAAATCTGGTTTGCACCGATGGCAACGGCATTGAACCACCCCATCATGATGCTCGTAAAGACAAAGGCCGAGGATTCCAGAAACATCTGGCCGGAAATCGGAACACCCATGCGCACGAGCTGCCGTATGCTGCGGCGCGAATAGCGGACTTCGGGCAGCATCGCGGCATATTCCCGCAAACGGTTCCGGCGGAACAGGTACCAGAACGCCGCCAACGGCATCGCGATACGGGAGATGAGCGTCGCCACGCCGGCTCCCGTAGCGCCCATCGCATCAACGCCGCAGTGCCCGAAGATGAAGACCCAGTTCAGACCGACATTCATCAGGTTGCAGGCCAAGACGATGACCATCGCGACAACGGTATTTCCGATTCCTTCGAGGAACTGTTTGAAGGCGAAGAAGAGCATCACGGCCGGCATCCCGTATGCCATCAGCCTGTAATACGGAATGGCCATATCGACCACCTCCTCGGGCTGCCCCATGTGATACATCAACGGAATGATGGCCAGCTGTACGGCTGCGATGAGGAATCCCAGGACGGTATAGAAGATGATCCCGTTTTTGAAATATTCGGTCGCACCGCGTCGGTCACCCCGGGCGAAGCATTCGCCGACGAGCGGTGTCAACCCCATCGTCAGGCCCATTCCGGTGATGAAGAGGATGAAAAAGACCGAGCCGCCGAATGCTACGGCCGCCAACGGCAAGGGGTCGTTGCCGCCGAAATGGCCAACCATTGCATTGTCGGCGAACTGTACGAGAATCTGTCCGGCCTGCGACAACACGACCGGCAGCGCCAGTTTCAAATTGGCACGATACTGCTCTTTATAGCGCGAAAAACTGTACATAGGGCCGCAAAGATACGAAAAGTCTCGGCAGAAGCAAACAATAGTTTGATTCTGCCGAGACGGAGTATCTAAGGCGCAGCCAAAGTAGGAAAAGTCGAGTGCAGAAACAAACAATAGTTTGATTCTGCCGGGACGGAGTATCCAGGGTGCAGCCGAAGTGCGGGGAGTCGGGCGCGGCGGCCCCATTCCGTCCATCCCGCCGCAACGGAACCGAAACGGAACCGAAACGTGCCGGCAGGTTCCGCTCAATGGTCGAACCGGACATATTCGGCATAGACAATGCGTGTGTGAGGATTCGAAGAGACAATCTCCTGCCGGACGGCTTTCGTGCCGAAGCGGAAGAAGAGGAATCGTCTCGGCACCCGATGGATGACCTGCCGCAAGGTATCGACACTCTCCACGCGGCACACAACCGAATCATTTACGATACGGCCTTCGACCGACACCCATGTGTCGCGCCAGCGGAATGTCCGGACGGGCCATGCGGCAAGCGACGCCCCGACACGCGACGTATCGCACACGGGAGCGTATGGAAGATGACGTATAAGCGTATCGCGCAGGGGCGCACGGAACTCGACGGCGGACTGCGTGGCGCTCACGGCCGCCGCTTCGACCCTTCGCAACCGGATCCCCAACTGCCGGATACGCTGCGCATCCTCCGCACGCAGACGTTCGAATTCACGGCAGCGCAACTGCAGAACCTCAACCGAGGCGGCAGCTTCATCGGCCCTTGTACGGTATTGGCCGACCTCCGACATCAACGCCCGCTGGTTGTGCAGCAGGCGTCGGTTTTCGCTGCCGTAACGGCGCCATATCCCAATCAGCAGCAGCGTCACGGCAAACCCGTAAAGAATCAGGAATTTTTTCATACGGACGGTTTTTCGTGCAAGATACAGCCGCACGGCGCCGCCGTGTTTCTATTTTTCGGGAAAAGTCCCGCCGCAGGAGGCGGCCAGTGCACAGGCGATCCGTTCAGCCGTCAGCGAGAGATAGAGCCGCCCGCCGCATGAAGCAATCGCACAGACACCCTCGCAGTCGAAGGAGAAGAGTTCATCGTAACGGTCGAGCTGCGCAGCCTCGACCGGACGGCCGGTCACCCGGATGCCGGCTGCACGGGCCGCATCGAGGACCAGCTGATACTCGACCTCCACCGAATCGGACGAAGCGTGAATCACATCGTCGCGCACGGCGAACAACGGCGCATCATCGGCCCGCCGCAGCAGGCCGTCGGCATCGCACCACAACGCAACACGCGCGCCGCACCGCTGCGCCTCCGTCCGCGCCCAACGGACCGTTTCGTACCGCACCGAAGTAGGCCACTCCGCACGGTAACAGGAGCAGGGCACGACAGCAGCAGCCGGACGCAGGCTCCGCAGCACATAGCCACGATACAGCGACACGCCGTCAGCGGCAAGGAGACGGGTGCCGTCGGCATAGATCCGCAGCGTAACGGTCGCACCGCCCGACGGATAACCGTTGAGATGCAGCAGTTCGGCGACTTCTGCGGCGACCCGCTCCTTCGACAGCCGCAATGTCCGGCCGAAAAGCGTGTGCACGCCTTCGTCCAGCACGGCCAGATGGGCGTCGAGATGCAGCGCCCGTCCGTCGATGGTCCGCATGCGCTGATAGAGATATACCCCCTCCGGCAGCGCGTCCGGCAAAGACACCGCCCTGCCATCGATCAATGTATAATCGTGTTTCGGATTCATGGTTTCACCTGCTTCATCCGACCTCTCCATCCAACCCGCATCGCCGTCCCTGTCCGCCGCTCCGGCCGGAGCAGACGGAAAAACCGCCACCCCGCAACGCGCCGTTACAGGGTCAGCATCTTCAACACCAGTTCCCGCAGCAGCTCTCCGTCCGAAGCGCCGCCGGCATCGATGCCCTTGCTTTTGGCATCATACTCGCGCAGCAGTCCCAACACGCCGAATACCTTGTTGTTGGGCCAGCGGGGCATCGCCTGCCGGAGTTCGTTGACCGCATAGATATTGCCGACCTTCAGCGCACGCATCAGTTCGGTATCCGAGGGTTGCGGGGTTCCGCGCCGCCGCGACAGCCAATAGAGGTAGTTGAGGATGAAGAGCTGCCGGAACTGCCCGAAGAGCGCGATGACCGTTACCAGCAGCGGATACTCCTTGGGGTTGCGGCCGAAATGGCCGGCAATGCGCAGCGACCGCGCCATGTCGCGTGCCAGCACGGCCTTGCAGAGTTCGAAATTGTTGTACTCCTTCGAGATCCCGATATTGTTCTCGATATCGTTGTCGGTGATCCGCGACGTGCCCTGCGGCAGCGAGACGAAGAGTTTGTCCAGCTCGTTGACAATCTTCGCCACGTCGGTGCCCAGATGATCGGTCAGCATCGACAGCGCCTTCTCATCGATGCGGCACCCTTTGCCGGCAATGTACGACGACAGCCAGCCGCCGATCTCGTAATCGCGCGGACGCACCGATTCGAAGACCACGCCCTGCGCCGCCGCCTGCTTGTAGAAGGCCGACCGTTTATCGGCACTCTTCTCCTTGTGGCATACGACCAGGATGGTCGTCGGCTGCGGTTTCTGCACATAGAGTGCCAGTTTGTCAATCTGCCGCAGCTGCTGCGCCTCCTTGACGATCACCACCTCGTAGGAGCCCATCATCGGCATCTGCCGGCAGAGGTTGACGACCTGCCCGCCGTCGCTGTCGCGGCCGTAGATCACGATCTGGTTGAAGGCCCGTTCGGCCTCGTTGAGGATCGTTGCGGCGAGCCGGTCGCACAGGGCGTCGATGAAGTAGGACTCTTCGCCCATCAGCAGATAGACCGGAGCGAAACGCCGTGCGGCAATGTCGGCACACAGCCGGTCATATGCGGCAACGGAATCCCGAAAACGAAGTGCGGATTTTGCCATGTTCAAGCGGTCTCTTTGGTGATACGCAATACATTTTCCGTCCGGTCGGTCAACCGGTAACGGTTGTCGATCCGGCGCCCGACAAGCCATACGATGTCGTCACCCGACACCAGAACGAACTGCCGCTGTTTTTCCGGCAGCGGGACTTTGTGGTCGATCAGATAATCGCTGACCTTCTTGCGCCCCTCCATTCCGAAAGGGACGAACCAGTCGCCCTCGCGCCAGCGACGCAGTACAAGGGGATATTGCAGCCGGTCGGCATCGAGCAAGGCGATCCGTTCAGGGACGTCGCGTGTCCGAATATCGTCAATGCTGCAGGTCTCGTAAAAGAGCGTTGCGCTGCGCACATCCCCCTTTTCGACCGTTATCTCGCAGGTATCGTCGGGCGTGATGCGGCTCACGAGAATCCTGCCGCGATCCACCACCGCGACATGCTCCCGCGCATAGAAGCGCCTGCCGGTATCCCCTTGCGACAACGCACGGCAAACGGCATCGCATACGTCGCCCTTGAAACCATATTGGGAATTGAGCAGTTCATACACGGCGAAATTGCGCGGACAGTCCGCCGCGATCCGTTCGACATGGATCGTAGCGATGCCGTCGGCTTCGGTCACCACATCCTGCCGCATGCGGGCTACGGCCGCCTCGATGAAGAGCTGCGCTTCGGTCAGGCGTTCGACATTGTGACGCATCAGATCGGTGAATTTGGGATTGATTTCGCGGATGCGGGGGATCAGCCCCAAGCGGATCTTGTTGCGCAGGTACTTCGTCGAACGGTTCGACGAATCCTCACGGAAAGGGATCTTGTGTGCGACGGCGAATTCGAGGATCTCGCGCCGCGATGCAAACGACAGGGGGCGCACCACATGCCCGTTACGCGTACTGATTCCGGTCAATCCGCGCAGCCCCGTACCGCGCAGGAGATTGATGAAGAAGGTCTCGATCGAGTCGTCGGCATGGTGGGCGACGGCAATCGCGGCATAACCGTGCTCGCCGCGCAACTCCTCGAACCAGGCATAACGCAGACGCCGCGCCGCCATCTCCATCGATTCTCCCGTGCGTTCCATTTCGCCCTGCGTATCGAACCGCCGGTTGTAGCACGGCGCACCGTAACGCGCCGCCTCGCGGGCCACCAGCGCTTCGTCTTCATCGCTTTCGGCGCCGCGCAGCTGGAAATTGCAGTGCGCCACACCGATCCGGTATCCCAGTCCGGCCATCAGGGCAAGCATGACCATCGAATCGACGCCGCCCGATACGGTCAACAGAATCCGGTCATCACGGGCAAACAGCCCGTGACGTTCGATATAGGATTGGAATTTATCGATCAACGGCATATCGCAACCTCATCTGAATCAACGAACCGCTCCGGCATCCTCCAGCCATTCCGGCCGCCTCTTCCGGCCCTCTTCCGTTCGGGTGCACCTGCAACGGACTGTTCCGCGCCGGCCCGCATATCATCTCTTGTCATAAAATATTCACCTCGGCGTCGATCTCCACCCCGAACCTGTCGTACACGGCCGCCTGCACCTTGCGGGCGAAGGCAAGCACCTCGCCGCCCGTTGCACCGCCATGATTGACAAGCACGAGCGCCTGCCTTTCATGAACGCCGACACGGCCTTCAACACGGCCCTTCATGCCGGACTGTTCGATCAGCCATCCTGCCGCCAGCTTTACGCGCCCCTCCGCACCGGCAGGATAGACCGGCAGCTGCGGATAGCGCGCCAGCAGCCGCTCGGCGACAGCCCGCCCGACGATCGGATTCTTGAAGAAGCTGCCGGCATTCCCCAGCACGGCGGGATCGGGCAGTTTCGAACGGCGGATCGCGCAGACCGCCTCACGGATATTGTGCAGCGTGACGCCGCCGCGCGCTTCGACTTCGCGGCGCAGATCGCCGTAATCCAGCGCGGGCTGCGGATGACGGCTCAGGCGCAGCGTCACGGCAAGGATCACCACCTTCCCCCGCAGGGCATGTTTGAAGACGCTGTCCCGATAACCGAATGCACAATGTTCCTTCGACAGGATCAGGCGGTTGAGCGTATTGACGCAGAACATCTCCACGCTTTCGATCGCATCCTTCGCCTCGGCGCCGTAGGCTCCGATGTTCTGCACGGGTGCCGCGCCGACCTTGCCCGGAATGAGCGAGAGGTTTTCCAGCCCCCACAGTTCGCGTTCCACGGCCCACGCCACCAGATCGTCCCACTCAACGCCGGCACCGGCACGCACGACGACCGCATCGGAGGTTTCGGAGACCACATCGATATGCATGGCACGCGGCGTGAGGAGCACACCGTCGAAGTCCTGCGTAAAAAGGATGTTGTTGCCGCCCGAAAGGACGAACCAGCGTTGCGGCGGATCGTTGCGGAAGAGCTCCGCCAGGTCGTCGGCCGTTTCGAACTCGACGAGACGCGCTGCCTGCTGGCGTACATGGAAGCTGTTGCGATCGGAGAGATCGATGTTGTGAAATTCACGAATCATATTGCAAAGATAGCGAATTTTTATTAATTTTACCTCACTTTCACCCCTCGCTCCCATACAGGGAGAGCGACAGGTTCCTGCGGAAGAGAGGGGCGCCGACAATCGGCACATACGGCCACGAACCGAAAAACTGATACCGAATATGTTTAACGAACAGGATCTCGCCCGCATACGGGCGCACGGACTCGCACCGGAACAGGTCGAGCGCCAGATCGAGAACTTCAAACGGGGATTCCCGTTCCTCAAGGTACTTCGCGCCGCGGCGCCGGATGACGGCATTCTCATGCCCGCACCGCAGGAGCTCGCCGCCGCAGCACGCCGTTACGATGAAGCGGCGAAGCGTCTCGACATCGTAAAATTCGTCCCTGCATCGGGAGCGGCGACACGCATGTTCAAGGAACTTTTCGCCTTTATCGACGAAGGGAAACGCACGGAAGGCATCGACCGCCTGCTGCGGAATATCGAGCATTTCGCCTTCTGGCCCGAACTGAAGGCCCTGCTGCCGGCCGGGGCCGACGACCGGACCGTCGTGGAGTACATCATCCGCAAAGGATTGTGCTACGGCTCGTCACCCAAAGGGCTCGTCACCTTCCACTCCTATCCGGAAGGGGCCCGCAAGGCCGTTGAGGAGCATCTGGTCGAGGGGGCACAGTACGCCGCAGGCAACGGCCGCGTGCGCGTCCACTTCACCGTCTCGCCCGAACATCGCGCCGACTTCGAGGCACTGACTGCCAAACGGGCGCCGCTCTACGAAGCACGGTTCGGCGTACACTACGACATCAGCTTCTCCGAGCAGAAACCCGCGACCGACACCGTTGCCGTCAATCCCGACAATACGCTCTTCCGCACCGACGACGGATCGCTGCTCTTCCGGCCGGCGGGACACGGTGCGCTGATCGAAAATCTCAACGACATCGACGCCGACATCATCTTCGTCAAGAACATCGACAACGTCACGACCGACGCCCTGCGCGGCGATACGGTTACCTACAAAAAGGTGCTTGCAGGACTGCTGCTGGAGTTGCAGGAGCAGTGTTTCGAATACATCCGGGCGCTCGATACGGGCGGCGCCGAACTCGGCATCATCGCACGGTTCATCCGCGACCGGCTCTGCGTGCGGCTCCCCGACAACTACAATACGGCCATGCTGCGGGCCTTGCTGGATCGTCCGATCCGTGTCTGCGGCATGGTGCGCAACGAAGGGGAACCGGGCGGAGGTCCCTTCTGGGTTGCCAACGACGACGGCACGGAATCGCTCCAGATCGCCGAATCGAGCCAGATCGCGCCGGCCGACCGGCCGCTCATGCAGCAGGCAACGCATTTCAATCCGGTGGATCTGGTCTGCGGCACGAAAAACGTGCGCGGCGAAAAGTTCGACCTGCGCAAATACGTCGATCCGCAGACGGGATTCATCTCGTCGAAATCCTTCGCAGGCCGCGAATTGCGGGCCCAGGAGCTGCCCGGTCTGTGGAACGGCGCGATGGCACGCTGGAACACCGTCTTCGTCGACGTCCCCGTCACGACGTTCTCGCCTGTGAAAGTCGTCCTCGACCTGCTGCGGCCGCAGCACCAATAAGCGTTCGATATCGATCGTTGAAGCGGCTACGGAAAACAATTCGCCCCTGCCATTGCGGCAGGGGCGAATCGTTGGTATGATATTCTGAACGAAAATCATTCCTTTACGCAACGAACTGCGAAAGCGAAAGAGGGATTGGCCACGGCAAAATGGGCGTTCACAACACCCTGCATATATTGCATGTAAGCCCGTTGAGGAGCCCTAATGATATAGCCCATTTCGATCAGCTCCTCCACCGAATAAGGGGTATCCATGTCTAATAGTCCCATGGGATCTGATATCATGTAGCTGCAATTCCAAACCGTAAAACCGGGATACCCCTTGATGTTTTCGCCGGTATCGAACGAGCGTCCGTTATTCATCGCGGGGTACCATGCGGTCTTGCCCTTGTAGGTATAAGTCGCCCCGCTCTCGTCTTCGAGAATCTTCAGATCGGAGAAAAAGTTACCCCAGCTCTTCTCCGAAGGCAACCGATAGCCGGCAGGACAAGGATCGTAGTTCGTTTTCGTTTCTCCCCAAAGCGACTGATCCTCTACCGTCCAGTTGCAGGTCTTCTGATCCGCAAAGAATGTAGTAGGTGCCGCCAATGATCCGGCAACCGTCGTCAATGATTTCGAAACGTCCCAAAAGAAAACTAGTTCCGGATTCATTATCGTCCACTTGCGGGCTTCGTTGAATACTTCTTTTTCGCCCAATTCGTCCTCATAACCGGCATAAATGGGCACATTGCGCCCCCATTGGTAGAGGATAGTTCCCCATGTCGCCTCTCCATCGGTCTGGTCGGCGGCAGTCGCGCCTAAAAAGCGGTCGAGGAAAACGCCGCCGTTTTCATACTCCATCTCTTCCGGCTGTTCGGTACACCAGATAAGCCATACCCAAATGCTTTTCCCGGTTGCATCGAATGCGGCGATTACGGCATTGCCCCGTTCTCCGGTCGTCGTAAAGCGGATCTTTCCACCGGCATATGCGACATTGTCAAGTAGTTTCTGTTCCTTGTCGTTTTCATCCGCCTTCGTCGCCCAGATCCAGTTCGCCGAAGCAATTCCGTCGATCGGAGTTCCGTCGACCTTTTCGGGAGTGAAAGAATAGGTTCCGGCCTTGGAGACGATATAGGTATTCGCTCCCTGCCCTAAATCAATTGCAGGATCTTTCGCCGTAGTGATTTCGGCAGTGTCCGATGCAACGGTTCCTTCCTTGCTCCTCACGGCTGCGATAACCACGTAGTCCGTGTCATAGTCCAGCCAGTCGATGACAATGGTCGAAGGTTGCGTCGCATCTATCTGAATTCCCTTTTCGAGCACCTCTTCCGCCGTGGGCTCGCTTCCCCCCCCCTCGGCGATGCAGGTATATGCCGCAGCTACGGCATTTTCTGGCGTAATCGTTATCGAAATGTCTTTTTCACCGACAGGATCGGAAATCGTTACAGAGGGTTGGCCCGTCCAATCTTTCTCTTCCTCGTCGCTATTGGAGCAAGAGGTGCATACGCTTAGTAGAATGCCAAGACATGTAAAGGATAATTTTTTCATAATCATTTGGTAATTAAATTATAAATAATAAATAAAAGGATAATTCGTGCAAGCCGTCTTGATGGCAAATTAATAATTATGCTTTTCGTATGCTTTTTTTTGGAGGGGCATTGAGTATGTGATTGTTTCCGATTTATTTTTGCCCGATATGGCAGACGAATTGTATCGCAAAGCACCCTCTGGCGTGCACTTGGTTGCAATGCGAAAGTAGTTGTTCCCGATAGGAGAATCATTCGAAGGAGATTCGTTGAACGCTGCGTGAAAATAGATTCCTGCAACGGCGGCCCGTTGCCGTTTTCCTGCGATTGAAAACGGTCGCGGTTTGTTCAAAAAACGGCCTATGTTGTTCAAAAAGTAAAACCTTCATACTACTTTCGAAGGACAAGCGTTTTCTTTCGAAACAAAATGGCTGTAATTTGTACGATTCCGGCGCAAAAGTGTCCTAAACCAGCAAAAAACGACCTTTCGCTTTCGGACAACTTCGAAAAAAAATGCCTATCTTTGGCTTCGTCTTAGATACTTCGCCTCGGCAAAAGCAAATGAAATTTGCATTGCACTCGACTTAGTCGTATCTTTGGCTGACGTCTTAGATACTCCGCCTCGGCAAAAAGCAAATGAAATTTGCATTGCGCTCGGCTTATTCGTATCTTTGGCTGACCGTCTTAGATACTCCGCCTCGGCAAAAAGCAAATGAAATTTGCATTGCGCTCGGCTTAATCGTATCTTTACCGGATAGGCGTTTGTACGAGAAATTATTGAATTACGATAATCAGAACACTATGGAGAACAAACTTCAACAATTGACCCAGAAGCTCTACGACGAGGGGCTGGAGAAGGGTCGCGCCGAGGCCGAACGTCTGGTCTCGGAAGCGAAGAGCGAAGCCGCCAAGATCATCGCCGATGCCAAGGCCGAAGCCGAAGCCATCGTGAAGGCCGCCGAGGCCAAGGCCGAAGATACGGCCAAGAATTCGATGACCGAGATCGCACTGGCGGGCAAACAGGCCGTCGCCCGGATCAAGGAGGAGATCTCCTCGCTGATTGCGGCCGAGAGTACCTTCTCCGCCGTGAAAGCCGCCAATCTGGATCCCGAATTCGTCAAGGCGATGCTGCTGAGCGTCGCCCGCAACTGGAACGGCGCATCGTCGTCGAAGGTCGAACTGCAAGCGCTGCTGCCCGAAGCCGAGCGGGCGAAGTTCGACGCTGCGTTCGCCGCTGCGGCCAAGGAGCTGCTCGAAGCGGGCATCGAAGTGGGTTATTCGAAGGAGGTACGCACCGGCTTCAAGGTGGGCGCCAAGGGCGGCAGCTATTACATCTCCTTCTCGGACGACGATTTCGAGGCACTGTTGAAGGAGTATCTGCGCGGCAAGATCTCCGAACTGCTGTTCAAAGCCTGACACCGCCATGTTCGATACCAACTATTATTGTCTTGTAGCGGGGCTGCGGGAGTATTCGCTCGACAGCGGCACGAAGGGGTTCGATCCGCGTGCCATTCTCGACGAGATTCTTGCCGAGCTCACGCCGCGCGACCTGCAGGCCGTGCGGTTGCTCTACGGGTACTACGACTGCGAGAACCTGCTCAGTCTGCGGGCCGGCCGTGCAGCCTTCAATCCGCTGGGCAACTTTTCGCAGACGGAACTCAGGGAGGAGATGGAGCATCCGCGCAGGCTGCCGCAGGCTATCGGCCGGATTCTTCGCGCCTACGCATCGCCCGAAGGGGAAGACGCCGAAACGGTCAATACCGACCGGCGCTTCGAGATGTCGCTTTACGAAGCCTACTATGAGGCGTGCGAAGCGTCATCGAGCCGTTTTCTGCAGGAGTGGAGCCGTTTTGACCGCACGCTGCGCAACGTTGCGGCGGCCATCACGGCCCGTGCGACGGATCGTCCCGTCGGGGAGTGCATCGTCGGCCGCGACGACATCGCCGAACAACTGCGCCGCTCGTCGGCGGCCGATTTCGGACTGCGGGGCGAACTCCCCTATATCGACGCCGTGATCGCGGCGGTCAACGACGAAGGCAACCTGCTCGAAAAGGAGCACAGGATCGACCGTATCCGCTGGCAGCAGGCCGTCGATCTGGCCGTCGCGGACTATTTCGACATCAACGCCATCCTGTCGTATCTGGTACGCATCAACATCGTTGCCCGCTGGGCACAGCTCGACGAGAAGCGCGGACGGGAGATGCTCGGCGAACTGCTGCGCGAACTCGACGGAAAAGAACTGATAAATAACAACTGATCACATATATGAAAACAACAGGACGTGTAAAAGGTATCATCTCCAACATCGTCATCGTGAAGGCCGACGGTCCGGTAGCCCAGAACGAGATCTGCCATGTATGGTACGGAGATACCAAAATGATGGCGGAGGTCATCAAGGTCATCGGCGACGACGCCTATGTGCAGGTTTACGACAGCACGCGCGGTCTGAAAATCGGCGACCGGGTCGAATTCGAAGGCCACATGCTCGAAGCGACGCTGGCGCCGGGTCTGCTGTCGCGCAACTACGACGGTCTGCAGAACGACCTCGAAAAGATGCCGTCACTCTTCATCGAGCGCGGCTCGATCACCGATCCGGTCGATTTCGGGAAGAACTGGCCCTTCACCCCGCTTGCCAAGGCCGGCGACAAGGTATCGGCGGCCTCGTGGCTGGGCGAGGTGCAGGAGCAGTGGATTTCGCACAAGATCATGGTTCCGTTCACGATGACGGAGAACTATACGGTCAAGAGCGTAGCGGCGGCCGGCGAATACAAGGTGACCGACACGGTCGCCGTCCTTGCCGACGCCGAAGGCAACGAACATCCCGTGACGATGGTGCAGCGCTGGCCCGTGAAGCAGGCGATCCGCTGCTACACCGAGAAGCCGCGTCCCGACCGCATCATGGAGACGGGCGTGCGGGCCATCGATACGTTCAATCCGCTGGCCGAAGGGGGCACGGGATTCATTCCGGGCCCGTTCGGCGCGGGCAAGACGGTGCTGCAGCACGCCATCTCGAAGCAGGCCGACGCCGACATCATCATCATGATCGCCTGCGGCGAGCGTGCCAACGAGGTGGTGGAGATCTTCAAGGAGTTCCCGGAGCTGATCGACCCCCATACGGGCCACCCGCTCATGGAGCGCACGATCATCATCTGCAACACGTCGAACATGCCGGTTGCCGCCCGTGAGGCATCGGTCTATACGGGTATGACCATCGGCGAATACTACCGCGCAATGGGGCTGAAGGTGCTGGTGATGGCCGACTCGACGTCGCGCTGGGCGCAGGCGCTGCGCGAGATGTCGAACCGGCTGGAGGAGCTGCCGGGGCAGGATGCCTTCCCGATGGACCTGTCGGCGATCATCTCCAACTTCTACTCGCGTGCGGGACTGGTCCGTCTGACCAACGGCAAGACGGGATCGGTAACCTTCCTCGGTACGGTGTCGCCTGCGGGCGGCAACCTCAAGGAGCCCGTGACGGAATCGACGAAGAAGGCCGCCCGCTGCTTCTACGCATTGGCTCAGGGGCGTGCCGACTCGAAGCGCTACCCCGCCATCGACCCGCTGGACTCCTATTCGAAATACCTCGAATATCCGGAGATCCGCCAATACCTCGAAGAACATGTCGGCAAAGGCTGGGTGGACGAGGTCTATGCCGGCAAGACCCTTGTCCAGCGCGGCAAGGAGGCCAACGACCAGATCAACATTCTGGGTGACGACGGCGTGCCGGCGGAGTACCACGAACGCTTCTGGAAATCGGAACTGATCGACTTCGTGATCCTGCAGCAGGACGCCTTCGACGACATCGATGCCAACTGCCCGTTCGAACGTCAGAAGATGATGTACGAGATGGTGCTGGAGATCTGCCGCAAGGATTTCAACTTCGGGGATTTCGACGCCTGCTCGGCCTTCTTCAAGACGTTGATCAATCTTTTCCGTCAGATGAACTATTCGGAGTGGAAGTCCGGGAAATTCGAGGAGTACCGCCGTCAGATCGAGGCGCTCGTAAACGAACAGTTCAACAAATAAGACCGCAGCCATGACAACACGCGCATTTCAAAAGGTATATACCAAAATAGACAACATTACCAAAGCCACCGTCACGTTGCGTGCAACGGGTGTCGGCAACGATGAACTGGCCACCGTCGGCGGGAAACTGGCGCAGGTGGTAAAGATCATGGGCGACAACGTCACCCTTCAGGTCTTCGCCGGCACCGAGGGTCTGGCGACGGATTCCGAGGTCGTATTTCACGGCGAACCGCCGAAACTGAAGGTGTCGGACAACCTCGCCGGCCGTTTCTTCAACGCCTACGGCGAACCGCTCGAAGGCGGCGAGCAGATCGAAGGCGAAGCCCGCGAGATCGGCGGCCCGACGGTCAACCCGTTCAAGCGCAAGCAGCCCTCGGAACTCATTGCGACGGGCATCGCGGGCATCGACCTCAACAATACGATCGTGACGGGACAGAAGATTCCCTTCTTCGCCGATCCCGACCAGCCCTACAACGCCGTCATGGCCAATGTGGCCCTGCGTGCCAAGGCCGACAAGATCATTCTGGGCGGCATGGGGCTCACGAACGACGACTTCCTCTACTTCAAACAGGTCTTCGAGAATGCCGGAGCGCTCGACCGCATCGTGTCGTTCGTCAACACGACCGAAAACCCGCCCGTCGAACGGCTGCTCGTTCCGGACATGGCCCTTACGGCCGCCGAGTACTTCGCCGTTGACAAGGGCGAAAAGGTGCTCGTGCTGCTGACCGACATGACGCTCTACGCGGATGCGCTGGCGATCGTCTCGAACCGCATGGACCAGATTCCGTCGAAGGACTCGATGCCGGGATCGCTCTATTCGGACCTCGCGAAGATCTACGAGAAGGCCGTGCAGCTGCCCAACGGCGGTTCGATCACGATCATCGCCGTGACGACGCTTTCGGGCGGCGACATCACGCACGCCGTGCCGGACAACACGGGGTACATCACCGAGGGCCAGCTCTTCCTGCGCAACGACTCCGATACGGGCAGGGTCATCGTCGATCCGTTCCGTTCGCTGTCGCGGCTCAAGCAGCTGGTTATCGGCAAGAAGACGCGCGAGGACCATCCGCAGGTGATGAACGCCTGCGTGCGTCTCTACGCCGACGCAGCCAACGCCAAGACGAAACTCGAAAACGGTTTCGACCTCTCGGACTACGACGAACGGGCCTTGAAATTCGCCTACGACTACTCGGAGAAACTGCTCTCGATCGACGTGAACATGGAGATCAACGAGATGCTCGACACGGCATGGCGGCTCTTTGCGAAATATTTCACGAAGACCGAAGTGGCCATCAAGGAGGAGCTGACGCAGAAATACTGGAAAGAATAACGGCCTATGGCTATCAAGTTTCAATACAACAAGACCTCGCTGGGCGAACTGGGCAAACAGCTCAGGATGCGGCAGAAGGCGCTGCCGACGATCAAGAGCAAGGAATCGGCCCTGCGGCTGGAGGTCAAGAAGGCGAAGGACGCGGCACAGGAGCACTGCACGCGTCTGGACCGTCTGCTGGCCGAGTACGACTACATGGTCTCGCTGTGGGGGGAGTTCGACCGCGGCCTGCTGCGGATTGCGGACATCGAGCTCTCGGAACAGAAGATCGCCGGAGTCCGCACGCCGGTGCTGCAGCGGGTCGTCTATGAGGAGAAGCCCTACGACCTCTTTTCGTCGCCGGTATGGTACACGGCAGGAATCGATCTGCTCAAACGGCTCTCGGAACTGGGAATCGAGTATGAGCTCTGCCGCCGGAAGATGGAACTGCTGGACTTCGCGCGGCGCAAGACCACACAGAAGGTGAATCTCTACGAGAAGGTTCAGATTCCGGGTTACGAGGATGCCATCCGCAAGATCAAGCGGTTCCTCGAAGATGAGGAGAACCTCTCGAAATCGGCGCAGAAAATCGTGAAAAACAAACAGCAACAGGCTACGGAGGGGCTGAGTGTATGATCGCCAGGATGTCGAAATACGACTTTATTCTCTACGCCGGACAAAGCGACGATTTCATCGCCCGTCTGCGGGAGTTGGGGCTCGTCGATGTGACTTGTACGGGCTGGGAGCCGACGGACGAGGATCGGGCCTTGATTACGTCGATCGAGAACCGCACGAAGGCGGTCGAGCAGCTGACGCAGTTCCGCACGACGGAACGCTTCGATGCTTCGGCGGCGCCGCTCGCTGCGGACGAGGATCCCTATGCATGCTACCGCACCGTCACGCAGCGGCGCACGGCACTGCACACGGAGATCGCACAGACGGAGAAGAGCATCGAGGAGGCGCGTCCCTGGGGCGAGTTCTCGACCGAGACGCTGCAGCGGCTCTCCGCACAGGGCGTTACGGTACGTTTCTTCACGACCCAGCGCAACACCTTCGAGCAACAGTACGAAGCGTGGAGCGAACAGGCGGCCATCGAAGCGATCGCCGAAGACAATTCGACGGTATGGTTCGTAGCCGTGACGCGCGACGCACGGGAACTGTCGCTCGACGCACAGGAGGTGAAGGCTCCGACGATGACGGTCCGCGAAGCCGAAGCAAAACGCATGAGCCTGCAGGCCGAATTGGCGGCAACGGACAGGGAACTGTCGCGCGTTGCGGTCTCGATGGAGGGCATCACGGCCGAGCGCAACCGCTTGCGCGAGCGGCTGCAAGGGGTAAAGGTGACGGCGACGGCGGCATCGGCCGCCGACGGGACGCTGCTCGTCATGGAGGGATGGGCCGAAGCCGAGACCTCGGATCGGGTGGACGCCCTGCTGGAGGAGTACCCCAATGTGCTTTATATCAAGAGCGACCCCACACCGGACGACGAACCGCCCGTGAAGCTCAGGAACAACCGTTTTGCACGGATCTTCGAACTTGTGGGCGACATGTACGCCCGTCCGAAATACGGAACGCTCGACCTGACACCCTTCTTCGCGCCCTTCTACATGCTCTTCTTCGGCATCTGCCTGAACGATGCCGGATACGGACTCATCCTGCTGGCGATGGGCGTGACGATGCTGCTGAAGTTCAAGGAGGGAACGATGCACCGTGCAGCGTGGTTCGCCACGATGTGCGCCGTCTCGACGATCGCCGTAGGGCTCTTCTGCGGCTCGTTCTTCGGCATCCCGCTCAAGGAGTACTTTCCGTCGGTTCCCTTCTTCGACTTTCAGGGCAAGTTCTTCTCGTGGGCGCTGGCCATCGGTATCGTACAGATCCTCTTCGGACTGTTGCTGCGCGTGCTGACGATCACGGCGACCGTCGGATTCCGCTATGCGCTCTCCACGCTGGGATGGTTCCTCATCCTGCTCGGAGGAAGCCTCGCCGCAGGGCTGCCGATGCTCGATGAAGCGTGGGTCATCCCCGGATTCACCGCCTCCTCGCCGGCCTTTTATGCCGTGTTGGGTGCGGGTGCCGTGCTGATGTTCTTCTTCAACTCGCCGGGCAAGAACCCCTTCATCAACTTCGGAACAGGCCTGTGGGATACCTACAACAACATCACGGGCATCCTCTCCGACGTCCTCTCCTACATCCGGCTCTTCGCCATCGGACTCTCCGGCGGTATTCTGGCTACGGTATTCAACGATCTGGCGTCGGGCCTGAGTCCCGATATTCCGGTGCTGCACGAACTCGTCGTGGTGATCATTTTGCTCATCGGCCACAGTATCAACATCTTCATGTCGGCCATCTCGTCGTTCGTACACCCGATGCGACTCACCTTCGTGGAGTTCTACAAAAACGCCGGATTCGAAATGGCGGCGCGGCAGTTCGAACCGCTGACAAAACTCGATCAGACGGAAAACAAATAAAAACAATCAATAAACTAAAAACTTTACAAGTATGACATCTGCAATTATTTTGGCCTACATCGGCGTGGCGTTGATGATCGGTTTTTCGGGCATGGCAAGCTGTATCGGTACGGCAATGGCCGGACAGGCCTCGATCGGCGCCATGAAGAAGAATGCCGGAGCGTTCGGCAGCTACATGATCCTCTCGGCCATCCCCGGCTCCCAGGGTCTCTACGGCTTCGTGAACTACTTCATCATCAAGGACTATCTGGTCGAGAGCATCACGATGTTGCAGGGTGCCGCAATCTTCGGCGCCGGTCTGTTGACGGGTCTGGTCTGCCTGCTGTCGTCCTACTATCAGGCAAAGGTCTGCGCAAACGGTATCGTAGCAATCGGAAACGGCCACGACGTAATGGGCAAAACGCTGATCCTGGCGGCATTCCCGGAGTTGTACGCCATTCTGACGGTTGCCGCAACATTCCTTATCGGCGGCGCCATCTGATCCTGCACAACCAAGACACAGCCGAAAGGGCGGCCCGCAGAAACGGGCCGCCCTTTCGGTCTTATTCACACCGGTTCACACGGCAAATAGGGGATACGACGGGTTTTCGGCCGGATCCGGCTTGCGGGAAGGAAATCTCCGCCGGAAGCGGCCCTTTTCGCCGTGCAGCACATCGGAAGGGACGCCGGATTTTGAAAAGTCATGTTTTCTGTGTATTTTGCGGCCGTAATTCGGCAATTCGTCCATGAAAAAGAGCTACGAAGAGATCAATGAAAAGATCCGCAACGGAAAGGCTGTCGTTCTGACGGCCGAAGAGGTATCCGAACTGGCCCGTACACTTTCGCCCAAGGAGATCGTCCGGCGCGTGGATGTCGTGACGACAGGCACGTTCGGCGCAATGTGTTCATCGGGGGCCTTTCTCAACTTCGGCCACGCGGAACCGCCGATCCGCATGGAACGGATCGAACTCAACGGCGTACCGGTAAGCGGAGGGCTGGCAGCCGTCGATACCTATGTCGGGGCGACGGACTGCAATCCGGCACGCCCGAATTACGGCGGCGCACATGTCATCGAGGAGCTTGTCGCAGGCCACGCCATCGAACTGGAGGCCTGGGGCAAAGGTACCGACGACTACCCGCGCCGGCATATCCGCTCGCGCATCACGCTGGCCGACATCAACGAAGCGGTACTCTATAATCCGCGCAACTGCTACCAGAACTACAATGCGGCGACCAACAGTTCGGGCCGGACGCTCCACACCTACATGGGGACGCTCCTGCCCAAGTTGCGGAACGTTTCGTACAGCACGTCCGGCGAGTTGTCGCCGCTGCTCAACGACCCCACCTGCCGCACCATCGGCATGGGCACGAGCATCTTCCTGTGCGGCGCACGGGGCTATGTAAGCTGGAACGGCACCCAGTTCAACACGGAAAAGCCCGTCAACGACTACGGCATTCCGATCGGCGGCGCCCGCACGATCGCCGCCATCGGCGATCTCCGCGAAATGACGACCGATTACCTGCGTGCGGCCTATTATGAAAAATACGGTGTCAGCCTTTTCGTGGGCGTCGGAGTCCCGATTCCGATTCTGGACGAGGATCTGGCCCGCGACGTCTCGATCCGCAACGAACAGATCACAACGAACGTACTCGATTTCGGCGACGGAGAACAGCCCGTCTGCCAGACGGACTATGCGGCCCTGCGCAGCGGTACGATCGAAGTGCGGGGGCAGCGCGTCCATACGGCTCCGGTGGCGAGTCTGGCCAAGGCGCGGGAGATTGCCGCAAGGCTCAAGGGCTGGATCGAACGCGGAGAGTTCCTGCTGACCGAACCGGTGCGGCCGATGCCCGAACATTCGGAAATCAGGGGGCTGAAGGCCAGCGACGAATAGTTCTGCCCGAATTCCGAGGTCGGAGGAAAACCGAATCGGGGAAAAATCGGAGAAAAGAAGAGGGCGGCGGCCGCATATCCTCCACGGAGGAGGGCCGAAAGGCGGCCGAAGGGCGGGATGAACGGACGCTGCAAGGCAGGCGGAAGCAAAAATACGGACAGAGAGGCCGGACGGGCCATATATCTAACGAAAGCAACGAAAATGACCACGAAAGTTATACTCTATTTTCCATCGGACGCGACAGACAAGGCCGTGACCTATGATCTGGTCAAGCGATACGATCTGCGCATCAATATCCTGCGGGCCGAAATCGAAGCGGGACGTTCGGGATCGCTGCTCGTCGAACTGACGGGCGAAGAGCCGATGGTCCGCGAAGGAATCGCCTATCTCGAAGGATGCGGCGTAACGGTCAGCCCCGTAGCCAGCAAGATCGCCTACGATCGGGAGCGGTGCATCGATTGCGGCAATTGTGCCCTGGCCTGCTTTCCACAGGCGCTCACGATCGGCGCACCCGACTGGAAACTCCATTTCGACCCCGAACGGTGCATCGCCTGCAAACTCTGCCTGAAGAGCTGTCCGCTGGGGCTGTTCCATATCGAATTTACCGAGGCCTGAGTGGAGTACGTCGAACGCCGGTATCGCTCGCACATGGGCGAAGAGATGGTTCGTTTCACGGTACGCTACCGTGAGACCGACCTGTGGATCGCCGTTGACCGGGGCGATCCATCCGCCATGTCCGCCGCCGCACAATCGTTTGTAACGGAATTGCGCCGCGGGCTCGACGACTATCTGGCTCACGATCCCGATTATCGGCATGCCCTGGCTCCCTATGTGCCGCACCCCGCAGCCCCGCTGCTGCTGCACGAAATGGCCGCGGCGGCCGCAACGGCAGGAATCGGCCCCATGAGTGCCGTTGCCGGCGCCTTCGCCCGCGAAACGGGACGCATGCTGCGCCGCAGATTCGGCATCGGCGAGGTGGTCGTCGAAAACGGCGGCGACATCTATGCCGACGTGCAACGGCCGCTCGATGTGGCCCTCTTCGCCGGACAGTCGCCCCTGTCGGAACGAATCGGGCTCCACATCCCCCCGACAGGGCATCCGCTGGGAATCTGCACCTCCTCGGCAACGGTCGGGCCGTCGCTCAGTTTCGGAAAGGCCGACGCCGTCATGATCGTCTGCCGCGACGCACTCGCCGCCGACAGCTTCGCAACGGCCTTTGCAAACCGTATTCTGGACCTCTCCGACCTGCAGCCGGTCGTCGAAACGGCCTGCAACCGACCCGACATCCTCGGAGCCATCGCCGTCAAGGGCGGACAGATGGCCGTCGGCGGCGCATTCGAACTGCGGCTGTTCGAAACCCGCCCCCCGCATTAGCCCGACACAATCCGTCATCCCGCCCGCCCGACGCTTCGGAACCGCCGCAAAGAGTGCCCCGCCCGACGCTTCGGGAGCGCCGCTGCCGCAAAGACCGCCCGCCCGAAATTCCGGCAAAATCCGGAGGGTCCGAAAAGGCGTTAAAAATGAGCGGGAAAGAACCGTCCAAAATAAAAATCGCATGGCTGCCCGACCGTCGCAAAGCAATGCGGAACGAGAGAAATGCGTTTTTTTTGAACTAATTTGCATAAAAAACGCTATCTTTGTCGCATATACCGTATTGTACGCAATATGCAAACATCGAAAAGGACTATTTTCCAAAACCGAAAACGTGCAAAATATCACTCAAAATAATCAGTTCTATTCTATTATTCTATGAAAAAATTCGGACTTTTTTTGTGTCTTTCGCTGCTGTTCGCCTTTGCGGGCTGCGACAAAGACGAAACGGAAGATCCTGTTGCCAACACGCAACTGGCGAAACCGGAAGTATCGATTGCATCGACAACCGAATCATCGTTCAAAGTGGTATGGGAAGCCGTAGCCGATGCCGAAGGTTACAAGTACCAACTGGCACAGGAAGGAGAAACGGGAGAGGAGATTCCCGTCATCGCCGAACAGACGACCTCCGCAACGGCATTGAGTTTCGACGATCTGGAGCCTGAGACCAAATATATTTTGCGTGTCAAGGCTTACGCAGGCGGCATGGAGGATTCGGCCTACTGCAAGATCTTCGCCACGACCCTTGCCGAGGAGCGCGAACCGCTGACCTTCACCTCGATCAGCGTAAGCAACGTCACCTACGAAAGCGCAACGGTCGAACTGGTGCCGGCGGCAGAGGATCTCTACTACTATGCCGTAATCGAGTATTCGCAGTTCGAAAACAAGAGCGATGCGGAGATCATCAGCGCACTGAAGAGCGGCATTACCGCGTCGTCCCTCGTATCGGGCAGGCAGACCAAGACCGTTCACGGATTGAAGGAGAGTACGAAATACCAGGTCGTAGCCTTCGGATGGAATGCCGATGAGGGCAAGGCGACCTCGGACGTCTCGCACCTCGAAGAGGCATTCACCACCGAAGCCGACACCCGGCTGTCGATTGAGATCGGCATAGGCTCGGTTACGGATCAGGAGGCAACGGTAACCTATACGCCGACACCTTCCGACGGCACCTATTTCGCCGATGTCATCGAAGCATCGTTGATCGCCGGCAAGAGCGACATGGAGATTGTCTCCTACCTGCAGACGGAGTATGCAGACAACAAACTGCAGGATATCCGCTATACGGGGACAAAGAGCAAGACGTATCAGATTTCGGCAAGTACGGATTATGTAGCCGTGGCATTCGCCTACGACACGGAGACGTCCGAACTGACCTCGCTGATGTTCACGCAGGCCTTCTCGTCGGGCATGCTCGAAGGCGATTCGGTCTTCACGATCACGGTTTCGAACATAGGGAAAACCTCTGCAGATGTGGATGTCAAAACGAGTGACCCTGAGATGTATTATTTCCTTGCCGGATATCCGACTTCATTGGAGGCTCAGGTAGGAGGTATTGAAGAAATGACGACACAGATTGTCGCAATGATGAATGACTATTGTGCAGATCTTTCTTTTGATGTCGTAGCTCAACAAATGTTATACCAAGGAAATATTAGCGGGCCATTCAAATTAACACCGAATACCGAATATAAGGTATATGTCTTGGGTGTAGCAAAAGAAAGCGAAAAGTCACTTAAAGCTGTAACGACAATGGCTACCAGTAAGGCATTCACGACGTTGGAAGACAACTCCAAATATCCTGCGGTATCGTTCGACTATGAGGTAATCGATGGTGGATCGATTGACACTCAATATGCCGGGATGAAGGTTCTATATTTGATGTTCACACCGAACAGTCTGTGTACGAATTATTTCTTCAATTATTATTCGGATGCAGAGGAGCTCTCTGACACTCAAATAATCGCTGCACTGAAGTCCAATGGATTTGATCAGTCTGACACGATCGAAGATGAATATGCCGTAGCATTCTCCAATCAAGCAGATCGCATTACAATTGCAGCTGTAGGCGTAGATGCAAACGGGAAAACAGGAAACCTTTCTCGTGTCACAATAAATCTTGAAAACGGAAAATACGGTACAGTAGAAGGCGATGGAGAGAGTACTCCGGAAGAGATCACCACGTCGGAGGACTATAAAAAATATTTGGGTGACTGGACTGTAACTTCGACATCATCCGTGTTATTGAAACAGCCTGTTACTTTTAACATCACCGTCGAAGAGAATATTCCGGATGTAAGTTATGCTGTAACAGGATGGTCAACGTCAAGCCTTCGTGAAGACTTCAAGACAATCTGGACTTATGATTCCGAGTACAAGGCGTTTCTGATCAATGCTATGGAAATAATGACATTCAATGATCAAACGTACGGAACATGTTCACTCGAATATCAGCCTATCTGCTATTGTCACAATGAAGATTCTCATACGATTGTTCGTTGCAGTGATATGTACAGTACAATGGCCGGCATGGCTGTTGATGAGAACCAAGTGATTGTAATGGGGAGTGAAGACGTAGATGCCGGATGGGATATTATCGATTTCGTCGGCATGGAGATCTGTGCATACACAGAAGAAGATGCAGACGGCAATGTATGGGTTCTGACATATCGTGCGGCAGATGGATATACTGACAGCGATTATCCGATTGGACCCTATACGTTAACCAGAAAAACGACAAGCGGCACAACGACAAGTTCCGTCAAACCACGGACGAACAGCATGCTTAAATCCTTGCCGACAGCCAACACCGCTACGAAGGTTTCAATGTCGTCAATCCTTGGAAACGGCAAATACATGATGCCGGAGACGCTTCTCAAGAGACTGAAAGCGAAAGTTGGAACGAAAAACAACTTACAGGGGCAATCACTCAACCTTTCGGATGAACAAATGTTGAAACTTCAATATAAAGTTGCAAGTCAAAAACTGAATGTTCGATAGATAAATACCTTTAACAAGGATTTAATATAAAAATGCTCCTCGCATGCGAGGAGCATTTTTATTAATAAGGATATACAACTCAGGATTTTGCACAGTTGCGTGCGGCATTGCGGCGGAGGCGCTCAAGCCCGGCACGCGACAGGGGCGTTGCCGCAAAAACGCCCTCGAACTCCTCCTGAGTCATCTCCATCCAACGTTCGGGAGGATAGGCCAGCGGATCGAACAACGGATCGAACGCCGGCAACCGGTGCTGCGGAGCACGCCGGTTGTAGGGACAGCAGCTCTGACAGGCATCACAACCGAAGATCCACCCTTCAAGATCGATGGCGGCAGCAACAGGCTGTTCGACGGTATGACACGAAATACAGCGCCGGGCATCGATGGCATGATCTTCGCCCACCGCATGCGCGGGGCAGCGATCGATGCACCTGCGGCATGCACCGCACCCGACGTTGCGGAGCGGTGCGTCGTAACGGTCGCAGGCCGCGGTGAGAACCAGCTCGCCCAGCAGGACGAAAGTCCCGTATTGCGGCGTGACAAGCAGCGATTGCCGACCGATCCATCCCAACCCCGCCTCGACGGCCAACTGTTTTTCGAGCAACGGCGCGGAATCCACGAAAGCCCGTCCCGCAAGGTCGGGGAGATGCCGCCGGAGCCGCCCGAAAAGGTCGAAGAGCATCCGTTTGATCGTGACATGATAGTCGGCCGCCAGGGCATACGACGCGATCTTGGCTCCGAAGCCGTCGGGATAGCCGTCGCTCAGCGCGTTTTTGCAGCTCACGGCGCAGACGACGACACTCCGTGCGCCGGCGACCAGCCGCCGCACGTCGAAACGCTTGTCGAGGTTGCGTTCCAGATAGCCCAACGCCGCATGGCGGCCCTCGGAGAGCCACCGGCGGAAAAAACGCTCGTTGTCGGCAAGCTGCCGGCAGGAGGTCACGCCGCAGAGATCGAAACCGGCCGCAAGGGCTTCACGGATAATATCTTGGTAGAGGAGCATATCAACATTTCGATTCAAATTTAGTGTTTTTCGCGTAAAATGCGTAAATTTGCGCGGAACTTTGCAGGCCCGACCCGCTGCCGGCCGACACGGACGCGCAGTTCAGCGGGCGGGAGGAGCGGGCGACCGGATTCATTGCAGCTGCACAGCAGGCATATCCGAAACGGAATGGCGTCGCAAGACGCGGAAAAGAGTTCGACGGATTTCGTTTCGACCGGTTTCCGGAGTTTTTGGAATCGTGCGTCGGACTCGTTTGGAAATATGGAAATCAACACGCTCTACGAGCTGCTGCAGCACGGCGTGACAAGCTACGGTTCACGCACGGCATTCGAGATGATCAATGGAGAGAGCCTCTCCTATGCCGAGGTGGGCCGCCGTGTTGCGGCCGTTCAGAAGGCACTCGTCGATGCAGGAATAAACGCCGGCGACAAGGTCGCCCTGCTGAGCAGCAGCATGCCCAACTGGGGCGTCTGCTACCTTGCCGTCACGGCAGCCGGCATGGTCGTGGTACCGATTCTTCCGGACTTTTCCGGCCCGGAGCTGGACATGATCATCGCCCATTCCGAAGCCAAGGCGCTTCTGGTCTCGGACAAGCTCTTCTCGAAACTCTCGAAACAGACCATCGAATCGCTCAATATCGTCATCCGGACGAAGAATCTGGGAATCATCGCGCAACATGTCTCGGCACAGGGCTCGACAAGGGTTCCCGCAGCGGACGACCTGGCCGCCATCATCTACACGTCGGGCACGACGTCGAGTCCCAAGGGGGTGATGCTCACGCACAAGGCGATCTGCGCGCAGATCGGCATGGACTACGGCATTTTCCCGATCGACGAGAGCGATGTCTTCCTCTCGGTGCTGCCCCTGTCGCACACCTACGAATGCTCGATCGGACTGATCTACCCCTTTTCGAAGGGGGCGCGGGTGGTCTATCTCGACCGGCAGCCGACCGCTTCGGCGTTGATGCCGGCGCTGAAATCGGTTCGCCCGACCGTGATGCTGATCGTGCCGCTGATCATCGAGAAGATCTACCGGCATCAGGTGCAGGCGAAATTCAACTCCAATGCCTTCTGGCGGACGCTTGTCGGCGCAGGATTCATCCGCCGCTACCTCTACCGCATTGCGGGAAAGAGGCTCAAGGAGGTTTTCGGCGGGCGCCTGCGGTTTCTGGGCATCGGCGGCGCGAAACTCGACCGGCAGGCCGAGCAGTTCCTTCTGGAGGCGCGGGTGCCCTATGCCATCGGCTACGGGTTGACCGAGACGGCGCCGCTGCTGGCCGGAGCAGCCCCCACGCAGGTACGGCTGGGTTCTACGGGGCCGGCAGCGCCCGGTGTGCAGCTGCGGCTTGAGAACGTCAATCCCGACACGCAGCAGGGCGAAATCGTAGCGTTGTCGCCGAGCGTGATGCTGGGCTACTACAAGAATCCGGAGGAGACAAAGAAGGTCTTTACGGCCGACGGATGGTTCCGCACGGGAGATCTGGGGTGGTTCTCGCCGGACGGCTGGCTCTATATCAAGGGACGGCTGAAGAACATGATCGTGGGGCCGAGCGGCGAGAACATCTATCCGGAGGAGATCGAGAGTGTGCTCAACTCGCATGTCTTCATCGCGGATTCGCTCGTAACGGAGCAGGAGGGCCGGCTGGTTGCGCTGGTACACTTCAACCGCGAGGAGCTGGAGGCGCGTTACGAGGAGTTGAAATATGACTGGGAGGTTACGCGCGGAGCATGGGAGAAGCGGATCGAGGAGCTGAAGAAGGAGATTCTGGACTATGTGAATTCGCAGGTGAACCGTTTCTCGCGGATCTCGGATGTCGTAGAGGAGAAGGAGGAGTTCGAGATGACGCCGACGAAGAAGATCAAGCGTTTTCTCTACAACAAGCGGCACGGGAAGGAGGAGACGCCGACGGCAGAAACATCAAAAGGCATAAAAGAATCCCAATAAGATTAAAATAGAGATTTCTACTAACTATATGAAAGTTAAGAATCTCTTCATTCAATACAGCAAAAAGGAAAGAGCCGTTTATAAACGGCTCTTTCCTTTTACAGAAATAAAGGTTAAATTATTTATAAGTAACCACAAAGCTTTCGATTCTATTCGACGCAGTAAATGTAAATACCACGCTTTCACTTTCCCCTGTCCATGTCTTAGATGTCAGGGTGCCAACATCCACAGTTACAGTTCCTTTATCTGCAGTCCATGTAGATGCAGTAAATTCGATTTTAATAATTGAAGATCCTGCTGGAGCAGAAATCGTCATCGTTGACTTATTATATATGCGCAGGTTCTTTCCATTATTATAATATTGAGGAAAATTATTTCCTGAGATTTTAACGTATTGTGCCGTAACTCCATCAACAGTATCCTCAGTAACCGTTTGATTAGTTGTCACTGTACTATAAAGTACACCATAATTAAATGTAACTTCTGTCCCTTGAGCCTGAATATTTTGAACGACCGTAATTATTTCTGTTCTCGTTCCATTTGCATTCGTTGCAGTTACAATAATGTAAGCCGTACGAGCCTTATCCGTATTATTTGCCGAAGCATAATATGATATTATACCATTCTCATAAGAGGCGCTGAGCCAATCACATTCTACAGAACCATCCTCTGTTGCATAAGCAGAAGCAACGACAGTGGTAGCATCTGTAACAGTTGCCGTAATTTCATGTTCAGATTCATCATTATAGTCAAGAATAACAGATGTAGTACTTAAATCTATAATGGGCAAATTCTTATAATCAGCAGGCACAAGATACAGATCATTATTTCCGCCAGTGGTATAGAAAGCAAAATATTTATTTTGCTCATTATATTTCGCTAAAATACGTTCCGGATCAACTTCTGACTTAATATTATATGTTCCATTAGTCGCATCTTTCAGAATATAAAGATTATATGGCGTATCATCTATTTTAGCCGTATTGCTACTGCCGGAATATGATAAGTATTTTCCATTATTACTGAACGTATATACATTACCATCTTTTGCAACTGTCCAAACAAGCTCCGGCTCTGTTACAGTAACTGACGTATCAGACCCATTGTATTCAAATGCCACTGCATCCAAACGAGTACGGTTATTATTATTAGTACTTGCAAGAGCAAAATATGTAGAATTTTCCTTTGCAAGGACTACATATGTACCCGAATAATCTTCAGCTGTTGTTCCTGCAGCAAGATTCATCGGAATCGTCAGTGGTGCATATACATTTGTCAGATCAAGAGCCTTTGTTGTCTCAAATGTATAGGTATTTTTATCGGTCACAACCATAAACGTACCGCCGCTGTAGTTCTTCGGCGAGACGGCCAGGTAGATGTACCCCGACTTGTCGGCCGGTTTCTCCGCCGGAACAACATAAGGCGTATCCAACGTAACCGTAACCGATGTCTTCGAGCCTGTGCTCTGCGTAGTTCCCGCCTCAAGATCATAAATATGCTGACCGTTGAGTTTCTCACCGCCTGCCGGAGAGAATGTCACGCTCTTCACCGCCTCACCGCTGTTATCAGCATCATAGATGTTAAATGCAATGATCGATGCAATCGGATCGAACGTCAGCACCGTATTCTGCCCCGGTACAATCGAAGCACTGGCATACATGCCCACCATATTGCCGTTCAGCACACCGGCCACCGTCTGATTCTGCGCATCCTGGATATAGAGCGAAACATTTTTATGCGTACGGTCATTTTTATCGTCATCCTTCTGAAAATCATAATAAGGATAATAAGCATAGACCTTCGTTGCAGCGGCATCAATATCGGCAGTGAACTTGCCGTCACCCTCCGCATATACGCTCGATGCAACGTTCAGATCGGTCTCGACATCCGTATAGATACCCAACTGATCGCCCTCGCTCCAGACCATACGGGTCATGGCATCGTTGAGCGCCGTACGCGACGTCGCAAACTCCGCAACAAAGCTGTGCGTTACCTTGGTACCCGCTGCAGGTACTCCGTTTTCCGTAATATCCTCTTTCGAACATCCTGCAAATGTCATTGCGGCTGCCGCAACGAACATTCCAAATCGAACCATTTTTTTCATCTCCATGGGTTGTTTTAGGTTATTCGAACTCTCCGTCGAGCGTTCCGCCCCACTCATAATCTTCATTCGTGACGCCATTCTGACTGTCATAGAATGCCTGTTCCGTAACGACGAACCCCGATTCAACCTCGACGGCTGTCGATACAATGTCGGGGGCAAGATATTCGGCACGACCCCCCCCCATTAATGTGGTAGAATTTCTCATGATAATGAAATTTTGGTTATTTATTGGTTATTTATCAGGTATGTTCTGTTCCGGCCGGCCGCATATCAAGTCGGCAAAACAACTGATCGCATTTAGTATGTTCAAACTTAATACTTTTTTCTATCATAATCAAAAAAAAAGAGGCTTTTCTGCTGCACTCCCCGCATCTTTTCTCCGGACTTGCCGCCGCCTGGCGGCGCACGGCTTCCGCAACATGCAGTCAATCAATATACAACCAGCCGTTTCCCTAAAGGCCGGAACGGTCGGGACGGCGAACGGAAAAAAGCAAACAGCGGAGCGAAACCGGAAATCACCGCTTCGCCCGTCCGACCCGCATCTCCCCGGCGCCTGTTCCCCGGTTAACAAATTAATCACTAATTTTGCGGTACAGAATGACACTTGACCGGAGGATATGAAACCTCAATGTACAGTACATCTGGCGGGCGGCGTGGTGCGCAATCCGCTGCTCCGTCTGGCACAGCCCGTCACGCTTGACCTGATGGCCGGTGAACACATCGCCATTGCAGGCCCCAATGGCGCAGGCAAAAGTCTGCTGGTGGATATGATTACGGGCATGCACCCGTTGAAAGAGGGGGAACTGACGTATGACTTTTCGCCCTCCGCCGCAAAGAATGCCTGTGACAACATCAGGTATATCGCTTTCCGCGACACATACGGTCCGGCCGACGCCAACTATTACTATCAGCAGCGATGGAACGCACACGACCAGGACGAGGCGCCGGTGGTTCGCGACCTGCTGGGAGAGGCGGAGGACGAGGCGCTGAAGAGGCAGCTCTTCGACCTTTTCCGGATAGAACCGATGCTCGACAAGAAAATCATCCTGCTCTCCAGCGGCGAACTCCGCAAATTCCAGCTCACCAGGGCGCTGCTGACCGCACCGCGCATGCTCATCATGGACAACCCCTTCATCGGGCTGGACGCGGCCGCCCGCGCCCTGCTGTACGATGTGCTGGACGGGCTGACCCGCCTCTCCTCCCTGCAGATCGTACTTGTGCTCTCCATGCTGGATGACATCCCCTCCTTCATCACCCATGTCATACCGGTGAACCATCGGGTCGTGGGCCAGAAGATGGAGCGCGAAGCCTACCTGCAAATGTTCAGGGCGCAGGATCTCCCGCAGACATACGACGACCTGCAGCGGCGCATCCTGAACCTCCCCTCCGAACAGGCGGGGGATGAATCGGAAGAGGTGGTGAAACTGAACAGGGTCAGCATCCGTTACGGCGGCCGCACCATCCTGAAGGAGCTGGACTGGACGGTGTTGCGCGGCCAGAAATGGGCTTTGGAGGGTGAAAACGGTTCGGGGAAATCCACGCTGCTCAGTCTGGTCTGTGCCGACAACCCGCAGTCGTATGCCTGCGACATCAGCCTGTTCGGACGGAAACGGGGAAGCGGGGAGAGCATCTGGGAGATAAAAAGACACATCGGCTATGTCAGTCCGGAGATGCACCGCGCCTATCTGAAGAACCTGCCTGCCATCGAGATTGTGGCTTCGGGGCTGCACGACACCATCGGGCTCTATAAGCGTCCCGAGGAATCCGAGCTGGCCGTGTGCGAGTGGTGGATGGAGACCTTCGGCATCGCCGCACTGAAAGAGCGGTCTTTCCTGCAACTGTCCAGCGGCGAACAGCGGCTCGTCCTGCTGGCCCGCGCCTTTGTGAAAGATCCCGAACTGCTGGTTCTGGATGAACCCCTGCACGGCCTGGACACATACAACCGCCGGAAGGTGAAGAAAATCATAGAAGCCTACGTCCGGAGGAGGGGCAAGACCCTGATTATGGTCACCCACTACGAAAACGAACTGCCGGCCGTCATTTCGGATCATCTGCGCCTCAAACGCCCCTGAGTGGAACGCCGCGCCCCGTCCGGCAGCCGGAACAGGCATGCGTCCATTCCGGTCGATCGACAATCGGCAGAAAAACGGAACGGCAGTGCCCCCGCCCGGCCGCACTCAGGGAAGGCTCCCGATGGAAGAACCTCCGGAGCCATCAGGGAGCCATTGGAAGGCATTTGCCGCCCGTTTCGCATCTGTACGGCAGGAGGCGCAGGAAAGCCGCAACCGGCCGTAGAAGGCAAAAAGGAGGAGATCCGTGACTGTCGGATCTCCTCCTTTTCTGCCGGCTGCCGCATCCCTGCAGCCTTCCCTTCCGGAACGGAAGCCTATTTGCTCAACTCGGCAACCGATTTCTTCGCAGCTTCGACATTGTCGCCCGCCACGACCTTCTTCAGGGCCTCGATCGCCTGCGGCTTCATCTCCTTGGCATTGTAGGCCGCACCCAGCGTGAAATAGACATCGCTCTTCTCCGCCTCGTCGGTCTGCGCCGCAGCAGCGGCCTCGCCCAACTCGATGACCTTCGCATAATCCTTCTTCGACAGGTATGCCTGCAGACGGATCTTCTCGGCCAGCGCATTCGCCGGATTCTTCGCCAGCAGTTTGTCCGACATGGCGATGATGCCGTCGTAATCGTTCGCAGCCTGAAGCTTCGCCACCTCATTGTTCGTATAGAGGGCGATCAGCCGGTTCGCCTCCGCAGCGTGCTCCTCGAACTTCGGGCCCTGCATGGCGGCTACGGCCTCAAACACCTCAACACCCTTGTCGTATTCGCCCATCTCGCAATAGCACTGCGCCAGCCACAAGGCCATCTGCGTATTCTTCGGATCGGCGGCATAGCCCTTGGCGAAAATCTCGGCAGCAGCGGCCCACTCCTTGTTATTGAACGCCGTACCGCCCTGCACCTGATAAACGCGCGCGAGAATCATGTTGGCCTTCTTCATCGCCGAAAGGTTGCCGTAAAGCTCCGCAACCTCGGCCGCCTTCGTCAGGTTGGCAATCGCCTCGTCATAGTTCGCTTTGGCCGCAGCGGCTGTTCCCACGCCCTGATAACAGGTCGGCAGGTACTTCTTGGCCGTCTCTACACAATTCAAGACCTTCGAGTCCTCCGAATTGATTCCCTCGTCGATCACCAGCTGGAAACATTTCGCCGCCTCGGCATAATTCTTCGCCTGAAGCATCTCGGCGCCCTTGTTGTAGTTGGCAATCACGTTATCCTGCGCCCACAACGCACATACCGCAAAAAGTGCGGCCACGGTCAGAAACAACTTTTTCATTTTCTCTATCAATTATTGTTTTAAGTTTCTCCTGTTCGGTTCCTCCCCGTTTTCATCCGGTTCCGCCACCTCACGAAAGACAAAAATACACTTTTTTTTCGTTTCGTGCAACTTCACCGCCGCAAGCCGGCAAAAAATTCTTTCATCAGGGCCTCGCACTCCTCCGACAGGATCCCCCGTACCGTCGTACTTCGGGGATGCAGCCCCAGCCCCCGAACAGTCGTATATCCGCGCTTGGGGTCGTCGGCTCCCCATACGATCCGCCCCACCTGGCTCCACGCAATGGCCCCGGCACACATCACACAGGGTTCGACGGTGACATACAGCGTGCACTCACGCAGATATTTCCCGCCCAGTGTCGAAGAGGCCGCCGTCAACGCCTGCATCTCCGCATGCGCCGTCGCATCCTGCAACGTCTCCACAAGATTGTGCCCGCGGCCGACGATGCGGCCGCCGGCTACGACAACAGCTCCGATCGGCACCTCCTGCCGTTCCAACGCCTGCCGCGCCTCATTTATTGCCACGCGCATGAATTTTTCATCCGCCCCGCGCTGTTCCTGTTCCGTCATATGCCCGTCATCGTCAAACGGCCCGGCAATCGGCCGCTGCCGGCCGGAGTGTCGGAATCCCGCATCGGGCTGCCGCCATGCGTATCGGGATCCTGCGTCCGGCCCGCAGCCCGGAACCTTGAAATTTCCGCATCCGGCCTGCCGCGAAATCGGCACAATCCCCGTGTACAGGCCGTCGCCGAGATTTTTCCCGAATTGCTGCCGTTTTTCGTATTTAATTTCGTACTTTTGTGATTCGTTACCACAAAAATAAGAAAAAACACAAAAGATACAAAGCGTATGTACAGAACCCACACATGCGGAGCGCTGCGCGCCGCAAACATCGGGCAGACCGTCACACTGGCCGGCTGGGTGCAGAAAGTGCGCAATCTGGGCGCCATGACCTTCATCGACCTGCGCGACCGCTACGGCATCACGCAGATCGTCGTCGAGGAGCACTCCGCCGAAGAGACGCGCCGCACGGCGGCCGAACTGGGCCGGGAGTTCGTGCTTCAGGTTACCGGCCGCGTCGTCGAGCGCGAATCCAAAAATCCAAAGATGCCGACGGGCGAGATCGAAATCGCAGCCGGGGAACTCACGATCCTCAACCGCTCGGAGGTGCCGCCCTTTACGATCGAAGAGGTCTCGGACGGCGGTGACGACCTGCGGATGAAGTACCGCTACCTCGATCTGCGCCGCCCGCCCCTGCAGCGCAACATGATTCTGCGGCACCGCATGGCGCAGGAGATCCGCCGCTTCCTCGATGCGGAAGGGTTTCTCGAAATCGAAACGCCGTTTCTGGTGGGTTCCACGCCGGAGGGGGCCCGCGACTTTGTCGTGCCGAGCCGCATGAACCCCAACCAGTTCTACGCCCTGCCGCAGTCGCCGCAGACACTCAAACAGCTGCTGATGGTGGCCGGCTACGACCGCTATTTCCAGATCGTGCGCTGCTTCCGCGACGAAGACCTGCGGGCCGACCGCCAGCCGGAATTCACGCAGATCGACTGCGAGATGTCGTTCGTTGAGCAGGAGGATATTCTCGAAGTCTTCGAACGCTGGGCCAAGCACATGTTCCACGAAGTATTGGGGATCGATTTTCCGGAGCCGCTGCGCCGCATGCCCTGGATCGAAGCGATGGAGAAGTACGGTTCGGACAAACCCGACCTGCGTTTCGGCATGGAGTTCCATGATCTGACGGCGCGGGTGCAGGGACACGGTTTTTCGGTATTCGACACGGCGGAATACGTCTGCGGCTTCGCAGCCGAAGGATGCGCGACCTACACGCGCAGGCAGATCGACGCCCTGACCGAATTTGTCAAACGCCCGCAGGTCGGCGCCAAAGGATTGATCTGGATCCGCGTCGAGCAGGAGGGGGTCAAGTCGTCGATCGACAAGTTCTACTCGCCCGAAGAGGTTCGCGCCATCGCCGAAGCGTGCGGCGCCAAGGCCGGCGACATGGTCTTCATTCTGTCGGGGGCGAAATTCAAGGCCCTTACACAACTCTGCGCCCTGCGGCTGGAGGTGGCACAGCAGTTGGGGCTGCGCGATCCGAAGAAGTTCGCGCCGCTGTGGGTCGTCGATTTCCCGATGTTCGAGTGGGATGAGGAGACGCAGCGTTTCTACGCCATGCACCACCCCTTCACGTCGCCCAAGCCCGAAGACATCCCCTATCTGGAGAGCGATCCGGCCCGGGTGCGCGCCAACGCCTACGATTTCGTCTGCAACGGCACCGAAATCGGCGGCGGGTCGATCCGTATCCACGATCCGAAGCTGCAGGCTCTGATCTTCAAATGCCTGGGCTTCACGCCGGAGCGCGCACAGGAACAGTTCGGATTCCTGATGAATGCCTTCAAATACGGTGCGCCTCCTCACGGAGGTCTGGCATTCGGTTTCGACCGGTTGTGTTCGTTGTTCGGCGGCGCGGATTCGATCCGAGACTACATCGCCTTCCCGAAGAATAACTCCGGCCGCGACGTGATGCTCGATGCTCCGGGCTGCCTCGACCAGACGCAGCTGGACGAGCTCTACCTTGAGTTGCGCAAACCGGAGGCATAGGCTGCCCTGCCGAAGCGGCCGGTGAGCAATCCGGAATGATATGCCCCTGTTGCATTTGGAATGCAACAGGGGCGGCTCTTTTTGAAACGGGAATAGCGGCCGGCAGCAGATTCCGTATCACACCCCCAGCCGGCAGCGGACAAAAGGCAGATTGCGAAGAATCCACCACCCGATGATCAGCACGACATAGCCCCGCACGACACAGGGATGCAGCACGAACGGCCGCCAACGCACGGCACGGGACGTCCGGACGAACGACACATACATTACCGCACACAGATAGGGAATCGAAAGGATCAGAAAAGGGTTGTAACGGAAGGCCATCTCCAAATTTCCGTGCAGGAGCTGATGGAGCGCCCGCTGGTTTCCGCATGCAGGACACTCCCAGCCGGTCAGAAAGTGGAACATGCACTGCGGCATCCACACGCTCTCCTGCGGATCCGTGATATAGTAGAAGACAAGGAGGAGCACCGCAGCCAAAGCGATGCCCGCACCGAGTACGACCCGTTTTCTTCCGGCAGCTTCCACGACGAATCAGGCGGCAGGATGAATGTTCGGAAACAACGGCCTTCCGGAAACCTACATGTTCAAACCCAGGGAAAGAACGGTTCCCATAAAGAAGAGATACATCAGAACAAAGAAGAGGCCGGTGCCAATTGAGACAAACGTCCATGTACGGGCCTGCTTTGCGGCATGAACCGCCTCGGCCTGTTTTTGAGCGTACCACAACGTATCGACTTTGCTGGCATAAACGATCGCCACGATCCCGAAAGGCAAACAGCACAACACCGTGGAAACGATTGCCCAGGGGAGGAAATTGTCGGGTTTTTCGTTGATAATCTCTTGCATTTCAATCAGAATTGACACCGTCCGCACCTCAACGGTCTTCAAACATGCGGGAAGCGTGATGCCGAAAGTCCGCCCGACAACATCGGGAAGGTTTCCTTTCGGATGGACGGAAGGAAAATACAAGCGCAGCGCCGCAAACTCCAAAGCGACAGCACTCGCCGCGCCTCCTCCCCCACTCGCGACCGGAAACATCCAACGATCGTCGGACAAAACGGACTTACACCTCCATCCGTTCAATCGATTGTGTAAAGATAAGCAATCTTTCTGAAAAGTCAAGCCGGATTTCGCCGTTTGTCCGATGCCGGGCGGACAAACACACGGGGATAACGGCGGCAAAAAGCGGAAGAGGCGGCCGAGACTGGAGTCCGGAACGCCGCACGAAAAAAATATTTTTGCCGGAATGAGAAAAAAGAGCTAACTTTGACAAGCAAAGACCGCCGCGCATGAGGTGCCGGCACAACAAAGTGAAACACAAAAAAAGGAGAAAAAGATGATACGCATCAATGCATTTATCCGCACGACGGAATCGAACCGTCAGGAGTTGGTCAACACGGTCAAGGAGTTGGTTGCCGCTTCGCAGAAGGATGCCGGATGCATCGCCTACGACCTGTTCGAGAGTGCGACGCGGCCCGATGTCCTGATGATCTGCGAGACGTGGAGCGACGCCAAGGCGCTGGCAGCGCACGAAGTGACGTCGCATTTCACGACACTCGTGCCGCGCATGGAGCAGCTGGGCGAGGTCAAAATCGAAAAATTCGTCTTCTGACCGGCTGCATCCGAACAAATGTACAAGGGAGAGGAAAGTGGCGTTCCTCTCTTTTTTTGCACTGAACACGAAGACGCTTCGGCAATCATCTTGCCCGATATTCAATATTTACAGGTCAAAACAGCCTTATTGTTCCGAAAAAAACGTACCTTTGTTCGAACGGCCGCACGACGGGTATGCAGCACCTTCCATCGGGCGGGCGTCGATTCCAACTATTCGAAACCATGCCGAACATTCCTCTGGCCGAACGTCTCCGTCCCCGCACGATCGATGAATACATCGGGCAAGAGCATCTTGTGGGCGAACACGGCGTCTTCCGCCGCTTTCTCGAAACGGGGAACGTGCCGTCGTTCATCCTCTGGGGCCCGCCGGGCGTAGGGAAAACCACCCTGGCGAAAATTGTCGCGGCGGAGCTCAAACGACCCTTCCATACCTTGTCGGCGGTCACATCCGGAGTCAAGGAGGTTCGCGAAGTGATCGAATCGGCCCGCAAGCAACACTTCTTCAATACCCCGCCGCCGCTCCTCTTCATCGACGAAATCCACCGCTTCAACAAGTCGCAGCAGGATTCGCTGCTGGGAGCCGTCGAACAGGGCGTCGTCACGCTTGTGGGCGCCACGACCGAAAACCCGTCGTTCGAGGTCATTCCGCCCCTGCTGAGCCGCTGCCAGGTCTATATCCTGCGGCCGATGGAGGAGGCCCAGCTGCAACAACTGCTCGACCGCGCCATCACGACCGATACGGAGCTGCGGGAGCGGGGTGTCGAAGTACGTGAGACCGAAGCCCTGTTCCGCTTTTCGGGCGGCGATGCCCGCAAGCTGCTCAACATCCTCGACATCCTGCTTGCCGCAAGCGAAGGGCCGCTGGTGCTTACCGACGAATCGGTCACCTCGTGCCTGCAGCAGAACATCGCCCTCTACGACAAGAACGGCGAACAGCATTACGATGTCATCTCGGCCTTTATCAAATCGGTGCGGGGCAGCGATCCCAATGCCGCGATCTACTACCTGGCCCGCATGCTGGCCGGCGGCGAAGAACCGCGGTTCATCGCGCGCCGGCTGGTGATCCTCGCCTCGGAAGACATCGGGCTGGCCAACCCGAACGCCCTGCTGCTGGCCAACGCCTGTTTCGACACGGTGCACAAGATCGGCATGCCCGAAGCCCGCATCCCGCTGGCCGAAGCGACGATCTATCTGGCCACATCCCCCAAGAGCAATACGGCCTACATGGCCATTGACCGCGCACTCTCTTTTGTCGAACACGACACGACGAACCGCCCCGTACCGCTCCATCTGCGCAACGCTCCGACGAAACTGATGGACGAAGCCGGCTACGGAAAAGGATACAAATATGCCCACGACTACGGTGGGTTCGCCGATCTGGAGTTCATGCCCGAAAGCCTCAAGGGGCGGCGCTTCTATGAGCCCAATGTGCAGAACGCCGCTGAAGCGAAGATTGCGGCCCGCATCGCGGAGCTTTGGAAGGGAAAATACTGATCCTGCCTCATGCCGAAACTCCTGTTGAAAACAGCCGCAACGCTCAACTTTCTGCTCGCAGCCGGACACCTGCTCTGTCTTTTCCGGCTCGATGCCGCGTTCCGGCTCTACCGTATCGAACCGTTCATGGATCGGCTGGCCGCCTGCTGGCCGCCGTTACCCGGTTTGATCACCGTCGGTGTCGCCTGTGGCCTGGCACTCTGCGCCCTGTATGCCCTGTCGGCCGCCGGGACGATCCGGCCATTGCCCCTGTTGCGCCCCGCCGTTTATACCATCGGTACGCTGTTCCTGTTGCGGGCCCTCGGCGGAGCAGCAGCGTTCATCCGTAACGGAACCTTGACCCCGGCCGAACTTGCCGCAACCGTCATCGCCGGCACGATCGGCACGCTCTACCTGGCCGGCGGCATCCGAACCTTTCAAACCCCACGCTCATGAAACGCATCGGACTGATTTCCGACACACACGGAACATTCGACGAAACCCTGCAACGCTTTCTTGCCGACGTTGACGAGATCTGGCATGCCGGCGACATCGGATCGCTGGAACTCTCGGATCGCATTGCGGCCTTCAAGCCGCTGCGGGCCGTGTGCGGCAATACCGACGGCGGGGTGATGCGCCGTGTCTGGCCGCTGGTCGATTTTTTCCGGTGCGAGGAGGCGACCGTGCTGATGACGCACATCGGCGGATATCCCCGCCACTATGACCCCCGCATCCTGCAACGGCTCCAGTCGGCACGTCCGACCCTCTTCATTGCAGGGCATTCGCACATCCTGCGCATCATGTACGATCCGGTCTATCAACTGCTGCATCTCAATCCGGGCGGAGCCGGAAACTACGGCATCCACAAGGTACGCACGGCCTTGCGGTTCGTCGTCGATGGCTCCGAAGTACGCGACATGGAGATCGGCGAATGGCCCCGCACGGCAAATTTCACGGGACAGGGCTGAAACGGAAGCGCTTCATCCGGCAGCGGCCCGGCCGGATCATCCTGTCCGTATTTCGGGAAAAGTCCGCCCGTCTCCTTATGCCGCGCCGCATGAACGATCGGGCTGCCGGCCCGTTGCTTTCCGATTTCACCTGTTGCACTCCAATTCCGCCTGCAGTGTCCCCAATTCAGTCGTTGCACTCCAAAACCGGCATCGCAATCCAAACTGCTGGCTCCCCGACTCCGCCTGCCATGCCCCCCATTCCGCTGCCGTTCCTTCCAAACTAACCCCGCCGGCGGCACTCCCTCCCCTCCAAAAAATTCCGCCTGCTGCGGGAAATACGACCGCACGGAGCAGCACGATATTGCGGTTTGCCCCCGACGGCAGCGAAGCATGCGGCATGAAGGCAAGGAAACGGCCCGAAAAACGGATCAGGCCCAGGCCCGACACTTTTTTTCCGCCATTCACCCCTCCTCCCCTCCTGCGTGTCTTTTATGCCTGCCTGCTTGTTTTATACCATATTATATATGCAATTCGTCTCCGTATCCTCTTCGTGCACCCGCAAGGAGGATTCCATATCAACATTTTGTCAACATTGAATCAACATATCAACAACCTGGGTTGCGCATCTTCGAATCTGATAGATTTTCAAATTTCATAAGCATACACAATAACACCTCGCTGTTCCGCGTTCTTTCGGCGAATTATCAGACGAAAAAGATATGCAGACCAAGATTTCAAAGACGCTCGAAGGGCTTATCGCCCGAACGGCGTTCGACGCATCGAAGCAAGGAGCAACCCGCTGGTTGAAAGATCGCCTGCTGCTCGAAATGATTCGGGAAGAGGGATCGTTGGCCTACCAACTGTTGTCGTCCCGGCTCATGGACTGGGAACTCTATCAGGTGCGCCTGCGCATCGAACGCGACATCCAACACAAGGACAACACGCCGGAGGAGGATCCGGAAGAATTCTATATCCGTTTCGCCGAAGAGCTGCGCAATCGTTATCGCACCGAACGAAGCATCTCTACGGCACATGCCCTGCACCACATCATCAGCGACGGGCAGACGATCGGCGCCCGCGTGCTGGAGATGTACCACCTCTCGGCATCCGTCATCGACGGGGAGATCCGCCGGTTGACCGCCACTGATGAACCCCGTGCAGAAATACACGTTCAGCTGCCCGATTACGACGAGGAAAACCGCAGGAACGGCGGGAACAGCCGCCTGCTCGACAAATTCGGAGTCGATCTGACCCAACAGGCCCGCGAAGGGAAAATCGATCCCGTCATCGGCCGCGAACGCGAAATCGAACGTGTCGTGCAGATCCTCACCCGCCGCAAAAAAAACAACCCGATTCTCATCGGTGAAGCGGGCGTCGGAAAAAGCGCCATCGTCGAAGGGCTCGCACTGCGCATCGCAACGGGCGACGTACCCAGCACCATTGCTGAAAAACGGCTCTACTCGCTCGACGTCGCATCGCTCGTGGCCGGCACGAAATTCCGGGGCGAATTCGAAGAGCGCATGCAACAACTGCTCGATGAACTGCGCCGGACCGATGATGCCATCCTCTTCATCGACGAGATACACACCATCGTCGGGGCAGGCTCCACACAGGGCAGTCTCGACACGGCAAACATGCTCAAACCGGCACTCGCGCGCGGCGAACTGCAGACCATAGGCGCCACGACGCTCGACGAATACCGCGAAAACATCGAACGCGACGCAGCGCTCGAACGGCGCTTCCAGCGCGTACTCGTCGAGCCGACGACCCGTCAGGAGACACTCCAGATCCTCCGCAACATCGCCCCCCGCTACGAAGCGCACCACAAAGTCCGCTATACGGACGAGGCGCTCGAAACATGCGTGGCACTTGCAGACCGCTATATTACCGACCGCTTCTTCCCCGACAAGGCCATCGACATCCTCGATGAAGCGGGATCGCGCATGCATCTGCACACGGCACGCGAACCCGAAAGCCTGCGCGCGGCAGAGACGGAACTCTCCACACCCCGCGAACAGCGGCGGCAAGCCATCCGGCAATTCGTCCGTGAACAGGCTGCAGAAGCCCGACTGCGCGAACCGGCACCGAAACAACGGCTCAACGAGCGACGGGCCGAATGGCGGCGGCCCGACTGCCATCCGGCCGAAATCGGGCCCGTACAGATCGCCGAAGTCATCACGGCGATGACCGGAATCCCCATCGAACGGATCTCGGCGAACGAACGCAGCCGGCTGCACGGATTGAAAGAGTACCTCTCGTCCCATGTCATCGGACAGGAGACCGCCGTAGAGAAGGTTACCCGCTCGATTCTGCGTTCGCGCGCAGGTCTCAAGGATGAAAACCGCCCCATCGGCGTCTTTCTCTTCGTAGGACCGACGGGCGTAGGAAAAACCCTGCTGGCAAAGGAGCTCTCCAAATGGCTTTTCGACGAACGGCGCGGCCTGATCCGGCTCGACATGAGCGAATACGGCGAGAAACACAACGTTTCGCGGCTCATCGGCTCCCCGCCCGGATATGCCGGATACGGCAGGGGCGGGCAGCTTACCGAAGCCGTACGCCGACGGCCCTACGCCGTCGTGCTCTTCGACGAGATCGAAAAGGCCCATCCCGAAGTCTTCAACACCCTGTTGCAGCTCTTCGACGAAGGACACCTCACCGACGGGTCGGGACGCACGGTAGATTTCCGCAACACGGTTCTCATCATGACCTCAAACGCCGGCTCCCGTACCGCCGTAGAACGGGCCGCACAGGTCGGCTACTCCACCTCGGCGAAAAACGCCGCGGAACAGGCCGTCCCGCAGGCCGAATACCGCAAGGCACTCGAACGGAGCTTCCCGCCGGAGTTCCTCAACCGCGTGGACGACATCGTCGTCTTCCGCATGCTCACGCGCGGCGACGTCGAACGGATCGTCGAACTGGAACTGCAACAGCTGCTCGCCCGCACCCGACAGCTGGGATACAGGGTGGAGATCTCGCCCGAAGCAAAACGACGCCTCGCAACAATGGGATATGAAGCCCGCTACGGCGTAAGGTCGCTCAAACGGACCCTCTCCGACAACATCGAAGAACCCCTCTCGGCTCTTATCGTCGACGGGCGTATCGACGAAGGAGGGAAGGTGCGGATAATCCCGTCGAAAAAAGGGGTCGCGCTCCGCGTAGCCTGAGCGCCGGAACAACCCTCACGCGTAGCACGGCCCTGCAGCCCGCTCCGGACCGCGTTGCGCGGTTCCCGATTCGGGCCGGCGAGCAGATTTTCCCGATTTTTTCGAGGGAATCCCGATTGTTTTTCTACCTTTGCCCTAACATTGGTCACCGAAGATGAAAACAGCTCTCTTCCCCGGATCGTTCGACCCCTTCACGCGCGGGCACGAAGCCATCGTCGAAAAGTCGTTGCGGCTGTTCGACCGGCTCGTCATCGGAATCGGAAGCAACCTCTCCAAACAGGGGCTGCTGACCCTCGAAAACCGCAAACGGCTCATCGAAGACCTCTACGCCGGCGACCCGCGCGTGGAAGCAATCGTCTATAAAGGGCTGACCGGCGATTTCGCTCAGGAGATCGGGGCCGCAGCCGTCATTCGCGGCGTACGGAACACCACCGATTTCGAGTACGAACGCACGATGGCCGCGACCAACCGCCGGCTCTATCCGGAAGTGGTGACCGTCATGCTCTTCACGCCGCCCGACGTGGCCGACATCTCCTCCTCGACCGTACGCGAAGTCCTCGGATTCGGCCGCTCCGTAAAGGAGTTCCTGCCGCAGGGCATCGAACTGGAAAACTATCTGTAAACCGAATCGCATCCATACCGAACTAAAACGAAACGTTATGATGGAATTTACGGCCGAAATGATCGCCGGCCTGCTCGGCGGCGACATCGTCGGCGACAAAAGCGCCAAAGTGCACACCGTCTCTTCGATCGAAGAGGGGAAAGCGGGTTCGATGGCTTACCTCGTCAATCCGAAATACGAGCCCTACCTCTATACGACAGGGGCTTCGATCGTACTGGTCGATCGGTCGTTCTCACCCCGGCAGGAGGTTCGTGCGACACTGATCCGCGTCGATGACGCCGGTGCCTGCCTGCTGCGCCTGCTGGAGATGTACAACGCCGCAAAGCCGCAAAAAACAGGGATCTCCGACCGCGCCTCCATCTCGTCCGGCGCCGTCGTCGGCGAGGCCTGCTATGTGGGCGATTTCGCCGTCATCGAAGCCGGCGCAAGGATTGGCGACCGCTGCCAGATCTATCCGCAGGTCTATATCGGCGACAACGTCACCATCGGCGACGGGACGAAGATCTATCCGGGGGTGAAGATCTATGAGGGATGCCGCATCGGCAGCCGCTGCATTCTCCATGCCGGAGCGGTAATCGGCGCCGACGGGTTCGGATTCGCCCCCAATGCCGACGGCGGTTTCGACAAGATCCCGCAACTGGGGAACGTCATCATCGAAGACGACGTGGAGATCGGCGCCAACACCTGCATCGACCGGGCCAAAACCGACTCGACGATCATCCGCCACGGCGTGAAACTGGATAATCTCATTCAGGTGGGACACAACGTGCAGATCGGTGAAAACACCGTTTCGTCGGCACAAATGGGAATTGCCGGCTCCTCGAAGGTGGGACGCAACTGCTTTCTCGCCGGCCAGGTGGGCATTGCCGACCATATCGTCATCGGCGATCGCGTGAAAATCGGTTCGCAGAGCGGCATCGACAAGAACATCCCCGACGATGAAGTCCGGATGGGAACTCCGGCATTGCCGGGCCTGAAGTTCCATCGTTCGAACGCCGTCTTCCGCAACCTTCCGGAACTGCAGCAGCGCGTCAACGCATTGGAGAAGGCGCTGAAACAACTCATGGAACAGCAATAACGACTTGAAAAACAGAAAGCATATGAAACGAATCGCATGGGCGGCAATGCTGCTCGCCACGGGGGCCTGCACCTCCACAGGGTACAAAATCACAGGAGATATCGACGAACTCGATGCGGAATATGTCTATCTGATCCACTACGACGGCAATATCAACGTGCTCGATTCGGCGAAGGTGGAGAACGAGACATTCGCGTTCAGGAAGAGGGCGCTCGAACAACCGCAGATCGCCTATCTGAGTACCGACAAGGAGCAGCCTTTCGCCCGCATCTTCCTTGAAAACGGAACGATCGAACTGGGCGGCGACTTCATCAACAACAACGGCGTCACCGTCGGCGGCACACCTGCCAACGACCAGATGCAGGCGTTCAACATATGGGCTGCGGACTTCGGCGACGCCTACAACATTACCGAAAATCCCGACGACCGGGAGCGCTTGCTCGATCAATACAGGCAGCAGATGGAGGAGAAGGTCGCCCAGAACCGCGACAACATTTTCGGCATGGTGCTTTTCCTTGAGAATGCCGACGCCTTCTACACGCCGCAGGAGATCCTCGACGGCATCGCCGCATTCCCCGATGAATGGCAGCAGCGGCCCGAAATGGGCGAGCTGCGGCAGAAGGCCGAAAAACGGCTTCGCGTAGCCGAAGGACAGCCCTATACGGAGATCTCGGCACCGAATGCCGAGGGCGAAACCGTAACGCTCAAGTCGGTCATCGAGAAGAAGCAGAACAAATATGTGCTTGTCGATTTCTGGGCGTCGTGGTGCGGCCCCTGCATGGGCGAAGTGCCCTATCTGACGGCCGATTATGCGAAATACCACAGGAAAGGATTCGAAATTTACGGCGTATCGTTCGACACCCAGCGCGAAAACTGGCTCGAAGCCATCGAGAAAAACAGGATGGAGTGGATACAGGTAAGCGATCTTGCCGGATTCCAATGTCCCGCCGGCGAAGCATACGCCGTACAGAGCATCCCGTCCAATTTCCTGATCCGCACCTCCGACGGCAAGATTGTCGCCACGCAGCTGCGCGGGGAGGAGCTGGGAGAAAAACTCGAAGAACTGCTTGGAGAATAATTTTCCGACGAAACGACGGCAAAATGGCCCGACCGAACGAAGAGTCCTACCGCATCATGGGGATCGACCCCGGCACCAACTACATGGGATACGGTGTCATCGAGGTCGCGGGACGTTCGTTGCATTCTGTGGTCATGGGAGCCCTCGACCTGCACAAGCTCGGCGATCCCTATGTGAAGCTGCGGCATATTTTCGATCGCGTGGGCGCCCTCATCGATGCGTACGATCCGCGCGAAGTCGCGCTCGAATCGCCGTTTTTCGGAGAGAATGTCCAGAGCATGCTCAAGCTGGGCCGTGCACAGGGCGTAGCGATGGCCGCTGCGCTCTGTCGCGGCCGGCTCGTTTTCGAATATGCCCCGAGCCGGATCAAGCAGTGCATCGCGGGAGGCGGGTCGGCCTCCAAGGAGCAGGTGGCCGCAATCGTCACACGGACGCTCAAGATCGATTACACCCCCCGGAAATTCGATGAAACCGACGGCATGGCCGTAGCATTGTGCCACTACTACATGTCGCACAATCCGCTCAATGACGCACTTGGCGAGGAACGCTTCAAAGGATTGGGCGGAGGCCGAAAAGCCGTGTCGCCGCGCGGAAGCTCCTCATGGGAGAAATTCCTCCGCGAACACCCCGAACGAAAAATCGAGCCCTGATTCGCACATTCGCACCTCCGGAAAATCAGCAGAAGCATCCTGTCCTGTCAGTCAACCGACACAAATACACGTTCTTACGGAGTTTCGAATACATTTTCCGATTCGGTCTGCGGCGGCCGGGTGCGTGCAACCGCCAGCGATTACATTCCGTAATACAAAGCGTCGGATAAACTATAAATCGTAACCAAAACACGCCTTTCCGCAATTCTTTATCATTCAACAAGAAAAAACTCCCAAAAATCCGGCCTTAAGAAAGAGAGAGTATGAAAAAAAATAGCTATCTTTGTCGGCTGCATGGAGCACTATTGTGAGCCTTGAAGAGCGGGAAACGGCCGATGCGAATGATGCCGCAGGGCCGTCCCGCACGGATTGTCAACAGAACGGAACAAGACGGAAATAAATATTAACTAAGTTTTGCGCATGAGAAAATTTTTACTTTTGCTCGTATTCACTTTGGGCAGCGTCGTCGCGACTTTCGCTCAAATGAAAATTTCGGGAAAGGTCGTCGATGCCGAAGACGGACAACCGATCATCGGAGCGACGGTCATGGTGGACAATACCACAATCGGTGTCGCCACACTTCTCGATGGCACCTATGTGTTGCCTATTCCTGCCTCCGCAGGTGAAAACCCGGTAGTGAGATTCTCCTATGTGGGCTATGAAGACCAGGTGGTACCGGTAGGCGAACAGCAGGTCATCAACGTAAAATTGAAGAAATCCGCAGACGTCATCGAAGAGGTGGTCGTAACGGGTTTCAAAAACGCAAAAAAAGAGAGTTTTACCGGATCTTCCGTCAAGATCTCGGCCGATGACGTCGCAATCGCCGGCGTCACGGACGTGAGCCGCATGCTCGAAGGTCAGGTTGCCGGTGTCTCGGTACAGAACGTATCGAGCACGTTCGGCAGCGCCCCGAAAGTCCGTATCCGTGGTGTGACGTCGCTCAGCGGTGAGAACAAACCGTTGTGGGTTGTCGATGGCGTCGTACTCGAAGACGTGGTCAACATCTCCAACGACCAGTTGTCGTCGGGTGACCCCACGACCCTGCTGGGTTCGTCGGTGGCCGGTCTGAACTCATCGGATATCGAGACCTTCGATATTCTGAAGGACGCCTCCGCAACGGCCCTTTACGGTGCCCGCGCCATGAACGGCGTCGTGGTGATCACCACCAAGAAAGGTAAAAAAGGTGCGCCGCGAATCAGCTATACCGGCAACTTCACCATCCGCACCAAGCCGCGTTACTCGAACTACGATATTCTGAACTCCGCCGACCAGATGGCCATCACATCGGAAATCGCCCGCAAAGGACTGCTCAACGAAAGCATCCTCAACGCTTCGAGCTACGGCCCCTACGGTCTGATGTGGAAAGCCATCACGACTTACGACAGCTCGACCGGCAAATTCGGACTGCTGAACACCCGTGCCGCCCGCGAGAGCTTCCTGCTCAAATACGCCAAGGCCAACACCGACTGGTTCGACCTGCTCTTCACGCACAACCTGCAGCAGGAGCACTCGCTGAGCATCTCGACCGGTACCGAGAAATCCCGCACCTACGCTTCGATCAGCTTCCTGCGCGACGACGGATGGTCGGTAGCAGACAACGTCAGCCGCTATACGCTGAACTTCCGCAACGACTACGACGTCAGCGACAAGATCTCGGTGGGCGTGCAGGCCGTCGCATCACTGCGTATGCAGGAGGCTCCGGGTTCGTACTCGCGAAAGATCAACAGCGTAACGGGTGAATGGTCGCGCGACTTCGATATCAACCCCTTCAGCTATGCCCTCAACACCTCGCGTGCGGTACGCCCCTACGACGATGAAGGCAACCTGGAATACATCCAGATGAACTACGCTCCGTTCAACATCTTCAACGAGCTGGAGAACAACAAGATCGAATTGAACGTAATGGATGCCAAAGTACAGGGTGAATTCAACTGGTCGATCCTCAAGGACCTGAAGTTCAACTTCACGGGCGCCCTTCGTTATGTGAAGAGCGATCAGCTGCACAAAATCACCGAGGACTCGAACGTCGCCAACGCCTACCGCGCAGCCGACAACTCGACGATCCGCCAGAACAACCCCTACCTGTGGCACAACACGGAGGATCTCAATGCCGAACCGATCGTCGTGCTGCCTCTGGGCGGTTTCTATAACACGGACAACTACCGCATGCTCAACTACGACATCCGTTACTCGCTCAACTACAACAAGACGTGGGACGGAGCGCACATGCACGAGTTGAATGCACTGGCCGGTATGCAGATCAAATACACCGACCGCCGCATCACCTCTTCGACACAGCCCGGTTACCAATATAAAATGGGCGGCGTCGTCTATAACGATCCGAACTTCTACAAGATGATGGCCGACCGTCAGACACCGCTCTATTCGGCCACCGAGCAGTTCGACCGCTTTGTGGCCATGTATGCCAACGCCGACTACTCGTTCGACCGCAAGTACTCGTTGTCGGCTACGATCCGTTACGACGGTTCGAACAACCTCGGTAAAAGCACCGCAAAACGCTGGTTGCCCACATGGAACTTCGGTGCCAAGTGGAACATCCAGAACGAAGAGTTCATGGTAAATGCACAGGAGTGGGTCGATGTCCTGAGCGTCCGTCTGAGCTACGGTCTGACGGCCGCCATGCCGCCCACGTCGAACGCCGCCGTCGTCTATTACAACGAGCAGACGTTCAACCCCGGCCACTCCGAGAACCAGATTTATATCGGTGCTCTGGCGAACTCCGACCTGACCTGGGAGAAGAGCTATCAGTTCAACGCCGGTGTCGATGTCACGCTCTTCAACAACCGGATGAACTTCTCGTTCGACTACTTCAACCGCAAAGGTTTCGACCTGATCGCAACGGTCAAGACCTCGGGTATCGGCGGCGAATACTGGAAACACGCAAACTACGCCGACCTCGACTCGCACGGCTACGACATCACGCTGGGCGGTTCGTTCATCCGCACGAAGGATTGGACATGGTCGGCAAACTTCACGCTGGGCTACACCTGGAACCAGATCAAGAATGCCCGCAACCTGACGCAGACCAACGAATTGATCCGCAATGAAGGCGGCAACAAAAACGGCTATCCCGTCAACAGCCTCTTCTCGATTCCTTATGTGGGACTCGATCCGGAGACCGGTATTCCGCTTTTCATCAACGAAAAGGGTGAGGTGACGAAAGATATCGACAAACAGGGTACCGACAACGATTACCTGATCTACGAAGGACAGGTCGATCCCAAATGGACGGGCGGTTTCAATACGACGGTCCGCTACAAGAACATTTCGCTGAACGCCTTCTTCACCTATCAGGCCGGCAACGTAATCCGTCTCGATCCGGTCTTCAGCTCGTCGTACAGCGACCTCACGGCCCTGACCAACGAGTTCAAGAACCGTTTTGTCATGACGGGTGACAACGATGTACCGTCGATCGTCGACTATGTGCATTCGACCATCTCGTTGACCGACGAGGGTACCTATGCAAGCTACAACTACACGCACAAACGCGTTGCAAAAGGCGACTTCATCCGCCTGAAGAGCGTATCGCTCAACTACGACTTCTCTTCGGACTGGATCAGCAAGAGCCGCTTCTTCAAGACGGCCAGCGTACGATTCACGGTAAAAGACCCCTGGCTGATCTACTCCGACAAGGCGCTCAACGGCCGCGACCCCGAATTCTACAACACGGGTGGTGTGGCAATGCCTACGACGACACAGTTCACGCTGTCGCTGAACCTCGGTTTTTAACGTAAAAAAGAGAAAAGAGATATGAGAAAATTACTTATCGTATTGATCGCCTCGGCCGGTATCTTCTCGGGCTGCTCCGACTTTCTGAGCAAGGACCCCGATAACCGCACCTATATCGATACACCGGAGAAAGTGGTTGCACTCCTCACCTCGGCTTACCCGCAAACGACCTTCTATACGGCTGTGGAAGCACGTTGCGACGGTTATGTGGACTACGGTACGGCAGCCCAAGGATACAATTCCCTGTTCCTCTATCAGGAAGACGCCTTCCAATGGCGGGAGAATCCGCTTACCTCGGACGGCGCATGGGACGGCAACAACCGTCTGTGGGAGGCTTCCTACAATGCGGTCGCTACGGCCAACCATGCACTGGCGGCCATTGACGAGCTCGAAGCCCAGGAGGGACCGAGCACCCAGCTGAGCCTGTCACGCGGCGAAGCACTGCTGTGCCGCGCCTATGCGGAGTTCTGCCTGCTGACGCTCTTCTCGGACTTCTTCGACTACGAGAATATGGCGACCAATCCGGGCGTACCCTATGTAACGACTCCCGAAACGACGACGTTCGCCAATTACACGCGCGGAACGGTAGCCTCGACCCTTTCGATGGTGCTTCAGGACATCGATGAAGGGAGCAAACTCGTAGGCGGTTCGAGCGATTATACCGAACCGAAGTTCCATTTCACCACCCAGTCGGCACTCGCTCTGGCAACGCGCGTCGCACTCTTCTCGCGCGAATACCCCAAAGTGATCAACTATGTGAACCAGTTCTTCCCGGCTACGGTGACGAACTATGTCACCAACGGGCAGAAGAATCAGGACGGTTCGCTGGTGCAGTTCCCCGCCGAGGATGACCCCTGCCGGATCTTCTGCCGCAACAACCTTACCGACTGGAATCTGCTGAGTTCGTACAACGACAATCCCGATGCCATCGGTCAGGAGTTTACCGATGCCGATGCGAACTGGAATCTGCTGCTCTCGGAACCCGTGACGGCCATCTACAGAACCATCGCCGCCAATATCTTCACGCGCTACTGTCTCGACGAACAGACCATGGACCAGATCTCAAGCCTCAATGCGACAGGTACGGGCTGGACCTATCCGAACATCGTGTACAGCTACAGCGGCGGCATACAGGGCAAGGTGCTGCAGAAGTATTACGAAGACTTCTACTATTCGGATATCGTAGCGGGAATCGGTACCGGCTATGCCAAAGTACCGTTGTTCCGCACGGACGAAATGCTGTTGGCGCGTGCCGAAGCATACACCATGACGGGGCAGTTCTCGAAGGCCATCGACGACCTGAACCTCTACATCGAGACCCGTATTCCGGAAGAGAATTTCGACATCATGACCACCTCGCTTACCGAGGCCAAGATCAAGAACTACTACAAGGCTCAGACCTCCGGCAAGAACAGCTTCATCAACAACGAATACAATGCCGGCCGCTTCCTTACGGACGAGACACAGGCCGAACTTCAGAAGGCCCTGATCCTGACGATCCTCGACTTCCGGCGTATCGAATTCCTCTATGAGGGACAGCGCTACTACGACATTCTGCGGTGGTACATCCCCGTCACGCACCGCGATATGACGGGCCGCACCAGCACGCTGACACCCGATGACGACCGTCGCATCCTGCAAATCCCGCAAACTGCGACATTGGCCGGGCTGCAGCCCAATCCGATGACCAATATTCCGCAACCTTGGTAATGAACAGCATTCTAATACAGGAGAACAGAAAATGAAACGATACAATCACATTTTTCATGTAGCATTGTTGGGCCTCATGCTCTTTATGGGGGGCTGCCGCGAAAAGGAGAACATCGCAGATGATCTCTACATTCCGGGGCTCGGCGGTGAGGAGTATGCCGAGAATGAACTCGACAAATGGCTCTATCAGAACTATACGGTTCCCTACAACATCGACGTCGTTTACCGTTGGGATACGGCCCAAGCCTACACCAGCCTGCTGGATGTACAGCTCGTTCCGGTAAAATACGAACTCGTTCAGCCGATGATGGCAGCGTTGCGCGATGTATGGTTCCAACCCTACATCGATGCCTGCAACGGCAATGCGGATTTCCTCAAGGAGGTAGCACCCAAAAAGATCGTCCTTGTCGGCAGCCCCGAATACAATGGTGACAACACCTATAAACTCGGACAGGCCGAAGGCGGACGCAAGATCCTCCTGCTCAATGTCAACAATTTCGATGCGTCGGATGAGGAGCAACTGACCGAGGCCCTGCATACGATTGTCCATGAGTTCACGCACGTCATGCACCAGACCAAACTCTTCGACAAGAACTATCAGACGATCTCGACGGGCCGCTACAACTCCAACTGGTCGCAGGTCAGTGACAGCGAAGCGCATCAGGAAGGATTCATCACCTCATATGCCATGTCGAACAAGGACGAGGATTTCGCGGAAATGGTATCGGGTATTCTGGTCTATGGCTACGACTGGTTCAAGACAACGGTGCTTGCCGAAGCCGAGAAATCGACGGTCAATCCCGACGCGGCAAATGACCTCAACGAGAAGCTCGCCATCGTCGAAAGCTACTTCAAGAATACTTGGGGAATGTATTTCTTCGACGATGAGACGACCGGAACCCTCGGTCTCGAAACCCACTTCCGCAAGGCCATTGCAGATGTCGTTGCCAATCCTCCCCTGAAATAGGCGGAATGACACAAGGATATAACAAGAAAAAACGTCAAGAAATCATGAGAAACTACATAAGCATACTCATTTTGATCGCATCGGCCGCAGTCTATACCGGTTGCAACGAGACAACGGTGTCGATGGACAACAGTGTCGATGTCAGGGTGGATTCCGCAATGAAGGCCTACAAGGCACAACTGGTCGATGCCGACTACGGCTGGATCGCAGACATCGAAACCAGCAAAGGGTTCTACCGCTTCTGGATGGAGTTCGCCGACAACGACATGGTAACGATGTACACCGACAACCTCGACTATCCCGAATACAACGGAATACCGAAAAGTTCGACCTACAAGTTCCACGCCTACCAGCGTCCGGTGCTCTCGTTCGACACCTACAACTATCTGCATATCATTTGCGATCCGAACAACGGCATCAGCGGCGGTTCGGGGAACCTGGGCCTGAAGACCGATTTCGAATACGAGATCGACGAGGTGACGGACGATCTCTTTACCATGACGGGCCGTATCAACCGCATCAAGGCCACGCTGCGCCGCGCTACGCAGGACGAAATGCAGGCCGTGCGCCAAGGGGCTTTGCAGGAGGTGCTCAAGAATGCGCCGTCGTATGAGCCGAGCCGCTTCTGCTACATCGATGTCAACGGCACCGCCGTCGATCTGAAATTCAGCACCCGCAATGTCATGCTGCTCTCGCAGAACGGCGAGAACGTACAGATAGACGTTTGCCAGACCCACACGGATCTGGTTACCAAAGACCTCATCTTCGAGGAACCGATAACCATCAACGGCGTCGAAATCAAAGGGCTGAAATATTATCAGGAAACCTTCATTACCGACAGCGAGACACCGCTGGTTGTCAATACGAAGGCATCGGCCAACGTCGGTTTGTACAACTGTCTGGGCATCGACAAATACTACTCCCGCATGCGTGTCAGAAACGGGATGATCGCAAACGCCGACAAGGACACGAATCCGCTGGGTTATTACATGAACAATGTGGTCAATCTTACCTTCCTGCTGACGATCGGCCCCAAAAAGATCGAATATGTGGATCTTTCGTTCGATACGGACAACGACGGCAATGCGCAGCTCACCATCACCCCGACCTTCGATTTCGGACAGTCGATGGACTACCGCTGCCAGGTCCTCTTCAGCGAAAGCGGCGATTCGTTCACGACCATCGGCTCGACCCTCACTATGGATGACCTTTCGGAGGGTTTCTATTCGGGAAGCAGCATCCAGACCCTTGTCGATTACATGATGGACAAGACCTATCTGATCGAATGGACGAATGTCACCTACGACGTCTCGACGATGGGCCAGCTGAGAACCGTCAACAACGGAATCATTTACGGAGAGCTCTCCGAGTAACAGTCCGCGTGAAATCAAGGAAAGCGCCCCGGCCTCTGCAGGATCGGGGCGCCTCTTTTCACCGCTCTCCGCAGCGAAAAAACGCCGGAGAAACAGGGGGGGGGAAGGGAGAGAAGCAGTGAGGAGAAAAGAGGATGAGGGGAAAGAGAAAAATCTGGAAGGCAGGGAAGGCGGGGAAGGCGGGGATGCCGCTCCCCATTTGGATTTCATAAGAAATTTCAACCGAAAAAATTTGCATAAAACGGAAAAATACCCTACATTTGCACTCGCAATAAAGGAATGGCTCCGTAGCTTAACTGAATAGAGCACTTGACTACGGATCAAGAGGTTACAGGTTTGAATCCTGTCGGAGTCACTGAAAAAGAGCAACTTGCAAAAATGCAGGTTGCTCTTTTCTTGTCGTATTGCACCCACCGCAACCCGTAGTGCACGCACCCGCAGCCCGTGCCCACCGCACCTGCGCCCGCAGTCCGCACCAGACTGCCCGACTACCCGGCAACAACGGGATTTCAGCGGCATCCCGGTATCGTCCCTGCCTGCATCCGCTTCCACTGCAAGCACCCTGAAAACAGCATGAATACAGGAAACCTCGCGGCCGGCATGAAGGTCGCGCGGCCGGCCCCGCAGCTCCATCCGCTACCCTGCAGCCGCATCTGCCGCCCCGCCCGCCTCTCGAACCGATGGGAAACAAACGTCCGCAGCCCGATGAAAGGGTCAGAGAATAAGGGGCGGACGCTGCGGACAGCCGCAAGGCATCACCGGCCCAAGATGACGGACGAAGCGCATCGGGATATTTGCAGTTCGAAAAGAATTTGTTAACTTTGGGTAATGAATCGGTAAAACCGCGCCTTTCTCCATACTGACCGAAAACGGCGGAAAGGCAGCCGTACAACAATGAAGAGAGCTCTCGTCAATAACTCCGACCGCGAACTGATCATCCGTCTTAAACAGAATGATCTGAAGAGTTATGAATTGCTTTTCCACAAATACTACAATCTCTTTCTGGCCTTTGCGGAGGGGTTCGTCAAGGAGCGGGCCGCAGCCGAGGATATCATGCAGGAGATCTTCATGCGCCTGTGGATCTACCGCGAACGGCTCGATGAAGGGCGGTCGCTCTACAACCTGCTCTTCACGATGACCAAACACCGCATCTACGACCATTATCGCCGTATGTACAATATCGAATCGATCCACCGCCCCGTTTCGTATCGCGACGAAGCCGGAGCAGAGACCGCATTGGAGATCGATGCCGAAATGATGCGGGAGGTCATTGCCCGCCGCATTGCCGGCATGCCGCCCCAACGGCAGCGGATTTTCGTCATGAGCAGAGAAGAGAACCTCTCCCGTCAGGAGATCGCCGAACGGCTCGGCCTGTCGGTCCGCACGGTGGACAAGCATCTTGAACTGGCGCTGCGCGAGCTGCGCAACCATTTGAAAGACTTCCAGTTCATTCTGCTGCTCTTTCTGCTGCATTGAACATAGAACGACGCTCCGGCCTCCCCGCCCGACCTTGCAACATACCCGGTCTCGCGGCATACCCTGCATACTCGACCCACGGGCACACCCGACTTCGCGGCATAAAAAAACGGAGCACCCGTCGCCGGATGCTCCGCAGGACAATTCCAAAGGCCGGTTACCGGCCGAATACCGCATTCAGAACCGCCGCCAGGCGATAGCCCGCTTTGGCCAGCTGTGTCTCGGCCAACGGCTTGTAGGCCTTGATAAAGTTGTTGTCGAGCTTGTCGCCCGCCTTGACATCGTAGATGCAGCGCGACGCCGCGGCAGACTCGCGGCCCCAGTCATACGGTGTTCCGGAGGTAATCTCGGCCTGCTCTTCAGCCGTATAGCGGTCGAGCAGCCAAGCCAGATCGGAGAAACTCCAGGGATGAGGACGCTGCAGGATATTCGTGTCCCAGATCGTATGGTAACGGATCTCCTCGCCGAAAAGGACCACCTTGTAATACCCGATCGTCGTATTGCCCGGATAGCGGATATGGCCCGGACAATGCATGTCACCCACACAATGGACAATCAGCTGAATCCGCGCCAGCCGCGTCGAATCGTCCAGCTCCGCGATGTGGTTCTTCAACATCTCGGCCGACTCCTCGATGTAGTGGATGCAGTTGGCGAGATACTTCTTTGTACCGGGCCAGTGGTTGCCGGGAACCACATCGCCATTCTCATCCACCGAGAAGGTGTGCGGCAGCTGATGCATCCGGTCGTCACCGTCGGGATCATAGCCCAGATCGACGAGCATCTGAGGCTTGTAGTCGTCGAGCCACGACGCATAATAGACGATCGATTCGCCGTCGAGCCACTTGTCCAGATTGGCCCTGGCCTGTTCCGTAAGGTGTTGTTCGGCCATGTAGGCGACCGTAGCATGGCCCAGACGGCCCCATGCGGCGACGCCCTGCAACGAACACACGGCCGCGAGCGTCAGAATAAATGTCAGTCTCTTCATTCGGTTGATTGTTTTGGTGCAGCCGAAACCGGCAACGGGATGCAAACAGCCGTTCGACCCGCTGCCGGTACCGCTTCCCTGCAAATATACGATTTTCGTTCAGAAACCCTCCATTTCCGGAGATCATTTTTTGAATGTGCCGATCAGTTTTTTCGGATAGTTCGTCGTGATGGCATACAATTTATCCTTGTAAGCGGCATAATATGCGATGTCGGCATCCGTATCGATCGAGAAAACACTGATATCCACCCCTGCGGAGACATAGTCGTCGATTCCCCATTGGCCCGTACCGGGTTTCCCGTTATAGTAGATGTTCGAGGCATCAAGGTTGATCCAGGGATCGATGTAGGTTCCGTACTCCGAGGGTGCAAGGTAGGCCATCCAGCCGGCATGTACGCCGATCTGCTGCGTAGCCGAATAGCTGAGCGACCAGACCGTCCTGTTGCTCGTGACGATAAACTCCACGAAGTTGCGGGCCTTCATCTGTTCGATGATCTTGCAGGCCAGCTGGCAGGAGCGGGCCGAAAAGCCCGTATATCCGCTCGAAGAGCCTTCGACGAGAATGTTCTTGACATCGAGCCACAGTTTCGACGTTCCGGCCTTCATCGTCTCTTCGATAAAGGTCTCCAGCAGGGGAATCTGTTCCCCGTTCGAGAGGGTTCCGGCAGCGCAGAGCTCGGCATAGGTATGTTCCCAGGGCTTCAGGCCGTTGATCAGGCAGCCGTCCGTAGCATGGGCCACGATGACCCGGTTGTCGGCCGTAGCATAGATATCGCACTCGACGGCATAGACCATCTGGTCGAGGGCATACTTCAATCCGGCCAGCGAATTGTCGGGCAGTCCCGACTCCGCAGCGCCACCGCGATGGGCGACGACGATACTCCCCAAGGGGTTCGTCGGCGAGGTATAGGAATCCTCCCCGCCGCCCGAAGGCGTATCGGGTGCCGTATCAAAACCGCGCGGATCCTCCGAACAGGCCGCCACGAGCGCCATCGCGCCGAGTGCCAGCAGGCGTACACATTTCATTTTCATCTATTCAGCAGTAAAAGGTTTTATTAACGTTTCGCGAAACGGCCGCAGCATCGGTTCGGGCTTCACTTCGGGGCAGGCCTGCAGCCGCATCCCGCACGACAAGGTGAGCACCGCCCGCCGACGGCCGTTCCCTGTTCATCCGGCCGCCGCCCGTCGGGAGACGAAGCCTACCCCCCCCCTTGACTCCGTCTCCCGCCATAGCGACCACAATTTCATCTACTCTACATCGTAGTTCTTCACGCAACGGAACGGGAAGATCGCCTGTCCATTATCGAGATTTGTCATCTCGGCGGAAGTAACCTTGTTGTTGATGATTACATTGATACGGAACAGGGCCGTGCCGGGATTTTTCGTATTATTGTAACACAACGGCACGAAAGTCTGGCAACGCGATCCTGCGCACTGGTATCCCTGCGTCATGTAACGGAATCCGAGCGGATAGTAGTTGAAACCGAATTCATCGGCACCGTCCGATACATAGGCATTTGATCCCCAGCCTGAATTTCTCAGCCATGGAGCGAAGTTACCGATGCCGCGAGGAGAATCTGGATTGTCCACCTGCGACGTCGAACCCGATACCGTTGTGAACTGCTTGTAGGTAACTCGGCTCTCGTTAACGGGGAAGGTATGTCCTGCCGAAGCCTGACTTGCCGCATAAGCCAGATCGAGCCAGTCAGATGCATTAGCCACATGCCAGCCGTAAGGACAGATCCCCTGCACCTGCATGGTCAACATGGGGTGTGCCTTTTCATCGGCAGCATTGTCTCCCGTAAATGTTCCGGCCGCAGAATGGTTGATATACTCAACCGTGAAGCTCCGGCCAATGGCATCGACGATCGTCTTGCCCTCCATCCAATTGTCAGGCAGTGCCTCGTAACGCGCATAGCCGATACCAAAGCGCGGATTGCCCGTAACAACTTCGTTGAAGTGATAGATTCGGCCGTGTTCACTCGTACCGACCAAATTACCGCCGATCTCGGTCGTTTCGTAGTTCGGATTCATGTTCGGATCGTTCCACGATGTCGGGAAGCTGCCGGCTGCATATCCACCCGATCCGTCGGCATTGGCCCCCGTAGCGGAGGGCACCATCAGCGAACCCAGTTTCGGATAGATGTCACCACCGTCCCAACGCACGAACTCGACCATCCAAGTCTTCATGCTTCCGTCACGGGCCACGAACGCCTTGGTCTTGTAATTGCTCAACTCATCGTCGGGCATACAGTTGACCGTTGTAATGCGTTCCCACGACCATGTCATCTGCCTGAAGTCCACCGTCAGGGTCCGCATGCCGTCGATGTCGATCTGCGGGCCTGCCGGCAGTGCGTCGGCTTCCGACGCAATCGTTGCGATTGTTCCGTCCGCCGCCAACGCATAGTACGGATAAGCCAGTGTCCGGCTGTTCTTATTGAGCAGGACGGGATTATTGCCCTCCGCCGCAAAGTAGGTGTCGAACGCATAGATATCCTGCTCCTTCTTGTTCATCTGCGCCGACAGGTCGATCGTCGCATAGCGCGGAACCGAAGCGCCGTAGAGGTAGTAGTAGTCATCCACGCGCAGCTGCCGGACGGCGATCTCGACCGAAGCCTCGCTCGTATCCGGTGTGCCGACATGAATCGTGAAGACCGCCGTGCGGTCCTGATCCTTCGAGGTCCACTCCGATGCGGTCAGCACCACCTGGCCCGCACCCTCGTCGCTCCACGAAAGCCACTCCCCGGAGCTCTCCCCGTCATAGGTTGCGCTGTAATCGTAAACATCGCCCATGTTGGTCGTATAGAGAACCGTCAGGCTCTCGCCGGCCGACGCGAACTCCAGCCCGCTCTCGGCCGCCTCGCAGGTCACCTCCGCATCGGCCTTGAGCCCCGTCTGCTCGATCGGGAAGGTCTGCACGGTGCCGTCCTGCGCCGTCACGGTCAGCGTTCCCGACCGACGATACTCCGTATTGGGCGTTACCATGATCTCGACAGCCTTGTGCGCCGTCGTCGTCACGCCATCCGTCCAGGTCTCCTCGAAAGTCTCATCGACCGTCGTCTCGGTCACCGTAGCCCACTCCACATCGCCCTGCACCGTCCAGGTGAAGTTGCTCTTGGCAAAAGGCATGATCTGCACCACACCCACATAGGAGACCTCGCCGTCCGTCGTGGTGCCGTCGGGCGTAAAGCTGATCTCAGACGGCGACAGCGAGATGCGGGTCGATTCGTCGATGCCCGTCTCTCCGGCATCCTCGTAGCACCCCGCAAAGAGCAGTGCCGCAACCGAAAAAATGCTCAATATTCTTGTTTTCATAGATTTCTCGTTTTTGTGATTCATACTCGATCGCAATCCATCAGCTCCAGCCCTCGGTCTGACGCAGCTTGCTGTTCTTGTTGCGTGCCGATGCCGAAATGGGCCACAGCAGGATGTTGGGGTTCTGCGCACGCCGTTCGGCCAGCGAAGGATTGTAGTCCCAGATCTTGTCCAGACGGATGAGCGTCCACCAGATGACACCCTCGCAGGGGAATTCGAGGAACGACTCGTCGCACAGCGCCTGCAGCACCGCCTCTTTCGACGCATCGGTGTAGAAGTTCTCCACGCCGTATGCACGTTTGGCTATGAGGTTGAGCGATTTGAGGGCCCCTTCATAATCCCGTTTGTAGTACTTCAGCTCGGCATCCATCATGACGGCCTGCGCATAACGGTAATAGAGCAGGTCGCAGTCGAGAATCATCATCGACGTCGAACAGTCGCCCTTGAACTTGTTGGGGCACGAAATCGTGTTCATGACGCCTTCGGTCGAAGAGCCGTAAGGGCCTTCGAGGTAGTTGCAATCCACACGGCGGTCGTTGTTGCGGGCCTTGCTCTGCTTGAGCACCTCGATGAAGGTGTCGGAATAGTTCCACCACTGCGTCGTGTAGATCGGCACCGGATTCATCTGGTAGGCGGGAGCGACATTGCTGCTCGGCCAGTAATAATACCAGTAGTAACCCCCCGTGAGCTTTTCGGTCTGGTTGTTGTTCAGTGCGAAAATCACCTCGGCGTTGCACTTGTTGTCCACCGAGAAGATCGACGCATAGTCGTCCAACAGGCGCGACGACGAGATGCCGATGGCCTGCAGCGCCTCCTCGGCCATCGCGAGATAGGAATCGCCGCCCGACTGCGTCGAATACATCCACAGCGCATACTCGGCCTTGAGCATGTTCGCGGCATCGGGCGTAGCGACGTATTTCTCCGTACCGGTCACATAGGTTACGGCCGTCTCGATATCCTTGCCGATCTGCTCATAGACGAGCGCCCTGGGCGAGCGTTCGGGATAGCACTCCTCCATCTCGACCGACTCGATCGGGTTCAACAGCAAGGGCACGTCGCCCCACAGGCGCACAGCCCAGAAGTAGAGATAGGCACGGGCGAAAGCCGCCTGGCCGATCGCCCAGTTGCGGTCGGTATCGGTCATCGGGACCTGCGGCGCATACTTCAGCACGGCATTGGCCGCATTGATCGCCGTATAGAGCCGTGTCCAGCCCGTCGAGGTGTTCGAATCGTTCATCGTGCTGTTCTGCACGCCGTACATGTCGTTGTCGTGCCCCGTGCGCCACGAGCCTGCACCCCACATGTATTCCCCCACGCGCGCTTCGCCCCAGTAGAAGACGTTGATCTTGTCCTGCACGAAGTTCGAACGCATCAGATAGTAGATGCCGTAGGTCGATGTGGTGACGTCGCTCGACTCGGTCCACATGTTGCTTGCCGAAAGTTGGTTGTCCTGTATGATGTCCAGATCGCCGTGACAGGAGGTGGCGAAGAGTGCGGCACAGGCCGCTGTCAGGAACATCAGTCTATATCGTTTCATAATCGTTGACTCTGTATGTTGAAAAAAATGGGATGATCATCAGAATACGCACCTGAGCGAGAAGAGCACCTTGCGGGCATTCGGAGCGATATTGCCCGTCGCATCGCCCGTCGATGTGCTCTTGTAGAGGTTGCCGTCGGCACCTGCGCCGCTTTCGGGGCAGATCGAGCCCGAAACCTTCGTGAAGTAATAGAGCGTATTGCCCGAAACGCTTACCGTGAGTTTCTTCATGCCCAGTTTCTGGATCCAGCGCGACGGGAGATCGTAGCTGAGCGTCACGTCGCGGATGCAGAGATAGTCGGCCCGCTCGACGTTGAAATTCGAAACGCGGGAGAAGTTGCGGTTGCCGTAGTCGGGGTCGTTGGCATAGAAGCGCGCATATTTCGCCTCCGTATCGCCCGGATAGCGCCAGCAGTCATAGACCATCTTGTCGAGGTTCGAGTTGTTGCTGCCCATTCCGTTCTGGAATACGCGCGATTTCATGTAGTTGTAGATCGAGTGTCCCAACGCATAGTCGAGATAGATCGACAACGAGATGTTCTTGTAAGTGAAGGTATTCTCCAGTCCGCCCACCGAATGGGGAATCACCGATCCGAGATAGAAAAAGTCTTCCGTCGAAATCTGTTCGCGGCCGTCGGCCAGACGCGCCGACCCGATGCGGTTGCACCATTCGTAGTCGCCGATATCCTTGCGGCCCTTGTATTTGGCATCGGTATTCTCCGACATGCCGTCCGAACGGCGGTAGCCGTGCGACTGGCTGTCGTAAAGCGCCGCATCGGCTTCGGCCTGCGTCTGGATGATGCCGGCGATCTTGTAGCCGTAGATGCGGCCCAGCGGCTCGCCGACGGCCGTGCCGCCGAAACGGTAACCGCTCTCCGACATCGTGTAACCGCCGATCCGCCAGGCGGTTTTTCCGGTCGGGTTGCCGTATTCGTCCACCTCGGCATAGGCATACTCCTCGGGCAGCGACAGCACCTTGTTGCGGTTGTAGGAGTAGGTGAAATCAGTCGTCCACGAGAAGTTCTTCTTCTGGATGTTGACCGAGTGCAGTTCGAACTCGAAGCCGTAGAAACGGGCGCTGCCGACGTTGGCCTTCACCGACGAATAGGCCGAGGTATCGGGCAGCGTAATCGAGAAGATCATGTTGTCGGTGCGTTTGTTGTAGTAGTCGGCCACGATGCGCAGACGGTTGTTGAACATGCCCAGGTCGAACCCGACGTCGAACTGGGTCGTCGTCTCCCAGCACAGCGCGCTGTTGGCCATCGCCGAAGCGATCGTCGTCGAGTATCCCGCATAGTTGTTGCTCGTGTCGTAGGCGCCGTAGGCATCATAAAGCCCGATGCCGTTGTTGCCCGTCATACCGTAGCTCAGGCGCAGCTTGAGGTTGTTGATCTGCCGCACATCCCAGAACTTCTCGTCCGAGATGTTCCATGCGGCGGAACCGGCCGGGAAGAAGCCCCACTTGTTGCCCTTGGCGAATTTCGACGATCCGTCGGCACGCGCCGTGAACGAAAAGATATAACGTTTGTCATAGTCGTAGTTCACACGCCCGAAATAGGAGATCAGCACCTCCTTGGTGTCCCTGTTGCTGGCCGTGAAGTTGCTGCCCGACTGCAGCACCGGCACCTTGTCCGACGGCGCATAGGTCGAGTTGGCCGTCAGGTAGCGGTAGCGCTGCGACATGTAGTCGTATCCGGCCGTCACGCCCAGATGATGGCGCGCAAAGGTGCGGTCGAAATTCAGGTAGGTCGTAAACTGATCCCGCAGAGTCTCGGTACGCGTTTCGGTCGTGTTGCGGGTCTGTTCG
>CALUKI010000030.1 GCA_944321175.1 uncultured Alistipes sp.
CAAGGTTGTAGTACGTCGCCGCCGCAAGCATGATCGCGCCCACGATGGCGCGCGCACCTTCGCGGCTTCGACGGCCAGTTCGAGCAGATTGCCCTTCCTGGTCTTCACGCACTCGGTGATGGCGGCCAGCGCCTTCTGCACGGCGGCCTCGTCACGCGAAGCACGCAGCTCCTTCAGCCGCTTGATCTGGCTCTCGCGCACGGCCGTATTGTCAACAGCGAGAATATCGATCGGCGCCTCCTTGTCCAGACGGTATTCGTTGACGCCGATGATCTTCTCGACACCCGAATCGATGCGCGCCTGCTTGCGGGCCGAAGCCTCCTCGATACGCATCTTCGGAATACCCGTTTCGATCGCCTTGGCCATGCCGCCCAGTTTCTCGATCTCCTGGATATGCTCCCACGCCTTGTGCGCGATCTCGTCGGTCAGGCTCTCCACATAGTAGGAACCGGCCCACGGATCGACCTGGCGGCAGATGTTGGTCTCCTCCTGAATGTAGATCTGGGTGTTGCGGGCGATACGGGCCGAGAAGTCGGTCGGCAGGGCGATCGCCTCGTCCAGCGCATTGGTATGCAGCGACTGCGTATGTCCCAGTGCGGCACCCATCGCCTCGATGGCGGTACGGGCGACGTTGTTGAAGGGATCCTGCTCGGTGAGCGACCATCCCGACGTCTGCGAGTGGGTGCGCAATGCCAGCGATTTGGGGTTCTTCGGATCGAACTGCTTGACGATCTTGGCCCACAGCATACGGGCCGCGCGCATCTTGGCGATCTCCATGAAGTGGTTCATGCCGATGGCCCAGAAGAACGACAGACGCGGAGCGAAGGCATCGACCGACATGCCGGCATTGACGCCCGCACGCAGGTACTCCAGACCGTCGGCCAGCGTATAGGCCAGCTCGATGTCGGCCGTAGCGCCCGCCTCCTGCATGTGGTAGCCCGAAATGGAGATCGAGTTGAACTTGGGCATGTTCTTCGAGGTGTATTCGAAGATGTCGGCGATGATACGCATCGAGAATTCAGGCGGATATATATAGGTATTGCGCACCATGAACTCCTTGAGGATATCGTTCTGGATCGTACCGGCCATCTGGTCGAGCGTACAGCCCTGCTCCAGACCGGCAACGATATAGAAGGCCATGATCGGCAGCACGGCGCCGTTCATGGTCATCGAGACCGACATCTTGTCGAGCGGAATACCGTTGAAGAGGACCTTCATGTCCTCGACCGAGCAGATCGACACACCGGCCTTGCCGACGTCGCCCACCACACGCGGGTGGTCGGCGTCATATCCCCGGTGCGTAGCGAGGTCGAAGGCAACCGACAGACCTTTCTGTCCGGAAGCGAGGTTCCGACGGTAGAAGGCATTCGACTCTTCGGCCGTCGAGAAACCGGCATACTGGCGGATGGTCCAGGGACGCATCACATACATCGTCGAATAGGGGCCGCGCAGGAAAGGCGCCACACCTGCCGCATAGTTCAGGTGCTCCATGCCCTCCAGATCGGATGCCGAATAGCAGCCCTTGACGGGAATCTGCTCGGCGGTCAGCCAGGGCTCCTTTTCGCCGCCGGCCTGTGCGCAGCACTCCGAGGCTGCGCCTGCATATTTCAATTCAGAAAATTTTGCTCTCATGGCTTTCGCTTTTTAGATACCCATCTGCGTGAGGTAGTTGTGAAGCGTGTCGAGCACGTTGCTCTTCACATGGATGAAGTTGTGGATGCCCTGCGCCTCCAGTTCGGGCATGCAGGCCGGAGCGCCGGCCACGACGAGAATCGCCTTGCCGCCGAGCATCTCCTTGACTTGGGGTGCCAGTTCGGCGTAGCAGTCATCCGACGAGCAGAGGACGACGATTTCGGCCTTGGAGTCGAGCGCCGCCTTTACGCCCTCTTCGAGATCCTTGAAGAAGGTGTTGTCCTGTACGCGGATACCGGCGCAGGCGAAGAAGTTGCACGAGAACTGTGCGCGGGCGCGGGCCATGGCCAGATGGCCGGCCGTCAGCATGAAGGCCTTGGGCTGTTTGCCGCTGCGATCCACATGCAGACGCATGGCCTCGAATGCCATTGCGCCGCGATAGGGATTCAGCACACCGGGGGTCGAGACGCGCTCGACGGCCTTTTCGGTAACCTCGGCCGGAGCGACCTCCGTGAAGTTGGGGTACTGGTTGGCGCCCAGCAGCGTGATACGGCGCTGTGCGACGTTCTTGTCCTTGGCTGCCGCCGACGCATTGACGCGCTCGACGACATATCCCGCCTTGAAGGCCTCGATGTAACCGCCCTTCTCCTCCACTTCGAGGAAAAGTTTCCACGCCTCGGCAGCAATCGACTGCGTAAGGTTCTCGATATAGTACGAACCGCCGGCCGGATCGACCACCTGATCGAAATGCGACTCGTGCTTGAGCAGCAGTTCGACGTTGCGGGCGATGCGCTTCGAGAACTCGTCCGGCTCCGCGAACGGAACGTTGAACGGCGTCACCTCCAGCGAATGCACGCCGGCAATGGCAGCCGACATGGCTTCGGTCGTACCGCGCAGCATGTTGATATAGGGATCGTAAACCGTCTGGTTCCATGTCGAGGTTACGGCGTGCGCAAACATCTTGCACGAACACTCCTTCCGGGGGTTGTAGCCTTTCACGATATTTGCCCAGAGCATGCGGGCGGCACGGAACTTGGCCATCTCCATGAAGTAGTTCGACGTTACGCCCATCGAGAAACGGATCTTGCGGGCGGCCTCATCGACGCTCAGCCCCTCGTCCATCAGGTGTACGAGGTAGTCGTGGCCGGCAGAAAGCGTAAAGGCCAGCTCCTCGACGATCGTCGAACCGGCGTTCGAGAAGTTCTCGCCCGATACGGTGGCGACGCGCACGCCCTTCATATCGGCCGTTTTCCTTGCGAGGGCCGCCAGTTTTTCGAAACTCTTCTTTCCGTCGGGCGAGCAGAAATCGCCTTTGAGCGAAAGGCAGTTGATGATGGGGTCAATGACGAAATGCACGCTGGCGGTCTCCTTCAGCCCCTCCTTTTCGATCTTGGCGAGGACGGGATCGACCACGCTGCACAGCCCCTTGCCGGAGAAGACGACCTCCACGGCAGGCAGATAGATCTCCTTGAGCAGGAGATCCACCTGCCCGGCCGTAAGTTCTTCGGTCAGACAGAAGCCCAGCGAATCGACGCCTCCATTGAGGAGCTTGAGCGCCTCGGCGTTTGCCTCTTCGGGATTCTTGACCGTCAGGGTCTGATGTACGCGCCACATGTTGTCCTTGCGGACACCGCGCACATAGGGAAATTCACCCGGCTCGGAGCCGAGGAATTTGAGACCTTCGAGGTTCTCGGCGCGGTAGTAGGGACGGACATTGAATCCTTCGGGGGTCCGCCATACCAGTTTGCGCTCATAATCGGCACCTTTCAGGTCCACTGCGATCGCGGCTTCCCACGTTTCGGTGGAAACGGGCGGGAACTCGGCGAACAGTTTTTCACGCTTGGTATTTGCCATAACTATTTTGAGATTAGGTTTGCCTTCTGTCGTTCAGGGGATTCGCGGCGGCGGGTGTCGATCCCCGTCTGCCGGAAATCCCGTCTTTTGATTTCATCGCTTCGGCCGCTTTGCCGCAGGGGAAACGTGCCGGATAGTTACAAAAAAACGGTTTTGATTTTCGTATTGTCGTTAAAAAGCATGTAAAAGTATAAAAAAAAAGTGAAACGGGCAAAGGAAGTGTTATTTTTTTCACAACGCACCCTGAGCGCAGTTGCCTGTTCCACCATTTTACCCCTGCGGTCACATGAATCAAGGAAGAGGTCGGATAAAGAGTTGTATGGATGAATTATGTTCTATAATTCCTCAGTTTTACATATTTTACGAAAATTGTTCGAAAATCGGTTTTTGGCATTTTTTCATACTGTTATTATTTTCACAGCAGCAAAAATGAGGGAAAATGGAGAAAAAGAGAGCTGTTTTCCGAGAAAAACCGATATTTTTTCGATTTTTCAGAAAAAAGTTCATTTTTAAGAAATCATAATAACGGAAAATTTACTACATTTGCATCGAAGACGAAACACACTCTGCAGGAAGCGGCCGGCAATGAAATCCGGGATTTTTCGAATACGGTTTCGACCGGCATCTCCGAGAGGGAGGAGAGGGGCAAAAGGAGAAGCAGGAGAGAAGAGGAGAGGAGAGAAGAGGAGAGGAGAGAAGAGGAGAGGTGAGAAGAGGAGAGGTGAGGTGAAGAGGCGGGGATGAAAAAAGGAAGTGAACAGAGAGGAGCGCAGAGAGACGAAGAGAGGAAAAAGATAGAGTAAGGTAAAAGTCGGAGAAGGTAGAAGGCGGAGAGAGAAGCGGGAAGTGGAGAGATTAAGGAGACGCGGAGAGACCGGAAGAGAGGGGCGGGACACGGAGACACGGAGAAACAGGGAAAAGAGAAAACGGGACGAGAGAGACGAGACAGAGAGACGGGACAGAGACAAGACGAGGAGACGCGGAGCAGAGGATAGGGAAGGCGACAAAGGAAAAGCCCCTGTAGAGACGGCGATAAGGCAAGAGATCCCACGGCCGGCGGAACGGCAGTCTCATCCGGACGCATTTCACAAAACGAGTTTCACACATTAATAAAAATGGAGCTTATGGCATCACTCAGATTCAAAATGGTCGAAGAGGCGCTCAGCCACGTCGCCGTACCGGCACAGGTTCCCGAAGGACGTTCAGCCGATTACTTCGGGGAGCTGGTTTTCGGACGCAACGTCATGCGCCGCTATCTGGATCGCAAGACCTACGAGGCACTGATCGAAACGATGGAACACGGGACACCGCTTACACGCGAGGTTGCCGACAGCATTGCCGCCGGCATGAAACAGTGGGCCGTAGAACATGGCGCCGACCATTACACACACTGGTTCCAGCCCCTGACGGGCGGCACGGCCGAGAAACACGACTCCTTTGCCGAACCCGACGGCCGGGGCGGCGTTCTGGAGGAGTTTTCGGGCAAACTTCTCGTCCAGCAGGAACCCGATGCCTCCTCGTTCCCGAACGGCGGCATCCGCAACACCTTCGAGGCTCGCGGATATTCCGCATGGGATCCGACATCACCGGCTTTCATCGTCGGTTCGACGCTTTGCATCCCTACGGTCTTCATCGCCTATACGGGAGAGGCGCTCGACTACAAGACGCCGCTGCTGCGCTCCCTGGCCGCCATCGACAAGGCCGCAACGGAGGTATGCCGATATTTCGACCGGAACGTCTCGAAAGTCTTCTGCTATCTGGGCTGGGAACAGGAGTACTTCCTTGTCGATGAATCGCTGTGGGCGGCACGCCCCGATCTGGTACTCACGGGCCGCACGCTCATGGGCCATGAATCGGCCAAAAACCAGCAGCTGGAAGACCACTACTTCGGAGCCATTCCGGAACGGGTCATCGAGTTCATGCGCGATCTGGAGTATGAGGCACTGCGGCTGGGGATTCCGGTCAAGACACGACACAACGAAGTGGCGCCGAATCAGTTCGAGCTGGCTCCCATCTATGAGGAGACGAATCTGGCCAACGACCACAACCAATTGTTGATGACCATCATGAACAAGATTGCCCGCCGCCACAATTTCCGTGTGCTGCTGCACGAAAAGCCCTTCAAGGGGGTGAACGGTTCGGGCAAGCACAACAACTGGTCGATGGGAACGGATACGGGTGTCAACCTGCTCAGTCCGGGCAAGACGCCGTCGGAGAATCTGCAGTTCATCACCTTCCTCGTCAACGTCATCGCGGCCGTGTACAAACATGCGGGAGTGCTCAAAGCGTCGATCATGAGTGCGACGAATGCCCACCGTCTGGGTGCGAACGAAGCGCCGCCCGCCATCATCTCGACCTTCCTCGGAGCACAGATCTCGGCCGTGCTGGACAAGCTGGAGGCCAGCCGGAGCGATGCAGCCATTGTTTTCTCGGCGAAGAACATGTTCAAGATGAGCGGCATATCGCACATCCCGACACTGATGCGCGACAACACCGACCGCAACCGCACCTCGCCGTTCGCCTTCACGGGCAACCGGTTTGAATTCCGTGCCGTCGGTTCGTCGGACAACTGCGCCGATGCGATGCTGACGCTCAATGCCGCCGTCGCCGAGCAGCTGACCCTGTTCAAGACAGCCGTTGACGCACGCATCGAGTCGGGCATGAAGAAAGAGAAGGCGATCTATGAAGAGGTTAAGAAACTGATCCGCGACTGCAAACCGATCCGTTTCGACGGCAACGGATATTCGGAGGAGTGGAAAGCCGAAGCGGCACGGCGCGGGCTGGACTGCGAGACATCGACGCCGTTGATCTTCGACCGTTATCTGACCGACGATACGCTGCGGCTGTTCGAATCGACGGGGGTGCTGTCGCGCGTGGAGATCGAAGCCCGCACCGAAGTGAAATGGGAGACGTACACCAAGAAGATCCAGATCGAAGGGCGCGTGCTGGGCGATCTGACGATGAACCACATCGTACCGATCGCCTCGCGCTACGAGGCGATGCTGCTGGACAAGGTATATAAGATGTCGCAGATCGGCGGGCTGGACGCATCGGCGGACATCGATCTGCTGAAAAAGATCCAAGGGCACACGGCGGCGATCCAGACCCTTACGATCGAGATGATCGAGGCGCGGAAAAAAGCCAACCGGATCGAGAATGCCCGTGAGAAGGCGATAGCCTATCACGACACGGTGGCGGTCTTCTTCGACCAGATCCGCAAACACACCGACCGGCTCGAAGAGATCATCGACGATCAGATGTGGACACTGCCCAAATATCGTGAACTTCTCTTTATCAAATAATAAGAATCGTAAATACAGTTAGGTTGGATGAGAAGTGCGCCGCAGGACTCCTGCGGCGTTTTTGTTGCCTGCAACATAGGGGGGGGGCAACGGAACGGACGCCGTTATCGAATGCGGAAACGGAAATGAGAATGAGGAGAAGCGCAGAAGCCAAAACCGGACAAGGGCGAACAGGGAATCGGGAACCGGCCCCGGCCTTCCGACCGGAGACGGGAACGACGCGGGCGGGGGTAAACACGAAAGCCGGGACGGGCGCAGGACGAATCCCGCACACCGCGCTGCCTGCGCGCCGGTCCTTTACCGGATTGCCGAAAGTCCGCGCCCGACTTCCGCCGAGGAACCCCGCCGAACGGGCCGCAGCGGATTCCGGCATGCGCCCCGTAAAACGGCAAAAAGGCGGTTTTCAGCAGAGAACAGAATCGAGAGATATCGCACGGGGCCGGTTTTCAGCAGGTTGAGCCGCTTCCAGAAGATACGGAACCCCTATCCGCTGCAACCGACCGCATGACGATATCCCGAACGGGGTCGGCCATATGAAAAAAAACGTTATTTTTGTCGGAGCGAATTTTGCCCTAAAACGGAATCACAGATGATCATCCTTGCAGACAGCGGTTCGACCAAATGCAACTGGCTCCTTGTCGAAGGCGATAGGATACGCCGCATACAGAGCCGGGGCATCAACGCCGCACTCCAAAGCGCCGAAACAATCGGAGCCATCCTCGACGAGAGTTTTCCGGAACGGATCGACGCCGTGTCGCTTCATTTCTACGGTGCAGGATGCGGGGAACGCTATCCGCACCAAAGCGCCCAGCTGCGGGAGCTCCTGAAGCAGCGTTTCGGCACCGGACGCATCGAGATCGAATCGGACCTCACGGGTGCCGCCCGCGCACTGGCGGGCAATCGTCCGGGCATCGTCTGCATACTGGGAACGGGATCGAACTCCTGCTGCTACGACGGCCGCCGCATCGTGGCCAACACACCGCCGCTGGGTTGGATTCTGGGCGACGAGGGCAGCGGAGCGCATCTCGGACGGCTGCTGGTCGGCAACCTGCTCAAAGGGATCTACGGCAAGGAGTTATTGCAACGCTTCTACGAAGAGGAGCGGCTCGATTACGACACGCTCATCCGGCGCGTCTATCGCGAGCCGATGGGCAATCGTTTTCTGGCATCGTTCACACGCTTCATCGCACGGCATCCGGAACACACCGAACTGACGGAACTGGTACGCGGGGCATTCCGCAGTTTCGTGGAACGCAACCTGCGGAACTACCCTTCCGACCTCGGCGTTTCGGCGCTGGGAGGCGTGGCCTTCCACTTCGAGGAGCCGCTGCGCGAGGTGCTGGCGGAGTACGGTTACCGCACGGGGAAGATTACTGAAACGCCCGACGAAGGGCTTATACAATACCATCTATGGAATCGCTCAAAGTAACGGAACAGGCCTCGGCCTATGACAATCTCCAGGAGATGTCCGTCCATGATCTGCTGACCGGCATCAACAGGGAAGACCGCCGCGTCGCGGAGGCGGTTGCGGCTACCATCCCGACGATGGAACGTCTTGTCGAACGAATCGTCGAACGGATGCGAAACGGCGGCCGGATGTTTTATATCGGCGCCGGAACATCGGGGCGTCTTGCCGTAACGGATGCCTCGGAGCTGCCGCCGACCTACGGCGTGCCGTTCGACCTCGTGATCGGACTGATTGCCGGAGGCGACGGAGCGCTGCGCCGGGCCGTCGAGCATGCGGAAGACGATACCGAGGGGGCATGGCGCGACATGCAGCCCTGGCATCCGGATGGCGGGGACATCCTGATCGGTGTTGCGGCATCGGGCACGACCCCCTACGTCGTCGGCGGGCTGCGCACGGCACGGGCACACGGGCTGCTTACGGGAGCCATTACCTGCAACCCGTCATCGCCCGTTGCCGCCGAAGCGGAGTATGCGCTCGAAGCGATCGTCGGGCCGGAATTCGTCACGGGCTCCACGCGCATGAAGGCCGGCACGGCCCAAAAACTGATGCTCAACATGCTGTCAACGGCCGTTATGATCCGACTGGGCCGCGTGCAGGGAAACAAGATGGTGAACATGCAACTCACGAACAACAAACTGGTCGAGCGCGGCACGCGGATGGTTGCGGAAGAGACGGGACTCCCGCCAGAAGAGGCACGCCGGCTGCTGCTGGCATGCGGATCGGTCAAGGCGGCCATCAACAGCGCAAAGGGCGGGAAGTGACCCGCTTCCACTTTTGCGCAAGGGACAGTTCCGAAAAGCCGAGAGCGCAGGCACGGCCGGTCGAAACGGGAGAACACCGAACCGGATGCGGATCTTCCGAAAACCCTTCCACGCGACCGGCACCAATACGACGGGACGCCCCTGTCACTGTTTGTGACAGGGGCGTCCCGTCGTCATTCCGCCATCGGAGCGGATTTCCGTCCCGTTCCGAAGCTCCTTCCACCGCCCCAACGGCGGCCGCTCCCTTTTCCGTCTTCTCTGCTCCCCCCCCCTCTGCCGGATTCCGAACAGCGTCCGCACTACCGCCGTTCCGTCCCTCGATTGGCCGATAACGGACAACGTGAGAGACAGCGCGAAGGGATCGGGCATATCACCTGACGAAGAGGAGGATCAACGGCGGCGCTCCTTCGCCTCGATGCACTCCGTAGCGTGGGGCACCTTCATCAGGCGCTCTTTCGGGATCAACTTTCCGGTCGTCTTGCAGATTCCGTAGGTCTTGTTCTCGATGCGCACGAGGGCCATTTCGAGGTTGCGGATGAATTTCATCTGGTGTGCGGCCAAACGTCCGCTCTCCTCTTTCGAAAGCGTCGTGGCACCCTCTTCGAGCACCTTGAACGTCGGGGAAGTATCCTCCGTATCGTTGTCGGCCGTATGGGTAATGGTGGCGCGCAGCAGTTCATAATCGGCGCGCGCCGTTTCGAGTTTCTTGAGTATCAGCTCCTTGAATTCGGCCAACTCGGCATCGCTATATCGGGTTTTTTCTTCTGCCATAGTCGTATCGTTTTAAGGTCTTAATGTAAAAGTAGCAAATTTCCACGAACTATCAAAATTTTTCCGAGAAAAAGCTGCGGGCCGGAACAGGAACAAGCGCTCAGAGTTTCGTCACGGCAATTTTCAACGGTTCGTCATCGAGCTCCGAACCGACCACGAAATCTCCCTGCGGATCATCCGACGTGCGCACCTCACGGGCAAGCGTCTGCTGGCCGATGTAACCGGCATACTCCCCGACAGCCTCCGTGACGCCCGTCCTGGCTTCGATCTCCACACGGATGCGATCGGTCACCTCGAATCCGGAATCCTTGCGGATATTCTGGATGCGGTTGATCAACTCGCGTGCCACACCCTCCTTGCGCAGGGCGTCCGTCACCGTAATATCGAGCGCAACGGTCAGTTTCCCCTCCGTCGTCACCAGCCAGCCGGGCATATCCTCCGAGGTAATCTCGAAATCGGCCGCCGTCACGACGATCCGCTCGCCGCCGAGGTCGAGCACCGTTTCGGGCGCCGTTTCGATTGCCGCGATCTGCTCCTGCGAGAAGGCAGCCGCAAGCGCCGCAATCTGCTTCATGTGTTTGCCGTACTTCGGGCCGAGGGTCTTGAAATTGGGTTTGATGCGCTTGGTAATCAGGCCGGCCGTCTCGGAGACGAGTTCGATCTGCTTGACATTCACCTCGTTCATGATCAACGCCCGTACAGCTTCGATATGTCGCGCCATAGCCGGATCCAGCACCGGAATGAGGATCTTGCCCAGCGGCTGGCGCACCTTGATGTTGACCTTGCGGCGCAGGGCGAGCACCATCGACGATACGCGCTGCGCCAGCGACATCATCTCTTCGAGCTCCTTGTCTTCGAGCGAAGCGTCGGCAGCGGGGAACTGCGACAGATGCACCGAATCCGCATGGCGTCCGCTCACGGCATTCAGGTCGCGGAAGATACGGTCCGACATGAACGGCGCAAAGGGAGCCGCGAGCATCGACACCGTCTCCAGACAGGTGTAAAGGGTCTGGTAGGCCGCCAGTTTGTCCTCGTTCATCCCGCCGCCCCAGAAACGCTTGCGGTTCAGACGCACATACCAGTTGGAGAGGTTCTCGCATACGAACTCCTGAATCATGCGGGCGGCGGGTGTGGGATCGTAATTTTCGAGTGCCGCCGTCACCTCCTTCACCAGCGTGTTCAACAGCGAGATGATCCAGCGGTCGATCTCCGGACGCCGTGCGACGGGCACTTCCGTCTCCCGACCCGTGAAGCCGTCGACATTGGCATAAAGCGCAAAGAAGGAGTAGGTGTTGTAGAGCGTGCCGAAAAACTTGCGGCGCACCTCATCGACCCCGTCGCAGTCGAACTTGAGGTTGTCCCACGGCTGCGAGTTGGAGATCATGTACCAGCGTGTGGCGTCGGCGCCGTACCGGTCGAGCACCTCGAAGGGATCGACCGCATTGCCCAGACGCTTGGACATCTTGTTGCCGTTCTTGTCGAGCACCAGCCCGTTCGAAATGATGTTCTTGAAGGCGACGGAGTCGAAGAGCATCGTGGCCAGCGCATGGAGCGTGAAGAACCATCCGCGCGTCTGATCGACCCCCTCGGCGATGAAATCGGCCGGAAAGACCTCGCCGAAATGCTCCCTGTTTTCGAACGGATAGTGCTGCTGGGCATAGGGCATGGCCCCCGAATCGAACCACACGTCGATCAGATCGCTCTCGCGGTGCATCGGTTCGCCCTTCGACGAAACAAGCACGATCTGATCCACATAGGGCCGGTGCAGGTCGATCCTGTCGTAGTTCTCCTTCGACATGTCGCCCACGCGGAACTCCCGATAGGGATTCTCCGCCATGACACCGGCAGCCACCGCACGGTCGATTTCGGCCATCAGTTCCTCCATCGAACCGATGCACTTCAGTTCGGAGTAATCCCCGGTAGCCCAGACGGGCAGCGGCGTACCCCAGAAACGCGAACGCGAGAGGTTCCAGTCCACCAGCCCCTCCAGCCACTTGCCGAAACGCCCCGAACCGGTCGATTCGGGCATCCAGTGGATGGTACGGTTCAATTCGATCATCCGATCCCGCAGGGCCGTCGTGCGGATGAACCACGAATCGAGCGGATAGTAGAGCACCGGTTTGTCGGTCCGCCAGCAGTGGGGATAGGAGTGGGTATGTTTTTCGATCTTGAAGACCTTGTTTTCAGCCTTGAGCGCCACGGCGATATCCACATCGAGCGTCGGGGCGTCGGGTGCCAGCGTTTCGTCATAGGCGTTCTTCACATAGCGGCCTTCATACTCCCTGTACTTTCCGACGTTCACATGGTCGCGCACGAATGCCGGATCGAGATCCTCGATCAGGTAGAACCTGCCGGTGCGGTCCACCATCGGCTGCTCCTTTCCGGCGCGGTCGATCAGGAAGAGCGGCGCGATGCCCGCCTGTTTTGCCACGCGGTTGTCGTCGGCACCGAACGTCGGGGCGATATGCACGATACCCGTACCGTCGGTCGTGGTGACGAAGTCGCCCACAATGACACGGAAGGCGTCGCCCAGCGGCTTCACCCACGGAATCAACTGTTCGTAACGCACACCCTCGAACTCGGCTCCCTTGTAAACACGACCCTCGACCTCGAACGTTCCCTCCATCTTCTTCGTAAAGTAGGCCGGCACCAGCTCGCGGGCCATGATGACGGTCTGTTCGGCGTCGGTATAGGGGTTGCGGCACTTCACGCGCACATACTCGATGTTGGGGCCGACGGCAAGCGCCGTATTCGACGGCAAAGTCCACGGCGTGGTCGTCCAGGCCAGAAAATAGAGATCGCCCGCAACGTCCTTGAAGAGGGATTCGCTCCGCTCGTCGCGCACCACGCGGAACTGTGCCGTGCAGGTCGTATCCTTCACGTCGCGGTAGCATCCCGGCTGGTTCAGCTCGTGCGTCGAAAGGCCCGTTCCGGCCGCCGGCGAATAGGGCTGGATGGTATAGCCCTTATATAGCAGCCCCTTGTCGAAGAGCTGTTTGAGCAGCCACCACAAGGTCTCGATGTATTTGTTGTCGTAGGTGATGTAGGGGTCGTCCATGTTGACCCAGTAGCCCATGCGGCGCGTGAGGTTCTCCCACACGCCGGTAAACTCCATGACGGCGGAGCGGCAGGTGCGGTTGTACTCCTCGATGGAGATTTTTCTGCCGATATCCTCCTTCGTGATGCCGAGTTTCTTCTCCACGCCCAGCTCTACGGGCAGGCCGTGCGTATCCCATCCGGCCTTTCTGTGTACGAGAAAACCCTGCTGGGTCTTGTAACGGCAGATGATATCCTTGATCGTACGGGCCATGACGTGATGGATGCCGGGGAGTCCGTTCGCCGAAGGAGGCCCTTCATAAAAGACGAAAGTCGGATGTCCCTCACGCGTCGAGATGCTCTTGTGGAACGTATCGTCGGCATCCCACTGTCCGAGCACGTCGGCCGCCAGCTGCGGCAAATCAAGTCCCTTGTACTCTTTGAATTTCATATTGTCGTTTTTTGCATATCAACAGTTCAGACGGCAAATTTAGAAAAATTATTCCGAACTTTTGCCGATGTTCCCGTCAAAAACGCGCATTCCGGGAACCGGAACATCCGAAAAAAGGAGCGCATGAGCGGGAATCCGATTTTTTGCGTATCTTTGTAGGCATTAAACAAGCAGATTCCGATACAAGTATGCTCAAAATATACCTCCGCCTGCTCGGTTTCGTCCGGCCTATCGGCAAATACGCCGTCCCCTACTTTTTCTATTCGATCCTCCACGCCCTGTTCAACACCGTCAACTATGTGATGCTCATCCCGATCATCCAGACGATGTTCGACCCGTCGTTCGAATTCCAGCCGCTCTACACACGTCCCGAACTCGCCTTTTCGGAGGCTTCGCTCACGGCATGGCTGCGTTACGGCTACACGCTGCTTTTCGGAGCGTACAATCCCATGTACGTCCTGATTCTGTTGGCGTCGATAACGGTCCTGATGAACCTGTTGTCGAATACGTTCCGCTATCTGGGGGCATGGACCGTCGAGAACATGCGCACACGAACCCTGCAGAAGATGCGCAACGATCTGTTCGACAACGTCATCAACCTCAACGTCGGTTTTTTCAGCGAACAGCGCAAGGGCGACATCATGTCGCGCATCACGCAGGACGTGATGGTCGTACAGTTCTGCATCACCAACACCCTGCAGGTGGCCTTCCGCGAGCCCTTCCTGATCATCGGCTATCTGGTCGCGATGTTCTCCATCTCGTGGGAACTATCCGTCTTCTCGATTCTCTTTCTGCCGCTGGTAGCGCTGCTTATCGGCAGCATCGTCAAACGGCTGCGCCATCCGGCCATGCAGAGCCAGCAGCGCATGGGCGACATGGTCAGCGTCCTCGACGAATCGCTGTCGGGCGTCAAGCTCATCAAAGGCTACAACGCGGCGGGATACATCCGGCAGAAGTTCTACGACATCAACGCCGAATTTTCACGGCTCACGCTCTCGATGGCACGCCGCCAGCAGCTGGCATCGCCCATGAGCGAATTTTTAGGCATCACGGCCGTCGGCGTGATCCTCGTCTTCGGCGGCATGCTGGTTCTCAACCGTTCGCTCAATGCCGGCGAGTTCGTCGCCTTCATCGCGATGTTCTCGCAGATTACCCGTCCGGTGCGTTCGTTTATCGACCAGTTCGCCAACATCAACCAGGGCGTTGCAGCCGGCGAACGCATTCTCGAACTGCTCGACACGCGAACCGAAGTGCCCGATGCGCCCGATGCCCGCGAACTCGACGGCCTGCACGACAGCATCGAATTCCGCAGCGTGCGTTTCTCATACGACGGCAGCCGCGAAGTGATCGACGGGGTAAGTTTCACGATCCGCAAGGGAGAGACCGTTGCGCTCGTCGGCCCTTCGGGCGGCGGGAAATCGACGCTCAGCGAGTTGATACCCCGTTTCTACGACACGCAGGACGGCGATATTCTGATCGACGGCATTTCGATCCGCAACTATACGCAGGAGAGTCTGCGCGAGCACATGAGCGTCGTGGCGCAGGATACGATTCTGTTCAACGATACGATCGAGAACAACATCTCGCTGGGCAAGCTGGGCGCCTCGCACGAAGAGATCGTTGCGGCGGCGAAGGTCGCCAACGCCCACGAATTCATCATGGAGACCGAAAAGGGGTACCAGACCAACATCGGCGACCGGGGCATGAAACTGTCGGGCGGACAGCGCCAGCGTCTCTCCATCGCGCGGGCCGTGCTGAAGAATCCGGAGATCCTGATTCTCGACGAGGCGACGTCGGCACTCGACACCGAAAGCGAGAAACTGGTGCAGGATGCCCTCAACTCGCTGCTTCAGGGACGTACATCGATCGTCATCGCCCACCGGCTTTCGACGGTTCACAACGCCGACAAGATCATCGTCATCGATCACGGACACATAGCCGAACAGGGTACACACGAAGAGTTGATGGCACGCGGCGGCATCTACGCGAAACTCATCGAGATGCAGAGCGTCTCATAATCTCCGGAGAGCGGTACCGGAAGGCACTGTGCCGGCCGACGATACGCGGGCGGCTCACGGCCGGATATGCGATTCAGACAACAAAAAACCATAAAAACGAAAATCATGACCAGAAACTTCTCTGCAGGCCGTATGCTGATATTGTCGGCGGCACTGTCACTGTTGCTTGCCGCGGCCGTTCCGGCGGAAGCACAGGAAAAAGCGGTTCAGGAGCCCGTTCTTTCGGATCCCGATTCCTGGACGGTGGTATTGATTCCCGATCTGCAAGGCTACGCAAAAAAGGAGTGCAACCAACCGATCATGGAGATCATGACGAGCTGGATCGCCACACATACCGAGCGGCTCAACACCAAGCTGGTTCTGTGCGTCGGGGATCTCGTCGAGCAGAACGACCGCATCAGCAGCGGCTATTCGGGCGACCAGTCGTCGCACCGGCAATGGGAGGCGACGGCACGGGCCTTCTCGCATCTGGACGGTGTAGTACCCTACATGACCGCTACGGGCAACCATGACTACACCTATACGCGCACGGGTGACCGCCGCACCCATATCGGCGAATACTTCCCCATCGACAAGAACCCGCTCAACCGCAAGATGCTCAGCCAATACGGGCTGGACGCACAAGGCAACCACGCCGTCGAGAATGCCGCCTTCGAGTTCCGCAGCCCCGAAGGGATCGACTATCTCTTCCTCAACCTCGAATTCGCACCCCGCGACACGGTGCTGAACTGGGCGCGGTGCATCGTAGGGCTGGAGGAGTACAGGAATCACCGTGTCGTATTGATGACCCACTCCTACCTCGATGCCACGAGCATGCGCATACCGGAAGGTACGGTGCGCGTTACAAGCTACGAGCCGGTCGTGCGCAACGGCAAGATCACGAAATTCAGACAGGAACTGCCCGATGCCAATCAGGGCGAAGCGATCTGGAAGAAACTCGTCTATCCCGCCTCGAACATCGAACTGGTGCTTTGCGGCCACGTTTCGGGATGGGGATTCCGCACGGATCCGAACCGGGCGGGTGTGCCGGTCCATCAGATGCTCTTCGACTCGCAGTCGATGGGCGGCGGCTATGAAGGCAACGGCGGCGACGGCTGGATCCGCATCCTCGAATTTCTGCCCGACGGCCGGACGGTGCGCGTGATGACCTACTCGCCCTTCTTCGCGCTCTCCCCCACCACGCGGCAGCATGCCTGGCTGCAGGAGGAGGGAAACCAGTTTACCTTCGAGTTCGGGAAGCGATGAGCACCCCGCCAAACGGCATTTCCACGCCAACGGGGCCGGAGCCCGAACAATGCGCGGCGACGGTTCAACGGCACTGAAGGGTTCAACGGCCAACCCAAAAGCCTTCGGATAGAAGCGAAACTGCCGCAACAAGGACAGACGGACACGGCGGCGCGGAACAAGTTGAAACCTTGTTCCGCGCCGTTTTGCCACATGCTCCGCAAACCACCGGATATCGCTCCGGATCAGCGCGTCCGTTCCTTTTCGAGATAACGTTTGTACTCGACGGGCGTTACCTTGATGAACTGCGAAACATACTGATCCCACGCATCGAGCATGCGGCGGCCGATGGCACTCTCCGTATGACGCACATGCGCCGCGACAAGCCGGTGCAACTCCTCCCGATCGGCCGGATCCTCCAGCAGGGTCAGCTCGACCATCTCCATGTTGCAGTAATAGTCGAAATCGCCGCG
>CALUKI010000031.1 GCA_944321175.1 uncultured Alistipes sp.
CGTTACGCACCCGTCCGCCGGTCGCCATCAATGTATTGCTACATCATGCTGCCCCTCGACTTGCATGTGTTAAGCCTGCCGCTAGCGTTCATCCTGAGCCAGGATCAAACTCTCCATTGTAAAAAAAATGTTTTGTTAAATCTTTCGCTCAAATCTCAAAGGTATTGTTTGAAATCACTCATAAAGAGTGGATTAAACTAAGCTGCTCAATTTTTTCAAAGAACCCTGTTCTATCTTGAATCGTTAGAACTTCCGTTTTCGGCTTCCCTCGTCATTTTTTTTAACGAAAGCGGATGCAAAGGTAAACCCTTTTTCCGAACTTTCCAAATCTTTTTCCGAAAAATCGATCTCTTTTTTCAGAGGTGGAAAGTGATACAAAGTTAAGACCTTTTTTTCAGCTTTCCAAATTCCGGAACGATTTTTTCAAAATGATTTTTCAGAGAACCTCTGCAGTCAAGTACCATTTCCTGATTGCGGGTGCAAAGATAAGCGTTTCGTACGGACATTTCCAAATATTTTTTAAACTTTTTCAAAATTATTTTTCAACCCCGTTTGCACCGTTCTATCACACAGCGAATTATTCGATCCGAATATTTTCGGGGCCGGCTGAAACACCCTGCGGCAACACGGGCATCTGCACCTCGCCGTTGGGAAAATCCGTTGCAGTGAGATGAAAAACGTCCGGTACGGGACGCAAAATGTCTCCTTAATCAAGAGGACGTCGTCGTCGGAGGAGCAAAAGCCGGCCGTCCCAATATAAATAATATAAGAAACGGATGAACGGAATCGGATTCTCAACAAAATAAGGTATCAAGATGCCGAAGGATTGCCCTGCACGGTCGATGTCCGTACCACCGCAGGCAGCCTCAGCCATTCCCGACATGAGATTCGCCATCGGGGCTCATCCAGTAAAAACAGAGCCGAAAACGACGCCTATACATATTATATTATAAAAAAAGAGATACCGTATCGGAGACCCTATCCCGCTCGGTTGTCCCTGCCGAATCCCGACACCGAAAAAACAGGAAAAGGAGCGTCGCAACCGACGCTCCTTTCCGCAACTTCCATACTGCTATTCGATATTACAAAGAACCGGCGCCGCTACACCTCTTTTTCCAGCGAACGGAGCGCAAAAGCGTGCGTGATACGATATATCCCGTAGGCAAAAAAGGCCAGACTCACCATCGACACGACAAAAAGGCCATTCCACGCGGGACTGACAAGGAAGAAAAAGGAGAAGATGATCGCCAACAGGGCCAACACCACGAGCCAGCTGCTCCCCGTATAGCGGCGGATCTCACAGGCTTCGCCCATAGCCCAGAGGGCACGGAAAAGGATCCAGAATCCAACGACATAGATAAGGGCCCCCACGGCCGACCCGATGGGCATAACCGTCAGCAGGACGGCAAGCAGAAGCTCCATGACACCGGTAGTCAGCATCCAGCCCCAGCCGCGCAGCAGCATCCGGTTGGAGACCGCCAACACGATATCCATCACGGCATCGACAAGGAGTACGGCAATGAAGAGCACCGACAAGGCAACAAGCGTTGCATCGGGCGTAACGAGGCAAAGCACGCCGACGAGGACCGAGAGCAATCCGGCGACAAGAGAAATCCACCAGTATTTCACACGGCGGCACTCTTTTGCAAAAACAGTTTTTTCCATAGCATAAGGTTTTACTCATGCCGTTACGGAACAAAAACAATGCCCGGCTGCAATCGACGCGACGACAACCGGACAAAAGAGACCGTACAGGTGCGATTCCGCGCCCCCCCCCGATTACTTGAACGGGGAATCGGGTTCCTTGGCCATATACCAATAGAAAAGCCGATCAAGCAGCGAAGGAGCGAATTTCTTGATGAAATGCGAGGCTCTTCCCTGAAAATCCATCAGGCACAGCCGTTTGCGGCGGGCGATGGCGCGAGCGACAATCCGTGCGACCTCTTCGGCCGTCATCATTTTGCCCTCTTCACGCGGAGTTTCGCCCTGCTGCGACCCATCGGCCGTAAGGGCCGAAAAACGCACATTCGACGCCGTAAAGCCGGGACACGCAATCATCACATGCACGCCTTTCCTGAGATTTTCGATCCGCACCGTTTCGAGGAATCCCGTCATGGCGTATTTCGAAGCGGAATAACCCGTTCGTCCGGGTAATCCGTGAATGCCCGCGACGGAAGAGACGCCGACAATCGAGCCGTGAGCCTGCTGGATGTAGGGCAATGCGTACTTCGTACAGTTGACACACCCCCAGAAGTTGACATCCATCAATTTGTGGAGGACGCCCAGATCCACGTCGTCGAAGAGCGCACGCATGGAGATTCCGGCGTTGCAGATCAGCACGTCCACACCGCCGAAGCGTTCGACGGCCGTATCCACCAGTTTTTTGCAATCGGGCTCTTCGGTCACATCGCAAACCGAATAGACGGCCGAACCGCCGCACGCGGCGATGCCGTCAACGATCCGCTGCAGCCGATCTTCATGGCGGGCGCCGAGGACGACGTTCGCACCCAACGCGGCGAAATGTTCCGCCAGGGCCTTGCCGATACCCGACGAGGCACCCGTTACGATTACGGTTTTTCCCTTGAATGTTTTCATATGTTCAGATATTGATTTCCAGTCCGTCATAAGCCAGCCGCACGCCCGCCGGCAGTTTTCCGGAGGTAACGGCATGCAGGCCTATTTCATGCGACATATGGGTCAGCAACGCCTCACGCGGCGCTACGCGGCGGATGAGCGCCAAAGCCTCCTCGACATTGAAATGCGAGGGATGCACGCGAAACCGCAGGGCATTGACGACCAACACGTCAACTCCGCTCAGTTTTTCGATTTCCCGTTCGGCGATGGTTTTGAAGTCGGTCAGATACGCCAGCCGCCCGATACGATAGCCCGTCACTTCAAAACGTTCGGAGTGATGGCCCGAAACGGGGATGATGCGTTCGCCGGCAATTTCCAACGGGCGCTCGACGTCGATCTCATGAAGCCGGATATCGGGCACACCGCGATATCTGTCTTCGGCGAAAGCGTAATCGTAATCCTTGCGCACGACCCGTGCCGCCGCAGGGGCTGCATAAATATCGACTGGATGGATCGTCGGCGGATAATCGACGAAATTGAATGCCCGCACATCGTCGATTCCGCCCGTATGGTCCTTGTGTTCGTGAGTCAGGAGTATGGCATCGAGACGGGCGACTCCGGTACGCAACATCTGGTAACGGAAGTCGGGGCCGGCATCGATGATGAAACGCGCTCCGCGATCGGTTTCCACCATTGCCGATGTCCGCAACCGTTTGTCGCGGGGATCGCGCGATGCGCAGACTTCGCACCGACAGCCGATCACCGGCACGCCCTGCGAAGTTCCTGAGCCCAAAATCGTCAGTTTCATGCGAACAAAGGTACGAAGTTTTCAACAAAAACGGCAAATCCGAACCAATAATAATGGATACAGAATCGGCGTTCCGGGCGGGCGGTGGACAGCAGCAGGACAAGGTGCAGACAAGTCGGAACAATGAAGGGCCGGAGCAGCAAAAAGCCGGAGAACCGGCGAGCCGGAGCGGAGATCCGGACAGGGGACAGCGTCCGAAACGCAGAGGCGTCGGGCAACCGGAAGGTTCTATATCCTGAGACGGCGCCACTTCCCGCTGCGAATATAGAGATAGGAGAGCACGAGCGAGATGAGATAATAGAGGTGGTCTGTCGTCCAGCAGAGCGCGACGTCGGCCCGAACGACGAATACGAGCCACAGGGTATAGAGCGTATAGCCGGTCACGCTTGCCAGGACGATTGCAAGGGAGATCCGCGTATTTCCCGTACCGGAGACGCAGAAGAGATAGATGAAAGCCGGCACGCAGGGGATCATCGTCGTAAGCATCACCCACAGCGACGGCACGGCGGCGGCGACCAGTTCCGCATTTCCCGTATAAGCACCGAGCACCAGACGCGGAAAGAGGGCAAAGAGCAGGGATACGGGCAATACGAAGGCGAAACAGAGCCGCACCATGCGGCGGCACAGCCCCGACACTTCATCGGAGTCGCCGGCACCGATAAGATTGCCGGCAAGCGAACTCGCCGTAGAAGCAAATGCATTGACAAAAAGGAAGACGACCGACGAGACGCTCCGTACCATGTTTGTCACGGCGAGAGGCCGTTCTCCGAGATGCTCGACGGCAACGAAGAAGATGAACCAGCTGATGAAGGCGCAGGCCTCCTGCAGCATGATCCATACCGACACACTGAAAACATGCCGCAGGATCCGGCTGTCGAAACCGCCGGAACGGAACAGTCCGTAACGGCGCCACGCCACGCGGCGCAGCGTATAGATCACGAAGAAGAGCAGCGACACCGCTTCGGAGATGGAAGAGGCGATTGCCGCACCGGCGATGCCGAGCGCAGGGATCCCCCATCCGCCGAAGATCAACAGATAGTTCAGGGCGACATTCGTCAGCACCATTACAACGGAGTTCACCGTAAGGATCCGCGTGTGGGTCGTACCGACATAAAAGGCCCGGAAAAGGGCGGCGGCAAAGGAGAAGAAGAATCCGAACGTCCGGTAACGCAGATACTCTTCAGCGGCGGACGCGATGGCGGGTGATTCGATCCAGGCACCGAGTATGCGGGGAGCGAAGAGTTGCGAAAGGATGAATGCGAGGAGGGCCAGCGCAAGCAGAAACCACAAGCTTTGCATGAAGACGGGGCCGATGCCGGCATGATCGCCCTCACCGTTTCGTCGGGCGATAAGGACCTGTGCGCCGATGCTGAAACCGAATCCGACCATGAAAACCGTCAGATAGAAGATTCCGGCAATGGCCGAAGCTCCCAGTTCCACCTCTCCGACATGTCCCAGATAGATCGTATCGGTCAGTCCGATGAGCTGTTCCATCATCAGACTGAGCAGCACGGGAAAGGCGATTTTCAGGATCTGTCGGTTTGAAAAGTGCATACTCGACCGGATTGGGGGTTGCAAAGATACGAAAAAACGGGAGGAAAAGGCCATTCCTCCCGAAATACATTTTGAAGGCTCACCGTGTGATGTTGCAGCCAATTTTCACGGCCCCTCGAAGCGGCGCTGCACCCGGCCTGCCCTCCTCCGGCGAAAAAGCCCTCCTGCCGGAAATCCTTCGGAAGCCGCTCGGTCCGGCCATATCCGTCCCGATCAATAACGGTAATGTTCTGCCTTGTAGGGGCCATCGACGCTCACACCGATGTAATCGGCCTGTTTCCGTGTCAGGCGGGTCAGTTCGACTCCCAGATTGTCGAGGTGCAGGCGGGCGACCTCTTCATCGAGATGCTTCGGCAGACGATAGACCCCCACATCGAGACGTTTCTGCCACAATTCCATCTGAGCGAGGCACTGGTTCGTAAAGGAGTTGGACATCACGAACGAGGGATGTCCCGTCGCACAACCCAGATTCACAAGACGGCCCTCGGCCAGGATGAAGATCGAATGGCCGTCGGGGAAGGTATATTTGTCCACTTGCGGCTTGATGACGGTCTTGACGGCCGGCGAAGCTTCAAGCCGCGCCATCTGAATTTCATTGTCGAAGTGGCCGATGTTGCAGACGATGGCCTGATCGCGCATCCGTTCCATGTGTTCGAGGGTAATGATGTCGCAGTTCCCCGTGCAGGTGACGAAGATGTTCCCTTCTGTCAGAGCGCTCTCGACGGTCTTGACCTCGAAACCCTCCATTGCGGCCTGCAAGGCGCAGATAGGATCGATTTCGGTAACGATAACCCGTGCACCGTAAGCCTTCATGGAGCGTGCGCAGCCCTTGCCCACGTCGCCGTAGCCGCAGACAACGACCACCTTGCCGGCGATCATCACGTCCGTTGCACGTTTGATGCCGTCGGCCAGCGATTCGCGGCAGCCGTAGAGGTTGTCGAATTTCGACTTGGTGCAGGAGTCATTGACGTTGATGGCCGGAACGAGCAGTTCTCCCGCCGCCTCCATCTGATAGAGCCGGTGTACGCCGGTTGTCGTCTCCTCGCTCACGCCGCGCCACTCCTCGACCGTGCGGTGCCATTTCGCGGCATCCTCGGCGAGAATCGAGCGCAGGGTATCCAGGATGACCTTCTCCTCATGCGACGAAGCCTCGCATTCGAGTGTCGAAGCGTCGTTTTCGGCCTTGAATCCCTTGTGGATCAGCAGGGTTGCATCGCCTCCGTCATCAACGATCAGGTTCGGGCCCTTGCCTTTGGGAAAGGTCATGGCCATTGCCGTACACCACCAGTACTCCTCCAGGGTCTCGCCTTTCCAAGCGAAGACCGGCACTCCGGCGGCGGCGATGGCGGCAGCGGCATGATCCTGCGTCGAGAAGATGTTGCAGGAGCACCAACGGACATCGGCACCCAGTTCGACAAGCGTTTCGATCAGCACGGCCGTTTGAATGGTCATGTGCAGCGATCCCATGACACGCACGCCTTTCAAAGGTTTGAGCGGGCCGTATTTGCGGCGTACTGCCATCAGACCGGGCATTTCATGCTCGGAGATTTCGATCTCCTTTCGTCCCCACTCGGCCAACGACATGTCGGCCACCTTGTAGGGAATGGTTTCGTCCAAAAACATATTTTTTCGATTTGAATTCAATACACGTCCAAAAGCGGGACAAAGATACGAAAAGTCGGGCGCAGAGGCAAACGAAAACAGAGTTTTCGATTCGGCTGTGTCGGGACGGGGTATCCAGGGCGGAGCCAAAGATTGCCGAAAATCAAAGATATATTCAAATTGACGGTTGCTTCCGCCGAGACGCGGACAGTCGGAAGCGGGTCAATTCGGGTGCCCCATACTAAACCGGCCGAAAGACTGCATATCCGGCATCAACGGGTCTCCGAAGCCATCCGGTCGAGAATCACGCAACGATCAGCCTCTATCTGCCGGAAAAGTTCCTCCACCGAACCGAATCGCCGTTCCGGACGGACGAACCACAAAAGCTCCACACGCAGGCGCCGGCCGTAGAGATCGCCGTCGAAGCCGAAAAGATTTGTCTCCAAAAGCCGCCGCCGGCCTCCGACCGTCGGTTTGCGGCCGAGATCCGACATGGCGCCGTATGTGCGGCCGTCCAGTGTGACTTGTGAAGCATAGACACCGTCGGGAATATCAAGCTCATCACCGACCTCGATATTGGCTGTCGGCACACCCATCCGGCTGCCGAGACGGTTTCCGCGAATCACAACCCCTTCGATCACAACAGGCGACACGGTTTCAGATTTTTTCGGTAAGTTTCTGCACCAGTCGGAACTGCGAAAAAAACTCTTTCGCAAAGACGCGCAGCACCGTATAGGATGGAATCGCCAAGAGCATTCCGACGATACCCGCCAACGAACCGGCAATGAGAATGACAAGGAAGATTTCGAGCGGATGCGCCTTCACGCGTTCCGAATAGAGTGTCGGCTGGAGTACGAAGTCATCGAATCCCTTGATGATCAGGAGCGAACCGGCGATAACGAATACCGTGTGACCGATCGTCATCCCCTCGATAGGGTTTATAACCCCCATGAAGACCGACATCACGCCGCCGATAAGCGGGCCGGCATAGGGTACGACATTCATCACGCCCATAATCAGCCCGATGAAAAAGGCATCCTGCGTCTTCATGCCGAAGAGCATCATGGTCAGCGACACAACAATCATCACGATGCAGCTTTCGGCGAGAATTCCCGTAAAGTAACGTTTCAGCAAAGCCGATACGGAGGACATGGCCCGCTCGATGTTTTCGTGCCGCCGTTCGGAGAAGGGCGCCTTGAGCATGGCAACGAAGAGTCCGTCCTCCTTGAGGAAGAAATAGGTGATAAACGAAATCGAGAAGAAAGCGATCACCGCCGAGAGGGTCAGGCTCACGATCGACGAGAAGGCCGTATTGATCGTGTCGTAATCGAAAATCGTCTTCATCCACTGGATCAACGAATCGGAGAGCGAGAATTGTTCCGCGGGCAGGGCGAAGAGTTCATGCAGATAGTTCTGCATGCGGGCGATGGGCTCCTCGACGCTGTGGAGCACGGCGCCGAAATCGAGCGTTGCAAACTGATAGAGTTTGTTGAAGACGAGCGGCACGAAAAGCGTGCATACGACAGCGAAAATCGCCCAGATGACGAAGAGCGTGACGAGAGCCGCCGCCCAGCGGGGCAGCGTCCACCCCTTGAAATGCAGGCGGCACAACAGACCGGTCAGCGGATTGAAGACGATGGCCAGCAGCGCCGAAACAAGCACATAGATGACAATCGAACTGAAATACCACACCAGAAAGGCCACCGCAACGGCGACAGCCAGACCTGCAATATAGCGGGGCAACGAAGATGAGGTAATCAAAGCCATGACGCGGAAGTTTGAAAGAGTGGGTGCTAAGCCTCCTCGCGATGGGTTCTGAGGCGTGCGATCGGGGTCAGCGAGCCGACAACGGGATCGCCGATTTCGACCAGCACCTCGCTGTCGCGGGGCAGGAGCACATCGATGCGCGAACCGAATTTGATGAACCCGCACACGTCATTCTGCCGTACATGCTGTCCGACTTTCATATAGGAGACGATACGGCGGGCAATCAGGCCGGCAATCTGGCGGAAGAGCACATGACGGCCGTCCTTCATTTTCACGACGGTCGTCGTACGTTCGTTTTCGGTCGAGGACTTGGGGTGCCATGCGACGAGGAAACGGCCGGGATGGTATTTGAAATATTCGACGACACCGCCGACGGGCACCCAGTTCATGTGGACGTTCGTAATCGACATGAAGATCGAGATCTGCATCATCTCCTGATCGAGATATTCGCTTTCGTGTACGGGTTCCGTCACGACGACACGGCCGTCGCAGGGCGAGAAGACCAGATCGGCATCATGAATCTTCACACGCCGGGGTTCGCGGAAAAAGGCCACGATGAAGAACCAGAACAGCAGCATCAGGACGACCACGACCCATATGAGCGTATCGTTGTCGTGGTTGCTCAGCAGGTGATAGATGCCCGTGCCGAGCAACAGGCAGATCAAGCCCGTGATGCCGATGATTTTGTAGCCCTCTTTATTGATTTTCATTTGAACAGGGATTAATCGTTAAACGAAGCGGCCGGCCAGCAACAGGTAGATGAAGACGTAGGGCGTTGCAAGCAGCAGCGCGTCAAACCGGTCCAGAATTCCGCCGTGCCCGGGGATCACATGGCCGGAATCCTTGACCTGCGAGGCGCGTTTGAACATCGATTCGACCAGATCGCCCGCCACGCCGGCCAAAGCCGCGACAAGGGCCAGCCCGCCCCACAGCCAAAGGCTTGCATCGAGCAGACGGGCGACAATCAGGCCGACGGCGACGGCACCGGCAACACCGCCGAAGAACCCTTCCCATGATTTTTTCGGAGAGAGCCGCTCACAGAGCCGATGTTTGCCGAGCGTCATTCCCGCCACATAGGCAAACACGTCGTTTGCCCAGATGACCAGGATGTAGCACAACACCATGAAGGGCTGCCACCCGCCGGCATAAAGTGCGGGGAAATAGAGCAGCAGCGACAAGGGAAGAGCGATATAAAGCACACCGAGCGACGTTGCGCCGAGATTGGCCAGCGGAGTCGGGCTTTTACGGAAAAGCTCGCAGACGAAGAGTGTCGGGAGCGCCAGCGCGACGTAAACCAGCAAGACGAAGACGATGGCACCGATACGCTCCGTAACGGGCTGCTCGAAGACACGCGCCACGACGAAGTTCAGAAGAAAGAGGGTCACGCCGATCGCCAGTCCCAGCCATCGCTGGGGCGAAATCCCCGTATCTTCGGACAGTCTGTAGAATTCCAGCATTCCACCGATGAGAATCAGCAGCAGCAACGCCCCGAAACTCCATTGGGACCACAGAATCGCCCCGACGAAGATGCCGGTCAGGACAAGGCCGCTGAATGTTCTTACAAGCAGGTTCTTCATCTTTTCCATCACTGTTTCGTTCCGTTTTCGGAATTTTCGGAGTCGTCGCGTCCCGCATCGTTCGCGGAAGCCGCTACCGGTCCGGCTTCGACCGGATCACCCGTCGGAACCGCTGCAGCGGTGTCATCCTCCGCAACGGAGGTCTCATGCGGGTTCTCTTCGGAAGGCTTCTCCGTTCCGGAAGCCGTTTCCGCCGCCTTGCTTTTGAGCGACTGCGCCGAAGGTCCCAACAGCCGTTCAAGATCCTCCGCATAGATCGTCTCCTTCTCCAGCAGCATATCGGCCATCGCATTGATCTTGTCGTTTTTCTCCTCGATGATCGCCCGCGCCCGTTTGTATGCCTCTTCGAGCATCCGGCGCACCTCATCGTCAATATCGCGAGCCGTCTCTTCGCTGAAAGGCTTGGTAAAGGTATCGCGCATACCGGTCGAGTCGTAGTAGCTGATCGGCCCGATCTTCTTGCTCATACCGTAGTAGGCAACCATCGCATAGGCCGTTTTCGTCGCCCGTTCCAGATCGCTCAGGGCTCCGGCGCCCAGCGTTCCGTAATTCACCTCTTCGGCGATACGGCCACCCAAAAGTCCGGACAGCTGCTCTTCGAGCGCCTCATCGGTCACATGCACCCGCTCTTCATCGGGCACCGACCATGTAGCGCCGAGCGCCCTGCCGCGCGGCACGACCGTCACCTTCAGTACGGGATCGCATTCGGGCAGCGACCACATGATCAAGGCATGACCCGCTTCATGAATCGCCGTTACACGGCGTTCGGCCGCCGTCATCGGCATGTTCCGCTTCTCCAGGCCGCCGACAATCCGGTCGATGGCCGCCATGAAATCATCCCGGCCGATGCTCTTTTTATCATGACGCGCAGCAATCAAGGCCGCTTCGTTGCAGACATTGGCGATGTCGGCACCGGAGAATCCGGGGGTCTGGCGCGCAAGGAATTCACGGTCCACCGTTTTGTCGAGTTTGAGGTTGCGCATGTGCACGGCAAAGACCTCGGCACGTTCATGGATATCGGGCAGCCCCACATCAATCTGCCGGTCGAAACGTCCGGCCCGCATCAACGCCTTGTCCAGAATATCGACGCGGTTCGTTGCGGCCAGCACGATGACGCCGGAGTTGGTCTGGAATCCGTCCATCTCCGTAAGCAGTTGGTTCAGCGTATTCTCACGCTCATCGTTGCCCGAAAATCCGGCGTTTTTGCCGCGAGCGCGGCCGATGGCGTCGATCTCGTCGATGAAGACGATGCAAGGCGCCTTCTGCTTTGCCTGTTCGAAGAGGTCGCGCACGCGCGATGCGCCGACGCCGACGAACATCTCCACGAAATCCGATCCCGAAATCGACAGGAAAGGCACGTTGGCCTCGCCTGCGACGGCCTTTGCCAGCAGGGTCTTTCCGGTACCCGGAGGGCCTACGAGCAGAGCGCCTTTGGGGATCTTCGCACCCAGTTCGCGGTATTTTTCGGGTTTCCGCAGGAAATCGACAATCTCCATCACCTCGACCTTGGCCTCTTCGAGACCGGCCACATCCTTGAATGTAACCCGTTTGGGAGCATCCTTGTCATAAACCTGCGCCTTGGCCTTGCCGACATTCATCAGGCCGCCGGCACCGGCACCTCCGCCGCGCGACAACATGCCGCGCATGATGAAGATCCACACGCCGATAATCAACAGCCAGGGAAGGAAATTGATCAGCAGGTTCATCCATCCTCCGTTCTCGCGGTTCTCGTAGGTCAGGACGACCTTGTTTCCCGATTCATTCTGAGCCTTGTCGAGATCCTGCCGGAACGAATCGACCGAACCGATATTGAAGCGCAGCTGCACGCCGTTGTCGGGCATCCGCCTGAACTGGGGACGTGTCGAGTCGGAACGGTATTTTTCTGCCGCACCCTTTTTGAGGGACACTTCGGCCACATCGCGGTTCACGACTTCGATTTTCTCGACATCGCCGTTCCGGATCATCTCATCGACCGTATTCCAGTCGCTGAGGACAGGATCCGTACTCTCCGTGCCGACAAGCGAATAGCCAATGATAAAGGCTGCCACCAGCACATAGATCCACATATAGGAGGGACGCGGCATCATCGGATTTCTGTTACCGCCATCCTTCTGGTTTTTCATTGCCATAGAAATTTCTTATACCTCGTAATCGTAACGTTTCATCGGAGCATCGGCCCACAACTCTTCCAATTTATAGAAAGAGCGGAGTTCGGTCGTGAAGATGTGCACCACCACATCGAGGTAGTCCATCGCCACCCACAATCCGGTTTGCTTGCCTTCCACACGCCAAACGTTCTGACCCAACTTTTGTTGTACGGTCTCTTCGATACCGTCGGCAATGGCTGCGACCTGTGTAGTCGAATCGGCATTGCAAACGACGAAGTGCGAGCAGATTGCCCCGTCGAAACCCGAGAGGTCCAACGATACAATATCCTTACCTTTTTTATCCTGAATTGCACCGACAATGGTCTCTATCAGTTCATTCATATCATTTGTTTTCAATAGCACGCCATATCCGCGCAAAGATAGCAATAAAATCGGAATCGACGAAACCCGAAGGGAAATATCCGTCATATTTACCTCCGGAGAGGTGCAACAGCATGAAATGCGCAGCCGGGCCGTCGGGCTTTGCGCCGGTTCGCCTTTTCCCGACAGGACCGAACCGGCAGGACACCCCTGTTTCGGCGGAGCGCCATTTCAGCAGGAGCGTGCTGCGGGGAGCCTGCACGGGAGCGTATCAAGCGTATCGGCAGGAGCGTGCGCCCAACGGGGGGAACGCTCCGTATGAGGACGATGCCGCGCAAGACGGAGGCTGGCAGCAAGAGGCCGTCGCGCTTCTGCAACCGCCGTTCTTGCCTGCCGAAAACGCCGGACTTTCACTTCCGGTAAGTACGGATCGATTCGGCCAGCGCATGAATGATCGACGATTTCACATAGGTGCGCCGCACGGCAATGGCGATTTTACGCGAGGTCGCCCCCTTGGCCAGCGGCTTGACACGATCGCGATGCTCCCTGGGGACATATTCGACGGCCATTTCGGGGATGATCGTCACGCATTGCGTACAATCCACGATGCGCATGAGCGTATCGAGCGATCCCGATTCGAAATAGTAGTGCGACGGGACGTTGCGTTTGGCCTGACAGAGTTCGATGACCTGATCGCGCATGCAGTTGCCGTCCGACAGCAGAATCAGCTCGCGCAGATCGATGTCCTCGATACGGATATTGGAACGTTCGTAGAGGGGGTTTTCCGGCGACACATAGACGAAAAAGCGGTCGTCGAAAAGCTCCTGTTCCTGAATGCCTTCGCCGCAAGTGCCGCCGGCAACCAGCGCCGCATCGATCCGGTCGTGCTTCATCGCCTCGACAATATCGCGCGTCATGAGCTCCTTGACCTCCAGTTCGACATGGGGATAGTCGCGGACGAACCCGGGCAGGAACTTGTGCAGGAGATAAGGGGCGATGGTCGGGATGACGCCCAAACGCAGACGTCCGGCCACCTCGCCCTTGAGTTCGGCGACCGATTCGCGGATGTTTTCATAGGCGCGCAGCGTTTCGCGGGCCCGCTCCAGCACCACCTCACCGGCTTCGGTCGCAATGACGGGTTTCTTCGAACGGTCGAGCAGCACGACCCCCAGTTCCTCTTCGAGGGATTTGATCTGCATGCTCAACGACGGTTGGGTTACGAAACAGTGCTCGGCGGCCAGCGAGAAACTCCCGCAGTTGGCAACAGCCAGCAGGTATTCAAGTTGGATGATGGTCATATACGAAGGAACTTATTCTGTTGTGCAAATATATAAAAAAACCTTATATCCGACAACTTTGGACAGAGAGAACGAGATTTTTCCTACTTTTGTCCATCAATAAACACCAAATCAAGCATTGTATCACTCTATGGGAAAAATCATACTGACGGGCGACCGCCCGACCGGCAAGCTTCATCTCGGTCACTATGTCGGCTCGCTGCGCCGCCGCGTGGAACTGCAGAATTCGGGAGCGTTCGAGAAGATCTTCATCATGATCGCCGATGCGCAGGCGCTGACGGACAACGCCGACAATCCGGAGAAGGTGCGGCAGAACATCATCGAAGTTGCGCTCGACTATCTTGCCTGCGGGCTTGACCCCGACCGTTCGACGCTGTTCATCCAGTCGCAGGTTCCGGAATTGTGCGAACTGTCGTTCTATTACATGAATCTCGTCACGGTGGCGCGTCTGCAACGCAATCCGACCGTCAAGACGGAGATTCAGCTGCGCGGTTTTGCGGAGAACAACGCCGAAGGCGACGTGCAGCGTCCGGGCATTCCCGTAGGTTTCTTCACCTATCCGATCAGCCAGGCGTCGGACATCACGGCGTTCCGTGCGACGACCGTTCCCGTCGGCGAGGATCAGGAACCGATGATCGAGCAGACACGCGAGATCGTCCACAAGTTCAACACGGTTTACGGCCCCACGCTCGTCGAACCGGAGATCCTGCTGCCGGAGAATGCAGCCTGTCTGCGGCTTCCGGGGACGGACGGCAAGGCCAAGATGAGCAAGTCGCTCGGCAACTGCATCTACTTGAGCGACACGGCCGAAGAGGTGCGCAAGAAGGTCATGGGCATGTACACCGACCCGAACCACCTGCGGGTGGAGGATCCGGGAAAGGTCGAAGGCAACACGGTCTTCACCTACCTCGACGCCTTCTGCCGGCCCGAACACTTTGCCGCCTATCTGCCGGAGTATGCCTCGCTCGATGAACTGAAGGCCCACTACCGTCGGGGCGGTCTGGGCGACGTGAAGGTCAAGAAGTTCCTGATCGCGGTACTGAACGAGACGCTCGATCCGATCCGCGAACGGCGCCACTGCTACGAGCAGCGCATCGAGTGGGTTTACGACGTGCTGCGCAAAGGCTCGGAGCGTGCGCGGGCCGAAGCGGCACGCACGTTGCACGACGTCCGTGAAGCGATGCGGATCAACTATTTCGACGATGCGGAGCTGATTTCCACGCAGGCCGAACAATACCGCGAACAGCACCGTTAACATCTTCGCACCGCCGGCCGGAGCCGGCAACAGGCGAAGTTCTGCAGACAGGACAGGTCATGAAGCTGAAGTTGAAGGATTTTCGCTACGAGCGCATCTACGCGTTGTTCTATCGCCTTACGCGGCGGCTGAGCAACCGTCAGATCATGATGCTGCTTGCCATGATCGTCGGGATCCTTGCAGGTGCGGGCACCTATCTGTTCGAGATGCTGCTCTATGCAATCAAGAGCTGTCTGGTCAACTGGTTCCCGGTCGATGACGCCCATTTTCTGTTGTTGATCTATCCGGCCGTCGGTATCATTCTGGCGACCCTGTTCGTCCGTTACATCGTGCGGGACAACATCTCGGAGGGTGTCACGCGCGTACTTTACGCCATGTCGCGGCGCGACTCGCGCATTGCGCCGCACAACTGCTGGACCTCGATCGTGGGCGGCGCCACGACGATCGGCTTCGGCGGTTCGGTCGGTCCGGAGGCGCCGATCGTCCTGACGGGAGCGGCCATCGGCTCGAACGTGGGACAGCTGGCGCGTCTGAACTACCGCAATACGACGCTGCTGCTCTGCTGCGGCGCGGGTGCCGCCATTGCCGCCATCTTCAAGGCGCCCATCACGGGTGTCGTCTTCGTGCTGGAGATCCTGATGCTCGACATTACGGCCTCGTCGGTCATCCCGCTGCTCATCGCCTCGATCACGGCCACGACCATCGCGCTCGTCTTCCGGGGCTTCGATCCCATCATTGCCGTTACGCTGACGGAAGCCGATGCCTTCGAGTTGCGGCAGATTCCGATGTTCATCCTGCTGGGAGTTCTCTGCGGTCTGATGTCCTACTATTTCACGACCGTCAATTCGCGCATCGGGACCTTTTACCGGAATATCAAGACACAAGGCCGCAAATGGCTCTATGCGGGCATCACGCTGGGCATTCTGCTCTTCATCTTCCCGCCGCTCTACGGCGAAGGCTACGAAGGGTTTACGTCATTGATGCACGGTGACACGAAGTCGCTGTTCGACTCGTCGCTGTTCTACCGGTTCAGCGACATCGACTGGGTAGTGATTCTCTACGTTGCGGCGATCATGTTCTTCAAAGTGGTAGCCATGTCCTCGACGAATGCCGCAGGCGGTGTCGGCGGAACTTTCGCACCCTCGCTGTTCGTCGGAGCCTTCACGGGAGCGATCGTCGCCCTGCTGTTCAACACGCTGTTCGGCTGGAATCTCTCGATCGCCTCCTTCACGCTGGTAGGCATGGCCGGCGTGATGTCGGGGGTGATGAACGCCCCGCTGACCTCAATCTTCCTGATTGCGGAGCTGTCGAGCGGTTACGGGCTGTTCATCCCGCTGATGATCGTCGCCTGCATTTCGTTCGCGGTGGATTACTACCTCGATCCCGACTCGATCTATACAAAACAACTGCGGCTGAAGGGCGAGCTGCTCACGCACGACAAGGATCAGTCGGTCTTCGTATTTCTGAAGCTGGATGAGCTGATGGAGACCGATTTTTACCGCATTCGCGAGACGTTCACCCTGGGCGATCTGGTGCATGTGATCGCGCATGCACGGCGGAACATCTTCCCCGTGATTGACAATTTCGGACGGCTGCTCGGTGTGGTACAGTTGGATGACCTGCGCGAGGACATGTTCAAACGCGAGAAATGGGGCATCCCGATCAGCCGATACATGATCCAGCCGCCCGACCGGATTCTCCAGCACGAACAGATCCAGTCGGTGCTGCCGAAATTCGAAGAGAATCAGACATGGATGCTGCCGGTCGTCGATAAGCAGAACCGTTATCTGGGATTCATCTCGAAATCCCGTATTCTGAACGCCTACCGCGAACAGTTGGTCAAGATCCAGCAGTAAGGGCCGGCCGGCAGGGCATCCGGCAGAAGAGGCGGCGGAGAGGATAAACACATCGGAGCCGACCCGTTTTGCGGCCGGCTCCGACAGATGAAAGAGCGATATTCGGAAGCCTCATCGTCTCCGATAGGCATGTTCGATCTCGGCGATATAGATCTTGTGGAAATCGCCCGCCTCATACCAACGGTCGATCACGTCGCGATCGAGGAAATTTTCGGGCTGCATCCGGCCGACATACATCTTGCGGCACTGGAGGATGAGCCGCGCTTCACGGATGGCCGGCACCCCGTCATCGGTATAGACAGTCGATAGTCCTGCGTTGGCGATCTTCGGTTCGTTCCGTCCGCTGTGACTGCCGCAGTAAGCCAGCGCCTTGTGAAAGGCCGCATCGAAAAACGAAAGGCTCAGACGGGGTTCCCGCTCGACGAACCCGATGGTATAACGCTGCGGGCGGATTACCGCCATTACGGCATGCCGGCCCCACATCTCGCCCACCATGCCCCACGAAGCGGTCATCGTATTGCATTGTTCTCGGTTTCCGGCCGTGATAAGCATCCACTCGCTGCCGATCGCACGGATAAAATTGTCATCGACACGCAGGATGTCGATCTCTTCAAACCCTTCCATATCCCGTTTTCATTAAAATTCCATTCGGCAAGAGCGGGTTGCGTCCTCTTTTCACCTCCGTCCAACAATCATGCGGGAGATTGCCCGCAAACTGGAACCCTACGCTTGCTGCGGCGCCGTCTCGTACCCTTCATCGACAAGCAGGTTGCTGCCGTTCGCGGCAGCGACGGCCATCTGGTCGCAACGGTTGTTCTCGACCGTTTCGGCATGGCCCTTCACCCAGACGAAACGTACATGATGCCGGCGATAAACCCGCAGGAAGCGGCGCCAGAGATCGGGATTCTTCTTTCCCTGAAACCCCTTCTTCTCCCAGCTGAAGAGCCATCCTTTGGCAACGGCATCGACGACATACTTCGAGTCGGAATAGACCACGACGTCGCTGCCCTCGAATTTGAGCATTTCGAGCGCAACGCAGACGGCCGTCAGTTCCATGCGGTTGTTGGTCGTCAGGCGATAGCCCGCCGCGACCTCCTTCCGGAACGGACCGCTGATCAGCACCGCCCCGTAACCGCCCCGGCCGGGGTTTCCCAATGCCGAACCATCGGTATAGATCGTTATCTCCATAGGTCGTTCCCAATTGCGAACCGGCAGGAATCCTGCCGGTTCGTTGCACGCAATCACGCCTCCGCCCGCGTTGCAGCGGAGCCGTTTGCATCCGTTATTTCAACGCTTCGAGCCGCTCGCGGATCGCCGCGATCTTCGCCTCGGCATCGGCCTTCTTGGCCCGTTCCTTGGCCACGACCGCTTCGGGTGCCGACTGCACGAAACGTTCGTTGGCAAGCTTGCGCTCCACGCTGGCGAGGAATCCCTCGTAATAGGTCAGTTCTTCGCCGAGCTTTGCCGCTTCGGCTGCGCGGTCGATCCGGTCGCCCAGCGGGATGAAATACTGCGTGGTCTTGACGATGAAGGCCGCAGCCGTCGGATCCTTCTCCGTCACGGGTTCGATGGCCGACAGATTGGCCATCTTGCCCAATACGGGAGCATACTCCGCAGGATAGTTTTCATCGGTCACCACGCGTAGCACAAGGGCATCGCGCTGCGGCAGGTTCTTCTGCTTGCGGATGTTGCGCACGGCCGTAATCGCCTCCTTGACCAGTTCGAAACGCGCCAGCATCGCCTCGTCAACCCTTCCCTGCGCTTCGGGCTGGCGGGCGACCATGATCGACTCACCGGCCTTGCGGGGTTCGAGGTCCTGCCAGATCTCCTCCGTCACAAAGGGCATGAAGGGGTGCAGAAGCCGCAGCAGCGCATCGAAGAAGCGCTTTGCCTCCGCAATTGTCCGGCTATCGACGGGCGAACCGTAGGCCGGTTTGATCATTTCGAGGTACCAGCCGCTGAAATCGTCCCAGAAGAGTTTGTAGAGCAGCATGAAGGCCTCCGAGATCCGGTAGCTGCGGAAATCCTCGTCCAACGCGGCAACGGCACGCTGCAGCGTCTGGGCAAACCATTCGCCCGCAAGGCGGTCGTTGTCGCTCTGCGGCAGGTTTTCGTCCACCGTCCAGCCGTTCACCAAACGGTAGGCGTTCCAGATCTTGTTGCCGAAGTTACGTCCCTGCTCGCAGAGCGCCTCATCGAACATCACGTCGTTGCCGGCCGACGACGACAGCAGCATCGCCACGCGCATGCCGTCGGCACCGTATTGTGCGATCAGATCGAGCGGATCGGGCGAGTTGCCCAACTGTTTCGACATCTTGCGGCCGATCTTGTCGCGCACGATTCCGGTAAAATAGACATTCCCGAAGGGTTTTTCCCCGCGATATTCGTATCCTGCCATGATCATGCGGGCCACCCAGAAGAAGATGATGTCGGGAGCCGTCACCAGATCGTTTGTCGGATAGTAGTAGCGGATCTCCGCATTGTCGGGATTGCGGATGCCGTCGAAGACCGATACGGGCCACAGCCACGACGAGAACCATGTATCGAGCACATCCTCGTCCTGACGCAGATCCGCCGCCTGCAGCGTTGCGTCGCCCGACTTCTCACGGGCCAGCCGCAAGGCTTCATCGGCCGTTTCTGCCACCACATATCCCCCTTTTGGCAGGTAGTAGGCCGGAATGCGCTGTCCCCACCACAGCTGCCGCGAGATGCACCAGTCCTTGATGTTCTCCATCCAGTGACGGTAGATGTTCCTGTATTTTTCGGGCACGAAACGGATCTCGTCTTCCAGCACGGCGCGTGTGGCGGGCTCCGCCAGCTCCTTCATCGAGAGGAACCACTGCATCGAGAGTTTCGGTTCGATGGCCACGCCCGTGCGTTCGGAGTAGCCCACGTTGTTGGTGTAATCCTCGGCCTTTTCGAGCAGGCCGGCACGGTGCAGGTCCCCTTCGATGACACGGCGCAGCTCGAAACGGTCCATGCCGACATAAAGACCGACCTTGTCGTTGATCGTTCCGTCGTCGTTGAAGATGTCGATCATCTCCAGACCGTATTTTTCGCCCAGCATGTAGTCGTTGACGTCGTGCGCCGGCGTAACCTTCAGGGCGCCGGTACCGAACGCGATATCGACATAGGTGTCGCGGATCACGGGAATCGAACGGTTGACCAGCGGCACTATGACACGGGCGTCGCCGGCAAGCCACTTGTAACGTTCATCCTCCGGATTGACGCACAGCGCCGTATCGCCGAGGATCGTTTCGGGACGTGTCGTGGCCACCACGAGATACCTGTCCGTTCCCTCGACCCGATAACGCAGGTAGTAGAGTTTTCCGTGCGACTCCTTGAATACCACCTCTTCATCCGAGAGAGCCGTTTTGGCCGCCGGATCCCAGTTGACCATGCGCACGCCGCGATAGATGCGGCCCTTGCGATAGAGGTCGCAGAAGACCTTGATGACACCTTCGGTGCGGATGTCGTCCATCGTAAAGCAGGTACGGTCCCAGTCGCACGAAGCGCCGAGTTTGCGCAGCTGCTTGAGGATCATGCCTCCGTACTGCTCCTTCCACTCCCACGCATAACGAAGGAACTCCTCGCGCGTGAGCGACGACTTCTCGATCCCGCGCTCCTTGAGCTTGGCCACCACCTTGGCTTCGGTGGCGATCGACGCATGGTCCATGCCGGGCACCCAGCAGGCATTTTTCCCCTGCATGCGGGCGCGGCGCACAAGGACGTCCTGCAGCGTATTGTTGAGCATGTGGCCCATGTGGAGCATTCCCGTCACATTGGGGGGCGGGATAACGACAGTATAAGGCTCACGCGCATCGGGCTCGGAATGGAAAAGTTTGTGCTCCAGCCAATAGTCGTACCATTTCTGTTCGATCTGCTGCGGAGCATATTTGTCGGCAATCTGCATGGTTATCTATTATTTAGCATTGTTATCGACTCATACCGATCGGCAAAGGTACAAAACAATGCGCAACCGCGCAATATTTTTCCGTGGTTTTCGCCGCTGCAGACACTCGGCAGAACCGACTCTTTTTCACCCGCTTCATCGGGCTGTCCGCAGTTCACGGAGATTGCACTGCAAAAGTTGAATCACGGGAAGGAATTTGGGGAATCGCGATCGAATCCGTACCTTTGTACGGAAATTCATACAAACGAAAACATTTTCCCAAGAGATGAAACGGCCCATTTTCCCGCACATCGTCCGCCGGAGGTCATGGTATCTGGCGTTGATCCCGCTCCTGCTCGCCGGCAGCTGCTCATCGGGCGGCGACGATCCGGCGCCGGAGCCGGAGACTCCGGCAGTTCCGACGGACGTCACGCTGCCCACAGACACGGAACAACCCGTCGAGGAGATCGCATTTACGGCGACCGGTGCATGGCACATCGAGGTAACGGAGACATCGCGGGCCGCCGGGGCGCCCGACTGGGTGGCCGCCTATCCCACCGAAGGGAATCCGGGCGACGTGAAACTGACGGTCGTGGCACAACCCAACATGACGGGGCAGACCCGAACGGCCGTCATCACGCTCCACGACGGCAGTCGGATCCAGGAATATTCCCTTGTGCAAGCGGCCGCAGCAAGCGTAACAGCGGGCCAGACGCTCTATCCGGTAATGCCTGACGCCCGAACACTGGAGATTGCCGTGACGGCCAATACGGCCTTTCGGGCACAGATCTCCCCATATGACGGAGAATCCTGTTCATGGCTCGAATTGACAGGAGATCCGGGTGCCCGGACGCTCACTTTCCGCATGAGCGTAAACGACCGGCTGAAGGTGCGTTATGCCCTTGTGGAGTTTCTTTCGACATCGAGCGGCCGGCAATTGGGCTACTGCATCGTCAAGCAGGCAGGCATCCGCACGGTCGAAGGCCATGAAAAGCTCGACATTCCCGATGCCGCCTTCAAATCCTACCTGCTGCAGAATCATGACACCGATCGCGACGGCGAGATGTCGCGGGGCGAAATGAGCGCCATCGAATATCTGAATTGCGCCGATCTCGGCATCGCATCGCTCGAAGGGATCGAATACTGCGACAACCTGCTCTATCTCGATTGCAGCCGAAACGCCGTCACCGAACTCAACGTCACGGAGTGCACGAAGCTGCAGTCGCTCAACGCCGCAGAGTGCTCCCTGACGTTCATGCACCTGAGCAACAACCGTGAACTGACCGAGATCCGGCTGCACGACAATCCGCTGCAAACAATCCTGCTGGGTATCCTGCTGAACCTCCGGCAGCTTGTCGTCTCGAATACCCGTCTTGCCTCGCTCGATGTATCGGGATGCCGCGCGTTGGAACTTCTCTCGGCTTCGAACTGCCGCCTTGCGACAATCAATCTGCAAGGCTGTAAAAAACTGGAGAGTCTCTATCTGGGCGAAAATGAATTGCGGCACCTCGACCTCCGCTCCTATCCCGACCTGAAGGAATACGAAGCACATCTGACGAACAATCCGAAGATGGAGTCGATCCATGCCGACGTGGCGCCGTCCTACTCTCCCACCGAACCGATCGTATTGTGGTACACCGAAACAGGCAAGCACTGCATGTACAAGCCGTATGTCTATGTTCGGGGCAAACTCATCAGCCAGCAGATCGACGTAAGCCTTGATTTCCCGATTCCTTAGAGAAATTCCTGTACGGAAAAGGGAGAGTCCGGCAAGGCTTTCCCGCAGGACGACGGCCGGAGTTCGCCTCATGACGATCCGGCCGTCGTTTTTCGACCGGCCCGACAGGAAGACGGTCGGTCGGCCGGAGAGGGTCTCTCCGTGTCCCGCAGGGCCGTCAATGCGCAGTCCGGCACACAGATGAAGTCCTTTCCGCACGGCATTCGCAATGGGGTTCCGCACTCCCCATGAGGTGCAACCGCCCGAATCGTGTTGATAACTTCTTGATAAGCCGGCGGCTCAATAAAATAATATATGAAAAAAAGCGTTACCTTTGTACGCTGAATTCAGGAGAGAAACGTATGAGCAAAAAAGATAAAATAGAACTCAAAGAACTTGATTCGCTGCCCGAAGTCCTTGACGGTCATCATCGTGTCATTCCGATCGTTACGGGAGAGGACGACACGATCGAGGAGGTTTCGGTTCCCGAAGTTCTTCCGGTGCTGACATTGCGCAGTTCGGTGCTTTTTCCGGGTGCCATCACGCCGGTCACGGTAGGGCGTGCGCGGAGCATGACGCTCGTGCGCGACACCAACGCCCGCAACGGACTGCTGGCCGCCGTTCTGCAACGCGACGGCGACGTCGAAGACCCGAAAGCGGAAGACATGTACCGCATCGGCACGGCAGCCCGCATCATGAAGATTCTGGAGATGCCCAACGGCAACCTCACGGTCATTCTCAACGGCCTTGAGAAGATCGAGGTCGGGGAATACGTTGCCTCGGAGCCCTACCTGCAGGCGAAAGTGACGCCGCTGAAGGATTCCACGCCGGATGAGAAGAACGTGGAGTTCAACGCACTGGTGGATTCGATCCGCGACGTAGCGCTCAATATCATCAACATCTCGCCGAACATGCCCAAGGAGGCGATCTTCGCCATCAAGAACATCGATTCGCGGCGGGGCATCATCAATTTCATCTGCACGAATCTCGAACTTTCGGACGAAGACCGGCAATCGCTGCTTGAAGCGCCGGGGCTGTTGGCACGGGCACGGAAGCTGCTTGAGATTCTTATCCGCGACCAGCAGCTCATCGAGTTGAAAAACGAGATCCAGAACAAGGTCAAGCAGGAGATCGACAAGCAGCAGCGCGACTACTATCTCCAGCAGCAGATGCGGACCATACAGGACGAGCTGGGCGACGGCACCGACGCCGAACTGGAAGAGTTGCGCGAGCAGGCCAAGAAGAAAAAGTGGCCGAAAGAGGTTGCCGAACTCTTCGACAAGGAGCTTCAGAAGCTCGAACGGCTCAATCCCGCCGTTGCGGAGTACTCGGTACAGGTTACCTATCTGCAACTGATGCTCGAATTGCCCTGGGACGAATGTACGCAGGACAATCTCGACCTGAAACAGGCCCGCGAGCAGCTGGATCATGACCATTTCGGGCTGGAGGAGGTCAAGGAGCGGCTGTTGGAGCACCTGGCGGTCATCAAGCTGAAAGGCGATCTCAAATCCCCCATCCTGTGTCTTTACGGCCCTCCGGGTGTAGGCAAGACCTCGCTGGGGAAGTCGGTTGCAACGGCCTTGGGGCGCAAATTCGGACGCATCGCGCTGGGCGGTCTGCACGACGAAGCGGAGATCCGCGGACACCGCCGCACCTACATCGGCGCCATGCCGGGCCGCATCATCCAGACGATCAAGCGCTGCGGCTCTTCGAATCCGGTGATCATCCTCGACGAAGTAGATAAGATCACGGTCTCGAATCACGGCGATCCGTCGAGCGCCCTGCTTGAGGTGCTCGATCCGGAGCAGAACACGACGTTCCACGACAACTATCTCGATACGGAGTACGACCTTTCAAAGGTGCTCTTCATCGCTACGGCCAACAACGTGGGCAATATCAACCCGGCGCTGCGCGACCGTATGGAGATGATCAACATTCCGGGATACATTCTCGAAGACAAGATCCAGATTGCGCTGAACCACCTGCTGCCGAAGCAGCGTGAGGCGCACGGCATCAAGGAGAACGAACTGACGCTTACGCCGGCCGTCGTGGAGCAGATCATTGCGGGCTACACACGGGAGTCGGGCGTCCGGTCGCTGGACAAGCATATCGCCAAACTGACACGGTCGCGGGCCAAGGATATCGCCTCGGACGAGGCCTTCACGCCGGAGATCAGCGCCAAGGATGTGGAACGGATTCTCGGCAAGCCGAAGTTCCTCAACGAAGAGTACGACGTCAGCGGCATCGTGGGTGTCGTGACGGGACTTGCATGGACCGAAGTGGGCGGCGACATACTTTACATCGAGTCGGTTCTCACACCGGGCAAAGGGCAGCTGAGCCTTACGGGCAATCTCGGCGACGTGATGAAGGAGTCGGCGACGATCGCCTACGAATGGGTCAAGGCCCATTACAGGGAGCTGGGCATCGATCCCGAACGGTTCGAGAAGTTCGACCTGAACATCCACGTCCCCGAAGGGGCGATTCCGAAGGACGGCCCTTCGGCCGGCATCACGATGGTCACATCGATCGTCTCGACCTTTACGGGACGGAAGGTTCGCGACCGTATTGCCATGACGGGCGAAACGACGCTGCGCGGTCGTGTGACGCCCGTCGGCGGCATCAAGGAGAAGATTCTTGCGGCCAAGCGTGCGGGTATCACGACGCTGCTGCTGTCGGAGGAGAACCGCAAGGACATCGAGGAGATCAAGCCGGAATACATCGAGGGGCTGACATTCCATTATGTACGGACCAACGACGATGTTCTGCAGCTGGCACTTGAGCCGAAAACGGATTGCAGCGGCGGAGAAAAAAAGCAATGAACGAACAACCGGAGACCGGAGTCGCAGGGGCAGCCCCGACGGCTTCGGTCTCTTTTCACAGAGACATGGAGAATCTGAAATTCATGGCCGTCATTCCGGCACGATACGCCTCGACGCGGTTTCCGGGAAAACCGCTGGCGATGCTGGGCGGGAAGCCCGTGATCCGGCGTGTCTGGGAGCGGGTGACGGAGGTCTTTCACGATGCGGCCGTAGCAACCGACGACCAGCGGATCGCCGATGCGGTGGCATCGTTCGGCGGGCGGGCCATCCTGACCTCTGCGGAGCACCGGAGCGGCACGGACCGCTGTCGGGAGGCGGTCGAGAAGTCGGGCATCGCCTGCGATGTCGTCGTCAACGTGCAGGGGGACGAACCCTTCATCGCCGTCTCGCAGCTGCAAGCCATTGCCCGTTGCTTCGAGGATTCCAAAACCGACATCGCCACACTTGTCAAGCCCTTCACCGAGGAAGACGGGTTGGCGGCACTGGAGAATCCCAACTCGCCGAAAGTGGTGCTGGATTCCGAAAACCGGGCGCTCTATTTTTCACGTTCGGTCATCCCCTACCTGCGGGGTGTGCCGCGCGAGGAGTGGCTTTCGCGCCATACGTTTTACAGGCATATCGGCATGTATGCCTTCCGTCGCGGGGTTCTGCAGGCCGTCACCTCGCTGCCGCAGTCGCCGCTCGAACGGGCCGAGTCGCTCGAACAGCTGCGATGGCTCGAAAACGGTTATCGGATTACCGTCGGCATCAGCGACGTCGAGACGGTGGGGATCGACACGCCGGAAGATCTGGAACGTGCGGAAGCGTTTCTGCGAAGAGAGCGGGGAGATTAGGAACCGGATAACGGGGACGGGCGGGGGAGAAAGGGTGCAGGTGCAGGCGCCGGCCCCGCCAACGAACAGGAAAGAAGAACATCACAGCTATGGAGAGAAGAATCATTGCAGGGCCGTGCGTCATCGAATCGGCCGAACTGCTCGACACGGTGGCCGGACGGCTGGTCGAGATCAACCGCCGTCTGGGCGTGGAGATCATCTTCAAGGCGTCGTTCGACAAGGCGAACCGCACGTCGATCCATTCCTACCGGGGTGTCGGAATGGAGAAGGGCCTTACGATGCTTGCCGACATCCGTTCGAAATGGGGGTTGCGGCTGTTGACCGACATCCACGAGTCGTGGCAGGCCGCACCTGTGGGTGAAGTAGTCGATGTCATTCAGATTCCGGCCTTTCTGTGCCGGCAGACCGATCTGCTGACAGCGGCCGCCAGGACCGGCAAGACGGTCAACATCAAGAAGGCGCAGTTTCTCTCCGGCGCGGACATGCGCTACCCCTACGAGAAGGCACGCGAGGCGGGGGCGCGGGAGGTGTGGCTCACGGAGCGGGGCAACACGTTCGGCTACAACAATCTGGTTGTCGATTTCCGGAACATTCCGGACATGCTGCAGATAGCGCCGACGGTGATCATGGACTGCACGCACTCGGTGCAACGGCCGGGTGCAGCGGGCGGCAAGACGGGCGGCAACCGAGAATTCGTCCCTGCGATGGCGCTGGCGGCAAAGGCCTTCGGAGCCAACGGCTACTTCTTCGAAGTCCATCCCGATCCGGACCATGCACTCAGCGACGGCCCCAACATGTTGAAACTCGACGACCTCGAAGGCGTCATCAAAACCCTATTGTAATGTCACAGGAACAACGTAACGAAATTCTGGAGGTCGCCCGCGAAGCGATCCGCACCGAAGCGGAAGCACTCGAAAAGATGGAGCGGTCGCTGGACGATCATTTTGTCGAGGCGATCCGCATGATTCTCGGCAGCCGCGGGAAACTCATCATCACCGGAATGGGCAAATCGGGCCTGATCGGCCGGAAGATGGCGGCGACATTCGCATCGACGGGAACGCCGAGTTTCTATCTTCATCCGGGAGAGGCGTTTCACGGCGATTTGGGCATGATCTCGAAGGAGGACATCGTGCTTGCGATCTCCTACTCCGGGGAGACGGACGAGGTGCTGAAGATCGTACCGTTCATCCACGACAACGGCAACCGGTTGATTTCGATGACGGGCAATCCGCACTCCACGCTGGCCACGCATTCGGACATACACCTCGACGTATCGGTGGATCATGAAGCCTGCATCCTGCATCTTGCGCCCACGACCTCGACAACGGCCCAGATTGCAATGGGGGATGCAATGGCCATTGCGCTGATGAAGCTGCGCAACTTCACGAGCATGGACTTCGCGCGGCTTCATCCGGGCGGAAGTCTGGGCCGCCGGTTGCTGGCAACCGTCGGCGACGTGATGCGGCGGGACAATCTGCCGATCGTGCCGGCCGACTGTTCGGCCAAGGAGATGATCCACACGATCAGCCGCTGCGGATTGGGACTGATTGTGGTGTGCGACGGGGAGCGCATCGAGGGGATCGTTACCGACGGCGACATCCGCCGTGCGATGGAGCGCTATGGAGCGCAGTTCATCGATCTGCATGCCGAAGACATTCTGACGCACAATCCCAAGCGCATCCACCCCGAAGAGAAGCTCATCGAGGCGGAAAAGCTGATGACGAAGCACAAGATCACGTCGCTGCTGGTTACCGACAAGGAGGACCGTCTGGTCGGAGTGATCCAGATCTACGACATCAAGCTCTGAGCCGGAAGAAGGGGGACTGCCATTTGCCCTGACAGCAGAGGGGCGGATCATGGGCGCGGCTGACGTATTCGGAATAGCATGCGGATTCACGGTCGGAACCTTCTAATTGAGGATACAGCTGTTTACATGGCGTAAAAGAGACTGCCGGCATCTTGTGTCGGCCTGAATGACATGCTGCAACGCATCATTTCATCAATACGGGCGGCGGTGGAGATTCCACCGCCGCCGTTTTCTGTCCGCCCGTCTGAGCCCTGCAAAATCCCCGGAAATAGGTATTCCGCCATTCAACGGTCGTTCATAACTTTGCCGCAGGAAGCTGCCGCATGAACTCCTCCATACGGAAAAGGGGCTGCAATCCGCATACACATGACAGGCCCCGCATGTAAACGGGGAGGCCGGCCGCTTCACAAAGGAACGATTTATGCAACGGGACAGGAGACGCTCAACCAAAAGCATCGCATCATGAACAAAATCGTCGAACGGCCGGACGGCAAGACGGAACACGGCCTCGCCCACAGCCGCAAGGCCATCGGTAAAAGGAGTCTGCGGCATCCGCATGAACGAGGCCGGCGGAAGCGTCCGGCACTGGAACGTGAAACCGGCGACACGGAATCGTCACAAAGACAGGATAAGGGATGAAACGAATCGTATTGCTCCGTCACGGGCAGAGCGCATGGAACAAAGAGAACCGCTTTACGGGATGGACCGACGTCGATCTGACCGACGAAGGCATTGCCGAAGCGATACGCGCCGGAAGAGTGCTCCGCGCCGAGGGCTTTACTTTCGGCAAGGCCTACACCTCCTTCCTCACACGGGCCATACGCACCCTCGGCTGTATCCTTCACGAAATGGACGCGGCATGGATTCCTGTCGAGAAGACATGGCGGCTCAATGAAAAGCACTACGGGGTGCTGCAAGGTCTCGACAAGAGCCGGACGGCGGCAGCCTACGGCGAGCAACAGGTCAGGCTCTGGCGCCGCAGCTACGACATCGCGCCCGATCCGCTGCCGGAGGAGGATCCGCGCAATGCACGTTTCGATCCGCGATACGCCGAGGTTCCCGACGCCGAACTGCCGCGAACCGAGTCGCTCAAACAGACCATCGAACGCATACTGCCCTACTGGCAGTGCGTGATCTTTCCCTCGCTGCGGCGATACGACTCGCTGCTGGTCGTGGCGCACGGCAATTCGCTGCGCGGCGTGATCAAGCACCTCAAACAGCTCTCCGACACCGAAATCGTGGCACTCAATCTGCCGACAGCCGTGCCGTATGTATTCGAATTCGACGATGACCTGCGTCTGCAACGCGACTACTACCTCGGCGATCCCGACGAGATCCGCCGGCGAGCCGAGGCCGTCGCCCGACAAGGGCGTGTCCGATAAGTCGCGATGCCGGAAAGCAGGACTGCCCTGCAGCTCCCCCTCCGCCAGTTTTCAGCCATCCGGCAACCGGATATCAACGCAAAGCCGCAATCCGCCGAACGATCGTCTCGCTCTTCTCGAAAAGCGCAGGCAGATCGGCATGCAGCAGACGCCCCTCTTCGACGACCGGTTCTCCATCGACCACGACCATCGTGACATCGGCCGCCTTGGCACAATAGGCCACATTGGCAACGACGTCGTGACGCGGATGCCAGTGAGGCTTGCGGGTATCGAGCAGCACCAGATCGGCCAGTGCGCCTTCGCGCACCACGCCCAATTCTCCGGCATGGCCGATGGCCGCAGCACCGTTGACCGTTGCCATACGGAGCAGTTCATATGCCGGAACGGCACACGGATCCATCGTCGCAACCTTCTGAAGGAACGACGCATTGCGCAGCTCCTCCCACATGTCCAGATCGTTGTTCGAGCTGGGGCCGTCCGTTCCGACCGTACAGTTCACGCCCTCGGTGCGCAGCCGTTCAACGGGAGCGATTCCGCTCGAAATCTTCATGTTGCTTGTCGGGCAATGGGCCACATGCACGCCCCGATCCCGCAATATGCGCCGATCGTCATCGCTCAGATGCACGCAGTGGGCTGCGATCAGCCGATCGTTCAACACGCCGAGCGAGTCGAGAGAGGCAACAGGCGACATGCCGTATTTCTCTGCGACGATGCGCTGCTCATCGAGCGTCTCGGCGACGTGCGTCGTCATCGGGATGCCGTATCGCTCGCACGCCGCTACACCGCGCCGCAGATTCTCCTTCGAACAGGTATAGGCGGCATGAGGTGCCAAACCGGCACGGATACGGGCCGAACCGGCGCATTTCTCCAACAGCGCCGGCAGATCGCGGTCGAAGGCTTCGAGCCGCGTATCGAGATAGGAGCAGCAGAGCAGCGCCCGCATGCCGGACTGTTCGACGGCATCGAAGACGGCCGCTTCCGACCAGTACATATCGACAACCGATGTAGTGCCGCCCAACAACATCTCGGCGGCGCCCAACAAGGCTCCCGTCCGAATATCGTCGTCGGTCAGATGCGATTCAAAGGGCCAGATGCAGTCGTTGAGCCACGTCATCAGCGCCATGTCATCGGCATAGCTGCGTTCGAGCGTCATGGCCATGTGGCAATGGGTGTTGACGAGTCCGGGCATCAGCACGCCGCCGCAGCCATCGACCACCCGCACATCCGGATGCTCCTTGCGCCAGCGCTCCGCTTCGGACGCCTCGGCCGTAACCAGGGCAATGCGACGGCCCTCGACGCCGACCCAACCCGTGAAACAGTTCGCTTCACTTCGCTCGGCGGTCATCGGCAGCACCGTACAATTTTCAAATAACAGTGTCATAATTTCTTTACATCGATCGAATTTCCTCGGATGGTCAACAGATTGCGGCCGTCAACCGACGTGGAAAAGATTTGAATCACCTTGCTGAAGGCCCCCGGCTCCTTTTTATGCGGTTCGTAGATGATTTTTATCACACCGCATTCGCCCGGAGCCACCGGACGTTTCGAATAGGAGGCCTTGGTACAGGTGCAGGAGGTAATGGCATGCAGAATGACCAGCGGTTCCGTCCCGTCGTTGACAAAGACAAACTCCTTGACCAGATCGCCGCCCCGACGCGGGATGTCGCCGAAATCATGGGCCGTATTCAGGAAGTGCAGATGCGCGCCCCCCTGCACACGGCCGGCCAGGGACTGCATGCAGGCCGTATCGGCCTTTTCGCGACTGGACTTCGGACGCCGTTGAGCCGCAGCATCCGTAAACACGAGCAATCCCGCCACCAGAATCAGGATCTTACGCATCCTCAGTTCATTTTAAATACATAGGTTATCATTCCGCCCTGCACGAAACTTTCGCTCTCGGTAAAACGAGCCTTCAAGGCGGCCCGTTTTGCCGCCGCAACCAGTGTCGCATTGCTCGTTGTCGAACCCTGCGGATGGAATTCGGCGCTTGTCACGCGCCCCGCCGCATCGACCGTCACGTCAATGATCACCTTACCCGTCACATTGACCGTATAGTCCGGTTTGGGCAGTGCTCCGACCAGTCCGCGACCGGCCAGCCCTTTGTCCAGATCGCCGCTGACCAGATCGAGACCCGAACCCGTACCCGATGCGGTATTCTTTTCATCTTTCGGAGCTTTTGGATTTCCGGTCTGCTCGGGTTCGTCGGGACCGTCCTTCGCCATTTTGAAAAGCGCCTTGGGATTGACCGTGCGCGTCGCCTCATCCGAACCCTTGGCCTGATTGAACGACTCCTCGGCATCAACGGTCTGGTGTTCGGGTTCCGCAACGGCCGTCCGGGGCGGTTCGGGCGGCTCCTGCACGGGCGGCTCCACGAACTCCACAAGCATCCCCACCTCCGAGGGGGGACGCCCCGTCACATCGACCGACGCAAAGAGAAACGCCCCGCCGAGCAACGCCGCATAAAGCCCCGTGGCCACCCACGCCCAACGGCGCGAGGATCTCTTATCGGGATTGTAGTAATACATCTCTATTCAACAAACTGTATCAAAATCTTCACTCTTTCAGGCACTCCTTCCAGCCTGCCGTATCGGGCGGCCGCACGCGACAAACGTCCCCGCGAATACCGTGTAGCGGGCTCCGCAACCCAACCGCCGGCACCACCGCCGGCCGTCAGCTCCGGCCGTCAATCATTCGGGGATGGGCGCCGATTTTCGTGCGCCGTATCCGGAAAGCGGCAATTCCGGTCAGGGCTGCGTTGCCAGAATCAACTTGTAATTGTGATCCTTGGCGATGTTCATCACCTTGACCACCTCGTCCACCGCAACCGTCTTGTCGCAATGCAGCGAGACGGTCGGTTCCTCCTTTCCGTCGAGACGCGAACGCAACGCCTGCTCCACGCCATCGATGCCATCGACCCGTTCCAGCTCCACATAGTAATTGTAGCGGTTTCCGTCCTGTTGGATCGAGACGGTCGTAATGGCCTTGTCCTTGAGCTGATTGGCGCTTTTGGGCAGCATCAGCTTCAAGGCATTGGGATTGATGAGCGTCGTGGCGACCAGCAGGAAGATCAGCAAGAGGAACATCAGGTCGGTCATCGACGCCGCCGAATAGGATTTGTCCACCTTCGAACCGTGTTTGATAGCCATAGGGTCTTACTTTTGAACGGGTTGATTGAGAATATCCATGAAGGCGATCGAATTGGCCTCCATCTGGAAGACGAGTTTTTCGATGCGCGCCACCAGATAGTTGTAGCCGAAATAGGCCGGAATGCCGACGATCAGACCGGCGACGGTGGTTACCATTGCGACATACATGCCGTTTGCCAGCAACGACAAGTCAACCGTACCTCCGGCCGCCGACATGTCCATGAATGTCTGGACCATGCCGAGCACCGTACCGAGAAAACCGATCATCGGCGCACCGCCGGCAATCGTCGCCAGCGCAGGCAGTCCGTTTTCGAGTTTCGAGACCTCAAGGTTCGCCACATTCTCGATGGCCGACTGTACGTCGCTCATCGGACGGCCGAGCCGTTCGATGCCCTTCTCGACCATTCGGGCGATCGGAGTGTCGGTCTTGCGGCAGAGATCGACGGCCGCAGCGATCTTGCCGTCGAGGATGAAGTCGCGGATGCGGTTCATGAAGTTCATGTCGAAAATCGAAGCCTTGCGGATGGCCAGAAAGCGCTCCACGAAGATGAAGATCGTCACACCGCCCAGAATCAGCAGCGGCCACATCAGCCAGCCGCCCTTCGTAAAGAGTTCCCACAATCCCATCCGGGTTTCCTCATTGACCGCCACTTCTGCGGCCTGCAAAAATGTAATCATAACGTCTGTAAAATTTTATTTAAGTTATCTATTTCCATTCGCTTCCGTGCTTTTTCGCTGTTGCGGGGCCGCTCCCGGCAACAATTGGGCCGAATCGTCCGAAGCACCCGCAGGGGCCGTCTTCCGGGGGTCAGCCGCAGCCGGCGGAACAGCCGCAGGGCCGGAGGCGGGCTGCCGGCTTTCGATGCGCCGCAACGAATCGGCGGCACGCATCCGCTCGTACAGCTCCTGCCGTTTGCGCCGGCTGCGGAACTTGTTGCGGATACGCTCGCGCAGATCCCGCAGATTGTTGAAATCCTCCTTGTAATAGATACCGATGCCGGTCTCCTGCAGACCTTGGTTTTCGTCGAAACGGTCGATCGTCTGCGTAAAGCCCTTCAATTTGAGCGTTCCGGCCCTGTCGATCAGCCATGTCACATACGCCTCGCCCATGAAGTTCGACATTTGACGGTTGACCGCCTGGCTGTTGTCGATCAGGTAGTTCCCTTCGACTTCGACAAAGAGCCGGTTATTGATCAGGCTCTTCGAGAATCCGAAATCGACCTCGTCGCCCGACACCTCCGATTTGGGACGATAACGGAATACGATATTGTAGTCGTCCGTCGAGAGCCAGTTCGAGAGCTGGTTCGACAGAAGCTCGAAACCGGTCGCCGCCGACGCCGAAACGCCGAGATTGTTGCCGCCGCCCGACAGGTCGGAATGGAAACTGTTGGTCACCAGCAGGAACATGAACTGTTCGGCGATGGCCGACTGCGAATTGAGCGTGTTGGCCACAATGGTCTGATACTCCGCATCGACTGTGGGCACCTTCACATCGAACGTCACGTTCGGATGGGTCAACCGGTCGCTCAGGTTGATGATGCAATCGACCGGCACGGCCCGATTGAGGTTCATGTCGCTGCCCGACGAGACACTCGTTCCGATCAACGGCTGCAACGATGTCTTGAGCTTATAAACGGCATCGATGTTCAACCGTGCATCGAGCGGCTCGCCGGTCCATTGAATCGTCGATCCCTCCTCGATGATGAAGCGTTTGTTGATGATGTTCTGCAAGGTGAAGAGATAGCTTCCCTCCGTAATCGTATAGTCGCCGTACATCTCGAAGATATTCGAACGGGGATTGATATGGAGATTGAGCGTACCCTCGCCCCGGCCCCGAATGATGTCGCCGACCGTCGGATCGATCACCAGTTGGAAATCGGCATTGGGTTGGACGTTGAGCGTCATGTTGATGTCCATCGAACTGCCTTCGGCCGTTTTGGGCTTGTGCTTTCGTTCGAACATCAGTTTTTTGCGTTCGAGGAAATCCAGCGTATCGGTTTTCAGCCGGGGCGTATCGAAGATGATGAAGTCGGCGCGCGCGACATTCGACTTGCTTGACAGCGGCAGGTAAAAGGCCGAATTGTCGGCCGTTGCTGCCATGATGTTCATCCGCACGCCGCCCTTGTCGCCGGAAATCGTCGCGCGGCCCGAAGCGAAAACTTTTCCGTAAAAGAGGTCGTTGTCGTTCTGCGTGGTATTGAGCACCAGCATCTGGCGCGGATCGATGGTCAGCGAGTAGGAAATGTTCGAGAGGTGTTGGAGGCTGAGCGAGAAATCCATCGTCCCGCGATTTCCCAGCATATCGGACACGGGCACCTGAGACATGGACAACCGGTTGTTTTCGACGGTGATCCGTGCCGAAGGGACAAGATAGCGGACCTGCGTATAATCGACCTTGGTCCGGAAATCGCGCACGTCCATCGCTCCGGCCAGCCGCGCCTGACGGCGCTGCCCCGTAAGCGTCAGCGAGACATCGGCATGCCCCTGCGTACCGGAAACGACACCCTTGAGGATCGGATCGATCAGGTTCATGCGCACGCCGGGAATCTCTATTTCGGCGTAATAACGCACCGTACCGGGGACATAGAAGCCCCGCACGAGCGTATCGCGTTTTACACGGTCGGTAACGGTCAGACGGGCCCTGTCGTTCTTGAAATCCCACATGGAGGTAAACCGTATCGGCGGTGCCGGAAGATTGTTTATCTCGACACTGTCCATCAGGATATCGGCCGTGATTTCGCTGCCTCCGAGCGCCGATTTGACCACCGCCACGCCATCGGTGCGGCCTTCGATCATATACCCCATGTTCTCGACAAACTGCGTAAAGGGTGCCAGATCGAAATTCCGCAACCGCAGCATCACCGAATCCTTCCGGTCCCGCGACGCGACGCCATTGACAAGCAGTTCCTGATCCCTGTTCGAGATCCGGAAGCGGTTTACCTCCACGCGGGCGGTGTCGATCCGGATATTGCGGGCAAATATCTGCCACTGTTTCCCCCTGCGGTCGAGGTGCGACGGCTGCAGTTGCACATCGATGACACGTCCGCGTTCGGGCGACTGCTCGACACGCGCTTCGAGGCCCAGCAGTGCCGACATCTGCGCCGTCGTATCGCGGAAGCCCGCCGAAAGACGCATCCGCTCGTTCCGCGCGCCGCCCATGACCGAGAGTTGCGGCATGTGGAAGGTTCCGACGTAAAAGTCCTCGGAGCGAAGATAGACCGAAAGGGAGTCGCCGCGATTGGTTGCATTGAGGTTCAGCCGTGTCGCCAGCATGCGTTCACGTTCGACATACTCCGATGTCGCCTTGAGCGAGAGTTTGTCGTTGGCGGGGTTGAACATGACCCGCAGCTGGGAGCCGTCGGCAATCTGGAGACCGGCGGCAATCGCATCGGCGATCGGCGTGAAACGCTTCACATCGACCGACAGAACCGAATAGTCGTCCACGACGCCTACGGAGGACTCCGAGCGTCGTCCGGTTTTTCCCTTGCGGTGCAACAGTGGGACATACTTTTCGAAACTCGACCGCAGGTATCCGAATACGGTTTTGTAGTCGGTCTTGCTGCGGAACGTCGCATCGGCGAAATCGGACTGGAGCGTAAGGTACTTGCTCCGTTCGCTGTTCTGACCCACGAATGTGAGCAATTCGGTCTGCAGCGTATCGGCATTGTATCGATAGACGGCGTTCCGGATCTTCACGTCGCCGTTCATGTCGTCGAGCGTCCGTCCCGACATACAGGCTTCGAGACGTCCCGAAAGGACCGACACGCTGTCCCTACGGTTAAGATGCAGTTTCGCCAGATCGGCATGGTGCAGGTCGAAATCGAAATCGTAATGCGGGAGCGAACGGCCGAACCCCACTTCGCCTTCGAAATCGAACTTCAAGGCGGGATCGGCGGCATGTACACGGCCGTTGAAGGACTTCTCGGTAAGCCGGCCGTCGAAGCGCAATGAGTCGTATGCGTAATCGTTGAATTCGAGTTGCGAGACATCTCCTGCGAGCCGGACATCGACGGCCTTTCGCCCCAGCACACCTTTCATGTCGGCGTTGCAGCTGATCCGTCCCACATTGCGGCGGTCCAGGATTCTGCCGACCTGCAAAGCCTGTATTTCGAGACTGCCGTCGAGCGCCCGCAACCGGAAACGGCCGGTCGGAGCCATCGACAGTTCGGCGAAGATGTTCCCAACGGGGGCCGAGAGAGCGAACTGCGAACGGAATTCGGACAATGCGCCCTCGACCGAACCGTCGAGGCGGAGCTGTCCGGCCCGATCGAGCATCTCCAGTGTCCGGCGCGGCAACTTCCTGCGGGCTACCTTCGCGAGGATGCCTCCGATATCGGCGGCGTCGGACGACGCCTCGTCGAACGTCAAAGTGAAACGCATCTTTTCCGTATCGGGCAGCCCCGTGACACGTCCGCGGGCACACAGGCGGCTGTTTCGGCCGAAAGCCATGCTCGACAGGTCGGCATGGAAATCGGAGACCACGCCGTCGAACGCAAGGTTGATGTTGCGCAGTGCGAGGTGCCAATCGCGGAGTTTGGGGGAGAAATAAGCCACATCATCGCTCGACAGCATGGAGTTGCGGACTTCGATGTTCATGCTTACCTGATCGACATACTCCCTGTATTCGAGCCATGAATCGCCCACGATCGACACCGAAGGGATCGAGACATTGGAATAGGGAGTCACGAGCCGGGCATTTTCGAGTCCGATGCACCCGTTCGCCAGAAAGAACTTCCCGCCGAAATCGTTGATCGCAAAGCCGCTCTTTTCGACGGCAGACAACCGTCCGATCCGGGCGCCGATGGCAGCGCCTTCGATGGTAAAGTCGTCGATCGCGGCATTGATGTTCCGGATCGCCATATCCGAATAATCGATTCCGTATTCGGGGTTGCGGTGCTGGAGTTTTTCGAGCCGGAACTCCATATTTTCGACCGTGAGTGCGGAGATCGACAGCCGGAAATCGCCTTTTTTCTCTTTCTCCCTGTTGCCGAGCCGCGCCACGATCCGTTTGATATTCATGACGCTGTCGGGCATTTCGCGCAAATAGAGCCTGGCGTCTGTGACGCGGCCGTGTTTGAGCGTAAAACCGTTGGAGAAGATTCCGAGCTGCGTGACGTAGGCGTGGAGTTTCCCCACATAGAGCAGCGTGTCGCCGCCATCGTCTTCGACATAGAAATCCGAAAGTTTGATACGGTCGAACGGGGCGACATCGACATGGCCGATCCGGACGACCGTACCGAGTTTGCGGGAGGCGAAACGTGCGGCGCGATCCAGGACGAGGTTCTGCACGGAGTTGATGCTCAGCAGCAAAGACACCACGACGGGAAGCACGATCAGCAACAAGATTGCAGCCGATATCACTTTCGTCAATATTTTTGTAACTTTGCGCATGGCAAACCACCCGTTTAACCGACAAATTTAAGGATTTTTAACGATTATTCGTTAAAAAAACGAATAAAACACCGAAACTATGGAGATCACCCTATTGGGCATCGAGTCGTCGTGCGACGACACGTCGGCGGCGGTTATCCGCAACACGACGCTGCTGTCGAACGTCATCGCCTCGCAGGCCGTACACATGAAATACGGCGGAGTAATCCCCGAACTTGCATCGCGGGCCCACCAGCAGAATATCGTCCCGGTAGTGGATACGGCGCTCAAGGAGGCGGGAATAGGCCCCGACGAGCTGGATGCCATCGCGTTCACGCGCGGCCCCGGGCTGTTGGGGTCGCTGCTCGTCGGCGTATCGTTCACCAAAGGCCTTGCGCTGGCCCACAACATTCCGATGGTGGAGGTCAACCATCTGCAAGGACACATTCTGTCGCATTTTCTCGATCTTCCGGACCGGAAGCTTCCCCATCCCGAATTTCCGTTTTTATGCCTGCTGGTCAGCGGAGGCCATACGCAGATCGTGCGCGTCGTGTCGCCGTTGGAAATGGAGATCATCGGCACGACGATCGACGACGCCGCCGGAGAGGCCTTCGACAAATGCGCCAAAGTAATGGGGCTGGGCTATCCGGGAGGGCCCGTCATCGATCGTCTGGCTAAGGAGGGGGATCCGAAAGCGTTTCATTTCGCGCATCCGCATGTCGATGGATTCGATTTCTCGTTTTCGGGCCTGAAGACATCGTTCCTCTACACACTGCGGGATGCCGTAGCGGAAGATCCCGATTTCATCGAACGGCACAAAGCCGATCTGTGTGCGTCGCTGCAACATACCGTCATCGAAATTCTGTTGCGGCAGCTCGCCCGCGCCGCCAGGGAGTACGGCATCCGCGACATCGCCATTGCGGGCGGCGTCTCGGCCAATTCGGGACTGCGCAACGCGGTGGTGGAAGAGGGCCGGCGACGCGGCTGGCGGACCTTCGTTCCGGAGTTCAAATTCACGACCGACAACGCCGCAATGATAGCCGTAGCGGGCTATTACCGCTATCTGCACGGCGACGTTTCGACCCTCGACGTTTCGCCTGTCGCCCGCATCGAGGAGCTGATGTAGGCCCTGCTCTTCGAAGGAAGAGCGATCCGGACAAGCCTTTCAGCCCCGGTTCCGGCATGGGAAAAGGGGGCGGTCGGAGTGCATTCAGCCATGCGGCCGGGCAAGGGCTCTCCTCCGGCCGTCGGGCCGAGAGACCGGAAGGGGCAACGAAACACATTTTTTTTAGCACTTTTGCCGATTTGTATTACCTTTGCGGCGCAAACGGATCGGAACGGGCGTTTGCAAGCGCCCGTTCCGGCATTCACAATCTTATTTGATCATGATGAAATCTCTTAAAATCGGCGATCTGCTGGCACGCACACCCATCGTACAGGGCGGCATGGGCGTTGGCATTTCGCTGTCGGGACTGGCGTCGGCCGTTGCCAACGAAGGCGGTGTGGGCGTCATCTCGTCGGCCGGTCTCGGCGTCATTTACCACGACTACTCCACCGACTACAATAAGGCGAGCATCTGGGGGTTGCGCGAGGAGTTGCGCAAGGCCCGCGAGAAGACACGCGGCATCATCGGCGTCAATGTCATGGTGGCGATGTCTAATTTCGCCGACATGGTGCGTACGGCCATTCAGGAGAAGGCCGACATCATCTTTTCGGGTGCGGGGCTGCCGCTCAACCTGCCGTCGTTCCTGACGAAAGGATGCCATACCAAACTGGCTCCGATCGTCTCGTCGGCACGCGCGGCAAAGCTGCTCTGCCAGAAATGGTTCTCCGAATACCGCTACATCCCCGATGCCATTGTCGTCGAAGGGCCGAAAGCAGGCGGACATCTGGGATACAAGGCGGATCAGATCGACGACGCACACTACTCGCTCGAAGAGATTCTGCCGCCTGTTATCGAGGAGGTTCGCACCTTCGAAGCGGAGCACGGCCGCCACATTCCGGTCATTGCCGGCGGCGGGATCTATACGGGCGAGGACATCTACCGCATTCTCCGGCTCGGTGCCGAAGGGGTTCAAATGGGTACGCGGTTCGTCGCCACCGATGAATGCGACGCCGCACCGGCATTCAAGGAGAGCTACATCCATGCCCGCAAGGAAGACATCGAGATCATCCAGTCGCCGGTAGGGATGCCGGGGCGGGCCATTCACTCGACCTTTCTGGAGAAGGTCAAGGCGGGATTGAAACGGCCGAAGAGTTGTCCGTTCAACTGCATCAAGACCTGCGATGTCACCCGCTCGCCCTACTGCATCATGCTGGCACTGTACAATGCCTTTCGGGGCAGGCTGGAGAACGGCTATGCGTTCTGCGGCGCCAACGCATGGCGCACGGAGAAGATCCAAAGCGTCCGTGATCTGATCGCCTCGCTCAGGAGCGAATACGAGAATTTCTCATTGCGCGAGAAACTCTTCCCGCGCAGGAAATAGGTTCGCAAACAGCAGCCCCCATTTTAAAAACGGGGGGCTGTAAAACGGAATCGTCGGGCAGGCCGCCGTATCATAAGTTTCGCCCCTGCAGGAACGGTCTCCTGCAGGGGCGAAATAGTTTGGTCTTTCGATTCCGGACATCCGCCGGATTCCGGCAATCCGTCAGGGCTTCCGTTCGCTCCTGATCATGCGTTCGATCGGCTTGACCTTGCCGATTGCGCTGCGATTGACCTCGTAATAGGCAATGACCGCATCGATTCCCGCTTCACTCACGGCCTTTACTTCAGGCTTTTCATCACACTGAAGCGCATATTTCGCACCTCCGGACAGATATACGGCAAGGAACAGCGTTGACAGCTCCAGCGACTCTTTCATGACAGGTTCCATCCTCGCATCCATATCGAAAGTCACATCGGGGGTCAAGCCCGCCCATTTTATCAGAAAGCCGGCCACCTGCAAACGGTCGATCCTCGAAAGTTCGGCATAGGGCGTCGAGAGCATCCATTCGGCGCAACGCAGCACATCGCCGTCATAGCGGGCGCAATCCTCCGGTGTTTCCAATGTGAATTTCTCCGGCACAGGAGCATTTTGCGCCGAAAGGCTCCACGCCGACACGACGAGAAGCAGCGTCATCAACATGCGGTACATAGGTTGAAAGTTTAGTGATTAGTAATTAGTAAACAGCAATTAGTGTTCGAGGTTCGGCAGTCTGTGTTCGAGGTTTTCAAAGTTAGGGAAAAATACGAGACGTCCAATTTATCCCGACAAAAAAGCACGGAGCCGCATTCTCGCTCCCAATTATCGCACGCCTGCCACCGGTCCGAAAGCGTTCCCTCCACGAAGAGTCCGCCGCACACGATTGCCGAACGGGTCTGGCCCCTTCGGCTCCGTTGTGTCCGGCATCAGGCCGCCGCGTTCCGATCCGACTGCAATACAAGCGCCGACGACAGAATGTCGTCGGTGCCGGAAGTCCGGGACGGCATCCGCCGTTCGGTTGTCATTCGACCGTTACCGATTTTGCCAGATTGCGCGGCTGATCGACATTGCGTCCCTTGTTTACGGCAACATAATAGGCCAGCAGCTGCAACGGCACCGAGGTAAGGATCGGCGAGAGGCATTCGCTCACTTCGGGGATTTCGATCACATAGTCTGCGATCTTCGCCGCCACGTCGTCGCCGTGCGTCACCAGCGCAATGATCCGGCCGTTGCGGGCCTTGATCTGCTGAATATTGCTGACCGTCTTGTCGTAGATCTTGTCGCGGGGCGCGATGACGACCGTCGGCATGTCGTCGTCGATGAGCGCGATCGTGCCATGCTTCATCTCGGCCGCAGGGCACCCTTCGGCATGAATGTAGGAGATCTCCTTGAGTTTGAGGGCCCCTTCGAGTGCCGCCGGATAGTTGTAGCCCCGGCCCAGATAGAGGAAATTTTTCGCATAGGTAAAGATCTTCGACAGATCCTTGATCCTGGCATCGAGTTTCAACACCTCCTTGAGCAGCTCCGGAAGACGCAGCAGGTCGTGCGTGACCGCTTCGAAAGCGGCATCCGCAATGGTTCCCTTCATCCGTCCCAGCATAAGGGCCATCATCGCCAATACGGTTACCTGACCGGTAAAAGCCTTCGTCGAGGCGACACCGATCTCCGGCCCGACATGGATGTAGCAGCCCGAATCGGTTGCGCGGGGAATCGACGACCCGATGACGTTGCAGATACCGAAGACGAAAGCTCCCTGAGCCTTTGCGAGTTCCAGTGCAGCGAGCGTATCGGCCGTTTCACCGGACTGCGACATGGCTATCAGAAGATCGTTTTTGTCCACGACCGGATTGCGGTAGCGGAACTCGCTGGCATACTCCACCTCGACGGGAATACGGCACATGTCCTCGAAAAGGTGCTTCCCGATGAGTGCCGCATGCCACGAAGTGCCGCATGCCACGACGAGAATCCTGTGCGCCTTCAGGAAGCGCTCCCTGTTGTCCAGAATGCCCGACAGGACGACATTTTTCCCGTCGGTGCTCACACGTCCGCGAATGCAGTCGTGCAGCGTCCGGGGCTGTTCGAAAATCTCCTTGAGCATGAAGTGGGGATAACCGCCCTTTTCAAGCTCCGAGATGCTCATCTTGAGCTTCTGGATATTGACCTTCGACTCTTTGTTCTCCATGTCGAAGACATGCAGGGGCTCGCCGCGATTGATGACGGCGATTTCGTCGTCGTTGAGATAGACCACGCGATTGGTATATTCGACGATGGGCGTGGCATCCGAAGCGATGAAATATTCGTTGTCGCCGATGCCGATCACCAGCGGGCTGCTCTTGCGCGCCACAATGATCTGGTCGGGATTCCGCCGGTCCATGACGGCGATGGCATAGGCGCCGATAATCTGATGGCAGGTTTCGCGCACGGCCTCGAAGAGCGAACAGCCGGTATCGTTGCGGATGTAATCGATGAGCTGTACGACCACCTCGGTGTCCGTTTCGCTGCGGAACGTATATCCGTGCTGTTCGAGAGCGGCCTTGATGACCGTATAGTTCTCGATGGTTCCGTTGTGAACGATGGCGATGTCGCCCGACTGCGAGACATGGGGATGGGCATTCGTATCGTTGGGTTCGCCGTGCGTGGCCCAACGGGTATGGGCGATGCCGATCGTGCCGCTGCAATCCTTCGACCCGGCGAAGTGTTCCAGCGCCGCGACCTTGCCCTTTGCCTTGTAGATGTTGAGCGTCCCGTTCTCCGCGATCATGGCCACGCCCGAAGAGTCATAACCCCGATACTCCAAACGATGCAGGCCCTTGATCAATACGGGATAAGCCTCCTTGCTTCCGATATATCCTACGATACCGCACATATAGAATCACGTTATTCGATTATCAATTATACAATTGGCGCAAAGATACGAAAACAGTGCAGAAATTTCACTCCGGTTCGCTGTTTTTTTTGTAATTTTGTCCGACAGGAACAAATCGAAACACAAAAGGAACGATGAAAAAAGAGTGGAACGACGTCCGTGAATTTCATGAGAAGTTCGGACATCCGGTTGCGGCACGGCCGTCGATGGTTGAACGGCATCGCGCCCTGAGCCGCGGCAAATGGATGAACGAGGAGGTTGCGGAGTTTTTGGTTGCGCAGGACATCTACGAGCAGGCCGATGCAATGATCGATCTGATCTATTTTGCGTTGGGGACGCTTGTGGAGATGGGTCTCGAAGCGGACGAGCTGTTCGACATCGTGCAGAAGGCGAACATGGCGAAGCTGTGGCCCGACGGGAAGCCGCACTACAATCCCAAGGACGGCAAGGTCATCAAGCCGGAGGGATGGGAGGATCCGGCACCGAAGATCAAAGCCTATATCGATGCCGTGATCGCCCGCAAGGCGGAGAAATAGCCGGTGCGGAGACCGGCCGGCCTTCGGGATTCTGAAACGACAATGATCGTGGACCCGGACGGGTCATATATGTCAACAAGTACGCGTTGAATACATCCTGCACGGCTGCAGGGGGGGGGAGTTCACCCCGCACCGCGCAGGGCTGATTGTTCGCAAGCATACTACGAGAAGCGAAACGACCGGTTCGTAAAAAAACGGACTTCGAAGCCTGATATACTTATGGAAAAAGCCATGAGAAACCTGGTTGCCTGGGCGACGGCATGCGTCCTTGCCAGCTGCCAAACCACGACCCCGCCAACGCTGTCGGCCCTGTTCACCGATGTACAGACACCGGAGAGTTTCCGTCTGCCGATCCAGTCGGACGACATACTGGAACCCATACAACTCGTCAGTTGGGACAGTCTGCTGGTGTGCACGAATTATTTCACATCAAAAGCCATCCGGACCTACAATCTCAACGACGGAAGCTGTCAGGATCTGATTCATATCGGCCGGGCGGAAAACGAACTGTTGAACACCTCTGCAATCTGGGTCTCCGCTGACACGTTGAATGTTTATGGAACCAATACGGCCAAAATCCTGCAAATTCCTGCCGGAGAGTTGCTTGATCCGCAAGCGGCGATTATCTCCCGTCCATTTCCAAATGGTTATTTCAATCTGTGTGCATCGGCATCCGATAACCGCTACGCGGCACAGAACAGTACGACGCAGCAAGTCGGAACGGAACCATTCATACTGCTCGGCAGGCAAGGAGAGGCAATCTCCTGTTTTGGCAAATACGCACCTGCGGATTCACAGACGGATCCACGCGAACTGGCATTGATCTATCAGGGGAGACTTGCGATGAATGCCTCGGCATCGAAAGTTGCCTACGCATCCGGTCATGGCTCCATCTTCCAGTTTTTTGATCTTTCACGCCCCGATGCCGTCCGGCTCACGCGCGAATACCGGTTCAGCGAACCGGTCTATATCTCCGAATCGGATCCTTCGAAAGCGCTCTTTTCCGTTCGCTGGACAGCGGATTGTCGGGCCGGAGCACTTGCCATAACACCGACAGATGACGGATGCATCATCCTTTGCGACGAGCAAAAACGGGTATCCGACAAGAATTGGCGTATTTCGACAGCCTACGAATTCGACTGGGACGGAAGGCCCCGGCGGAAACTATGCCTCGGATGCGACGTTCAAGCCATTACATACAACCCGCAGCGCAGACTGCTGATCGCATTGACTACCAACGAGCAAAACGAATACATGTTCATCGCCTACAGACTCTGAGATACGGCCAACAGGCGAACACTTTTAGCATTACCCGGCGGCTTCGGCCAAAAATGCCGGGGATGTTTGTTTTTGCCCGCCGCTTGCACTATCTTTGCCGCATGGAAATCAAACGCGCACTCTTCAAGTGCAGTTCGCAAAAGGTCTCGCAGGTCCCGCACGACGCGCTGCCCGACATCGCTTTCATCGGGCGGAGCAATGTCGGCAAGTCGTCGCTCATCAACATGCTCACGGGGCACGGCTCGCTGGCCAAGGTCTCCGGCACCCCCGGCAAGACCCGGCTCATCAACCATTTTCTGGTCGATGACCGCTGGTATCTGGTCGATCTGCCCGGATACGGTTACGCCCGCGTGTCGAAGAGCGAGCGGAGCGAGTTCTCGAAACTCATCATCGACTACATTTTCAACTGCGAACGGCTGCATTTTCTCTTCGTGCTCGTCGATTCGCGGCTCGAACCGCAAGCCATCGACCTGCGGTTCATCCGGCTGTTGGGCGAATACGGCATACCGTTCGGCATCATCTTCACGAAGACGGACAAACTGTCCCGCAACCAGCTGGAGAGCAATACGGTGCGTTACAAGAAACAATTGCTGACGGAGTGGGAGGAGCTGCCGCCGCTCTTCCACGCATCGAGCGCCAGGCGCACGGGGCGGGCGGAAATTCTGGACTTCATCGAAAAATGTTTGGCCGGAATGTAAAAAAGCGGGGAAATCGTTTGCCCGACTTTTCCAGTATGCTTATATTTGCAACGTCAAACCATCCATATCCTGTTGCTTCAGGCTTGCAGGGTCGCTCCGCACGGATACGACCGTGCTGAGACGGACAGAGAGATTCAACAAAACGATTATGGCGATACACAAAATCAAATTCTTTGCAGGGCGCGGATCCCGCTATCTGGCGGAGAAAATCGTAGCGAGCTACGGCACGAAGCTGGGCGAATCCGAGGTGCTGAATTTCAGCGACGGGGAGTTTCAGCCCTGTTATCTGGAGTCGATCCGGGGTTGTACGGTATTCATCGTCCAATCGACCTTTCCTCCGACGGACAACCTCATGGAGCTGCTGATGATGATCGATGCCGCGAAGCGTGCCTCGGCGTATCAGGTAATCGCCGTCATGCCCTATTTCGGCTGGGCACGGCAGGACCGCAAGGATCGGCCCCGCGTGCCGATCGGAGCGAAACTGGTTGCCAATCTGCTTGTTGCGGCCGGTGTAGACCGTATCATGACGATGGATCTGCATGCCGATCAGATACAGGGTTTCTTCGACGTTCCGGTCGATGCGCTCTATGCCAGCGGCATCTTCGTCCCCTATATCCAGAGCCTCAACATCGAGGATCTGTCGATCGCGGCGCCCGACATGGGCGGTGCGAAGCGTGCCAATACTTATGCCAAATACCTTCACACGCCGATCATCATCTCGCACAAGGAGCGCGCGAAAGCGAATGTCGTGGGGAAGATGACGGCCATCGGCGAGGTGGAGGGCCGCAATATCATCATCGTCGATGACATGATCGACACGGCGGGTACGATCTGCATGGCCGCCGACATGCTGATGAACAAGGGGGCGAAGAGTGTCCGGGCCGCCATCACCCATCCCGTTTTGTCGGGAAAGGCTTACGACAAGATCAACGCCAGTGCGCTCGAAGAGGTAATCGTCACCGACACGATCCCGCTGCGGGAGAGTGAAGACCTGCACAAGTTCACGGTTCTGTCGGTTGCGGACATTTTTGCCGACGTCGTCGAGCGGGTACACAACTACAAGGAGATTTCCTCGATCTTCTTCAAATAATCCGGGTTCGGATTCCGACAACGGACGGGCACGCTTCACAACGGAGCATGCCCGTTTTTTTGAATTTAGGCGGGGGGGGTCGAAGGCGGGGCGGGCACTCAGGCATGGGGCAGCGGAGGGAGGCGCGCTTCGTCCAACGGCCCCATGCAGGCAGGAGAATCCGCTTTCACTGAAGATTCTGCGCTTTCCGAGTCCGCACCCGCCGGTACAGCCGGAGGCTGAAAATCGCCATTCCGTCCATTCCTTATCCCTGCGCCCTACTTTTCGTATCATTTTTTTGTATCTTTGCATGTCGCGGCTCCGAATGGCATCGCTTGAGGTTTGTCGGGGAAGTGCAGCCGGCATCCTTCACGATCGAGTCCAGTGCTCCCGACAAAAAAATACACGGACAAAGATGAAGCAGGGAAAACAGAAACAGGGCATGAAAAAACACATTGCAATCCGGTCTCTTCTTTTATTGCTGGCTGTTGCCGGCACACAACTCTTCCGGTCATGCGAGAAGGCGGAGGACTCTCCCGGAATAGGAACGATTCTCTTCGAAGAGAAAATGCTCACGATAGAACCCGACGAGACCGTGCAGCTGCGCATCCGCATCTTCCGCAGCGGTTCCACCACAGGGGAAGCATACGACACGGCAGCCAATCCCTATGACCTGCGCTGGAGCAGTTCCGCCCCGAAAATCGCCAGTGTCGATACGCAGGGCCGTGTTACGGGGCATACGGCCGGCACGGCGACCATCTGCTGCGAATCGCCCGACGGAAGTGTTTCTGCCGCAACAGGCGTTACGGTTCGGCGCACCGTCGACGGATCGACGGCCGAGAATCTTTCACAAACCTTCTCCAAGGCGCTTGTTTACAGCCAGTCGGTCTATCTCGAACGGAACAGCGTCATGCAGTGTTTCGATGTCGAGAACGACGGAACGCTCTGGTACATGCAGTTGGGCGGGAATGATCCTGAACTCATATATGTCCTGCGGGGTACGCCCAACCAATCGCCCAGGGATTTCATGACGCTGCGCTGGTTCGGGCACGGCACCAATTTCGCGGTCGAAGAGTCGGGTGCCGACCGGTACATCTGGGTCGGCAGCAACGGGAACAAACTTTCCGACGGATCGTACAGCCAGAGCAATACCGTTTCGCGCGTAAAGTACGAAGCGGGCAAACGCGTCGATCTGAGCAGTGGCGAAACCTTCTTCATCAAAAACAAATGGAACGTCCACCCCGCCATCGACACGAAGAACGACGTGCTGTGCATCACGGCCTCGACGACCGGTGTCCGCGATTTCTATTTCTATCGTCTGAGCGAGGCACTGGCCACGCCGCTGAGCCGTGTCACCCTGCGCAAACAGACCTATGGCGGTGAAGATGCGGACACGCCGCAAAAGACCGAAACTCGCACCATCGAGGCCCATGACCTGACATCGGTAACACCCATAGGGTCGTTCACCACCTCGATTCCCGGCACCGGCAATCTGTGCCAGTACGATTTTCAAGGATTCGACGTACAGGACGGACTGCTCTACTTTTTCGAAGGCGAGGCGGTCAACAAGCAGCCCAAATCGATTGCGTTCGTAACGGTGCTCGACATGACGGGGAGGATCGTCGTACCCCGCACACGGATTCAGGCGATCGAGGATGAAGCAGCGTTGGTGGCGGCCGGAATCTGCGGCAGCGATGCGAAAGGCTACATGGAGGCCGAAGGCATCAAGATGAAGCACGGAAACCTTTATCTCGGTTTTGCATCGCACGGCCCCGGTGCCAAACGTTGGGCCAACGTATTCCGCTATTGATTCCGGCGGAGAGGGAGATCCGGCAAATGGAAGGGGCGCAACGGGATCGAGATACGTTTTATCCCGTTTTATCGGGGCCGGCTTTCTCACACGGTTCAGGCCGCTGCATGCGCGGAACACCCTGCTCCGCCACGCGCCGCCGGCAACGGCAACGAATCCGGTTCTTCACAGCGGCCGGTCATTCGGCAGAGCGGTCTGCCGGCAACGGTCAGGCAACCCGTTCGACCAAAATGCGGGGATCGTGCTGCAACAGTTCGACAACGGAATCCTGCCGGCGGTTTTTCCGTATCTGCACCAACAGACTGGCCCGATAGACGATCGTCGCTGCGGCGCGTTCGCGCTCCAGCTCATAGGAGACGATCGTATAATTGTTCTTGCGCAATATCTCCAAAGCATCCTGTATCGCCCCGCGTTCCGTCGCCGAAAAGACTAACCCCGTGCGGTAGGAGCCCAAGTCCCCGAAGAAGAGGTTGAGCACCTCCAGCCCGACGAGCGTCAGCACCGTTGCCGCTCCCGCCACGGCATACATGCCGGCGCCGGTCGCCATCCCCACACCGGCAATAGCCCACAGGCTGGCGGCCGTTGTCAGGCCGCGCACGATCTGCCGATGGAAGATGATCGCTCCGGCCCCGATGAAACCGATGCCGCTCACAACCTGTGCCGCCACACGGCTCGGATCGAGCCGCATGCCGTCATGGGCTGCGAGAAACTCCTCGAAGCCCCATTGGGAGACGATCATGAAGAGGGCGCTGCCCAACGAGACGAGAAAATGGGTGCGGAATCCGGCCTCCTTGACACGCCATTCGCGTTCGATACCGACCGCAGTACCCAACAATCCGGCAACCACAAGCCGCAAAATAAATGTCCACGTCATGTTTTCCATACTTCAACCGTAATTTGACGGAGCGTCCGCCCGTTTCGAACCCGTCTTTCCGAGCAGGGAAATTCCGCATCCGGCCGTCGGGCGCATGCGTGCAATCGGGATGCCGCAGCCGCAGACGGGTCTCTTCTCCGCAACGACGGCCGTTGCAATCGCCGGCCGGCCACCTGCCGGTCTCAGCGCATGTCTCCGCACAAAAATAACGAATTATCCACAACCGTCGGATGCTCCCGCCCGGAAAAAATCACCCCTGCAGCCCGCTTCCGTTCCCGAACACCGAAAAAAAAGGGCCGAGGCGTCCAATCTCGAAAAAAAATCGTATCTTTGCACGCTATGTTTAACTAATTGCAATTACGACAATGCCAAAAATGAAAACAAATGCCGCTGCAAAGAAGCGTTTTACTTTCACCGGCACAGGTAAGATCAAGCGCAAACACGCTTATCACAGTCACATCCTGACCAAAAAGACGAAAAAACAGAAGCGCAACCTCTGCTATTCGGGCACGGTTTCGCCGGCCGACGAGGCCAAAATCAAGAACCTGCTGGTCAAATAGGGCCGATCCGGGTTCGGAACAAATTATTAACACGGAGCGAATCAGCCCCGAAGAACGTGAGAGAATCACGTCGCTGACAGCTCTATCAAAAACTTTTAAGTATGCCACGTTCAGTTAACGCTGTTGCGTCACGCGCAAGAAGAAAAAAGGTTTTGAAGCTTGCCAAAGGCAACTTTGGTTCAAGGGGAAACGTCTGGACCGTAGCGAAAAACACGGTCGAGAAGGGTCTGCAGTTTGCCTATGCACACCGTCAGATCAAGAAACGTACATTCCGGTCGTTGTGGATCACGCGTATCAACGCAGCCGTCCGCGCACAGGGAATGACCTATTCGGAGTTCATCGGTAAAGTCAACGCCAAGGGTATCGCCCTCAACCGCAAGGTTCTGGCCGATCTCGCGATGAACGAGCCGAAGGCATTTGAAGCAATTGTAGAAATGGTTAAAAAATAGCGGTCGCAGGAAGAGCGGGGCCGGAAGTCTCCCGAAGAGAGAGCCGAAGGTCCCGTATCGAAAAGCGATCCGTCCCTATGCGGCATAGCCTCCGGTCCGACCGGAAGCGCTACGGGACAAGGAAAGCGGGATGACGAATCGTCATCCCGCTTCGATTTGGCACCTGCCGGTACCGGAGTCCCGTCAAAGCGCGCCCTTGACGCTGCGGTATGCGTCGATCAACTCTTCGGGCGTACAACGGGTGTAGATGATCCGCACGATCTGATACCCCTCATCGGGCGTCACACCGAGTTTCTCCGCCACACGGCCTGCCGCCTTGCGCAGACGATTGATCTCCTCCTGCTTCTCGAAGCGGCGGCCGAACTGCTGGCCGGTTTCGATCAGCCACTCATACACTTCGACATTCAGCGCATTGTCGGGCGTAATGCCTTTTGCCAGCATGAACAGTCCTTTTTGGCGCTCTTCGGCTTCCGTTTGTTTGCGCTCGATGTATCCTTCATAGAGGTCATCCTCCTTCGACGGCTGCTTTTTCCACCAGAAATAGACGATCGCCACTACGACAACAATAATGATAACGGTTAACATACAAAAAACAGTTTATGGTTAATTTCGATTGGCAATGAACGTCGGACATATTCCAAGGCAAGATAGCGATAATTTTCCGAAATCCCAAATTTCGTCCGCGACAACCCGATGAACAGCAGCAGGCACGGTCTTCGGGTACGGCGTCCGATACAGGAACGGGCCGGCGTTTCCGGCTGCGGGGAAGCGCTCGACGACGGCACGGTCGCATCGGACGGCTGCAACAGGCGGCTGCAACGGAAAACGTCCCGATTTTCGGATCATGCGAATATTTTCGTATCTTTATCGGCCACAAACAGCAAAGAACATGGCCGTCATCGAAGAACTCCAGGCGCTGTCCGATCCGGGAAATGCCCGTTTCACGGCGAAACTCACCCCCGGGCTCGACCCCTCCACGCTGCTGGGATGCCGGATCCCCCGGTTGCGGCAGCTGGCACGCCGTCTGCGGGGGAGCGTCGAGGCGGCGCACTTCATCGAAACGCTGCCGCACCGCTACCACGACGAAAACAACCTGCACGGACTTCTGCTGGGGCAGATACGCGACACGCCGCAGGCACTGGAGGCGGTCGAACGGTTCCTGCCCCATATCGACAACTGGGCGACCTGCGACATCACGGCAAGCGCCATGACCGCACTGGGGCGGAATCCGGAGTCCGTCATGCCGCACATCGAGCGATGGCTCCGCGCGACGCACGCCTATACGGTACGTTTCGGCATCGTGGTGCTGCTCGGCCACTACCTCGGCGAAGGATTCGAACCCCGCCACCTCGCACTCGTCGCAGACGTGCGGAGCGATGAATACTATATCAACATGGCGCGGGCATGGTATTTCAGCACGGCACTGGCCAAGCAATACAATGCCGCGATGCCCTATTTCACCGAGCGCCGTCTCGACCGCTGGACCCACAACAAATCGCTGCAGAAGGCGCGTGAAAGTTTCCGTGTCAGCCCCGACCGGAAAATACGCCTGCAACAGCTCAAATACTGATCCGCCGCTTACCCGCACGTCCTATGGAAACCAACCGCTACGACCACACGGAGACATTGGTACGGCATGGCATCCGGCCTACGGCCATCCGTCTGCTCATCTACAAGACACTCCTCCGTTTTCACGATACGTTCAGCATGGCCGAATTGGAAGACGCCCTGGAGAGCGTGGATAAATCCACCGTCTTCCGCACGCTGTCGCTTTTCGCCGCGCAACACCTGCTGCACGAAATCGAAGATGGCACGGGTTCGACAAAATACTGCCTTTGCCGGAACGATCATCCTTGCGGCATCGACGAGCTGCACTGCCACTTCCATTGCGAGAACTGCCACAAGACCTATTGTCTGGATCACACGCACATCCCTGTCGTACGCTATCCTGCAGGTTTCGAAGTACGGCAGATCGACTACCTGCTCAAAGGTCTGTGCCCCGACTGTTGTGCAAAACGGCACGCATGACCCCGTCCGGTCCGGTTTGCAACCCGGTTGCAACAAATTCGCACTACATTTGCCTCCGGAAACCGGTCTTGACCCCGATTCTTCCCGTCCCGGAATTCCCGACAAAAGGAGGGAATATGGAGGGATTGACGATGAATGGAAAATTTTTCGTACCTTTGTACGTCAAGATGCAATTGAACGGTGAAAATTCGCGAAACATACAAAGTCCGGGAGATGGCCGGCGAGCATGTAGTCATCATGCAGGGGCGCAAGGGCGTGGATATGACACGCATCATATCGCTCAACGAAAGTTCGCTCTACCTGTGGGAATCGTTGCAGGGCAAGGAGTTCGAGGTAGAGGATGTAGCCCGTCTGCTTACCGGCCGCTATGAGGTCGATGCGGCAACGGCCGCACGCGACGCCGCCGCATGGGTGGAGAAACTCCGCGAATGCAAACTCATTTAACCGACAACGACGGATGAAACTGCGCCATCTTCTCTTTCTCGTACTCCTGACACTGGGCTACTGCGGCTCGGTGGTGGGTGACGCGTGGATGATGTGGGATCATCTGCATACCTTTCACGGAATCGAACATGTCTGTCACCACGACAAGACGACAAGAGCGTGCTCGGCCCATCACACATCGATGCGCTGTCTCTGCCACGGCGGTCACGGCGATGCCGACCGCTTGTTGTACACCGTCGTCAACGGCGACACGTCGCAACGGCACCATCATCCGGTTGCCGTCCTTCCATCGTTCCGCACCACCGAACTCCCCGACGCAAAGGATGAATCCATCCATCCGACCTACCGGATTCAACGAAGTTTTGCGCTGGCCAGCGCCCCCGACCTGCTGTCACGGGGGCTGCGGGCGCCTCCTGCGGCGGCATAACTCGCATGCGGCAGACGCACAGGACGTCGGCCGGTCGTTTTATGTCGAATCAACAGGAAACCGGAAATGAAAAAATCGTTTTTGTATCTATTCATGCTGGGCTTCGCAGCACCTGCGGCAGCTCAGGACATACACGGCATCGTTACCGATGCCGACAATCAGCCGCTTGTCGGCGCCTCGGTCTATTGGGCGGGGACGACCATCGGGGCAAGCACCTCGGCCACCGGCGAATATTCGGTGCACCGGGTAAAGAACTACGATCTGCTGGTCGCCTCCTATCTGGGTTATGTCAACGACACGATCCGCATCGAAGCGGGCGTCGCGGAGCAGAGCTTCCAGCTCAAGAGCGAAGGGGTCGATATCGAGAGCGTTGTCGTAGAGAGCACGCTGGGCGGCAACTACATCAAGCGCGACGGGATTCTGAAGGGCGAAACCATCTCGTTTGCGGGGCTGTGCAAGATGGCCTGCTGCAATTTGGCCGAGTCGTTCGAGAATTCGGCCTCGGTAACGGTAGGTTACAGCGACGCCATATCGGGTGCGCGCCAGATCAAGATGCTGGGACTTGCCGGCACCTATACGCAGATTCTCGATGAGAACCGCCCGATCATGCGGGGACTGTCCGCCCCCTACGGATTGAGTTATACGCCGGGCATGTGGCTCAACTCGATTCAGGTTTCGAAAGGCATCTCGTCGGTCACGGCGGGGCACGAAGCCATCACGGGCCAGATCAACCTCGAACACCGCAAGCCGACGGACGACGAACGGCTTTTCGTGAATGTCTATTTCGACGACGAGTTGAAACCGGAACTGAACCTCTCGACGGCACTGCCCGTCACGGCGGACAAGAAACTGACGACCGTCATACTGGCACACGGTTCGATGGATACGAAGTCATACGACCACAACCACGACGGGTTCCGCGATCTTCCCGAAGCGAAAATGGCTCATTTTGCGAACCGCTGGCTTTACGCGGCCGACAACGGGCTGCAATTGCGCTGGGGCTTCAAGGTCACGGCCGAGAACCGGCTGGGCGGACAGATGGGATACAAGAAGTCAATGCGCGAGGAGATGATCCGGCGGGCGCCGGATCCCGACCCGATATACGGATCACTGATCCGCAACCGGGAATTCAACGGCTACATCAAACTGGGCATGCCGGTAGGGGCTGCGGTCTATGACGAGGAGGAGCAGGACGAGATGCGTTCGAACATCGCCATCGTGGCCGATTTCGACCACTTCAACGAGTCCTCCTACTTCGGGCTGAACGACTATGCGGGCAACGAGAACTCCGTATCGCTCAACGCCATGTACAGCCACTATTTCACCTACCGGTCGTCGCTGATCATGGGTGTATCGGCCCACCTGCAATCGATCAACGAACGTCTGGCGAACGATTTCGTCGAGGGGAAAGGGATCGAAGGCCGCACCTATACGATGGACCGCAACGAAAACGAGGCCGGCATCTATGCCGAATACACCTATTCGATCAAGGACCGGTTCTCGCTGGTCGCAGGGGCGCGGGGCGACTACAACTCCTTCTATGACAAATATTTCTTTACGCCGCGCGGCCACATCAAATGGAACATCACGCGTTTGCTGACGCTGCGGGCGTCGGCGGGTCTGGGATACCGCTCGACGAACCTCATTACGGACAACATCGGCATACTGGCCACCGGACGCCGCATCGCCTTCGACGGATACGCATGGAACGGCAACTACAATTTCGAGGAGACCTTCCGTAATTTCGACCGCATGGAGAAGGCACTCACATGGGGAGGCAGCCTTACGCAGACCTTCGGACTTGTCAAGGCGGAGGATGCGACGCTGAGTTTCGACTATTTCCGCACGCGCTTTTACAATCAGGTGGTGGCCGACCAGGAGTACAACGCCACCGAGGTGATGTTCTACAACACCGACGGACGCTCCTACACCGATACGTTCCAGGTAGATTTCACATGGACGCCGGTCGAACGGCTTGACATCTTCGCCACCTACCGCTACACGAATTCGGCAATCACGCTCGACCGTCCCGACGACACGCAGGTAAGAGTGGAGCGGCCGCTTGTAAGCCGTTACAAGACCCTGTTGAACGTGCAATACGCCACGAAGTTCCGCCGCTGGACCTTCGATGCCACCGCGCAGCTCAACGGTCCGATGCGGCTGCCGTCGATGACGGGCGACCCCTCGATGACGGAGCTTTCGCCCAGTTATCCGATCTTCTTCGCGCAGGTAAGCCGCAAGATCAAGAAGGTGGACCTCTATCTGGGCTGCGAGAACATCGGCAACTACCGGCAGAAGAATCCGATCATCGATCCCCGGCACCCTTTTGCCACGACCTTCAATTCGTCGGTCGTATGGGGGCCGCTGATGGGCCGGAAGTTCTACATCGGCCTGCGGTGGAATCTCTATTGACGGAGGACGGATGTCGGAAACCGGTTCTGCGGAGGCAGGTAAAGGCTTGAGAGGAAGATTCCGGAGAGCGGCAGTGCCTGCCGGCCGAAAAAACGAGAAAACAAAACAACAACAAACCAACACGAAACAGTTATGAAAAAACTTCTTTTCGTCTGCCTCGCGGCAGCATTGAGCCTGAGCGTCGGTACGCTCTCGGCCAAGAATGACAAAAAAGCAAAGACGGTCACGACGGTATTCGTAACCGACATCGACTGCGACCACTGTGCCGAACGCATCATGACGAATATTCCCTTCGAGAAAGGCGTAAAGGATGTGAAGGTGGATGTTCCCAGCAAGAAGGTGACGGTTGTTTACGACGCTACGAAGAACACGGACGAAGGATTGATCAAAGGTTTTTCGAAGATCCGTGTCAAGGCGGAAGTCAGTGCACCGGAGACCTCGCAGCAATAGCGCTCCGCCGGCAGATTCTGAAAAAGCAGACGTGCCGTCCGCAATTGGTTGCGGACGGCACGTCCCGTATTTACAAGCACCCGAACGGCAATACGGCGAAAGGCGCAAGAACGGACCGATCCCGTCGGTTATTCTGCCGCAGCACCCGCCGTTCCGGATACACCCCGCCTGCAACAGACAGGAGCACGGCAACAGGATATGGACAGACCCGATACGGAACGGAACTGTACGCTGCTGCCGGTGACAGGATCGGCGCCCTATTCCATCGGATAGATCCGCACGTCGGTCACGTCCGCAACCTCACGGGCCAGGCGGTCGAGGTCGGTCTTCTGCTCCACCTCCCCGTAATGATACGGATAGAAGATGCCGGGACGGAGTGCCCGCACCGCCTCAACGGCCTGATCCACCGTCATCGTATAGGGCTGGTTGACGGGCAGGAAGGCTATATCGAGCGCCTTCAACGCCAGCATTTCGGGCGTCGGTTCACTGTCGCCCGCGATATAGATGCGCGTGCCGCCCAGCGTCAGCAGATAGCCGCAATCCTCCCGCTCGCGGGGATGGAACTGCAGATGGCCCTCACTGACGTTGTATGCTGCGACGGCTTCGATTCGAATGCCCTTAAAGGGTTCCGACACCGCTCCGGGCACCATCGTAAAGCAATCGAAATCGAACGCTTCAGCCGATGTACGGTCACATACAACGGCGGTCTGCGGCGTCATCACGGCTTCGACAGCCGCACGGTCGAGATGGTCGTAATGGGAATGGGTGACAAGTACGACATCCGCCTTCGGCAGCCGGCCGTAGTCCGCATACGAGCCTACCGGATCGACATAGATGCGGCGGCCGTCGAAATCGATCGCCAGCGATGCGTGTTTGAAAAAGGTAAAGGTAATCGGCAATCCCTCAGCCGAGGTTACCGTATCGGTCGGATAGACCGGCGCCGTTTTTTTTCTGAACAGTCCGAACATGAGCGTGAGAATTAATGAGAATTAAATGGTCTGCAACGAAGATACGGATTTTTCGCAAAAATTCCGCATTGCATTAAAAATTCGGTTGGGCTTATTTTACCCGTCCCGACCATTTGCCGGATCTCGGCTGCCCCGTCTTCCCTCCTGTCCGGCTTCTTTTTTCGCCGACATTCCCTTTGCATATTACTTGGCTGCCATTGCGGCCGTCACATCCTTTTCCCATCCGCGACCCATCATCCCATATCCCTTATTTTCGGCCCGTTTCTCATGATCCGTTTTCGTACACGCAGCGGCCGGCACATGCAGCCTTGCCGGAGAAAGACAACCGACAAGACACCCCTGCCGCAAACACCTCGCGACAGGGGAGAATCCATTATTCAGATTAGAAGAGCTCGGTTTCGGCCGGTCGGCATTGCGAGCCGCCTATTTCAGGGAACCGGCCGGCGGCGTAATGAAATGTGTCATGACGGCACTTGCGACATACAATCCGGCCAACACCCACGCCACGCCTTCGTAACCGATCGGTCCGGCCAAGAGTCCCACAAGCAGCGGGCCTACGAAGGTCGAGAGTCCGGCACCCAGATTGAGCACCGAGACGGCTGCACCCTTGTCTTTTTCGACGAGCGACGGCACCAATGCACTCAGCGGCACATAACCGGCCAACATGATGCACCACAAGATCCCGCACAGCAGGATAAACCAAAAATTGTTGCATATTGCCGGAGAATAATAGAACAGCAGCACCGTGACGGCACACCCCACACCTCCGAACCAGATGATCGTCCGCTGCCATCCGAACCGGTCGCCAACGATACCGAAGATGAGATTGAAAATGATATTGAACATGAAGATCGAGCCCCAGATCGAAGCCCATGCCGTATCATCGACCCCATAATCCTTCAGATAGAGAGGCATGAAGACGACAAAAGCGAACTGCGAGGTCGTGTTGATAATCCGCACGATACCGCCCATCAGCACCTTCGGTTCCCGTTTCATGATGGCCAGTCCGCTCAGCAGCTCCTTGAACCTGGAGGATTGGCGGGCATCGGATTTTTCGTTTGCGGCGAAAAGGTTTCCGTCGTCGCATTTGTTGACCCACAAAGCGAACAGCGCGCCGATGGAGGCGAAGACGAGCGAGGAGAAGAGAGCGGACACGACCCCGAAACGCTGCATGGCAAAGACGCCATAGTAGGCGCCCAGGACATTCAATCCTCCCGTAAAGACAAACCAGAACCATCCTTGGGCAGAGCTGAGACGCGATTTTTCGACCCGATAGGTGATCCACACCATGAACGTATAGGCAAACAGGGGATAACCCAACCCCTTGAAGGCATAGGTCACCAGCAGAGTCGTATAGTCCATATTGGTCATGCCGATTCCGGCAAAGCCAGCCATACCGACCATATAGACCACATATCCGAACAGCATCGTGCGTTTCACGCCGAACGTCTCGGCAACGACGCCCGACAGCCACGATGAAAGGGCCACCATGATTCCATAGACACTGAAAAGCAGTGCGGGATCGAGCCCCTGCCCATCGACATACTTGCTGAGCCACGTCTGCTCCACGCCGTCGCCGACCATGAAGAGCATCACACCGAGGAATCCCCACGTCAGCGCACGGGGCATTCCGATCTTGTCGAGAAAGGTTGTCATAAGAAAGCGGTTTGTTTCTTTTTATATCTTTCAAAGGTAGCAAAAATTTTCATTCGGGCAATATCCGCATGCCGAAAACCGGCTGCCGCAATAGGAAACGGCACCGCACAGCTCCATATCGGGCAGGCCATAACGAACGGGACGGGCATGCCCGTCCCGTTGCGACCGATCGCCGGTACGATCATTTATAGCTGATGACCAACACCTTCGAAGCGCTCCAGAAACGTTCCGGATCGGTAATCGCCAATTTGTAAACGACGCCGTCGGCATTGCTGATCAACGCATAGGAATCGGCCGGATGGGAGGTCACGAGCGTCACCCGTTTATGTTCGATCAGGATTTCTGTAAGTGTTCTCAGGTCGGCCCTGATGAAATTGTCCAGATTTTCCGTCTGTCCCACCGTAAGGGTGCGGCCGATGAATCCCTGTTTGGTAACGATCCCTGCCGCACGCAGCTCCTTCTCCGCCCCCACGACATAATAGACCGTATTGAGCCGGTCCTCCAAAACGGTTTTGACCCCCGAAAGACTATCGACTTCGGCTGTGCGGGCGGCCACTTCGGCTTCACGCGCCGCGACCTCTTCGGCCAAAGCGGTTACCTTCACATCCATTTGCGACAACTCCTCGCGCAGTTTCGCCACTTCGGCCGTTTTTTCGGACAGTTGTCCTTCGAGGCCGCGGATCATCTTTTCGAGGCTCTCAATCCGCAGGTTGGCCTTACGCAGTTGGGCCGACGCGCGCTGCAACGATGCAATCTTGCGCTTGTTCTCCTGCAGCAATTGGTCGATGGCTGCAATATCGTCCTCGATCTCCGCTACGGGTTGCCGCACGCCTTCGCGGTTTCGGGCGACGGAGACCAGATTCTCCCGAACTCGGATCTGTGCGAGATTCTCCGAGATGGCATTTATGTCTGCAAACACGGCTTCGAGCAGCGAGTCCTTGCCATTGACCACCGTCTGCAATGAATCCCGTTGATTTTCGGTTTGCTCGGCGGTGCGGCGGCTTACGCACGACACGAGCATACACAGCGAGCACAAAATCGGCAGGAAGATGTTTTTCATGATTTTGATAGGTTAACTGTCTTTGTGCGAATATAGCGAGAAAATCGATAGGTTGTATCAAAAAAACGAACCGGAATATAATTCATCCGGCATGCTTATTTTCGAGGGGTGAGATTGTTTCGATTCCATCGAGCAGCATCCGACAAAAAACGCCCTGTTTCCGAACCATCGGTCCCGCAATGAGATGATCGCCGGAGACTTTTCAGGCAGGCCGCTTCGGCACGGCCGGATTCGAGTTTTTGTTTTCCTCTCCGCGCCCGGCTTTCCGTACTTTGGCTCCGCCCTGGATACTCCGTCCCGGCAGAATCAAACTATTGTTTGCTTCTGCGCCCGACTTTTCGTATCTTTGTATAAATGGAAACACCGGACAAAGAGATACACGAACGGTTGTTGCAGACGCTCAAGCGCTATTGGGGCTATGACACGTTCCGGCCCGTGCAGGAGGAGATCATCCGTTCGGTCTGTGACGGACGCGACACACTGGCGCTGATGCCTACCGGAGGGGGAAAATCACTGACCTATCAGGTTCCGACCCTGCTGCGCGAGGGCATGTGCATCGTCGTCACGCCGCTTATCGCACTGATGAAAGATCAGGTCGATCGGTTGCGGCGGCAAGGCATCAATGCCGTAGCGATCCATTCGGGCGTCACGCCGCGCAAAATCGACATTGCCCTGGACAACTGCGTCTATGGCGATGTGAAATTCCTCTATGTCGCACCCGAACGGCTTGCCACCGAGACCTTCCGGATGCGGGTACAGCGCATGCGCGTCTCGCTCATCGCCGTCGATGAGGCGCACTGCATATCACAATGGGGGTATGATTTCCGGCCCTCCTACCTGCGCATAGCCGAACTGCGCAGCTTATTGCCCGGCACTCCCGTTCTGGCGCTTACCGCATCGGCCACACCCGCCGTTGCCGAAGACATCATGCGGCAGCTGCACTTTGCAGAACCGCATATTCTGCGCAGCTCCTTCGCCCGCTCCAACCTGTCGTATGCCGTGCGGCGCGACGAAGACAAAAACGAACAGCTGCTCCGTATCATCCGCAACGTACCGGGCAGCGGCATCGTCTATGTCCGCACACGCGAAGGGAGCGAACAGCTCACCGATTTTTTGCGGGAGCAGGAGGTTCCGGCCACCTATTATCATGGCGGATTGTCGAACATCGAGCGGTCGCTCCGCCAGGACGACTGGCTTGCCGGCCGCTACCGCATCATGGTCGCCACAAACGCCTTCGGCATGGGCATCGACAAGCCCGACGTGCGGTTCGTCGTCCACTATTCGATGCCCGATTCGCTCGAAAGCTACTATCAGGAGGCAGGCCGCGCAGGCCGCGACGGCCGTCGGGCCTATGCGGTGCTGCTGGTCGGTGAATCCGATGTCGAACGCACCCGCCGCCGCATCGAACAGCAGTTTCCGCCGCTCGACCAGATCAAAGAGGTCTATGAAAAGATCTGTTCCTACCTGCAAGTGGGTATCGGCGACGGGTTGCAGGCGTCGTTTCTCTTCAACCTCCACGATTTCTGCGCCAAATTCCATCTCTATTCGGGCAAAGTCCTTGCCGCGCTGCGGCTGCTTCAGCAGAACGGGTACCTGACATTGACCGAGGAGTTGCGCAATCCGGCAAGGATCATCTTCTGCATCAGCCGCGACGACCTCTACAAGCTGCGGGTCGTACGCAACGATCTCGATCACTTCCTGCGCACCATCCTGCGGCTCTACGACGGCGTTTTTACCGACTTCCGGCCCATCGACGAACAGGAGATCGCCACAGCGGGCGGATTCAAGGTCGAAAAGGTCAGGGAACTGCTCAAACGATTATGGCAGATGCGGGTCATCCGCTACATTCCGTCCAACACTTCGCCGATGCTCTTTTTCGACAGCGAGCGGCTTCCGGCCGCCGATCTGTACATCGCACCCGAAACCTACCGTTTCCGGATTGAACAGGCCGAAGAACGCTTTACCCGCATGGTTGCCTATGCCGCCAACGAAGAAGCGTGCCGCAGCATGGTTCTCGAACGCTATTTCGGGGTGGAGAATCCCTCGGCATGCGGGGTTTGCGACTGCTGTCTGACGGCCCGCAAACGGGCCAAAGCGGCCAAAGCCGATCCTGAGATCGAGGAACGTATCCTGCAACTGATCGGCAATGAACCGGTTACGGTCAAGGAGGTCGTTGCGGCATTCCGGTGCGAAGCCTCGATCATCCTCCATGCGGTGGAACATTTGCTGGAAGAGGGGAAAATTTCGACGCTCGAAAGCGGAAAACTCGCAATTAATCGGTAACTTTGTGACACTTGTAAGGAAATCTATGGAAGAACGCACGTTCCGGCACACCATCACGAACGAAGAAACGGCACAACTGCCGGCAGCGCAATTCGCAGGACCGATCGTCGTCGTCGATAACGAGAAGCAGATCGAAGCGGCCTGTCGCAGGCTCACCGCAGCACGCATCGTGGGATTCGATACCGAGACGCGCCCCTCCTTCAAGGCCGGAGTCACCCATCGGGTTGCATTGCTGCAGCTCTCCGCGCCGGATTGCTGTTACCTTTTCCGGCTGTGCCGGATGCGGTTCGGGAAACCGTTGATAAAGCTGCTGGAGAACAGAGAGGTACTGAAGATCGGTGCGGATGTCGCCGGCGACATCCGTTCGCTGCGGGTATTGCGGAGATTCCGGCCCGACGGGTTTGTCGATTTGCAGCAGATAGCACCCGAATGGGGCATCGAAGAGAAGAGCCTGCGCAAACTTTCGGCCATCGTTTTGGGGAAACGGATCTCCAAGGCCCAGCGGCTGAGCAACTGGGAAGCAGCGAATCTGACCGAACAACAAAAGCTCTATGCCGCCACCGACGCATGGATCTGCCCCGAAATCTACCATACACTGCAAAATACCGAGAAACCGCTATGCAAAAAATAACCCGACCGCGCATTTATCTGCGCAGAGGCAAGGAGGAATCCCTTTTGCGCCGTCATCCCTGGATCTTTTCGGGTGCGATCGGACGCGTGGAGTGTCCGGGCGAGACGCTTGCCGAGGGGGAGACGGTCGATGTCCATACGGCTTCGGGCGACTTCATCGCACGCGGGCACTACCAGATCGGCTCGATCGCCGTACGGGTGCTGACCTTCGACGACGAAGCGATCGACGGTGCATGGTGGATGCGGCGCCTTCGCTCGGCCTACGATCTGCGTCATACGCTGCATCTTACGGAGAACGCTCAGACGACCTGCTACCGGCTGGTGCACGGCGAAGGGGATCTGCTGCCGGGACTGGTCATCGACATCTACGGTACGACAGCCGTCATCCAGTGCCACTCGGTGGGCATGTACCGTTCACGCATGCAGATTGCACAGACGCTCGCCGCACTTTACGGCGACCGGCTGACGGCCATCTATGACAAAAGCGCCCAGACGGTACCCTACAAGGCGGGATTGAACGCCATAGACGGCTATCTGACAGGACACGTGGAGTCGCCCTCGCAGGAGGTGCTGGAAAACGGACATCGTTTTCTGGTCAACTGGGAAGAGGGGCAGAAAACGGGCTTTTTCCTCGACCAGCGCTGCAACCGCGAACTGGTCGAACGGTACGCCGCCGGCCGCACCGTGCTGAATACCTTCTGCTATACGGGAGGATTTTCGGTCTATGCCGCAGCGGGCGGCGCCCGCGAGATCTGTTCGGTGGATGCCTCGGAACGGGCCGTGCAGCTGGCTGAACAGAACATGCGGCTGAATTTCGGAGAGGAGGCGCGCCATACGGCGCTGGCCTGCGATGCGGTCGAATACCTCAAGGAGATCGGGCCGCGCTACGATCTGATCATCCTCGATCCGCCAGCCTTCGCCAAGCACCACAAGGTGCTGGGCAACGCCATGCAGGGGTACAAACGGCTCAATGCCCGCGCCTTGTCGCAGATCCGGCCGGGCGGCATTCTGTTTACCTTTTCCTGCTCGCAGGCCGTATCGAAGGAGTTGTTCCGCACGACGGTCTTTTCGGCGGCGGCCATCGCCGGACGGCGTGTGCGCATTCTGCACCAGCTCACGCAACCGGCCGACCACCCGATCAACATCTACCACCCCGAAGGAGAATACCTCAAAGGGCTGGTACTTTATGTCGAATAGTCTCCACAGCCCTATGACGAACGATCCCGACACATCCGCCCTCCCCACAGCCGCCGACGCGGACACGGCGGGCACCGCAACCTCAACCGCCGCAACGCATGAGAGGGGCCGTATCTCCCCTGTTGCGGAGAACGTATCCGAAGGTTTCGCGCAGGGCGCCAAGCCCCAAGACAGTGAACGGATCGATGCCGTATGCCGCTGGCTGGACGAGGCAGGCATCACCTACGCCTGTTATTTTCACGAGGCGTCGCCGACGATCGAGGAGGCGAAGCGCCATTGGCGGCAGGACGGGTCGAAGCACTGCAAGAATCTCTTTTTCCGCAACCACAAGGGCGACCGCCACTATCTGGTCTGCTTCGACTGCGACCGCTCGCTGGCGATCCACGATCTCGAACACCGGCTTCGTCAGGGGAAGCTGTCGTTCGCATCACCCCAACGCATGCAGCGTTATCTGGGACTGGAACCCGGTTCGGTATCACCCTTCGGGCTGATCAACGACACGGAGCACCATGTGCATCTCTTTCTGGACCGCAACCTGCTTCGTTGCGAGACGTTGAGTTTTCACCCCAACGACTGCCGCGCGACGGTTGTCATCGCCCGCACGGAGTTCGAACGTTATCTGATGCGCGTCGGCAACAGTTGCGAATACATCGACCTCTACGAATAACCTCTCCGGTAAATACCTGAATGAAAATAGAGCATACTCGCAAGTATGCTCTATTACGTTTTTCTTCGTATGGTCAGCTGAGAAACGTCTATTCGTAAATCAGATACTTTTCACGGAGTTTCGCATAACGCTCCAGATCGGGCTGCCAGCGCGCTTCGATCTCCTCGGCCGTGCAGCCGTCGAGAATCATCTCGCGCACCCACCCCACACCGATCAGTTTCTCGAACATCGGCGTAAAGAACGCCTCCCCCCGATCCAACGCCCGGCAGGCATCGATCACATAACGGAGCGTCAGCCCTTCGCGGAGAATCTCTTCGCAAGGGAGGGTGCTCAGGTCGATTCCGTGACAGCACTGTCCCTCCAGGGGAGGATGTTTGGCTCCGGCCGTCGGACGCGGCGTAAAGGTATAGGGAAAACGATCGGCCGGAAGATCGGGATGGCCGTAGATCTCGAACGGACGGTCGGTGCCACGCCCCAGACTGACGATCGTCCCTTCGAAGAGACAAAGCGACGGATAGAGGTAGATCGAACGCTGCGTAGGGAGATTGGGCGACGGCGCAACGGGCAGTTCGTAACGCGTGGCATGCGTGTAGTTGCGGCACGGCACCACCTTCAGGTCGCACGGTTTCGCCCACCCCTCACCGACGGCCATGCGGGCGATCTCGCCCATCGTCAGGCCATGCACCACCGGTATGGGCAGCGCCCCGACGCCCGACTTGTAGTTCATGTCGAGGATCGGGCCGTCGATATACGAACCGTTGGGATTGGGCCGGTCGAGGACGATCACGCGATGTCCGAAATCGGCGCAGGCGTCCATCATCCGCAGCATCGAGATATAATAGGTATAGAAACGCAGCCCCACGTCCTGCATATCGACAACCAGCACGTCGAACGACCGCATCGCCTCATCCGAAGGCCGGCGCGTGCGGCCGTCGTAGAGCGACCGGATCGGAATGCCCGTGCGTTCATCGACCGAACTGGCCACCTGTTCGCCGGCATCGGCCGTGCCCCGGAATCCGTGTTCGGGAGAGAAGATACCCGTAAGTTCGATACCGCAGCGATACAGCAGATCGACGAGGTGTTCGTCGCCCACCCGTGCGGTCTGATTGGCCAGAACCGCCACCCGTTGTCCCCGCAGCAGCGGGAAATAGGCGGCCGTATCGGCAGCGCCGACCCCGACCTCTTCCGCCGAAGTGGCGGCCCCGCAAATGGGCACACCGGCAAAAAGGCCCATTATCAGAATGCAAAGAGTCTTTTGCAGCGTCTTCATGGTTCTCAGGATTTCATGTCTGCAACGACCGCCTCGGCAAGGGCGCGGCAGGCCGGTTCAACCGCCGTCGAATACCCCTGTTTCAATTCGACGGGCGCACCGATCATCGGCCACTTCATCGATTCGGCGAACTCCGTCATGCGGCGCACGGCGGCACCGGCCCATGTGAAGGAGCCGAAGCAGGCGAAACGGCGATACGGAATGCAACGCGCCGAAAGTTTGGACAAAAGGCTCTCGACGGGCGGATAGAGCTGTCCGTTGTAGGTCGGCGACCCGACGATCAGCGTATCGTAGCGGAAGACGTCGCGCAGCACCTGCGACAGGTCGGCCGTCGAGAGGTTGTACATCACCACCGGCTTCACGCCTGCAGCGGCCAGTTCGCGCGCGATTCGCTCGGCCGCCTGCTCCGTATTGCCGTACATCGAACCGTAGGCCAGCACGACACCCGGTTCGCCCTCGTAGCGGCTCAGCCGATCGTACATCGCCACCACGCGGCCGATTTCACGCCGCCACACGGGGCCGTGCGTCGAACAGATCGTCGCGATCTCCAGCCCTGCCACCTTCTGCAGCGCCCGTTGTACGGGCTGGCCGTATTTGCCCACGATGCAGGCATAATAGCGGCGCATCTCCTCCCAGAAGGGTTCCACATCCAGCTCCTCGTCGGTCACACCGCCGTTGAGCGCCCCGAACGTGCCGAAGGCGTCGCCCGAAAAGATCGTCCGCTCCTCGGCGCACCACGAAACCATCGTCTCCGGCCAGTGAACCATCGGAATAAGGTGGAACGAGAGGGTCAGACCGCCCAGATCAAGCACATCGCCCTCCTTGACCTCGACCGTACCGTCGGCAATGCCGTAGTAGCCGCCGATCATCTGCAGCGTCCTGGCGTTTCCGACGATCCGCACATCGGGATAGGCCTGCCGGACAGCGGCAATCGACGCCGAATGGTCCGGCTCCATATGGTTGATCACCAGATAATCCAACGGACGTTCGCCCAAGCGTTCGCGGACATTGGCCAGCAGGCGCCCCGTATAGCAGGCATCGACCGTATCGATGAGCGCCGTCCGTTCGCCGCAAACGACATAGGCGTTGTAGGAGACGCCGAGCGGCAACGGCCACAAACCCTCGAAGAGGTGCTTCGTCCGGTCATTGACGCCGACATAAAAAATTCGATCGCTGAGTTTCGTCAGATCTTTCATGGTTGTCTCTTTTTATCTTGTTGCATTTTATCACTCGTTCTCCACAGGCTCCGCAAAGCCGCGGGACACGGCTCGTCTCCTCCCCTCCCCTGCGTGCCGGACGCCCAGGGTGCTCTGTGCCCGGCGGCCTTCGTCCGGCACGTTGGCCGGCAACGGTTTGCCGAAACGGTTCGGCAACGGAAAGCATTCCCGACATCCGAACCGGCAGCGGGGTCTCCGTTCCGCAAGCGGCTGCCGCAATGTACTGAAGCCATTGCAAAGATACGTCATTTCATCGAAAAAAGCACCGCCCCACCGGTATGGCAGATCGTCAGCACCCGTACAATGCGATCCGGCCATCCGGCCGGAACCCCGTCCGCTGCATCCCGCAAAAGACGATCCGAAAGGGCTCTTTATTGTGCCGCCATATCGTTTTCGGCACGGCCGTCGATGCAAGATCCCCTCACAGCAGAAGAGAGACGCCTCCCTCTTCCGAGGAAAACATCTCTCTACTCCCCCGTCCTCGTTTGCGGGACTATCAGGCTTCGGCACCGAACTCCATCAGATAAGCCTTGATGAAGTCGTCGATCTTGCCGTCCATCACGCCCTCGACATCCGAAGTCTGGTACCCCGTCCGGTGATCCTTCACCCGACGGTCGTCGAAGACATACGAACGGATCTGCGATCCCCACTCGATCCGTTTCTTTCCCGCTTCGAGCGCCTGCTGCGTGGCCATCCGCTTGTCCAGTTCGCGCTGATAGAGCTTGCTGCGCAACAGCCGCATGGCATTCTCGCGGTTCATCAGCTGCGACCGCGTCTCCATGTTCTCGATCAGGAACTCCACCGGTTCACCGGTATCGGGATCCTTGCCGTGATAACGCAGCCGCACGGCCGTCTCGACCTTGTTGACGTTCTGGCCGCCGGCTCCCGACGAACGGAACGTATCCCATTCGATATCGGCCGGATTGATCACGATCTCGATCGAATCGTCCACCGCCGGCGAGACGAAAACCGACGCAAAGGTCGTCTGCCGCTTGTTGTTGGCATTGAAGGGCGACAAACGGACCATGCGGTGCACGCCCGTCTCGCTCTTGAGATAGCCGTAGGCGTAATCCCCCTCGACCTCCATCGTGCAGGATTTGACACCCACTTCGTCTCCGGCCTGATAATCGAGCATCTTGACCTTGTAGCCGTGCGCCTCGCACCAGCGGGTGTACATGCGCAGGAGCATGGACGCCCAGTCGAGCGCCTCCGTACCGCCCGCACCGGCATTGATATCCACGATGGCCCCCATCTTGTCCTCGTCGCGGCGCAGCATGTTGCGCAGCTCCAACGCCTCGATGTGCTCCATCGTGCGGGCATAATGTTCATCCATTTCGGCTTCGGAGATGACCCCCTCCTTCAAAAATTCGGGCATCAGTTCCAAATCCTCCACCTCCTTGGCGATCGCATCGTAGTCGTCGATCCAACTCTTGATGGCCGCCACACGACGCAACTGCTCGCGCGCCTGCGCGGCATGCTCCCAAAAGTCGGGTTCCTGCGTCTTCTCCTCTTCGTTCTGCAGATCTATGCGTTTACGGTCGATGTCAAAGGCACCTCCCCAACGCAACCTGACGTCTTACAGCCTCTTTAATCTGTTCAGCTAAAACCATAATTTCCGGGCTTGAAATTGTGTGGCACAAAGATACGAAAACTTTTCCTGTTTCCCGAAGCCCGTGCCAAAAGTATTCGCACCCCACTGAAAACCAACATACAACAATCGGCCACAGCGAAGGCCCGATAGTACGATTCTTCGATTCGTTCGTTGAAGTTGGCAAAAATGTCGTAACTTTGTCTCCCGACAAATGATGATCCCGCAGAATTCAGGATGTACCGCGAATACGACATCAACGACAACCGGGCGATCATACATCGCCTCAACAACGGGGACATGCAGTGTTTCGAAGCCTGCTACAAATTCTATTACAGAGGTCTTTGCAGTTTCGCTTCACGCTGGGTGCCGCTCACCGTGGCCGAAGACATCGTACAGGACGCCATGCTCTACATCTGGGAGAACAGGGAGAAACTCATTGCGGAACTTTCGCTCAAAGGGCTCCTGTTCATGATCGTGCGAAACAGGGCGCTCGACCGGATCGCCCACCAGGGAGTCCGGAACCGCGTGCACCATCAATTGACCCAACGGTTTGCCGAACAGATCGAATCTCCCGACTTCTACCTCGGAACAGAACTTGCGCGTCTCTATAATGAAGCGTTGGCACAGCTGCCCGAACAGACCCGGCGCATCTTCGAAATGAGCCGTATGCAGCGGATGACGCACCAGCAGATTGCCGCCGAACTCAACGTCTCGCCCCAAACGGTCAACTATCATATCGGACAGGCGCTGCGGCTGCTCAGCATAGCGCTCAAGGACTATCTCCCGCTCTTCTTCTGGCTCTTTGCCATGCCCGATCAGCACCACATCATCTAACAGACAGCACACCTGACAAACCGCTCCGACAGAAGACGCCGATGAAACGGCAAGCGTCTGTCGGATTTTTTACCGTGTACCCGCAGGCACAGGCGGAAAATCGCAGAAAATATGCGCTTCGCCTTAGTAACTTTTTCCACTGAACCGTATTATCCATTGAAAAGTCAGAATTATGGTTGAAATCAACGATTCCCTGCTGCTCGAATTTCTCGAAGGCAAGGCAGATGATGCCGCAACAGCCGAAATCGAACGCTGGTACGATGCTTCGGAAGCGAACCGGCGCCATCTCGAACGGCTCTATTTCGTTCTCTTTACGGGCGACCGGCTTGCCGCCGCACAACATGCAAATCCCGAACGCGGATGGCAGGCCCTGCGCCGGCGCATCGAGGCCGAAGAGCGCAAACGGCGCATGAACCGCATCTCCGCAACGATGCGTTATGCAGCGATATTCCTGGTCGGGGTGCTTCTGTCCGCCGCCCTGCTCTATCGGCCCGAACGGAGCGACAACCGCACCTGTCTGGTCGAAACCGAGGACCGATGCTGCACGATTCATCTGTCCGACAGTTCGACCGTGCGGCTGATGCCGCATTCGCGGCTGAGATATGCGGCCGATTTCGGAGCAGAACGTCGCGTATCGCTGGCCGGCGCCGCCTTTTTCGACATCCGTAAAAATGCGGCGTCTCCCTTTACCGTCGCGACCCGTCAAGGTGCCGAGGTCGTCGTGCGAGGCACAAAGTTCAACATGAAGGCCTATCGCGACTGTTCGGATATCGAGACGCTGCTGGTTGAAGGAAAAGTCGATTTCCATGCCGGCAACCGGACAGTGACACTCGAACCCGGACAGAAGGTCTCCTACAATCCTGCACAAAAGAGCATCGCGGTGCGTACGGTCAATATCGAAGAGGAACTCAACAGCAACCAACGGTCGTTCCAATATGTCCGTCTGGCGCAAATCGCACACAGCCTGAGCGCATATTATCACTGCACCATTGATTTTCGCGACGACGGCCTCGGCATGATTCCATTTACCGGAACGCTCGATTTCGACATGCCGCTACGGCATATTCTCGAAATCCTCACGATATCGACCGACACCCGTTTTTCCCGAAGCGGCGACAGAATCCTCATTTACAGATAACCCGAACGCCGTCCGATCCGCCACGGACAAATGAAAAGAGAAGGGATCCCCTGCATGGCGATCCTGTCCTCAAACCCAACTATAAATTCAAAATTCTAACCTAAATCCATTCTCTATGAAACAGTTTTTCCACTGTTCATGGCAAGTCAGGACACTATTGCTTTTGTGCCTGACACTTCAGCTGCCCTTCGTGGAAGGGGGGGGGTCTCTGACGCCCTCCGCTTCGGCGCAACAGAACACGATCCGCATCGGCAACGTCAACAGCCTGAAGGAGCTGATCCGGCAGATCGAGTCGCAAACCTCTTACAGGGTCTCCTACCAGGGCAATCTGGCCGACAACATTCCCGTCAAGGTCGATCCGTCGAAACACAATGTCGAGGAGTTGCTGGCCGATGCGTTGCGCGGTACGGGCATCAGCTATGTCATCCGCTACAACAACATCATTCTCAAGCAGGAGCAGTCGCATGAGGAGGCCGCCAAGAATGCCGATCAAACGATCCGCATCTCCGGCCGCGTCATCGACGCCAAAACCAAGGAGCCGGTTATCGGTGCGACGGTCTGGATCAAGGATTCGGCGCTGGGTACGACAACCGATGTAAACGGACAGTTCGACTACTCCTTCAGCGGGCACTTCGGATATGTCGCCATCTCGTTCATCGGGTATGAGACGCAGGAGTTCCCTGTCGCCTCTCTGCCCAAAACAATCGAGATGTCAGCCGGAGCCGAACTCGAAGAGGTCGTAGTCGTAGGCTACGGCTCACAGAAGAAGGCCAGTGTCGTAGGCTCGATCGCGACGGTCTCGGTCAACGACATCCGCATGCCGACGGCCAAGATCTCGAACAACCTCGCAGGACAACTGGCCGGTGTGATCTCCGTGCAGCGTTCGGGCGAGCCGGGCGCAAGTTCGACCTTCTGGATCCGGGGTATCTCGACCTTCGGCAGCAGCACGACGCCGCTGGTTCTGGTTGACGGCATCGAACGTGATCTGGATCTTGTCGATGTAGAGGACATCAAGGATTTCTCGATCCTCAAGGATGCTGCCGCAACAGCCATCTACGGCGTGCGCGGTGCCAACGGCGTGATTCTGGTCACCACACGCGAAGGCATGATCGGGAAACCGCAGATCAATGTCCGCTTCGAGGCCGGCATGGTACAGCCCACGAAGGTGCCCGACATGCTCGACGCCGTACAGTTCGCCGAGTTGTGGAATGTCGCCGCAGGCCGCGAAATCTACTCTCCGGATATGATCCGGAAGTACCGCGACGGCTCCGATCCCGATCTCTATCCGAATGTGGACTGGATCGACTACCTCTACAAGGACCTCTCGTTCAACGAACGGGTCAACGTCAACGTATCGGGAGGCGGCAGCACGGCCAAATATTACATTTCGGGCGGATTCTACAACGAAAACGGCCTTTTCGCCCGCGACAACATGAAGGAGTACAATACATCGGTCTTCTACCGCCGCTTCAATTTCCGCTCCAACGTCGAGGTGCAGCTGCACAAGTACACCAAGCTCAACATCAATCTCGCCACAACGTTCGAACGCAAGAACGAACCCGGCACGGCGGCATCCAAGATTTGGGACTATGCGGTCAAATCGGCCCCGAACGTCTTTCCGGCAGTCTATTCCGACGGTACACTCGCCGGACCGGGCGCCAACAACGGCGAGAACCCCTATGTATTGCTGACGCAGACGGGTTACCGCGAGAAATTCTACAACACGGCGCAATCGCTCTTCACCCTTACGCAGGATCTCGGCGACTGGGTAACGAAGGGGCTGACCGTCACGGTCAAGGGGTCATTCGACGCCAAGAACTACAACCATCTGGCAAGAACAAAGACACCGCCGCAGTTCATGGCCAGCGGCCGTGACGGACAGGGCAATCTGCTGCTCGACCAAACGGTCGTCGGACAAGAGAACCTGACCTATGCGCAATCGCACAACGGGTATCGTTCGGTCTATCTGGAGGCCTCGGTCAATTGGGCACGGACCTTCGGCAAGCACGACCTGTCGGCGCTTTTCCTCTACCAGCAGTCGCAGCGCAACGACGTGGGTATCGATACGAGCCAGCCCGAACTGGCACTGCCCTACCGCCATCAGGGCATTGCAGGCCGTATTACCTACAACTACGACAACCGCTATTTCATCGAAGGCAATTTCGGTTACAACGGCTCGGAGAACTTCTCGCCCGGCAAACGTTTCGGCTTCTTCCCGTCGATCGCCGCTGGCTATGTCATCTCGAACGAAGAGTTCTTCAAACCCCTGCTCAATGTCGTCGATCTGGTAAAGATCAAGGCATCCTACGGTATTGTCGGCAACGACAAGATCGGTACGGGCGATACCGTGCGCCGATTCATCTACAACGGAACCGTCAATACGGGCAGCAGCTACTACTTTGGAATAAATCCTATCGATAGTTTTGCTTCACTCCAGTTGGGCGACTGGCCAAACCCGGATGTCGGCTGGGAGGAGGCTCACAAACTCAATATCGGTGTTGATCTGTCGTTCTTCAACAAACTGAAGATCTCGGCCGACTATTTCCGTGAAAACCGCGAAGGTATTTTCCTGCAGCGACAGTCCATCCCCGTCTATGTGGGATTGAGCACACAGCCCTGGGTCAATATCGGACGGATGCGCAACAGCGGTGTGGATGCGTCGCTGGAGTACCATCAGCCGATCGGTTCGGATCTGCACCTGACCGTGCGCGGCAACTTCACCTATGCCCGCAACGTCATTCTCGATCAGGACCAGCCCGACTACAAATACCTCTACATGAACCGGACGGGACAAGCGCGCTACCAATCGTTCGGACTTGTTGCCGCCGGGCTGTTCAAGGATCAGGCCGACATCGACTCATGGCCTGAACAGACATTCGGCGAGGTCGCTCCGGGCGACATCAAGTATCTGGATCTCAACGGTGACGGCGTTGTCGATTCATACGACACCAAACCGATCGGCTATACCAATGTGCCGGAGATCGTCTATGGATTCGGCTTCTCGCTGCAATGGAAATCCTTCGACTTCTCGGCCTTCTTCCAGGGCGTCGGACACGTCAGCTTCTCGACGCTGACCGATCAGACGCTGGGATTCAACGCCCGCAACTCGCGTGAAGCGAACATCTTCGCCGATGTCTATGACAACTATTGGACACCGGATCGTCTCGACGCCAAATATCCGCGTCTGTACATCGGCACGAACAACAATAACAACCAGGCTTCGACCTTCTGGATGGCCAACGGCAGCTACATGCGTCTGAAGAACCTCGAAATCGGATATACACTGCCCAAACGCATCTCCACCAAGCTGGCCATGCAAAATCTGCGCGTCTATCTCTCCGGGGTCAATCTGCTGACGTTCTCCTCTTTCAAACTGTGGGATCCCGATCTGCAGACGGGCGCCACGAACTACCCCAACAACCGGATCATCAACATCGGTCTTACGATCGGATTCTAAATACAGCATCGACCATGAAAAACATATTGAAACTTTTCGCAACGCTCACACTTGTCGGAGCAATATTTTCAGGTTGCGACTCATTTCTGGACCGACAACCCGACGAACAACTGACACAGGAAGATATCTTCAAGAAAGCAAGGACTACGGAACAATATCTTACCAATGTCTATTCCTATCAGCCCAACTACAGTGATCCTTCGGGTCAGACACTGCCCTGGGCTCCCTGTGCCGACGAATCGTCAATAGTCTATACGGGGCGCAGCTACACGCAAATCAACTATGACACCTGGAATCCGTCCAACAATCTGCAGCGTGCATACACCTACAACAATATCTATAAGGGCATCCGGGAAGCGAGCTACTTCATGCAGCATGTCTTCGAATGTCCGGAGATGCAGGACCCTGACAAAGCATACATGTACAATGAGGCGCGGTTCATGCGGGCCTACTACTACTCGCTGCTGCTGCCGGTCTTCGGTCCCGTGTTCATTCTGGGCAACGAACCCGAAGATTATACCCAGGAAGACCTCAGCGAACGGGAACGCAACACATGGGAAGAGTGTGTCAACTATGTCACCAATGAACTGTATGAAGCATCCAAAGGCCTTCCGACTCAGTGGGGCGACAACGGCGACTACGGACGTGCGACAAAAGGAGCGGCGCTGGCTATCCGCGCACGTCTGCTGCTCTATTCGGCCCGTCCGCTCTTCAACGGCAACACGCTCTACCTGAACGTCAAGGACAAATACGGCAACAATCTGTTCCCTACCACATACAATTCAGAAAAATGGAAAATTGCCGCCGATGCCGCCAAGGAGGTCATCGACATGAATCTCTACGGTCTTGTCGGAGCCGACGGCACGGATCCCTACAAAAGTTTCCATGATCTTTTCACATCGGTCGGTCCGGTCAACAGTGTGTCGGAAAACATCTTCTTCCGCATCGTCAACGCCTACAACTGGGGCGTAGCCGCAACGCCGCGTACGGCCCGTTCCCGTGCCTATGGCTCATTCGCCCCGACCCAGAAACTGGTCGATGCATTTGCAATGGCCAACGGCCGTTACCCGATCACAGGCTACGTCAACAACGACCAGACACAACCCATCATCGACCCGGAATCGGGATACAGCGAGGAGGGTTTTTCGACCTTCACCCATCCGATCTACGGTGATCAGCTGGCCAATACCTACATGATGTACCAGAACCGCGAACCGCGCTTCTACATTAATATATTCTGGAGCGGCATGACGTGGCACAGCGGCAATGTCTCGAAGACGAATATCCAGTTTTACACGGGCGGCAATTCGGGTTATGCGGCCACGCAGCAGAACTATCCTGCAACAGGTTATCTGGCCCATAAGTTCATCGACTATACGCGGGACACGTCAACACTCGGAGACTCGACAGACACGTCGGTATGGGGATTCTTCGAATGGCCGATCATCCGTTATGCGGAAATTCTGCTGGACTACGTCGAGGCACTCAACGAGTACGATCCGGGCAACCCCGACATCCTGACCTATCTGAACATGGTCCGCAAACGTGCCGGTGTGCCAAATATCGAGGAGGTCTATCCCGAAGCCGTCGGCAACCGGGATTTGATGCGGGACCTGATCCATCGCGAACGTCAGGTCGAACTCTGTTACGAAAATCACCGCTACTTCGACATCCGCACCTGGATGACGGCACCCGTCGAGCACGGAGACGTCTATGGCATGAACATCGAGGCGACGAACCACAATGCCGGCGGGGACTTCTGGAAACGGACGCTCAGCACGCGCGACAGCGGTCTGACCAACAACGGGCACCGTGTTTTCACCGATCGCGGATACCTCTTCCCCATCTCGCAGGAGGAGATGGACCGCGTGAACTGCACGCAAAACTATGGCTGGTAAACCGACACAATTCGAACAATTATGAAACTGAAACATATCATTCTGTTTTCCGCCGCCATGCTGCTTGGCAGTTGCGAGGCGGACCATCGCAACGACAACCTGATGGATTCCGTCGTCTATCTGCTCAACAGCAACATGCAGACGGCCGACATGTACGATGTCGAAGAGTCGAGCGACTACATCATCCGGGCCTTCAGCAGCGGCTACGAAGTAACCCCCAGTACGCTCAGAATCATCAATGCTTCGGATGTCTTGTCCGACTACAACCAGAACCACGGCACCTCGTACAAGGAGCTCGATGCCGAATATTATCAGATGCTCTCCACGTCGGCATCCGTTTCCAAGGATAATCCGCACGCACAATTCATCGTGCGACTCCATGTTGACAAGATGAAGGGGCTGAGCGATCTGTCGGCCTACGTCATACCGCTGCGGCTTCTCTCGACGCAGAGCCCCGTAAACGAGGAACTCGGCACGATACTGATCAACCCCCGCATGCTGGAGACACAGGTACTGGTCAAAAACGGCGGCAGCGTCATTGAGTGTGACCTGAGCCAGACGACCGGCTTCGATCTTACGACCTACGTCGATTTCGACAACAGATGGGAGACCCAGACCGAATACGCATACGGTGCCGATATTCTCGAAGCCTACAACCAGGCTCACGGCACGTCGTATCTGCCGTTGCCGGAGGAAGCTCTCACGTTCACGCCGGCACAACTGGAGATCGGGAGCAAGGAGGCCGTATCCCGGATCGAAATCGACCGTTCGAAGCTCACCCCCGACAGTTTCTATACGCTCGCGGTACAAGTAACGGACAATTCCATGTTCAAGATCAATGAGGAGAATACGGTTCTTTACCATATCTCGCTCTATCCGATCTTCGACGACCGCAGCAAGTGGACCCTTATCGCGTGCAGTTCATGGTACACGGGACGCGGTCCCGAACTGACCACCGACGGCGATGTATCGACGAAATTCGAAAACCGTTACAATACGATCGGGGAAGGCGACATCGAGACCCTGCCGGTCACAATCGATTGGAATCTCGGCCGCGAGTGCTATTATGCCGGCATGCGGCTTACACGCCGCAACGACAGCTATGTGACGGACCTTAAAGCCGGATGGATCGAGATGTCCGACGACGGCAAAACGTGGATTCCCATCCAAGCGTTCGATTTCGGAAGTTCCAAAACGGTCGTCGGGGACTTCCGGACGGAAGAGTGGCTCGGTGCGGGACGCTATCTGCGGTTGAAGATGACCGAATCGGGTCGTCCGGGCCGCAAACTGGTTTCGGTATGCGAGTTCGAGCCGGTGTTGGTCGATGCCGGCAACTGAATCCTTCCATGAATCGCTGAATTATCGGTATCGGCCCCGCCGGCAGACGGCGGGGTCGATACCTGCCAAAGAACAAGCGCCATGAATTACGGCTTACTTTTCAGCACAATCGGCTTGTGCATTGCCGCTGCAGGCTGCTCGGACGACAACAGGTCGTCCGATTCCCCAACGGCCCTCGCATTCGGAACATCCTCGAAAACCATTGAGGTGGGCGAAAGCTGCAACCTGACACTGCGCATACGGCAATCCGGCAGTGCGGACGATACGGCCTACGACATGGCCGGCAATCCTTTGGGTGTTACGTTCCGCTCCTCATCGCCGCAAACCGTTTCGGTCGATGCCCAAGGGACGATCATCGGCCGGAATATCGGTCAGGCAACCGTAACGGCGGAAACGGCCGCAGGATCCGCCCGATGCGCAATCGGCATCACCGTCGTCTCCTCCAATACGGCATGGATAGACGCTCCGCTGAACGACGGGATCATCCTCAGCCGATTCGTGCGGCTTCCGGCCAATACGGTCATGCAAAGTTTCGACATCGACTCCGGCGGCGAGGTTTTCTATACGCAGGTAACGGACAAATACAAGATTCTGGTTTCACGCAGCACCCCCGATCAAGAGGCTTCGGAGTACATGACACTCTGTTTCCACGGACACTCCTCCAACATGGCCGTCGAGGAGGAGGGCGACGAGCGGTTCATCTGGGTGGGCAACTATGCCAACAGGGTCGATGACGGAAACTATTGGCACGAACAGGTCGTTTCGCGCATCCGCTACAACCCCGGCTCAACACACTATTCCTGGAACTCCGATGAAAACTACTTCATCGAGGCAGGGTGTCTCAACATGAATCCGGCAATCGACGTGGAAAACGACCGGCTGGCGATCCTATATACCCGTCCCGACACTCCGAATCGTTACTGCTGGGCCGTCTATTCGCTGAGCGAAGCCAAAGCTCTCCCCACAGAAACCGTCACGCTCCAGCCTCTCTCCTACGGCGGGGAAACGGACAGCTATCCCCTTCAAACAGCCGTCACACCCGAAGTACCCGTTCGCAATCTTTCCCGGCTGCAACCTGTTGCAGAATTCAGCATTCCGACACCTGCCGTTGCGTGGCAGGGATACGAGATACACGACGGCCGCATGTATCTCATGGAAGGAACGAGCGGCGACAACAACGGCACGACCGGAGAAGCCTACATGACGGTCTACGATTTTGAAGGGTGCACCGTACTGCCCCGCACCAAAGTCCAGGCCATTTCCGACCTGAAGGCGCTGGCAGAGGCAGGCATTACCGAAAGCGGGTATATCGAGTCCGAAGGGGTGAAAATCCGGCGCGGCAAGCTTTTTCTGGGATTTGCCTCACAATCGAAAAAAGACGGCAACCGCCGTCGAGCCAATATTTTCCAGTACGAACTTCCTTAACTCGAACCACACGAAGTCGGATTCCGCACGATTTCCGGGAATATTTTCAGAGGAAATGAAAAAATCCGACCGTTACGGCTGACTTTTAAGGACTTGTATTTGAATTTTCAAAGAAAAACCCTATATTTGTATGAAGATATCCTATGTTTCGATTGGTACATGCATATATAGATGTCTAACTTAAAATCAAATCGAATCATGCAACGACTACTCGCGTTTTTCTTCGCGGCCGCGCTTCTGTGGACACCCGCATGGAGCCAGTCGGCCCCCGACGCCCCGGTGCCAGATCTCTCGCAGTACATTCTCACCCCGCCCGCGCCGCCTACTCCCCGCATCAACGGGGCGAAGGTCTTCGGGGCACGTCCCGGCTCGGAGTTTCTCTTCGCCATACCGGCATCCGGAGACAGACCCATGACATTCACCGCCGAAGGTCTGCCCAAAGGACTCTCCCTCGATCCCTCGACCGGCTTCATCACGGGCCGCGTCAAGAAGCAGGGCACCTACCTCGTCAAACTCACCGCACGGAACAGTCTCGGCGAGGCATCCAGCGAGTTCCGCATCGTCATCGGCGACCGCATCGCCCTTACCCCGCCGATGGGCTGGAATTCATGGAACTGCTGGGCACGGGACGTCACGCAGGAACAGGTGCTGTCATCGGCCCGCGCGATGGTCGATAAAGGACTCGTCAACCACGGCTGGACCTATATCAACATCGACGACGGCTGGCAGGGCCGGCGCGGCGGGAAATACAATGCCATACAACCCAATGAGAAGTTTCCCGACATGGCCGGTCTGACCCGCCAGATCCACGACATGGGACTCAAGCTCGGTATCTACTCCACTCCCTGGGTCGGAACATATGCCGCACATATCGGCAGTTATTCCGATAATCCCGACGGTGTGAACCAGTGGATCAAGGACGGACTGCACAACGAGAATTTCCGTTACGAGAAACCAAACGGCAATTACTGGGAAGACCGCAAGGAGTTCTATCACCTTGGCGACTATTCGTTCGTCGAGGCCGATGCCAAACAGTGGGCCGAATGGCAGATCGACTACCTCAAATACGACTGGAACCCCAATGACCTCTATCATGTCAAGGAGATGCACGACGCACTTCGGAAGACCAACCGCGACATCGTTTACAGCCTTTCGAATTCGGCGCCCTATGCCGATGCGCCGCTGTGGGTCGAATATGCCGATTGCTGGCGCACGACGGGCGATATCCGCGACACGTGGAAAAGTATCTCGTCGATCGGTTTCACGCAACAGAAATGGGGGCCTTTCTGCGGCCCGGGACACTGGCCCGATGCCGACATGCTTGTCGTAGGTCTTGTCGGCTGGGGGCCGAAACTCCACGCTACGCAGCTGACGGCCGACGAACAATACACGCACATGTCCCTGTGGGCGCTGCTGTCGTCGCCGCTGCTGATCGGGTGCGATCTGGCACGGCTCGACGACTTCACGCTCTCGCTGCTTACCAACGACGAAGTGATCGCCGTCAATCAGGACCCGCTCGGCATACAGGCGCAACCTGTCTGGCAGAAGGGCGATCTGGTTATCTACGCCAAACATCTTGAGGACGGATCAATGGCGGTCGGGCTCTTCAACAAGAGCCTCAAGGCAGAGAATATCTCCTTCACGCTCAAGTCGCTCGGTTTGCGCGGAAAACAGACCATCCGAGATCTGTGGCGGCAGAAAGACCTCGTGGAGACCGCTGACGCATTTTCCACGACCGTTTCCCCGCACGGAGTTGTCCTGCTCAAGATAACCCCCGGCAATCCCGCCGACTGAGATCCTCCCCTGCCGTCAAGAGGATCTGACCGCTCCGGCGTTCAACCGCACAGGCTTTCCCGTTTTCGGGGAAGCCTTTCTTGCGAATGATCTTCTGCCGGCACTACGCGGACAAGCCGTTGCAAAGCATATTCCGCGCACAACTCAGCCGTTAAATTCAAGACCTGCTCCGGCAAAAGCCTCCACTTGCATTTGAAAATGGTCTTCGGAGAGACCGTCAGCCAAAAACATCGTCCCGAAAACAAGACTGCAGAGCACCTCCGGGAATATGTCCCCGAAAAAAATCCCGTTCCGAAAACAACGCCGGCGGGAACGCTTCGTCGAGGGTCCCGACCCCGAAAACTGCTCCTCCGAAACGGTCCCACCACCCGAAAAACGACACTCCGAAAACAACGGACACAAATACGCAAGGGGCATCCTCGCGAGGACGCCCCTTGCCATAACGGTTGCCGGAAGAAGGATCAACGGCGTTTTTTCCCGCCTTGCGCCTTTCCGCGCTGCATGGCTTCCTGCTGACGCATCAGCTCCTCATACCGCAGCTGGAACTTCGATTTTTTGCGGTTCTTCGCCTTGCTGGCGTTGGCCTCCATGATGGCATGGATCTTCCCGTCATCGACCATGCGCCGGATCAGGAAGGTCTGCGCAATGGTCAACAGGTTGAACAGCAGATAGTAATAGCACAATCCGCTCGAATAGTCGTTGAACCAGCACAACATGAAGATCGGCATCAGATAGACCATCATGAACTTCATGCCGGCCATTTGCGGCTGTGCCGATGAGGTCTGCTGATAACTGATGTAGGAGAAAGCGAAGGTCGATAAGGCCATCAGCAAGGCAAACAGACTGACATGGTCGCCGTAGAAGGGAATCGAGAAGGGCAGGTTCAGGATGCTGTCATACGACGAAAGGTCGTGCGCCCAGAAAAGCGGCTGCCCGCGCAACTCGATCGACGAGGGGAAGAAGCGGAACATGGCGATCAGAATCGGGAACTGGATGAGCAGCGGGATACAGCCGCCCATCGGATTGATTCCCGCCTTTTTGTAGAGCGCCATCATCTCCTGCTGCTTTTTCATGGCGTCCTCCTGCCTGGGGTACTTCGCATTCAGCGCATCCATCTCCGGTTTGATGATCCGCATCTTGGCCTGCGAGATGTAACTCTTGTAGGTCAGGGGCGAGACGATTATCTTGATCAGGACGGCCAGAATAAGGATAATCCAGCCATAGCTCCCGATATACTGCCGCAGGAAATCGAAGACCGGGATGACCAGCCAGCGGCTTACCCAGCCGATAATGCCCCAGCCCATCGGGATCAGCCGGTCGAGCAGCAGCGACTCGCCCTGCGCATTGTCGATTTTCTTCAGCACGGCATACTTGTTCGGGCCGAAATAGAACGAGAAGTCATACTGCTCGGTCTGCGCCGTATAGGGCACGGCCGTCGAAGCCGAGAAGGACTTGACCAGCCCCGAATCGGGCGCCGCCGTACTGTAAGCCACATCGGCATAACTGAAACTGCCGCCGCGGGCGATGAGCACCGACGAGAAGAACTGCTGCTTGAAGGCGATCCACTCCACCGACGAGGAGATCTCCTCCTCCTTGTCCCCTTCGCTCATCGACAGCTCGTCGATCGACCCTTCGCCGGGAATCCGGTAGGCAACCGTCGTGTACATGTTTTCGTTCTTGAAGCCGCGTTCGTTCTGATACGACGTATTGCTCCATGCCATGCCGATACTGCTCTGGTTCGACATGTAGGGGGCCATGTTGACCAGCCGCACCGTATAGTCCACCAGATAGTCGCGCGACGGAACCGCCGCATCATAGACCGCATATTCATACTCCAGTGCAGCATCGGGCGCTACGGCCAACCGCATGCGGACGATCTGCGACGAATCGCTCCGCACGACAGGATCCGCCGTGAAGGTATAGTCCGACGTATTGACCTTGACATTGTTCAGTCCGTTCTTGATGAAGAACGAGAGATCGAATTTCGCACTCTCCGGAACGAAAAGTTCGACCGCATCGTTCCGTTCATTCTGTTTCCCGTAACGGGTATAATCCTTGAGCGTCACGGACTGTACGATACCGCCGCGTGTCGAGAAGACGATCCGCATTACATCGTTTTCGACGGTTATCGATCGGGGTTCCGCCTTCTTCGCGGCGACGAGACGGTCACCCAACACGGCGATTTCACGCGCCTGCAGGACGGAATCGGGTTGCGCGGGAGTCAATGACGCGGCGGAGGCCGTCGCCATTGAAGCCGAATCACCTGCAATAGGCTGTGCCAATTCGGGATGGGCGGCTTCATAGGCCGCCATCGCTTCCTGATATTTCTGCTGCTGACGGGAACTGTAAATTGTAAAACCGAAAAAGATGACACCGATCAGAACGATGCCGATGAGTGATTTTTTATCCATTCGAACGTCGCAAAGCGTTTAGTTGCCACTATGTTTCAAAGCCGCAGCCACAAAGGCCACGAACAGCGGGTGCGGACGCCGCACCGTACTTTTGTATTCGGGATGATACTGCGTGCCGACGAACCACGGATGGTTCTCCAGTTCGACGACCTCGACGAGTCCGGTTTCGGGATTCGTGCCGACGGCCTTCATGCCGTGCGCCTCGAAATCGGCCAGATAGTCGTTGTTGAACTCGTAACGGTGACGGTGCCGCTCGACGATATCGGTCGTACCATAGGCCTCGGCCGCCTTCGAGCCGGGCAGCAGCTGGCAGGGGTAACCGCCCAGACGCATCGTACCGCCCTTTGCCGTCACACCCTTCTGCTCCTCCATGAGATCGATGACCGGATGCTTCGTCGAAGGATCCATCTCGGTGGAGTTTGCATCCTTGAACTTGAGTACGTCACGTGCGAACTCGATTACGGCGCACTGCATGCCCAGACAGATGCCGAGGAACGGCACTCCGTGTTCACGGGCATAACGCACCGCAACAATCTTTCCCTCAATGCCGCGGTTTCCGAATCCGGGCGCCACAAGGATCGCCGCCATCTTCTCCAGCTTCTCCCCGACATTCGACTCATCGAGTTTCTCGGAGTTGATGTAACGCACCTTGACCTTGCAGTCGTTCATGGCTCCGGCATGGATGAAGGCCTCGCTGATCGACTTGTAGGCATCGGGCAATTCGGTATATTTGCCCACCAAGGCGATCTCGATCCGATGATGGGGGTTCTTGATCTTCTCCACGAAGGCCTTCCACTGCTCCATGTCGGGCTCGTTGTCGGCCGGCAGATCGAGTTTCGCGAGCAGGACTTCGTCGAGATGCTGTTCGTGCATGCGGAGCGGCACCTCGTAAATCGTCGGCACGTCGATGGACTCCATGACGGCATTGGCATCCACATTGCAGAACAGCGCCAGTTTCCGACGCAGGTTCTGCGACAGCGAATGTTCGGTGCGCAGCACCAGCACGTCGGGCTGCAGCCCGTTCTCCATCAACGCCTTGACGGAGTGCTGCGTAGGTTTTGTCTTCAATTCGCCCGTTGCCGACAGATACGGGATGAGGGTCAGGTGGACGAGCGCCGTATCGCGATAGCCCAACGCATAGCGCAGCTGCCGCACCGACTCGATAAAGGGCAGCGATTCGATATCGCCGACCGTACCGCCCAATTCCGTAATGATGATGTCATAGACCTTCTGCTGTGCAAGCAGCTGGATGCGCCGCTTGATTTCGTCGGTGATATGGGGTACGACCTGTACGGTTTTGCCCAGATAGTCGCCGCGACGTTCTTTTTCGATGACGGTCTTGTAGATCTTTCCCGTCGTGACGTTGTTGGCTTTCGAAGTGGTGATCGACGTGAAACGTTCGTAGTGGCCCAAATCGAGGTCGGTCTCCGTGCCGTCCTCCGTCACATAGCATTCGCCGTGTTCATAGGGGTTGAGCGTACCGGGATCGACATTGATATAGGGATCGAGTTTCTGGATCGTCACCGAATACCCGCGTCCCTGCAGCAAACGGGCGATCGAGGCCGAGATAATGCCTTTGCCGAGCGATGAGGCCACACCGCCGGTCACAAAAATGTACTTCGGTTTTTTGAGTTTCATATGCTCTTTTGAACGTTTTTCCATATTGAATGCGTAACCCGCCGGCATGGATCAGGCTTCCTCCTGCGACGACTCTTCCTGCTCCTTGGCTGCGGCTTCGCGATCGATGAGTTTGACCTTTTCGATCGTATCGGCCATCTCGCGTTTGGCGCGCGCGATCTTCTCCTGCACATCGGCAATCAAGGCCTCCGCGCCCTTCGAATGGGCGAAGAAACCGATATTGTTCTCCAAGAGGGCGATATCGGCCTCCAGCTGTTTCACCTTGTTGTAAAGGCGATCGCGCTCGCTGCGCAGACGCCGGTCGCCGGCACTTCTGAGCCCCGACACCTTCTCGCGGAAGCGCGACATCGAACGTTCGCGCTCCGTACCGCGCAAAACGGCGAAAAGCGCATCGACACACTCTTTATAGCGGCGCTGGATCTCGTCCTTGCGTTTGATGGGCACGAAACCGATCTCGCCCCAGCGGCGTTGGAACTCCTTGATCAATTCGAAGCCGCCCGCCTTGACATCCGCGTCGGCCATTTCGTCGAGCAGCGCCAGTTTGCGGCGCAGATTCTCCTCGTGTTCGCCGTCCACATCGGCGAAATGGGCGGCTTTGCGTTCGAAGAACTTGTCGCACGCCGCACGGAAACGTTTCCACACCTGATCGGAATAACGGCGCGGCGCCGGACCGATCTGCTTCCAACGGGCCTGCAATGCAATCAGCTCATCGGTTGTCTTCTTCCACTCCTCGCTCATCTGCAAGGCTTCGGCAGCCTCGCACAATTCGATTTTCAACTGGAGGTTGTGCTCCATTTCCGTCTTGATACCGGAATAGAAATTGCGTTTTGCCTCGAAGAAACGGTCGCAGGCGGCACGGAAACGTTCATAGATCCGGGTATTGTCCTTCTTGGGCGCGAAACCGATCGTCTTCCAGATCTTCTGGATTTCCAGCAGACGGTCGCTGGCCTGATTCCACTCCTTGCGGGTCGTATAGAGCTGCTGGGCGAGTTCCTCGGTCTGTTCGCAGAGATTCGTTTTCAGTTCGAGGTTTTTCGTCTGTTCGCTCTTGATCGACTCGAAATAGGCCTGATGCTGTTTGTTGATGCGGCTCGACGCCTCTTTGAAACGGTTCCACAACGCCTCCTTGAACTCATTGGCCACAGGGCCCGTCTCCCGCCACTCGTCGTGCAGTTTCTGCAACTTATGAAACGCCTCGACGATCGAAGGTTCCAGAATCAACGCCTCGGCCGCCTCACACAACGCGACTTTCTGTTCATAGTTTTTCTTCAGGTCCAGATCACGCAACTCCTTGTTGATCTTGATGAAATTGTAGAAATTCTCAACGTGGAGGTTGTAGGTTTCCCACAGATCCTTGACATGCTGCTGCGGAACCGGCCCCGTCTCCTTCCAGCGCTGCTGCAATTCACGGAACTTGTTGAAAGTATGGTTGAGCGTTTCGTCCGAATTGATCAACTCCTTGAGCTCCTCGATGATCTGCAGCTTGGTCTTCAGGTTGGCCTCCTTCTCCGCTTCGAGCGAAGCGATGAATTCATCGCGGCGGCGGCGATACTCCTTGAAAAGATCCTTAAGACGCAGCTCCTGGGCGTCGGCTGCAGGGACGAAATCCGTTTCGGCGCCGCCGGCATCGACAAATGCGCGGCGCTGGGCTTCGACCTCGGCGCGATGGACCTTGTAAAAGGCGATTTTGAGATTTTCGACGACCCTGCGCAACGATTGTACCTGTTCCGTCTCCAGCATGTGCGCAAACATCGAGACCATCTCCTCTTCGCTTTTGCCGGCGAAGAGTTCTTCGGACGAAGTCTGGGAGGCGGCATTCTCCTCATCGGAGGGCTCGCCGACATCCAGCCCTGCACTGTTGGCAGCCAACGCGGCCTCCTCATCGGCAAAATCGACACTGTTTTCGGACAGGGCAACGCTCGGCGACGAGACGGGTGCCGCAACCGTCTTCGAGACCGGTTCTTCTGCGGCTGCCGGCTCCTCCGCTCCAGCGAGCGCATCGGCGTCAACGACGTGTGCCGCGACCTCCTCCGAGACCGGTTCCTCTGCGGCTGCCGGCTCCTCCGCCCCAGCGGGCGCATCGGCGTCAACGACGTGTGCCGCGACCTCCTTCGAGACCGGTTCTTCAACGGAAACGGGAGTCTCTGCCGGTGAAGCCGATTTTTCGGCAATCGTTGCAGGCTCCTCGACAGGAGTTGCGGAAGCGGAACCTTGTTGCGTATCTTCAGCAGTGCTGACTTGTTCCTCAGGAACAGACGGGTTGGTGTTCTTGGTAGCCATCTTATACTCTCATTATTTGATTAATCGGATCCTTGCGAATACACATACAACTCGCAAAGATACCATATTTCAACAGACTTTCACAATTTTTTCGGGGATTTTAACTATCTTGGCGGAAAATTAACAGCTCTTTTTCCATGCGGGGGTCTGGTATGCCGACAACGCTCCATGCAGGAAAACAAGCCGATAAAATCCACACGACATGAGCCACCGAATTCTTTTGGTTGACGATGAAGACGATATTCTGGAATTCGTCCGCTACAACCTCCAGCGGGAGGGATACGAAGTCCACACCGCACGCAACGGCATCGAAGCGATCGGCCGGGCGCTCGAAGTGCACCCCCACCTGATCCTGCTCGACCGGATGATGCCCCATATGGACGGCTTGGAGACATGCCGGCGGCTTCGCGAGCACAAGGAGCTGAACCGCACGATGATCGTCTTTCTGACGGCGCTGGGGGAAGACGACCACCAACTCTCCGGATTCAATGCCGGCGCCGACGATTACATCGCCAAACCGATCAAGATGCACATTCTGGTAAGCCGGATCAAGGCGATTCTCAAGCGCGTGGAACGCGACAACGCTCCGTCCGAGGGGGTGATCGAGATTGATCCCGCAAGATATGTGGTACGGCGGGACGGACAGCAGCTGCTGCTGCCGCGCAAGGAGTTCGCCCTGCTGGCCCTGCTGATGTCGGAACCCGGACGGCTCTTTTCGCGCGAAGAGATCTATTCGCGGGTCTGGGGCAGCGAGGTGGTGGTCGGAGACCGCACGATCGACGTCCATATCCGCAAACTGCGCCAGAAAATCGGCGGCAATCACATCATTACCATCAAAGGCGTAGGCTATAAATACGAAGCATGATTCGTGGCGGGTCGGGATTTTCGGCTCCCCTGCATGAAAAGACCATGGCGGCGGCCTGCGCGCGGCAGAGATCGGGATGCGTATCGACGCATTCCGATTTTTCTACATCCACGACGGGACGCCGTACAATCAAGCGGAAAGACTCCGGATTGTTTTTTCGCTGAAAATAGTGCAGATGTCGAAAAGATTCATTAGATTTGCAAGATGTGGAAACCGTTCCGCCTTTTCAAGGTTCGGGGCTGGTTCGGAACTGAAGCGGAACGGTGTTGGAAACGGAAAACGACAAATATCAAACGACAAAACATATGGTAATCTTAGTCCTCAACTGCGGCAGTTCGTCGATCAAGTATCAGGTAATCGACATGGAGCAGGACCGCAGCACACTGCTGGCCAAAGGTCTGGTCGAGCGCATCGGCCTGAACGACGGCATTCTCACTCACAAACCGACCGGCAAGGAGAAGTACGAATTGCTCCGGCCCATACCCGACCATACGACAGGGATCCGGCTGGTACTCGAAGCCTTGACCGATCCGTCGCACGGCGTGATCGCGTCGCTCGACGAAGTCAAGGCCGTCGGACACCGCGTTGCACACGGCGGAGAGTTTTTCCCGCAGAGCTGCATCGTCGATGAAGACGTCAAGGAGAAGATCCGTTCGCTGTTCGAGATTGCACCGCTGCACAATCCCGCCAATCTGGAGGGTGTCCTCTCAATCGAGAAGGTACTGTCGGGGATACCGCAGGTAACGGTCTTCGACACGTCGTTCCACCAGACCATTCCGGCGATGAACCACCTTTACGCGCTGCCCTACGCCTACTACGAAAAATACCGTGTCCGCAAATACGGCTTTCACGGCACGAGCCACCTCTATGTGGCCCGCACCGGAGCGAAACTCGCAGGATTGGATCTGGCGCATTCGAAGATCATCACCTGCCACATCGGCAACGGCGCATCGGTTACGGCCGTACTCAACGGCAGGTCGTTCGACACGTCGATGGGCTTTTCGCCGCTCGACGGACTGGTAATGGGCACCCGCTGCGGGGCGGTCGATGCTTCGGCCATCACCTTTATCGGGGCCAAGGAGGGGATGAGTTTCCCGGAGCTGGACGAGATGATGAACAAACGTTCGGGCGTATTGGGCCTGACCGACCTGTCGAGCGACATGCGCGACATCGACAAAGCCTACAACGCCGGCGACCCCCGCGCCGTCGTGGCACGGGACATGCACTACAATCGTGTCAAGAAATTCGTCGGGGAGTACGCCGCAGAAATGGGCGGCGTCGATCTGATCGTCTTCACGGGCGGCGTGGGCGAGAACTCGCGCGAGTTGCGCCAGACGGTCTGCACGGGCCTCGAATTCATGGGCGTGGAGTTCGATCCTGCAGCGAACGACGTGCGCGGAGAAGATAAGATACTCTCGAAACCGACCTCGCGCGTGAAGGTTGCAGTCATCGCCACCGACGAAGAGCTGATGATCGCTACCGACACCTACCGGCTCGTAAACCATTTGCCCCTGACCTGATTGTCCGGAACCGCAACCCTGCGCCGTACCGCTTCGACCGGAACCATCGCCGTTCCGGCGGAACCGGCCGACCGGATATGCGTTGCAAGGAGCCGCCGGCAGCCGGAACCAATAATATATGACGGAAAAAGAAAGTTCAAGATCGGAACATATCATGATGATTACAAAACTCACACAAATCGTCGATGAAGCCCGCAAACGGGGCCGCCGGCGTCTGGCCGTAGCCTACGGGCAGGATTCACATACGCTCACCGCCGTTTACGACGCATACGAGGCGGGGCTGGTCGAACCGACCGTCTACGGCGACAAAGCCGTCATCGAGGAGGTCTGCCGCAAAGAGGGGATCGATGCCTCGCTTTTCAAGATCGTGGATGAGCCGAACGATGTCGAGTGCGTGCGGCTGGCTGTTGCGGCGGTTGTGGCGGGAGATGCCGACGTCCTGATGAAGGGGCTGGTATCGACCGACAAATACATGCGGGGGATCTTGAACAAGGATGCAGGACTTTTCCCGCCGAAAGGAGTCCTGAGCCACGTCTCGATCTTCGAGATTCCGAGCCTGCCGAAACTGCTGTGCGTTTCGGACGTAGCCGTCATCCCCGCACCGGATTTCAAACAGAAGACCGTTCAGATCGGCTATCTGCTCCAGACCGCCAGGCTGCTGGGCATCGAGACCCCGAAGATCGCCTGCATTGCGCCGTCGGAACAGGTTCTGCCGAGTGTCCCCTCCTCTACGGAGGCGGCCATACTGGCCAAAATGGGCGATCGGGGACAATTGGGACGTGCGGTCATCGACGGGCCGCTGTCGCTCGACGTTGCGTTGTACAAGGAGGTTGCCGAGCACAAGAAGGTGCAGGGTTCGACGGTTGCGGGCGATCCGGACTGCCTGCTCTTTCCGAACATCGAATCGGCCAATGTCTTTTTCAAGGCGGTGACACACTTCGGCGGCGCCGAGTTGGCGGCGATGGTCATGGGTACGAAAGTGCCGTGCGTTCTCACCTCGCGCGGGGATTCGCGCAAATCGAAGATGTATTCGATCGCACTGGCCTGTCTGGCGGTACGCTGACCTCCGTTCCGAATATCGAATGAATCCGCAATCCGCATCATCGACATGAAACAGACCATTCTGGCGATCAACCCCGGTTCGACCTCCACGAAGGTGGCCGTATATGAGGAGCGGCATCCGCTGCTGACCTTTGCATTGAGCCATTCGGCGGAGGAACTTGCACCATTCGCTACCGTCGTCGATCAATTTTCGTGGCGGAAGGAGTTGATATTGAAATCCCTGAAAGACCACAACTTCGATCTTCACCGGCTCACGGCCGTTATCGGACGCGGCGGACTGATCCATCCGGTCGAAGGCGGGGTCTATGAGGTCAACGAGGAGTTGCTCGACGACCTGATACATGCGCGGCAGCAGCATGCGTCGAATCTGGGCGGGATGCTTGCACACGAGATCGCCGCGCCGTTAGGGATAGCGGCCTATATTGCCGATCCGGTAGTTGTTGACGAATTGATTCCCTACGCGCGGATCTCCGGGCTGCCGGAACTGCCGCGCGAATCGGTCTTCCACGCGCTGAACCAGAAAGCCGTCGCAAGGCGGTATGCGGGGGATACGAAGCGGCGATACGAAGAGCTGAATCTGATCGTCGCCCACATGGGCGGGGGAATTACCGTCAGTGCCCACCGTCAGGGGCGGGTGATCGACACGAGCAATGCACTCAACGGTGCAGGGCCGTTTTCGCCCGAACGGTCGGGGACGCTGCCTCCGGGTCCGCTTGTCGATCTCTGTTTTTCGGGGAAATACACGCGCGAGGAGCTGCAACGGCTCATCAACGGTCGCGGCGGGCTGCTGGCACACTTGGGCACGACGTCGGTACCGGAGATTCTGCGGCGCATCGACAACAACGATCTGCAGGCGATGCTGGTATTGCGGGCCATGTGTTACAACGTGGCGAAGGAGATCGGAGCCATGGCCATAGCGTTGAAGGGCAAGGTGGATGCGATCCTGCTTACGGGCGGAATCGCACACAACAGGCGCTTGACGGATTTCATCGCCATGCACATCGACTTCATCGCGCCGGTTGCGGTATATCCGGGGGAGAACGAACTTCGGGCGCTGGCATACAATGCGCTCTCCGTCCTGCGGGGCGAGCAGCCGCTCAAGGAGTACCACAAGATCGGCGGGCCGGCATAAGGCGACGGCCCGGCAGGGAGCCAAGACGGATCGGGAGAGATTCCCTGCAAGGAGTCCCTCCCGATCCTTTTTTGTATCAACAAGGCCCAAAATACGGCCGACAGTAAACTACAAGACAAGGGGACGGAAAGAGATCATTCCGTCCCCTCGCTTGTGAAGGCTTCAGCGTGCTCGGACAACTGACTTTCACTCACCGAACTGCTGCTCCCATGTCACGGTCAACGTCTTGCCCTTGTTGTCCGTGACGGTCAGCGTCAGGTTGTGCATCCTGCTCAACGTGGGCTGCTTCTCGAAATTCAGATAGAACATTGGCGAAATCAGCTTCAGATCATCCTCCCCGACCTCGGACAGAAGCATCTCGACGGGGCTGTATCCGAATTTGTGGTCCGTCCACCCTACGGCGTCGAAAATGGCCGGAACCGTTTTCCAGTCATACGCCTCCGTACAACCGCTTCCGATATAGTCGGACGCCGACATCCCGACAAAACGGACGATGTCCGACAGGGACGCTCCCGCCTTGTGCTGTTCATCGAAATCGCTGTCGCTCACGATATCCATCTTTACGAAGGTGTTGAATATCGCCTTGTTCGTAAAGGGGACGACGCGGCGTTTGAACGTATTGTCGTTGAAGACGTCATAGTACTGCTGGCCGCTCTTTTGCTGGCCCGAAGACAAAGCATACACTACCTGATCATCCCCCGTCGGATGCATGATCTCGAACGAATCCGCGATCACATAGCTCTGGATGAAACTGACACTGTAAAATGCACCGTCATCCATTCTTTCTACGGCCGAATCTGAATTTTCCCGATCGTCCTCACATCCGGCACAGACGAACGGGATGGCCAATACAAACAGATATAAGATCTTTTTCATATTTTTTAATATATATATGCAAGAAAGTTACACAATCATATTTGTATTCGAACCTGACGTCCAAAGACCGATGCATGGACGCAATTATCCCGACCGCAATATACTATTTTTTTATTTCAAGCAAAAATCAGATTAAATATTTATATTTTTTCCGACAATTTTACGAATAATTTCCAAAGTCTCCCGCAGCGCCTCCAGCCGGAACAGCGCGGCGGCTGCAAAAAAGATCACGACACCGGAGAGAATCTGCACCATCAGCCGCAGCCCCAGATGCAACGAAGCGATACGGGGTTGCACGCCCCATACCAGCGCGGCATACATGACGGCCGTCACGAATACAACGGGCAGCAATGTCCGCACAAACCGCCACAGCGACAACGGGCAATACCGTGTCGTTGCAACGGCATTGAGTACCAGCTCCATTGCAGCCATCGCCACCATCCCCCATACGATTGCCGTCACGCTGTGGGCAATCGTCACGACCAGCACGGCCGTCATGAGCACGCGCTTGACGATCTCCAGCCGCACGACGATCCGGCCGTCGCTCAAGGTTTTGAGGACATTGTAGGCGATCATGGCCAGCGGCGTAAAGAGCCCGACCAGACAGATCACCTCGAAATAGGGCACCGTCGGCATCCACCGATCGCCCAGCAGCAGGGCAAAAAGATCGGGTGCGACAGCCGACAGACCGGCCATGGCGGGAAACATCAGGAAAGCGACGATCATCACCACCTGACGATAGCTTTCGGCAAGTTTTTCGGGCCGGGACGCCAGCTTCGAAAAGGCCGGGAAGGTTACCCCCTGCACCGACTGCACGGTCGAGGTTACGGGCAGTTCTTCAAGCTTCTGCGCCTGATAGAAGTAGCCCAGCAGATCGGTCGAATAGATCTTTCCGATGAAGAGCTGCGCCACCTTGTTGTAAATGGCGGCGACGAGGTCCGAGGACATCAGCCGCAGACTGTATGGAGCCATTTCGCGCAGGGGTTTCGTCGATGCCCGCACGGCACGGCGCGGCCGCCAGCTGCTGAAGAACCACAACAGCGCCGAACGCACCGCAATCGAAGAGAGACGTTGCCCGACGAGGCTCCAGACACCGCAGCCCGCCAATGCCATCGTCACGGCAAGCGCCCCGCTGACGAGCGACGAGAAAAACGTGATCTTTGAAAGAAGTGCGAAACGGAACTGCCGCGTAAAGAGCGTATTTTGAATGGAGCCCAGCGCATTGACCGGAATCAGCAGGAAAAGCACCGGTGCAATCCGCGCCAGAACGGGTTGTTCGTAAAAGGCCGCTACCCAGGGGAAGAGCGCCACCAGCAGGAGATAGACGACCCACGACACGACGATATTGAAGAGGAAAACCGACTTGTAGTCGCACGGATCGGGATCGCTCTTGCGGATGAGCATCTGCGAGAAGCCGCTGTCAACGACGACCAGCGCCAGCGATGTGAAGAAGGTCATCAGGGCCATGACCCCCACGTCGTCGGGCATGAGCAGCCGGGCCACGACGATGCTCACGACCATCTGCAAGAGGATCGTACCGACCTTCTCGCTCAGGCTCCACGCCACGCCGCTCGCGACCTTGTTCCGCAACTCCCCGCCCATGAGTCCCGATGTTTTTACCGCGGCATCTGCCTGCGGCGCTCCTCGTTGCGGCGGCGAATGTCGCCGATGGTTCCGATTTCGATGTACGACGCTCCGCGCACCGGGCCGAAGCTGCCGCCGATCGTCACGACCATATCATCATCCTTGAGCTCCTGATACTTCAGGTTGATGAACTCCATCGCATCGGAGAGGAAATGATAGGAATCCATTTCGCTCTTGCTGCGCAGGATGGGCACGACGCCATACGAAAGGCCCAGCAGACGCTGCGCCTGCAGCGTATAGCAGACGGCAATGACGATCTTTGTCGGCCGGAATGCCGCAATGTAACGTCCCGTGCGGCCGGTCTGCGTATCGAGCAGAATCGCCTGAATGGGCAGATTCGTCGAAGCGCGCACTGCCGAACGGGCGATCTGTGCCGTCACCTCGTGGTTGACCGACACCATGTGGATGTCGATGAAGGGGGCCGAACAGGCTTCGTCGCGTTCGATGGCTTTGGCGATGCGGGCCATCGTCTCGACCGATTCGACGGGATAGGCTCCCGACGCCGTTTCATCGCTGAGCATCACGGCATCGACCCGTTCGTAGATGGCACTGGCCACGTCGCTCACCTCGGCACGGGTCGGACGCGGCGAGGCAACCATCGAATAGAGCATCTGCGTGGCGATAATGACCGGACGCTTGGCCGCAATGCACTTGTCAACGATCATGTGCTGCGTAATGGGGATCACCTCGGCCGGCAGTTCGACACCCAGATCGCCGCGCGCGACCATGACGCCGTAGGACGCTTCGATGATTTCGTCGATGTTGTCGATGCCCTCCTGATTCTCGATTTTGGAGATGATCTTTATGTTGCTGCGGTGTGCATCGAGAATCTCCTGCACGGCCTGCACGTCACGGGCGCTGCGCACAAACGAATGCGCAATGAAATCGATGTCGTTGTCAACGGCCCACTCGATGTATTTGCGATCCTTCTCCGTCACCGACGGCAGGGCGATCGAGACGTTGGGAACGTTGACGCTCTTGCGCGAACGCAACGTACAGTCGCGCATCACGCGGCAGGTCAGTTCCGCGTCGTTTTTCGCCTCGACATGCAGCTCCATTTCGCCGTCGGCGATCAGGATCGTCGCACCGACGGGTACATCCCCGACAAGATGTTCGACATTCATGTAGATCGTTTCGGGGGTCGAGGGAATATCCGCCTGCACGCTTGTGCCGCACACCTTCACGCGGTCGCCCGCTGCGAACCGTATCCCGTCGGGATAGGCGTCGGCCATCCGTGTCACACGGATCTCCGGACCTTTCGTATCGAGCATCACGGGAATCGACTTCGAGACGCTCCGCACCATCCGGACGATCTCGGCGGCATTCTCCAGCGAAGCATGCGCCGAATTGATCCGCACGATATTCATCCCTGCCCTGTAAAGATTGCGCACCAGCTCTTCCGTACAACGTTGGGCGGAAAGCGTAGCGACTATTTTCGTTCGTTTGATCATATGCTGTTTATATTTTACATATTCGATAATTTTCCGTCAACAGCAACCCTGCAGCAACGCATAACGGCCGGGCCGCCTGCCGTCCTGTGCCCGTGCCCGACAGGAGAGACCGCACCTGCCGCACGCCGGCCGCCGCGACCTCCGCCGCATCTCTTCGGAACGGAGACTTCCGGCAACGGTTCCATTCCGCCCCCTGCAGAAAGCGGCAGCGGACTTCCATCCGGCATTCAATCTCCCGCAGGCTGCAAAAGCAGTGCCTCGATACCGAGCCGGTAGGAGTCGAGTCCGAATCCCATGATCGAGCCCCGCACGACGGGAGCCAGCAGCGAAACATGGCGGAACTCTTCGCGGGCGAGAATCGAGGAGATATGCACCTCCACGACGGGTGTCGGGACGGCCGCCACGGCATCGCGCAACGCCACCGACGTATGGGTGTAACCGCCGGCATTGAGCACCACGCCATCGTATTTACCTTCGGAGCGGTGCAGTGCATCGATCAGTTCGCCTTCGATGTTCGACTGGAAACAGTCCAGTTCGACATCGGGGAAAACGCCCCGCAAACGGGAGAGGTAGTCGTCGAACGTGACCGAGCCATAGACCGCGACATCGCGCCGCCCCTGCAGGTTGAGATTGGGGCCGTTGAGAATCAGAATCTTCATCTTCGTCCATATTTTGATCCGGGACGACCGGCGGCAGGCGTCGGCTGCACGCCCGCCGGGCAGGTTGTACGAAGCGTTCCGGATCGGGTTTCATTCCGTCGGCAAAGATACGTTTTTTCCGGAAAATTTCCGCTTGTCCTCCTCCGCTCCATTACGGATGCCATCCCGATCCGGAACGGGTGCCGCCACCGTTCTCGCCCTCGCCACAAGATATTTCGCGGCGGGAAAGATCAAGCGACGGGGAAAAACGTTATCTTTGCTCCATGACGGAATTCGAACTCATCGCCCGCATCGGGCAACTCGCCAACAGCCTCCCGCGCAACGGTTTCGAAGCGCCGGGCGACGACTGCACGGTGCTCGGCATCGGCAACGGCGAATCGCTGCTTTTCACGAGCGACCTGCTGACCGAAGGCATTCATTTCCTGCGTGCTGCGACACCGCCCTACGAACTGGGCCGCAAGGCGCTGGCGGTCAACCTGAGCGACGTGGCGGCAATGGGCGGGCGGGCCGTTGCCACACTGCTGTCGCTCGCACTGCCGGCCGGGACGCCCGACAGCTGGACGGAAGATTTCCTGCGCGGCTACCGCGACCTGTCGCACGAAGAGGGGGTGATGCTTGCCGGCGGCGACACCACCTCGTCACAACGGCACATCACGCTCAACGTAACGGTCATCGGACGGGCTCCCGACCGGCACATCAAACGTCGCAGCGACGCTCAGGCGGGCGACATCGTCGTCGCGGGGGGAGAGCTCGGCGCATCGGGAGCCGGTCTGCGCGACCTGCTGGCAGGCCGGTACGGCACCGTCAATGCCCGTATCCACAATGCGCCGCGAGCGCAGACGGCCGAAGGGATCTGGCTGGGCAGACGTCCCGAAGTACACGCCATGATCGACCTGTCGGACGGTCTGGCCTCCGATCTGCGGCACATTCTGACGCTCTCGCATGTCGGGGCGCGCATCGACACCGAACGCCTGCCCGTTGCCGCTGGTGCCGATACGGCGACGGCCGTCACGGGCGGCGAAGACTACAAACTGCTCTTCACGGTGGCATCGGAAGGCCTGCCGGCGCTCTGCCGCGCCTTCGAGGCCCGTTTCGGGCGGCAGCTCTACCCCATCGGCGCCATTACCGCCGACAACGCGGGCGAAATCGTCTGGCTCGATCGCGGGAGCCGCATCACACCCGACTGGCACGGATACGAGCACCGTGTCTGACAAGCACGACAGAGGCTACAGGGATGTTTTTGCATCTTTCGCCGATACGCCGCCGCACCGCAGGACGGGCGGTCCGTCTTCGCGCTCAACCCCGACGCCGAAGAGGTCCTTCCGCGCCGTCGCGGCCGCAGCAAAGAAAAGTTTCCGCAGGGTACGGAGATATTCCATAAAAAAACGTACCTTTGCTTGACTTTTTTCCACAGCCGCACGAAACAACACGAAACGACCGCAAATCGGGAATGGAGATATGGAGAAAACCGTAACACTGAACGACAGGACTTTCAAGGTGATGATTCCGGCCGAAGAGATCGACCGTGCCGTTGCCGCCGTTGCGCAACGCATCAATGCCGACTACGGCGACAAGGAACGACCGCTCTTTGTGGGAGTGCTCAACGGTGCGTTCATGTTCATGAGCGACCTGATCAAGAAGATCGACTTCAACTGTGAAATTTCGTTTGTCAAACTGGCCTCCTATACCGGCACCGAATCGACGGGCAATGTCGAATGTCTGGTAGGCCTGAACAACGACATTGCGGGTCGGCATGTGATCATCGTGGAGGACATCGTCGATACGGGTCGGAGCATCGCCCACATGTATGACGACCTGCAGCGCCGCCACCCCGCGAGCATCGAGGTCTGCACGCTTTTCTTCAAGCCGGACTCCTATTCCGAACAGCTGCCGATCCGTTACCGTGCGCTTGAAATCGGCAACGAATTCATCGTGGGTTACGGGCTCGACTACGATCAGTTGGGCCGCAACCTCAAGGACATCTACGTCGTAACGGAGTAGTCCGGAGGAGGGGGCCGCGCAGGAACAGACACGGATGTTCATACAGAGGCATCCGCATGGAGAAGAGACGGCAGAACAAAAAACAGCGAAACGATGATCGATACCGATCCTGCAATATTCGAAGGCGGCCGCAAACTGCCGCTTGTAGAGGATTTCTACACGATCCAGGGCGAAGGATTCCATGCCGGCAAACCGGCCTATTTCATCCGTCTGGGCGGCTGCGACGTGGGGTGTCGCTGGTGCGATGCCAAATACACATGGAATGCGCGCCGCTACCCTCCTGTCGATGTGCAGGTTGTCATCGACAGGGCATTGGCCTGTCCGGCACAGGCGATCGTCATCACGGGCGGCGAACCGCTGCTCTATCCGCTCGACATCCTTACGCGGACGCTGCATGAACGCGGGCTGCAGATCTTTCTTGAGACGTCGGGTTCGCACCCCTTCAGCGGCTGTTTCGACTGGGTGTGCCTCTCCCCGAAGCGGCAGCAACCGCCGTTGGAGGAGGCCTTTGCGCGCGCTCACGAACTAAAGGTCATCGTCGAAGGGGAGGAGGATCTCCAATGGGCGGAACAGAATGCGGCACAGGTGGGCAGGGAGTGCCTGCTCTACCTGCAGCCCGAATGGAGCGCCTATGAACGGATCATGCCCCTGTTGGTGGAGTATGCCAAGGCGCATCCGCGCTGGAACATCTCGATCCAGACGCACAAATTCATGCACATACCTTGATGTTGTCATGAAAAAGGGGTTCGGACGCAAATTCTGGATCGGCGCAGCGATGCTGGTCATCCTTCTGACGCTTCTGGCGGCCGGACGGAATCTGATTCACGCCTTGAAGATCCGGGGTCAGATCAAGGAATTGGAGCAGGAAAAGGCGCTCTACGAGGAGAAGATTGCGCGGGACAGCACGCTCATCGAGCGGCTCAAGGAGGATGATTTTCTGGAGCAGTATGCCCGCGAGCACTACCACATGCAGCGCAAGGGCGAGAAGGTCTATATCATCAAATGATAAAGATCGGGAAAAACCAAGCACATATTATTAACCGAATTATACTCCCTTTCACATCGTGTATAATTCGGTTTTTCGTTTCTCCTGCCGGGAAGAAACAATTTGCCTCCTTGTCACAAATAATCCGGCCAAAACCGGTTCCAACATTGAGCAATATAAGCCCCAAGATATATACTTCTCATTATCCCCGACTTTTTTTGTCTAAAAAAGCACGTTCTTCCTTGTAGAATAAATATTTATCATTATATTGCAATCAATCATCCCATTAACCCTCTTAATTCTATTTACCATAAAGAAATCCTTTATATTTTTGGAGATAGGGAATATATGTCGCTGGTTGTTGCCCCCTCCGAAATCAATGAAAAGAATTTATCCCTATAAAAACAAGCCAATATAAATGAAAGTGAAACAGGCGGTTGTCTTTCCGGAGACGTGGACCCTCTTCTTCTGCTGTCTGCGGTAATATAGGACACAGAGAAGTCAAAGGCGTGTATCTTGCAAAAGAATCTGCCGATCCGGTTCTGATACTTGTTGTTTCCTAAAAGGTTGTCATAGAATCATGAAACGTTGTAATTTACTGTATATCGGATCCGTATTTTTTACGGCACTGATTTTCGGTTGCACCCGAACCCCTTCTTCCGATTGCGAAGGATGTATGATCTCTGTCAACCCGCAGCAAACCGAACGGCTGGAAGTTGATTGCTGCCGCAAATTTGAGCTGCTGGATGCAGGAAATCCCATTCTTCTCGGCAATATCACCAACGCATGGATACAGGATCGGAAATGGATCATCATTTCAAATTCGGGTGCATATATTTTCGATCTTAACGGCAACCTGCTTACCGAACTATCCAGAAAAGGAAGGGCCTCCGATGAATATATCACCCTATGGGACGCATGGCCCGAAAACGACGAGATCTGCATATTCGATCCCAACGGGCAGAAAATTCTTCGATACGACACCGATGGCGATTTCCGCTCCTGCACTCCGATCCAAAGACCATACGGGGAAGCCTTCCAATATCTGTATCCATTGAATTCCGATTCCTACATCGGAAAGTTGAGCTACCAGGGCAAACCTACTCCGGAACTGGCTCTTTACAACAAGCAATACGAATTCATCCGATTAATCGGAAACACCCATTTCAATACGGGAATGCGATTCAACTACCCATTCAGCAAATATCGGAATCAAATTCTCTATTGCGACGACATCCACAACAAGATCTATTCCATCGATACGACGGAAACCGTCCGCTTGCGCTACACAATCGATTTCGGAACCAAGAACTTGCCGCAGGACATCGACGATGAAAAATTGGTAGAAACAATACTCCGCTTAAAGGATTACCAGCGCTATGCATTGTTGCCGGCCAATGTCCATGAAGACGACAATCGGCTGATTTTCACATTTATTTACAACAAGAAGAAAAATATCGGAGTATACAACAAACCTACCGGCGAAGTCCGATGTCTGCGTATCGAATCTCCGGACGATTTTATCCTCTCGGGTATCGAATCGCTCTCTTCCTGCAAGTTAGCCCTGTTTTTCAGCAATGAACATTCGACTCAAATACGAATAGTCAATATCAATTAAAAATTGAACAATCAGATACATAACAGCATAAAAGGAAGCGGTTGAGTAAAAACTCAACCGCTTCCTTTATGAACCTGACAGATCTACACCTTTACACCAGCCCCGAGAAGCCCATGAAGGCCATGGCCAGAATACCGGCCGTGATCAAGGCAATGGGAGTGCCGCGGAATGCAACGGGCACATCCTCCATTTCGAGCCGCTCGCGGATACCGGCGAAGAGCACCAGCGCCAAAGCGAAGCCCAAGGCCGTCGAAACCGAATAGACGACGCTCTGCAGCAACGAGAACTCCTTCTGGATCATCAGAATCGCAACGCCCAGTACGGCGCAGTTGGTCGTGATGAGCGGCAGAAAGATACCCAGCGCCTGATAGAGCGACGGCGAGAGTTTCTTCAGGATGATCTCGACCATCTGCACCAGGGCGGCGATCACCAGAATGAAGACGATCGTCTGCATGTACTGGATCTGCAGCGGGTCGAGGATAAAGATCTGTATCGACCACGCGACGACGGCGGTCAGCGCCATGACGAAGGTCACGGCGGCACCCATGCCCAGCGAAGTCTCCACCTTCGACGATACGCCCAGGAAGGGGCAGATACCGAGGAACTGAGCCAGTACGACGTTGTTGACGAGGATGGCTCCGACAACGATTGCGAAGTAGGATATCTGTTCCATGACTATTTCTTGGCCAATTTGTTAAACAAAACCATCAGGTAGCCCAGCACGAAGAAACCGCCGGGTGCGAGGATGAAGACGAGCGGCATGTAGTCGCCGATCCCGAACGAATAGCCGAAGATCGCGCCGCTGCCCAGCAGCTCGCGGATCGCACCGATGACCGTCAGCGAAAGCGTGAAGCCCAGACCGATGCCCAGACCGTCCAATGCCGAATCGAAGGCGTTGTTTTTCGAGGCGAAGGCTTCGGCACGGCCCAGAATGATGCAGTTGACGACGATCAGCGGAATGAAGACTCCCAGCGTCGCATAAAGCGCCGGCACGAAGGCCTGCATCAGCATCTGCACGACAGTCACGAACGAGGCGATCACGACGATGAAGGCCGGAATGCGCACCTTGTCCGGAATGAGGTTCTTGATGAGCGAGATGACGATATTCGACAGGATCAGCACGGACATCGTCGCCACCCCCATGCCGAAACCGTTGGCGGCGCTCGTTGTCGTTCCCAACGTAGGGCACATGCCGAGCACCAGTACGAATGTCGGATTCTCGCGGATGACTCCCTTGAGAATCAGTTTCAGTTTATTCATGGTCGCCTCCTTTCCGGGCATCGCCGCCCATTTGTTCCGCACCGGCCGCATCCTCCGAAGCATCCGCTGCGGCAGTTTTTGTTGCCCCCGACGTTGCCGTAGCGCCCGAAGCGCCATCCCAAGCATCGCCGACCGTCTGTTTGTAGGCAGCATACGCACGGGCCATCGCATCGACATAGGCCCGCGACGAGATCGTCGCCGCCGTCAGGGCGTCCACGTCGCCGCCGTCCTTCTTCACCGAAAGTTTCATCTCACCGGGATTCTTGCCCTCGAAGCTGGCGTAGAGCGGATTGCCCGCATCGGCCATCTTCGTACCCAGACCGGGCGTCTCCGACTGTTCGAGGACATTGACATTGAGCACCCGTCCCCCGGCATCGAAACCCACCATCAGCCGGATCAGGCCGTTGAAACCCTTCCTGGTCATGCTCTCGACGGCATACCCCACGACCTTGCCATCCTTGCTGGCCGTGTGCACCGCAACGGGCAGCTCGTCGATCGTAAGTTCCGACGTTTCCGTCTTGTCGAACGGCGGCAGCACCGCCTGCAGGGCCGCTTCCGTAGCGGCGGCCTTGGCGGCCGCAATCGGCTCGACGGTGATCATGTTCACATATCCCACGCCGGCCGAGGAGATCAACGTGATCGTAAAGAGTACGACCACCATGTTTTTCAGAGAACTTTTCATCCGCACCTCCTATTTTTTCGCGCCGAAACGCTTGGGTTTGACATAACGGTTGATCAGGGGCACCGTTGCATTCATGAGCAGAATGGCGAACGACATCCCTTCGGGATAGGATCCCCACAGACGAATGCACATCGTGATGACACCGATACCGATGCCGTAGATCACGCCGCCGCGAATCGTCATCGGCGAGGTCGAATAGTCCGTCGCCATATAAACGGCGCCGAGGATGGCACCGCCGGCCAGCACATGGAATGCGGGGAACTCATAGAGCATCGCGCCGCTCTGGCCACGTCCGAGGGCGACGAGGAGTGCAAAGACAGCCATCGTACCGAGAATCGTCACCGGAATGTGCCATGTAATGACACGCCGCCACAACAGATAGACGAATCCGGCCAGCAGGGCCAGTGCCGCCACTTCGCCCAACGAACCGGGGATCGAGCCGAACAACATGTCCTGATAATCCACCGCCGTGGCCGATACGGCGCCGAACTTGACGGCAGCCAGCGGCGTAGCGCCCGAAAAGGCATCGGCAACGGCCCCCGCCGGCTGCGGGAACGACGTCATCTGGGCAGGATAGGCGATCAGCAGGAAGACACGGCCCACGAGCGCCGGATTGAAGGGGTTCTTGCCCAAGCCCCCGAAAGTCATCTTACCGATGCCGACAGCCACGAAAGCGCCGATCACGACGATCCACCAGGGAATCGACGACGGGAGGTTGAAGGCCAGCAGGACACCGGTTACCACTGCCGACAGATTGCCGACGGTACAGCCTCCTCGGAACAGGAAGCGCTGAATCAGGTATTCGAACACCACGCAGCATACCACCGACAGGGCCGTAACGGCCAGTACGCTCCAGCCGAAGACCAACGTCGAGACGACCAGTGCGGGCAGCAGCGCAATCACCACATCCCGCATGATCTTCGTCGTGGACTCCGTGCTGTGGACATGCGGCGACGGTGCGACAAAAAGTTGATTTGCCATAGTATATTTCCGTTTTTTCGTTCTTCGGTCTATTTCCTGGGGGCATTGGCCGCAGCGCGGGCACGGATGATCCCCATCACACGTTGTTTCCCCTGACGGATATAATCCAGCAGCGGCAGATCGGCCGGACAGGTGAACTGACAGCAGCCGCACTCGATACAACTCGTCACCTCCTCGTTTTCGAGACGTTCCCACAGTCCTTTGCGTGCGAGCTTCGAAATCAGGTAGGGTTCCAGACCCATCGGGCAGGCCTGCACGCACTTGGCGCATTTGATGCAGGCGCTCTCCGGCGCACGACGCGCACCGACCCCGCTGAGCACCGTAATGCCCGAACAGCCCTTCGTCACGGGACTGGCGAGATTGACCATTGCACGGCCCATCATCGGGCCGCCGTTGAGCACCTTCACATCTCCGTCGGGGAGGCCTCCGGCCGCTTCGAGCAGCGAAGCGACGGGCGTACCCATCCGCACAAGGAAATTCGACGGCTTTTTCATCCCCCTGCCCGTCACGGTCACGATCCGTTCGACGAGCGGTTTGTGTTTCTGCACGGCCTCATAGACGGCCACCGTCGTCGAGGCGTTGCAGACAACGGCCCCCACATCGATCGGAAGCCCCGGAGGAGGCGGAACCTGCCGCCCCGTAATGGCGGCGATCAACTGCTTCTCACCGCCCTGCGGATAGCGTACCTTCAACGGCACGACCACCACGCCGGCATAGTGTTTCGACAACTCACGCAGGAAGGTGATTGCATCGGGCTTGTTGTTTTCAATTCCGATATGGGCGCGGTTCACACCCAGCAGCCGCATCAGAATCGTCGCCCCGACCATCAGCTCTTCGCCCTTCTCCAGCATCGTGCGATGATCGGACGTAAGATAAGGTTCGCACTCCACGCCGTTGATAATCAGATACTCAGCCTTCTTGCCGGCCGGTATCGACAGCTTTACGTGCGTCGGGAAGGTTGCACCGCCCATGCCGACGACACCGGCCGCCTTGATCCGATCGAGGATCTCGGCCGGCGTAAGGCTGCATTCGCGCACCAGATCGTTCGACAGGTCGATGCCGGGAGCCCAATCGTCTCCCTCGCGTTTGATGGTAATCATCATCTGACGCACGCCCTGGCCATTGGGTTGCATGTCAACGGCCGTTACCGTACCCGACACGGGAGCATGAATATTGGCCGACATGAAACTTGCGGCTTCGGCGATGAGCTGTCCGACCAGCACCTTGTCGCCTTTGGCGACCTTCGCTACGGCCGGAGCGCCGATATGCTGCGACAGCGGCACCTGCGCCACATCGGGCAGCGCAAAACGCTCCACGGCCGCACCCCGCGACAATTTGTTATCCGACGGATGGACTCCGCCGATGGGAAATGTCTTCATATAGCTCTACTCCTTTGATTATTCACTCTTTTGCTCCGACGTCCGCGTCTTCGTCGCCGCGTCCTCCGCAACCGGCTTCACCGCTGTCGCAACTCCGGCTGCCGGACCCTTCTCCGCCGTTGTTGCCGCAGGCGCCGCCGCGGGTTTCGCCGCAGGCTGCTTCGGTTCCCGCGGCAGCGGATCCATGCCGACAAGACGGATGGCGCCCGTCGGACACTCGTTCACGCACTTACGGCACAACTTGCACTTCCGGGGATCGATGTAGGCGAGGTTGTTCTCGACAGTGATGGCTCCGAAAGCACAAACCTTTTCACACTTGCCGCAGCCGATGCAACCCGCCTTGCAGGCCTTCATCACGACGGCACCCTTCTCCTTCGAGACGCACGACACATAGACCGCACGATTCTTGGGCCACCGTTTGCGCAACTCGATGATTCCCTTCGGGCAGGCCTTGACGCAGGCGCCGCAGGCCGTGCACTTGTCGGGATCGACCACCGGAAGCCCCGTTTCGGGATCCATCGACAATGCGCCGAACTGGCAGGCCTGCACGCAGTCGCCGAATCCCAGGCAGCCATAGGAGCAGCCCGTCTCACCGACGTAGAGCGATGCCGCGACGGCACACGATTTCGCGCCGTCGAAACGGTTCGTGCGGGGACGTTTTGCGCAGGTGCCGCCGCAACGGACCGTTGCGGTCTGCGCCTCCTTCTGCGGAGCCGACTTGCCCAGATAACCGGCGCACCGCTTCATCGTATCGGCACCGCCCACCGGACAGTAAAGATCGGAAATATCCTCACGCTTGACCAGCGCGTCGGCCATACCCCGGCATCCGGCAAAGCCGCAACCGCCGCAATTGGCGCCGGGAAGCATCTTCTCCACCTCGTCGATACGCGGATCCTCCTCGACGCGGAACTTCTGCGCGACGACATAGAGAATGACAGCCGCCAACACGCCCAACACGCAAAGCGTCAGGATCGTATAAATCAATATTTCCATTATGGTTTATGAATTTTGAAGTGAATTTTCCGTTCCAGACGCGCTCTGCACAGATACAGCGCCACAAAATAGAGCGCTGTCGCCGCAAGGGCCGCCAAGGCCGACACGCCGTCGCCCGCGCCTGCAGCCGACGATACGATCAGGGCGCCCAGCAAAACGACAAAAGGCATGACATAGGCCCAGAAGACCGCTATCATGCCCATATTGCTTTCGATCGAGACTACGACACTTTCGCCCGGCACATAGGCCGCAGCATCGGGGGTCGCAATCTCCACCCGTTTTCGTTTCGACTCGCCCAATCCGCAGACACTGCGGGCGTGGCACGCCGCACAGGCGCTCTGCACCGTCAGCTCCGCCTCCACCACATCGTCATCCGCCCGGATGACCGTAGCGATATGTTCAACCGTCTGCGCCATCTCCACTCAATCGCCGTACTTGTTCGTGAGCGGCAAAATGCGTTCATGGCCGAAAGCGCATGCCGAAAGACGCAGAACGGGCGGGAACTGATAGCGTTTTTTCTCGTTGCGCATCAGCATCTGATGGATCTTTTCGACCACCTCGGCATCGAATCCGGCATTGACGATCTCTTCACGGTGCTGTCCCTCCTCGATCATGCGGAACAGAATCGCATCCACCACCTCATAGGGCGGCAGAATATCGCTGTCCTTCTGACCGGGATGCAGCTCCGACGACGGCTCCTTTGTCAGGATGCTTTCGGGGATGACGTCTCCGTGTGTTTTGTTGATATAACGGGCCAGATCGTACATCTCGCCCTTGTAAAGGTCGCCCGTCACACTGAAAGCTCCGGCCGTATCGCCGTAAAGCGTACAGAAGCCCAGTGCGTTCTCGCTCTTGTTCGATGAGTTCAAAAGCACATATCCGCACTTGTTCTGCAACGCCATCAGCATGATGGTACGCAACCGCGCCTGAATATTCTCCTCCGTTGCGTCGAACGCCGTGCCGCCGATGATGGGTTTCATCGCATCCACCACCGCACGATAGGCCTCCGTAATCGGGACGACATCGTATTCGATGCCCAGATTCGTCGCCAGGGCCTGTGCATCGGCTACCGAGTGATCCGACGAGAACTGCGACGGCATGAGCAGCGCCTTGACGTTCTCGCGTCCCAGAGCATCGACAGCCAGACAGGCGACGACAGCGGAATCGATACCGCCCGACAAACCGATCGAGGCCTTCGAATAACCGTTCTTCCGGAAATAGTCGCGCAAACCGCAAACCGCAGCGGCATGTACCATCCGCGTACGATCCTTGTAGGTGGTATAGGGCACCGGAATCGGTTCGTGCCCGGCCCGTGTATCGAAGATGGCGAAATCCTCTTCGAAACTCTTCATCAGCAGTTCGATCTGCCCGTCAGCGCCCATTACGGCCGATGTGCCGTCATACACGATCTCGGTCGAGCCGCCCATCTGGTTGATAAGCATGATGCGTTTCGACTCCACATAGGCCAGGTCGTGCATCAGATTGTAGCGAGAGGTCATCATCCCCTTGCCGAAACGGCGGGCGTTGACACTGAGGATCAAATCGACCGACTTGTCGAAATTCGACGTGCGGCTCAAATCGTCGCCGACGATGACGGCGATTTTCTCCCCGCAGAGGGTAATGGTCTCGCAGCCTCCGCCCGGAATCAAGAAGCCCATCTCACGACGAGCCGTGATAAAACGTTTGCTGATGTATTGCTGAATCGTACCGCGCTCAATGACTGCCGCGGCACTTACCGTACCCCGTTCGGTCAGAACCGGCACGCCTACGACGGCGGCTATGTGCGTGCAATGCGACGCAATCTCTTCGAGCGCCTCTTCACACAACTCGATAAAGGTCGTTTTGCACAACAGGTCCAATGCCGGCGTGCCGCTGAGCGCCTGTTCGGCAAAGACCGCGAGATCGGCGCCTTCGCGCTTCGCACGTTCGATGGCGCCGATAATTTTCAACTTGTTCCCTTCAATGTCGCCGATCGTATAATTCAGCTGAGCTAAAGCGATTTTCATCTATCAGGAATTTAGTTCTTCATTGATTGGTGCAAAGGTAACGATAATTTGGAGAAAACGTCACGTTTTTTGCTTGAAAATAGCGTATCCGACCGAATGGTTCCCCCGTTCGCGCTCCACAGCGCATTTCCGGTTCGAAGAGAGGATTTTCCCTGTCGGAACCGCCATCTCCGCCGCGGCGATGATGGCGGCGGGAGAGCGGAAGTTTTCCCGCTTCGCCTGAGATGGCGCCCGACGGCACGGAGACCATGCAGGAAGATACGGCCCGCAGCGTCGGCCGTCGAACGGAAGACGCCGCCATAAAAGGCGGCGTCTTCATTTTCGTTCGTCGCTTCGGAGGCTACTCCTCGGCGTCGGGATCGGCGACCAGAATACGGCCGCAATATTCGCAGATGATGATTTTCTTGCCCTGCCGGATATCGGCCTGCCGCTGCGGGGGAATGCGATTGAAACAACCGCCGCAGGCGTCGCGTTTTACCGTTACGACAGCCAGGCCGTTGCGCACATTGCGGCGGATACGTTCGTATGCCGACAACAGCCGCTCGTCGATCTTTACCTTTGCAGCAGCCTCCTGCGCCTCGTATTCGGCCATCTGGGCCGCCGTCTCGGCCTCGATGCCGGACAGTTCCGTGCGTTTTACCTCCAGATCGGCCCGACGGTCCGCCGCGATGCTTTCAGCCTCTTCCAACTGCGCTTTCTTGGCCTTGATCCCGGCGGCATACTCCTTGAGACGCTTTTCCGCCAGCTCGATCTCCAGCTCCTGATATTCGATCTCCTTCGAGATGGCATCGAACTCACGGTTGTTCCGCACGTTGTTCTGCTGCTCCTTGTAATTGGCTATGAGAATCCGCGCCTGATCGATCTCGCGTTTGCGTTGCTTGGTCAAGGCGTTCAGCTCCTCGATCTCGGCATTGATATGCGCAATGCGGGTCTCCAGGCCGGCCAGTTCATCTTCCAGATCCTGCACCTCCAACGGAAGCTCGCCTTTGATTTTGTTGATTTCGTCGATTTTCGAATCGATTTTCTGCAACTCGTAGAGCGCCAGAATTTTCTCCTGCATGGAGTAATCGACCTCGGCTGTTTTCTTCTGTGCTGCCATATGTCGTGTTTAATTGTTGATCATCCGAATCATCCCCGCCTCTGCAACTACGCCGACCGTATCCTGCCGCCTTTCGGCCGGGACGCTTTGTCGAAAGCCGCATTGCCCGTGCATACCTCCGGCGGGGCCCCTTCCTAAAAACCGTTTCCGCCATCACGCCCCGCCCCTTTTCCCGCGGCACCGAACAGCTATTGGCAGAGATAGTTCACCGGGTTGCGGGAGCACACACTCTTGCGGACGGCAAAGGTACATAAATTTTTCGAAAAAATCTCAAATAAAATCGCAATTGCGCAATATTCGCTTTCGAAATGGCCGATATCCGCCACCGTCATCCGGCCCGAAGGGGTCATGAAGTCGTTATACCGCAGATCGGCCGTCAAATAGAGTTCGGCACCCGATGCCATCGCCTCCCCCATGAGCGATGCGCCGGCACCGGTACAAACCGCCACATGCCGCACCCGTTCAGAGACGACGTCGCTGTGGCGGATCGCCCCCACCCGCAGCCGTTGCGCCACCATGCGCAGGAATTCAAGCGTCGGAACCGCTTCGGGCAAACGGCCCGTCACACCGAACCCGACCCCCTCGCCCTTGCCGGGCGACGGTTCGAGCAGCTGCAGCTCCTGAAGCCCCAACTCCGCCGCCAAGCGCCAGCTCATGCCGCCGGGCGTACTGTCGAGATTGGTATGGCACGCATAGAGTGCAATCCCGCTCCGGACGGCCCGCGCCACACAGCGCTGCACATAATCGGCTTCGTTGAGCCGCCGCAACGGATGAAAAATCAACGGATGATGCGTTACGATCAGGTCGCAGCCTTCCCGCTCGGCCTCGGCAAGCACCTCCTCCGTAACATCTACGGCCAACAGCGCCCGATGCACCTCCGCATCGGGATCCCCGACCACCAAACCGGCATTGTCATAATCCTCCTGCAAGGCAAGCGGAGCAAAACGCTCGATCGCCTCGGCTATTTCACGCAGTTTCATGGCTTGTCAAAACAACGACTGTTCATAAAAGGCAAACAACTCCTTGTGTTCCGCATCCTCCTTCTTGCGGCGGGAACGGCGGGCCCTCGGTTGTTCGGGTTCCGCAGCCGCCGCATCGTTCGCGCCGGATGCTGCGGCACCGGACGAATCGGTTCCGGCTTCGACAGGAGACTGTCCCTGCTGCGCAGCGGCTTCATCGACGACAATCGCGCCCGCTTCGGGCTCCTTCAGTTCATTGCGCACTTCGACCAGTTGCGCACGGATTGCCTGCAACCGCTCCAGCAGCTCCATGTCGCGCGCCACTCCGGAGAGGCCCCTGCCTTTCAGCGCACGGCGCGCACCGTCGAGCGTCATTCCGCGCTCCTTGACCAGGTGGTAAATCAATTTGAGATTCTCCACATCTTCCGGAGAGAACATCCTGTTCCCCTTCTTGTTCTTCTGCGGCCGAAGGATCTCGAATTTCGACTCCCAGTGCCGGATCAACGATGCATTGACATCGAACATCTCCGCCACCTCGCCCATCGAGTAAAACAGTTTCTTTGCCATAGCGTTCTATTTTAACCTTTCAATATTCTCAATGAATTGGGGTACATGTTGTTGCAACGCCTTCCGATCCGTTTGGCGAATCCCAGCGCCACGCCGTTCGCCGTCACCAGATTCACGCCCTCCGCAAACCGTTCCACCGCCACGTCACCCCGCCGCAGATAGCATATCGCCTCTTCGCGGGAGAGTTCGGCGACGGATACGGCCGAACGGGAGAGCTCCGGAAAGAGCGCCAGGGCATGGGCCGGTTTCAACACCCCCTTGAAGAGCTGTCCCATCTCGACACCCGAACAGATGACGTTCAATACGCCGGCCAACATCCGCACGGCTTCCGCCTGCGCCTGCCAATAACCGTAATATGTACCTCCGGCCAGTGCAAAACGCATCGATGCAGGTTCCACGACCCAGCGCGACAACTCCTGCACAGTCCGTTTTTCGGCCCACACGACCGGATTGCGCTGCGGTTTTGGCATCCGCACCCGCTCGCCGCCGCTGTCGGCTTTCCGCGCCGCCGCGGCAAAAAAGCCCTCTCCCTCGGCACGGTGCGGATAGAACCGGAAGGTCTGGAAAACGCCTTCCGAGCCACAGACCACGCCCCACTCCTTCTCCACCGGCACCTGTTCGGCCGCCGCAAGATCATCGGCCGCCCATGCGGCAAAATCGCGCAAGACCGCTTCGTTCTCCGCAAAGTTGAACGTACAGGTGCTGTACAGCAGCAACCCTCCGGGACGCAGCGCCTGCCACGCCCCGCGCAGAATCGAGCGCTGCCGTTCGGCACACATGCCGACGGCCGCCTCGCTCCACTCCGAACGGGCCTCCTCCGACTTGCGGAACATCCCCTCGCCCGAACAGGGGGCATCGACCGCCACGACATCGAACCAGCCCTGCAGTCGCGCCACCTGCGACGGATCGTTGACCGTCACGGCCACGTTGCCTGTCCCCCATTTGCGGACATTGTCGGCCAATACGGCCGCACGGCCGCGATTGATCTCATTGGCCACGACCAACCCCCCGCGGCCGACGAGCGAAGCATAAAGCGTCGTTTTCCCGCCGGGTGCGGCACACAGATCCAACACCCGCCGTCCGGCTGCGCCGCCGCACGACCCGACAATGTGTCCGACGAATTGCGACGACGCCTCCTGCACATAGTAGCGTCCGGCATGGAAATCGGGATCGAGCGTAAACGACGGCCGCCCGGCCAGATAATACCCCGCAGGGCTCCATCCGATGCGGCGGCCGGAAGGCGCCGGCATCCCCTTTGCGCCATTCAACCGCACCGAGACGGGAGATTCGCCCTCCAACGCCCGGCACAGCGCCGCACCTTCATCCGGTCCCAGATCGCGCAGCACACGCTCGACAAACCTTTCGGGCAACATCGTTCCGATCAATGTTTCGGGGCATTGTCCTGCAGCGAGTCGATCCGCCGGCAGATCTTCTCCAGTACGGAAGGATTCTCCACGAAATCCTCCGTATCCTTGTCGATGACAAGCACCTCGCCGTCGTAGATCGCCGAGACCCAATGTTCATACTTGGCATTCAGGCGCGACAGGTACTCTTCATCGATATTCATTTCGTAGGCGCGGCCGCGCTTGCGGATCTGCGCGATGAGCGTCGGCACGCTCGCCTTGAGATAGATCAACAGATCGGGACGCGGGACGAACCCCGACGCCAAACGGAAAATCCCCATATAGGTCTCCAGATCGCGGGCCGACATCAATCCCATCTCATGGAGGTTGTCCGCAAAGATATGGGCATCCTCATAGATGGTACGGTCCTGAAAGACATCCGCATTCCCCGCCGACAGCATATTGAGCGTCTGTTGGATACGACTGCCCAGAAAATAGACCTGCAAGTGGAAAGCCCATCTTTGCATGTCGTTGTAGAAATCGCCGATATATGGATTGTTCGGCTCTTCGTAGTAGGCTTTGGCGTTGTAACGCTGCGTCAAGAGTTCGGTCAGGGTCGTCTTGCCGCTGCCGATGTTCCCAGCTATTGCAATATACATGGTCGTATGGTTTTCCTTCCAATCGGGGAGAGGCGTCATTCGCATCCGCCGCGCAGCGGTGCGCCTTCCGATGCCGCACCCCCTCCGTCATTTCCGTCTATCGTTGCTATCTTCCGTCACTCCATTTCGTTCAGGATCTCCTCCAGCACCCGCCGGTCATTGGACAGCCGCGGCACCTTGTTCTTCCCGTGCCGCACCATCCACCGTTCAAACGTTCCGGACGGTACGGCATGCAGGAGCAACCGGTCCATCGTGCTGTTGCGTTTGGCGTCGTAATCCGAATTGACGCGCCGCAGCTCCTCATCGAGAGCCGTCGCGAAACTCTCCGGCGTTTCGGGCTGTTCGGGAAGGTGGTCGAACTCCACGATCCACTCGTGGGCGCCGCGCCCCTGAAGGGTCATGTAACGCGGTGCCGCCGTGTACTCCCCGACAGCTGCCCCCGTACGCGCCGCAACGGCAGCGACGGCCCGTTCGGCATTCTCCATGATCAGTTCCTCGCCGAAGACATTGATATACTGGCGTGTGCGCCCCACGATCCGAATCCGGTAGGGATCCGTCGAGGTGAACTCCACGACATCTCCCATTTCATAGCGCCACAAACCGTTGCTCGATGTGATGAGCATCGCATAACGCCGTCCGGCCTGCACGCCTTCGAGCGGCACGACCTCGTCGCCGCTCCGGAATTCGTAATAGATTCCGTAGTCGAGCATCAGCAGCATATCGTTGCGCGAAGCGTCGTCGGCGATGGCGAAGAAGCCCTCCGAAGCATTGTAGGTCTCCATATAGTGCATCGCATCGGAGGGGATCAGTTCGCGGAAGGCTGTCCGGTAGGGTTCGAAACCCACCCCGCCGTGCGCAAAGAGCTCCAGATGGGGCCACACTTCACAGAGATTCCGCCGTCCCGTCACCTCGACCATGCGGCGCAGCAGTGCCAGGTTCCACGAGGGTACACCGGCAAAAGCCGTGACCCGTTCCCCTGCGCACTCCCTGCAATAACGTTCGACCTTCCGCGCGAAATCGGGAATCAGGGCGGTTTCACGGCACGGCGTGCGGAACCAGCCGCTCCAGAACGACATGCGTTCGATCAACAGCGCCGAAAGGTCTCCGGCAACATAGCCGTTCTCTCGGCGGCAGCTGCCTCCCAGCGTCAGCGTCTTGCCCTCGAAGACCCGCGTCGAAGGATATTGACGCACATAGAATGTCGCCACATCGCGCAGTCCCCGCGAATGGCAGCGCCACAACGACACGTCGTTTACGGGCAGATATTTGCTCCGTTCGGAGGTGGTTCCCGACGACCGTGCGAACCACCGCACCCGCCCCGGCGCCGCGACATCCGCTTCACCGGCCAGCATCCGGTCGATATAACCCTTGAACGAGTCGTAGTCGAACCGATCCACACGCCGGGCGAACTCCTCCGGCGTACGGATCTCCGACAAACCGTAACGGCGCCCGAAATCGGTCCGTGCCCCTTCACGCAACAGCCGGTCGAACTGCTCGCGCTGCACGTCGAGCGGGCGACGCAGAAACCGTTCGACCGAACGGCTGCGCAACGAGAAAAAACTGCGAAGAATCGAACTTTTCAACGACATCCGTATCCTTATTTTATCCCCGGCTCCGCAAGCCGGGAGAAACATATCGTCCATAACCGGCACACCGGCCGGTTCTCCGGCGGCATCGGGGCGGCAGTCCCTTCTCCGCCGCGACCCGCCCGTCCCCTCCTGCTGCCCGTTTCCTGTACGGACGGCCTCTTGTGCGTTTTTTTTGTGCAGCCGGATTCCTGTACGGCCCATTTTGAGCAACAGGGTTCTTGTGCGGCCGGCGGCACCCGCATCTCCGTGAACCTGCCGATGCTAATTGAAGTATTCGCAGACGGAGGCCACGGCATTCGGCATTGCAAAGACCACGACACGATCATACGCCTTGATCTCCGTACTGCCGACGGCGATCTCCACCCTGTCGCCCCGCACGATGCCGCCGATAATCACATCGGCCGGAAGCCCCATGTCCTTGATCCGGCTGCGTGTAGCCGGAGAATTGGGCTTGGCGATAAACTCCATGACCTCGGCTTCGCTGCCCGTAAGGTACTTGATGGCCTGCACGTCGGTTGACATCGTAAAACGGAAGATATTCGAGGCGGTGACGAGCTTCTTGTTGACGATCGTGTCGATTCCCATGCTCTCGGCCAAATTGATGTAGTTGAGATTCTCGACCTCGGCGATCACCTTCTTCACGCCCATGCGGCGCGCCAGCAGCGCCGCAAGGATATTGGTCTCGCTGCGGCCCGTCACGGCGACGAAGGCGTCCATATTCGGCAGCCCCTCCTCCAGCATCGCTTCGGTATTGCGACCATCGACATTGATGATGAGCGTTTTGTCGAGAAGCTCCACCAGACGGTAGGCCTTTTCGGCATTGTACTCCACCAATTTGATATTGACCTCGTCCTGCAGGGCCTCCGCCACGCGCACACCGATGCGCGAGCCCCCCAGGATCATCAGGTTCTTGACAACAAATCCCGATTGCCCCGACAATTCGTTTACCTCATGTACGGCATCCTGACGTGCGATGACATAGATCGTATCGCCCTCCTCGAAATGCTCCTCGGCACGGGGGATGATCGTCTTTCCGCCGCGCGTAATGGCCACCGTGCGGTAGTTCAGCTCCGTATCGTCATCCGAGAAACCCGACACCCGCCGTCCGATGAGCGGCGACGTGGGCTCAAGCCGCAAGACCGACAGGGACAACCGCCCGCCCGAAAAATCGACATACTCCGTCGTCGAGGTGTGGCCCAGCAGATTGACCACCTCGGCCGCCGCGACCTTCTCCGGATAGAAAAGGTAGTCGATGCCCATTTCGATGAAGATCTCCTTGTTGTTGGGTTCGAGGTATTCGTTGTTGTCGATACGCGCGATGGTCTTGCGGGCCCCCAGCTGTTTGGCGATAACCGCCGCGACGATATTGTCATTCTCGGTATGGTTCACGGCGATGAAGAGATCGCATTTGCGCGTCGCCGCCTTGCGCAACGCCTCGAAGGTGGTCGAATCGCCCTCGACGGTAATGATATCGGCCAGCGTCCCCACCTCTTCGAGCGCCTTTGCATCACGGTCGATTACCGTAATATCGTGTCCGTTTCCGCTGAGCATCGTTGCCAGATGGCTGCCCATCTCTCCGGCCCCTGCTATGACTATTTTCATATCCGACAGTTTTCAACAATCGTTCGTCCGGACGGCAGGACGAAGGGCGTCGCTCAACGACATCCTTGTCCGCCCGCCGACGGCCGCCCCGCAGAAACCGCAACCTGCGGACCGCAACGGCGGGGTCTTTGCATTTTCACAGACAAATGTATAAATTTGTCGCCGAAAGCACAAATTTTCCGCTCCTTTTTCCGTCGTCAAGCGCGGCTTAAGATCGGAAAAAGAAAACTTTTAACATTTAATCCGTTATGCCGACCTGGTTGACCGTTATTCTGTGCGCCGCAGGTGCCGTAGCCTTCTTTGTGGTGGGCATGTCGCTCACGCTCATGCTCAAAGGACACAATATCGATTCGGAGATCTCGACCAACAGGGAGATGCAGCGGCGCGGGATCAAATGCGCCGTGCAGGAGACCCGTGAAGCGATCCAACAGTCCGACTGCAAGGAGACCTCCGAGCTTTGTTCGGGCAACTGCGCCGGCTGCGACATCGAGCATTCCCGCAAATAGGGCCGGGGCCCGAACGGCAGCAGGGACAGCCGTCGCGAATCTCCGTCCTCCCTTTCCCGCCCCTTCCGGCGGCCAAAAGCGAAATAGGTATTTTCCAAGAGTTCGTCCGTCCTATCGGGCTTGGATCGTTGCAAAAAAGCGGTTCCTTTGCATCGAAGAAAATCCGAGCGCATGAAACCGATCGCCAGAATCGCATCATATCTACCTTTATTGGCAGGCATTGCCGGCTGCGACCATTTCGAATACCACCCCTACGATACCGATATCAAAGGCGACTGCAATATCAACGCCCGCAACATCGCCCGTATCGAGGCCGCCTGCGCGAACAAACGAACCATCCGTTTCGCCATGATCAGCGACACCCAGCGCCGGTATGACGAAACGGAACTTGCCGTCGAGGCCATCAATGCCCGCAACGACATCGATTTCGTAATTCACGGCGGCGACCTTACCGATTTCGGGCTGAAAAAAGAGTTCATGTGGCAACGGGACATACTCAACCGCCTGCATGTGCCCTATGTCTGTCTGCTGGGAAATCACGACTGCCAGGGCACCGGAGAGGAGGTCTTCGGAAAAATATTCGGGCCGGCCGATTTCGCCTTCACGGCGTCCGACATCCGCTTCGTCTGTCTCAATACGAATGCCATGGAGTACGACTATTCACACCCCGTGCCTGACTTCGGATTCATCGAGAACGAGTTGCACGCATTCGCGTCTCCCGCCGTCCGCACCATCTTCGCCATGCATGTGCGCCCATACGATTTCCAGTTCAACAACAACGTCGCCAAAGCCTTCGAGTACTATGTTTTGGCCTTCCCGAATCCTCTTTTCTGCCTTTTCGGCCATGACCACCGCTGGATCGAAGAGGATATATTCAACGACGGCATGATCTATTACGGATGTCCGAACATCGCCAAACGCACCTATATCCTCTATACGGTTACCCCCGACGGATACAGCCATGAACAGATTGCTTTTTAGTCTCCTGCTGCTGCTTCCGATCAGCGGTTCGGGACATGGCATCGAGATCGATTCATCGGCGTTGCGCCCTTTGGCTCCCATTACGGTAACGTTCGCTCCGATCGAGAGTACGGTTCGTCCTGTCCCCGCTCCGAAACCGCCCGTCACGACGTCGGCCGGCAGCCCGAAACACGCTCCCCTCGATCGCCGGCAGCATCGCAGTCGGGAGGGATGGGAGCGGATCATCCCCACACACGTCAAAGTGCAATACGCCGGCGGAATGGGATTCCTCTCCTTCGGCGCGGGATGGGATTACGGACGCAAATGCCAATGGGAGACCGATCTCTATCTGGGATTCCTGCCTCGCAGCAAAGCCGGCAAATTCTACCTTACCGCCACACTCAAGCAGAACCATATTCCCTGGGACATTGCCTGCGGAAAACGATTCTCATTCACCCCTTTCTATTACGGGCTGTATATCAATACGATTTTCGGAGAGAAGTTCTGGGTCAGGGAACCCGAACGTTATCCCCGCAAATACTACACCTTCTCAACCAAAGTGCACTCCTTCCTATTCATCGGGCAACGGTTTTCGCTTCATACGAACCGCAACCGCACATCCCGGCTGAAAGGCATCACGTTCTATTATGAACTGAGCACCTGCGACCTCTATCTGATCAGCGCCGCGACAAACCGCAGTCTCGGCGGCCGGGACATCGTGGGACTCTCGGCAGGTGTAAAGCTGCAACTCTTCTAAGGGAGATGCCATAAAAACAGCCCTTCACGATATCAAACGGGGCAGCATCCGGCAGCATCACGCCGAAACAGAGCCTATGGGATCGCCGCACCGGACATGAGCCCTCCCATAATATCGGGCTGCAGATCGGAGATGAGGCTCCGGCACACCAGGAGAGCACAGGTTCCGGCACCCGCGTTTCCGGCGGCCACCGGCAAAAGACAGCGGGCGTTCAAAAAAAAATCCGGCCCCAACAGGTGTTGAGACCGGAATTGTTGTTCCGACAGCGGCGCCTACTCCGAGAGCGGCGTCACACTGACATACGATTTGCCTTCGCGTTTCTTGCAGAACTCTACGGTTCCGTCCACCAGCGCGAAAAGCGTGTGATCCTTACCCATACCGACATTCTCGCCGGGGTTGTGTACCGTACCCCGCTGGCGAACGATGATGTTGCCGGCTTTAGCGAACTGACCACCGAAAAGTTTCACTCCGAGTCGCTTGCTTTCCGACTCACGGCCGTTCTTCGAACTACCTACACCTTTTTTGTGTGCCATGTTTCTCTAAAATTAAGGTTATGCGACAATCTCCTCCACCAGAACCTGCGTCAGATACTGACGATGGCCGTTCTGCTTCTGATAGCCCGTTCTGCGTTTCTTCTTGAACACGATCACCTTGTCATCCTTCAGATGCTTCAGGATCTTGCACTTTACCGAGGCGCCTTCTACCACAGGTGCGCCCACCTTGACCTGACCGTCGTTGTCTGCGAGCAGGACCTTGTCGAAGCTCACCGACGAGTCAACCTCGCCCGAAAGACGGTGAACATAGAGCTTCCGACCTTTTTCAGCCTTAAACTGCTGACCTGCAATCTCTACTATAACGTACATATATTCGAATTATGTCTCTGAACATAAAATTCAGCCTGCAAATATACGCATAATTTCGGAATCCGCAATAGTTCCGCGGTTTTTTTGCTCCGGACAGTGCGCTTTGGCATAATTTTTTGTGTTCCAGGCTGTCGGCACGCTCCAACGGAACGTTATTTTCGAGACCGGCCGTCGGGAGCGCTGCAAGCAATAAGGAAGGAGTTTTTCGCGTTATTATTACGCAATATCGTAAAATATTGTTATCTTTATCGACTGAATGAACACCAACACGACAGAAACGATGCTGAGCGACGAGATCAAACGTTATCTCCTACCCAATACGTTCAATGCGGCCGTACGCGCCGGAGCCGCCGTCATGCAGATCTACGAACACAGGGACGATTACGATCTTTCGCATTACGAGGGCAACTTCCGCTCCATCACGGCGGCGGACCGTGCGGCACACGACGCCATCAAACGGTCGCTCGGCCAGACAAGGATTCCGATTCTGAGCGAGGACGGCAGGGAAATGCACTACGAGGAGCGTTGCAACTGGGAGTTGTTCTGGCTGGTGGATCCGCTGGACGGCACCCGCGAATTCATCAACGGCAACAACGAATTCACGATCAACATTGCGCTGATGGAGAACAACATCTGCGTTGCGGCGGTAATCTATGTGCCCTATCTGCACAAAATCTACTTTGCGGATCGCGGAAACGGGGCCTATGTCCGGGAGGATGTCACGCCCCGGAGCGATTCGGATTATACGGTGGAGCGCATCCGCGAAGGTGCACGGCGCCTGACACCGCCTACGCAGCGGCACGACCACCCGATCGTCGCCATTTCGCGGTCGCACAACACCCCCGAAACCTATGCGCATATCGACGCATTGCGGCAGCGCTACCCGACACTCGAAGTGATCGAACAGGGCAGCTCCTACAAGTTCTGCCTGCTGGCCGAAGGGGCCGTCGATTATTATGTCCGCACGACGCACACCTACGAATGGGATACGGCAGCCGGCGAGCTGATTCTTTCGGAGACGGGAGGACGTCTCGAAGCGCTGGCGGACGGGGCGCCGTTCCGCTACAACAAACGGGATCTGCAAAACCCCTGGTTCGTCTGCCGTGCGCACAACTGCGCGATCGGCTGAATCAACGATGTTTCACCTGATACGAATCAAGCGGCCGGTTGACTCCGGCCGCTCTGGCAACATACTCGATCTATCATCAAATTCTTCATTAATCAATAGTCATTGCAATCAATCCACGAGCAGTACCCCCTGTCGTGGACACAACACATCATACCTCCGAAATCATCACGATGATCCGGTACCCAATTTCCACTTCCATCCTCTCCGCTACACAAGGCTTCGACATTTACGGATAATACCTCTTCTGCATGAGAGGAACTTCCTGCATATAAACCAACTCCTGCAAGGGCAACCACAAAGGCCCCAACCCACATTTTTGTTTCACAGCTCTTTCAGGTTTTGTTATAATCTGATAGTATAGAGTATGTTACTTCAAATACATGAGTTGCAGCACGGGATTCAGTTCCGCAACAATTTCTTCGGATCCACCGATACCCAAACGATCGAGTACAGCATCCAAAATCCGACAGCTCTTCTTGTTGGTCAACAACATGGCCGGATAGACGGGCGCAACAAGCACGTTCGCCATATTCGTATCAACAATGTTCAGAACCGGTTCTTTTGAAAATCGATTGAACCCTGAAGGCAACAGTTCCGTATCTCCGAAAGCATAATCCAATTCACCGACACGGCATCGTCCCGTCGTTTGTCGTAAAGTGAATAGTAACGGTGATTTTCCACTTCGCTTCCCCAACATGTAAACACACAATCTCCCCTGTATTGGGTATAGCGTCTATCGTTGAACATCTCACCTTTTGCCCACCGGAACGCATAATCGTTATTATTCATCCCCGAAAAATCCATGGCTGTCGGACCGTCAACCTCATAGGCCAATAACGGTCGTACCTTCGCCTCATCGTAATAATAATCTTCCGTGTATTCGACGCACATCCAACCGACCGTACCATCTTCTCTATGAAAAAAAGCATAATCCACCGTTGCCGCGGGATGAATCAAATCAAATTTCTGAATCCATCTCACAAATTCCCCATCCGCAGAAACTTCCCATACGCCATCCGTCCCATAGTTTTGATTCGCGCCATGCAGATAAGAATAACAGAGAAAGTTCCCGTCGGGCAAATTTATCATATCGCGGATATACCGGTCTTCGAATACCCCGAATCGCGGAACAACCTTCTCGCACACCCCATCCAACGAGTAAAACAGCAGTTTCTTCGACATCAGATCGAACACGATCAGCTGCCGGCGCACCGCATCGAGCATCACCGCATCCATCGAGACATATTCGTTGCCCGCACGGCCCCGTTTCGAGATTTTGCGCCGATAATGCCCCGACCGGTCGAAAAAGAAGATCGACTTATCCTTCTTGTCCACCACGATCAGCTCGTTATCCAGTTCGAAGACCCGACTTACCTCACGGATCAAACACTCGTCGGTCTTTTCCAGCGGAATATACTCCACCCGCTCCACAAAGTCCGACATGCGGATCACATCCCGGCTGTTCGGATCGACCACAACCGTCGGACACTCCAGGCCGTCGTGACGACCGCTGCAGCCCAGCATCGCCAGAAGGCTGAATACGACAACCAACTCCCTGAACTTCATTGCACAACAGATTTTCAACACACAATACTATTTTACGGATGGAAATCGCAAAACGGGTTGTTTCCACGCAACTGCGGCATACAAGCCCGTAAACAAGGAGCCATATTGCAACTCTTTCCAGCCCCGTCATCCGAACGTGAATTCCGGACACCGGCACAGCCCCTTGAAAACTGCATCCGCATACAAATATACAAAACAACTGTAACTAATACCACAAACCGTCCAAACGACAAGCCGAATATGCCGGATACGTCAAAACAGGATAGCAGCTCAAAAAATACGATTTTCTAAAAAAAACACAGAAAGACAAAAAAAACGAACACCGCACCTTTTGCTTTACGGCATTTTTTTCTTACCTTTGCTCAAGAAACAAAAACCAATCAAATCTTCGATTTATGAAAAGGAACCTGCTTCTGCTCGCCGCAGCCCTGGTGCTGTGCTGCAACTCCGCCTTCGGGTGGGGAAAGATGGGACACGACGCCATCGCCTACATCGCCGAGTGCAACCTCACGCCCAAGGCGAAGAAAACCATCGAGAAGTATCTCGGACATTCGATCGTTTACTATGCGACATGGATGGATGAATGGCGGTCGGAACCGGGGTATGAACACACCTCCGTATGGCACACGGCAGCCGTCGATGAGAATCTCGATTATGTCCCCAACACAAAGCGCGGAGACGTGATCTTCGCACTCGAGGATGCCATCGCGAAATTGCAGGACTACAAGTCGCAGAACGATTCGACGATCGTCATGAGCCTGCGCTGCATCATCCACTTCGTAGGCGACATGCACTGCCCCGTGCATGTCAAATATGCCGGACAGAAGAGCTACAGCGTCTACCTCAACGGCGACAAGTGCAGGTACCACAACGTATGGGACGACCAGATCATCTCGCGTTCGCACCGCTGGGGCTACCTCGAATACGCGCATCAGTTGGATCGCTGCACCAAACAGCAGATCAAGACGATCACCGCCGGCACGCTGCGCGACTGGTTCCACGAAAACGCCCGCGACAGCCGCCACATCTACGAACTGGTCGGCCCCAATGAGAAACTCGACAAGAACGAAACCAAGTCCTTCATCAACCATACGCACGAATACGCCGAGCGGCAAATCCTGCGCGCCGGTTACCGGCTGGCAAAGGTACTCAACGACCTCTTCGGCTGATCCGCTGCGCCAAAGGATTCCGAAACGTCCAGAAACCCTGACAACCGATGAAAAAAACGTATTTCCTGCTCATTGCCCTGCTGGCGTTGTGCAGCCATACCGCATGGGGCTGGGGCAAGATGGGACACGACGCCATCGCCTACATCGCCGAATGCCACCTCACACCCAAGGCCAAAAAGACCATCGAACGTTACCTCAACACGTCGATCGTCCATTACGCATCGTGGATGGATGCCTACCGGTTCGAGGAGCCGTATGCCCACACGTCGCTCTGGCACACGGCATGGGTCGATGAAAACAACAACTACGACCCCACGCGCAAAGCCGACGGCAATGCGATCAAGGGCATCGAGGATACGATGGAGCTGCTGCGCGACTACAAGTCGCTGGACGACTCGACGGTCGTCGTCAGTATCAAGTACCTCGTGCATCTGGTGGGCGACATGCACTGTCCGACACATGTCAAATACCCCGGCATCAAGGGCTTCAACATCTACGTCGATGGCCGGAAGCTCAACTATCACGGCGTGTGGGACAGTTATGTTCTCGACTGCAACGTCCGTTGGAGCGCCATCGAGTTCCAGCATATTCTCGACCGATGCTCCAAACGGGAGATTCGCGAGATTACGGCCGGAACGGTGCGCGACTGGTTCCGCGACTGCGCGGTCTATTGCCGGCAGATCTACGATCTGGCGCAGCCCGAACAGCATTTCAAGAGCCCCGACGTATGGGAGGATTTCCTCAATCCGGCGCTTCCGATTGCCGAACGGCAGATCCTTTATGCGGGGTATCGGCTGGCGGCACTCCTCAACGAACTCTTCGGATAACACACGGATGCTTTTCAACAAAAACGGCCCGCAGAAGCAGGCCGTTTTTGTTTGCACCTCCAAGCCGTTCCGGTTGAATCCGGCAGATTCACACATGGTCCGGTTCGGGCAGCGCCGTATCTGGTATTATGGCGTCTTTTTTTGCTTTTTCATGAAAAAAGACTATATTTGACATGACTTCATCGAACAATTATCAACCATTAACCCAACCGCCAGCCGCAGTAATTCCATCCGAAAAGACCGGTCTCCTCAGGGGCGGCTGTTCTGTCCCACGCCACCATACTATGCAACCTGAACCTTCAACCCAATGAAAACCCGCATCTTCACGCTACCCGTATTTGCCACGCTTCTTGTCGCAGGCATATTCAGTGCCTGCCAATCGCAAAAACAGGAGAAGGCATTGATCTCCATTTCGGAGCAGGCATTGTATGCATCGAGCCTATCCTCCGCATTCGATCAATACCGCTTTATACCGCTGGAGACCAACGACAATACGTTATTGGGCCGCATCTCCAAAATAGTCGAATACAAGGATAAATTCTACATTGCGACCGACCGTAAGCGAATCCTCGCGTTCAACGCCGACGGCTCCTTCTCGCACCGGATCGACCGTCCGGGCCGCGGCCCGCAGGAATATACGGAATTGGCTGACTTCGACATCTCGAATGACCGGATTTTCCTCCTTGACCATCGCAAAGTCCTCATCTATACACTCACCGGAGAGTTCATCAAACGAATCGACCTGTCCTGCAACACGCTCAACCTGCAGGTTGTCGGTTCTGACCTGTTGATCCGCTCCAATAAAGAGAGCCTGTTTTATCGTGTAGAGACCGGCTCCGGCAAATGTCTGGATCTGCGGATCGGCATAAAAGAATCCACCAGACTCTCCGAAGAAAACTGTTTCAAATCCTACGCCGACGGCTATCTGATGCAGCAGGGATTTTCGAACTCATTCTATCATATCGCAGCCGATTTCACAATCGGGGAAATCGAGTTGTTGGACGACGACCGGCTTTTTGATGCAGCGACAGAAGAGAGCTACCTTCACGATTACGGCTCCGATTACGACAGCAAGACCGGCGACTGTTACATCGGAGGATGGGCCGGATGGAGTGAGCAAATCCTCTGCCGGATTCAGCGCAACCCCACCTACGAGATTGTCGAATATGTCGCTGCCGATCTTGCAACGAAAAAAGCAGTGTGTCGTCTTTCGTCCAAGTGCACCGACGACATAAGCTACATGGGACTGCCCGATCTGATTCGTTTTGTCGGACGAGGCGCTTCAAAAGAACAGTTTATCACCTATCTGCGACCGGACGAACTGCGGAAGGCGATCCTCCGTCACGGCGACGACGGTTCGGAACATTCCCGCTGGATGAAGGAACATCTGCTCGACCGTCTGCACGACGATGACAATCCCGTACTGTTCATATTCCGGTTCAAGGCTGCGGATGAATGATTCCGATTGCAGCAAGAAAACTTCCGGCAACATTCGAAAGGATCAAAGCAATTTCGTGCGATTTACCGAAATCCGGACAATTCAATACAAATGAACCTATCACCAAAACCGATTTTCGCCATGAAACAATTTTATTTCCCGACTATTTGCATGATGGGCCTCATTCTATTGCTTTCATGCCAGTCAAAACAGACATCACAAGCGCTCATACCCGAAACGGAAACCCCGCCGGCGCCGGCCAAAACCTTGTCCGAGGCAATCGCCTCCTACAAATTCATTCCGCTGGCGACCGATGACACCACGCTCGTGGGTAACATTACCAAAATCCTCAAATACAAGGATAACTACTACATTGCAAGCAACAACAAAGAGATTCTCGTCTTCCATACGGACGGTAGTTTCTCGCATCGGATCAACCGACAGGGACGCGGGCCGCAGGAGTATGTGGAGTTGAACGACTTCGATATTGCCGAAGATCAGATCGTCATTCTTTCGTTTCGTAAAATCGTCGTTTACACACTCGACGGGACCTTCGTGAACAGCATGGACTTCGATTTCAACGGGCTGAACATCCAGGTTGTCGGAGGCAACTACCTGCTGCGCTCCAACATAGAATCTTTTCTACGGACCATCGACCGTCATTCAGGAGCATGCGGGCCCCTTCAAATCGACATGCAGGAGAACCTGCGGCTGACACGCAACAATTGTTTCCTGCCACTCGGTAAGGAAATCCTGATTCAACAAGGAAACTCCAATACATTTTGCCGCTATTCGGACGACACGCCGACGGAGGTCTTCAACGTATCGCTCTTGTCCGATCCCGATCTGATGACGTCCGAGAAGGAGAACCAGCTCACACAAAGCAATACGACTCCCAATCTAAAAATGATCCTCGACATGGCGGCTTCACAAACACAATATTATTGCGGTGTCGGGAATCCCGTAACCCAAGAGGCCGTTCTCTATATTCTCGATATGCACAACCACCGCATCATCCATACGCTGTCGCTTCAGACAACGGATGATCTGACCTATATGGGGATCGGAAAAACGCTGCAAAATATCAGCCTGGGAAGGGCATCGGACGCATTCCTCACCTTTTTGCGCGTCTCGGAACTGCGCGAAGCGATCCTCCGTCACGGCGACGACGGTTCGGAACATTCCCGCTGGATGAAGGAACATCTGCTCGACCGTCTGCACGACGATGACAATCCCGTGCTGTTTGAATTCCGGTTCAAATAGGGCGGTCATCAAAACAGGGACGTCCGTTTCTCGATTGCAGGCAAGTCGCGCTTCTTCACACACTCCGATTCACAGCAAATGCCCTGTAAAAGCGAATGTTCGCTTTTACAGGGCATTTTTCTCCTTTTCTTTTTCCTCACCCTCTCCGCTCTCAATCTACATCCCCTGCTCCCCTATCTCACGGTTTTTCACAGATTCTTCACGGTTCTTCGCCCCCGCTGCCGGCACACGGACCCGATACCTCCGGCCTTCTCTCCGGCTCTCGATCATCCGCCCGCGTCTCCGCCTGTCCCTCGCTGCAGGCACATTTTTCCGAAACCGTCTGACGCTCAATTACGGCCGCGACACTCTCGATAATCATCTTCGGCGGAATATCCATGCAGCGATAATCCCCGAATTTGCACTCACGCGACCCATAGACCGAACAGGGCCGGCACGGCAAATCGAGCTGCACTACATTGTCGAACGAGCATCCGTAGCCGAGAAATCCCAAGGCCGGATGCGTCGCGCCCCAAACCGAAACGACCGGAGACGCAACCAATGACGCCATGTGCATGGCCAGCGAATCCATCGATACGATACAATCGAGATTGGCGATCAGATCCAGCTCTCCATCCAAGCGTACACGGCCCCACAAGGCCGTAACATTGGAGTGGGCTCGTTCCATCTCCTCGGCAAAAGCCGCTTCGTCGCCGCCTCCGCTGTGGATAAAGACACGGTTGTAACGTTCGCTCAGCATTTTTATAGCCTTAGCCGCCAACTTCAACGGATAATTTTTCCCCTGCTGCGCCGAGAAGGGCGCAAAACCGATCCATATACCGTTTTTTTCTCCGAAGGGATTGGGCCGCACGCACCTCTTTATCGGTCGCGGATTCGGGAATTCGAACCCCAGGCGGCGCAAGACATCGCAATAACGGATAACGGTATGCTTGAGCGGTACGGCCGCAGGATTCGAAAATCCCAGCCGGAACCACTTTTCGACACGGCCCTTGTCGATACGGGCTGTCCGCACGCCGCGCAACCGCAAAAACAGGGCGATGATGCGGGAGCGCAGCACGCCGTGCACATCGGCCACCGCATCCACGCCGCACGCACGGGCTTCCGCCGCCAGCCGCCACAAGCCCTTCAACCCCTCGTGCCGACCCTTGTAGTCGGCATCGAGAAAATCGACATTCAGTCCGAAAAAGAAGGGCTTGAACAAGGGGCGCGTCAGCACCGTCACATGCACATCGGGATATCTCCGCAACAAGGCCCGAAGGGCATGCGGCAGCATCGCCACATCGCCCATCGCCGAGTTGCGTATCACCAGAATATGCCGGGGCAATCTACTTTTTCGCACCATAGAGCACCGGATTCAACGCCGGATCGTTGTACATCTTCATCTGTTTGTACGTCTTCATGTACTTGCGGCCCGCTTCAATATCTTCGATCAGCTCCTCGATGGCCCGCGACAGATCGACCTGTTGCGACAGCAGGACATCCAGTTTTTTCCGGCACGCCGCACGGTGCGCATCATCCACATCGGTACGCAGCACCTCCTGCCGCATGTGATAGATCTTGAGCGCCAGAATCGACAGACGGTCGATCGCCCATGCAGGCGTCTCGGTGTTGAGCCGCGCATCGGGCAGCGGAACGATCGATCTGTATTTGTCGAGCAGATACGAATCGATGTACTCCACCATATCGGTGCGCACCTGATTCGACTTGTCGATGCGCCGTTTGATCCGCAGCGCTTCGGCCGGATCGATCTGCGGATCGCGAATGATGTCCTCCAGATGCCACTGCACTGTATCCACCCAGTTCTTCATGTAGAGCAGGTGGTCGAGCGACCCCTCCTCGAAAGGATTCTCAACCGGATGGTCCACGTCGTCAAAACGATGGTAATCGTCGATCGAACGGTTGAAGATCCGGCTTGCATTTTCCGTAAACATTACTCTTCTCTTTTGTTGAGTTGTACATAGTTTTATAAGGTTTCCGCACGCACCTCCGTGCGGATGCCTGTCCGTATATTCCGCAAAGCGGCGCTTTTTCCTTCACAATTTCCGGCACGGCAAGACCTCCGGCCCCGCATCCGGCCCGCCGGCAGCCGCCCATACGGACCACAGAACAACCAGTCCCAAAAAGCCCGCCGGCCTCCCGCCGGCACAAACCTCAGAACACCCTGCCCCTGCAAAGTCCGCCGGCATCGAAACGACGGAGCCGGCCCCTTCGATTTTAGTTGTAATTCTCGAAAGAATGCGCTATCTTTGTTTCATTATAGACAAATATAACGACTAATTTTGAAAAAATCAATACTCATTGCCATTTTCTTCCTTGCGGGATGTCCGTCGCTTCATGCCCAGACACGCCTTACGAGCGAGGAGTATATCGACCGCTACAAATCCATCGCCGTCGCCCATATGGAGCGCTACGGGATCCCCGCCAGCATCACGCTTGCACAAGGGCTGCTCGAATCGGATGCGGGCAACAGCGCGCTTGCGCGTGCCTCGAACAACCATTTCGGCATCAAGTGCAAGAACAACTGGACCGGCAAGCGGGTCTTCCACACCGACGACGCTCCCGACGAATGTTTCCGCGCCTATCCGTCGGTCGAGGCCTCCTACGAAGACCACGCCCGTTTTCTCGATTCGCAGCCGCGTTACGACTCGCTGTTCGTCTATTCGTCGGACGACTACCGCAGTTGGGCACGCGGTCTCAAGGCCGCCGGCTACGCTACGGCTCCCGACTATGCCGAGCGGCTTTGCCGCATCATCGAGGAAAACCAGCTCTACCTGCTGGATCGTCCGCAGGGCGAAGCGCTCTATGCGGCCCGCAACCGCGACCGCGCAGAAAAGGCGGCCGGAGAGTTCACTGCCGGGAGCAGCGTATCGCCCCCGGATCAGGTACCGTCCGACCGTATCGATCCCGACGACTACCGTGTCACGATCAACGCCTACAAAGGCTACAACATTTACGAGACGAACGGCGTGAACTACATCGTGGCAAAAAAGGAGGATACGTTCGAATCACTGGCGGACATCTTCCGTGTCTCGGCGCGCAATCTGCGAAAATTCAACGATCTCAAAGGTTCGGCACAACCCGTTCCCGGCGAACAGATCTACATCGACCGGAAGAAAAAACGCTGGGAGGGGAATGCCCGCCATCACATCGTCTCGGAGGGTGAAACGGTCGCTTCGGTCGCCCAAAGCTACGCCCTGCGCGAGAAGTCGCTCCGCAAACTCAACCGCCTGAACAAAACAGCGGCCCTGCAAAGCGGACAACGCATACGAATCAAATAACATTCACTCGATACGATCATGGACAGTTTACCGCTCAGAGAGAAGATTTTCGGAACGATCATCCGCAAATCGACCCTCAAACAACAGGTTTTCGACAACACTTTCGCCACCTTCAACGAACTGAAGGATATTCTTTTCGAGATGTCGTCGGAGTGGGATGACGAACTCGACGGGAAACTCGACCGCCGCGTGCGGATCGAATACCGCGACCGCGGGAAGTTCGAGACGCAGTTCCAGGTCGCCAGCGACCTGCTGATCTTCCAGATGCACACCGATGTTTTCGAATTCGATTCGAACCACCTTGTATGGCAAAGCCCCTATGTGCAGGCCGACCACGACAACTCCTACTGCGGGATGATCAACATCTACAACTTCCTCTCCGACTCCTTCAAGTTCAACCGCAATGCCGACGAAGGGTACCTCATCGGCCGGATCTTCATCAACCGCGAGCGCCGTTATTTCGTCGAAGGGAAACGCCAGACCTCGATGCGCCCGATCGCCTTCGGCCGCGAGGCCATCACGCGCGAGGCGCTGATCAACATACTGGAGACGGCGATCGCCTATTCGTTGAGTTTCGACCTGCTGACGCCGCCCTACGAGGATTCGAAGCGGGTGACGGTGGACCAGTTCAACACGAAGATGGACAACTCGAAGTTCGTCACGGGCAAACGTCTCGGATACGACTTCAATGTCGATGACATCTGATCGACAGCATTAGGCCTCTTCCATCCCCTATCGGCAGAAACTCACCGTGTGATCCAGTATTTGGAGGGACAATCATTTCCGGACACGTTCCGGCCGCCAAAAAGCGGTCCAAATGGGATAAAGCAGATATTCCAAAATTCAAGACGATTATGCGAATCAATCTCCTTGCAATGCTGATTGGCATTTTGTACGGAACGGCCGTCGCCGCCCAGACATTCGACTACGACGATGTCGCTTCCGGCCGGTTCCGGCCGGCTCAGCTCTCCGGCATCCGCCCCATGGCCGACGGCGAACACTACACCATCATCCGCAAGGGCAATATCCTGAAATACAGTTATGCCGAGGCAAAAGCAGGCGAAGCGCTGCTGCCGGCCCATGATTCCGATACGACGGGACTCGTTGCCGTCGATACGCTCGACCGGGCAACCGGACGCCGGCACACCGTCGGCCGGCAGCTGCATATCGCCGACTATGCCATCGCTCCGAACGGCGCACTGCTGATCGCCGACGGCCAGCGTCCGATCTACCGTCACTCCTTCACGACCCGCTACCTCTACTACGACGGCGAACAGCTGCAGCCGGTTCTGGCGGATGTCGAAGCCACGCGCGACGCCTCGTTCACCCCCGACGGCCGCAAAATCGTCTTTTCGAGCCGCAACGATCTCTATCTCCACGACCTTGCGCAGGGAACGACTCGGCGCATCACGCACGACGGCACATGGAACGAAGTGATCAACGGCACGACCGACTGGGTCTATGAGGAGGAGTTCGGTTTCACGCAGGCCTACGCCGTATCGCCCGACTCGCGGTACATCGCCTATCTGCGGTTCGACGAGTCGCAGGTGCCGCTCTTCGAGATGATGCGCTACGACGGCAAGCTGTACAACCGTGCATACGATTTCAAATACCCGAAAGCGGGCGACAACAACTCCGTCGTTACGCTCCATCTCTACGACACGAAGACGGATCGCACCGTCCGGATCGACACCGGGTCCGATACGACGCAATACATTCCGCGCATCGGCTGGACGCCGCGCGGCGAACTCTGGTACGAAACGCGCAACCGCCACCAGAACGAGATCGTCTTCCGACGCCTCGCGGCCGACGCTCCCGACACACCGCAGGCGAAGCAGGAGGTGATCTACCGCGAGGTGTCGCCCCGCTACATCGCCCACGAAACCGACCGTTCGTTCCGCTGGCTCGACAAGGGTGACCGCTTCCTTGTGATGCAGGAGAGCGCTACGGGCTGGATGCACCTCTACACGGGACGCCCCGGAGAGGCGCTGCGACCACTGACGGCCGGAAAATGGGAGGTCACGCAGATCGTCGGCAACACGCCGGACAAGGTCTATTACCTCTCGACCGAACGCTCGCCGCTCGAACGCAACCTCTATGTCGTCGATCTCAAGGGGCGGAACAAACGCCTTCTTACTCCGGAACGGGGTTTCTACTCGATCGCACCGAGCTCCGGAATGAAGTACTACATCTCGACCTTCTCGTCGGCCGACGATCCGGGATGCGTGACGATCTGCGACGCCGCAGGGCAGACGATCCGGACCGTTGACGACAATGCCGCCCTGCGCCGCCTGGCCGACAGCATCCGCCTGCCGCGCAAGGAGTTCTTCACCTTCACGACCGAACGCGGAGACACGCTCAACGGCTATTGGATCCGGCCCGCCGATTTCGATCCGACGCGCCGCTATCCCTGTCTGCTGACACAATATTCGGGACCGGGATCACAGTCGGTACAGAACCGCTGGAAGGTCGAATGGGAGGACGTGATGGTTCAGAACGGCTGCATCGTCGTCTGCACCGACGGTCGCGGTACGGGCTATCGGGGTGAAGCCTTCAAGAAGAGTACATACGGGCAATTGGGACGTTTCGAGGTGGAAGACCAGCTCTCGACGGCCCGCTACATGGCCTCGCAACCCTGGATCGACCCGCAGCGCATCGCCATCTACGGCTGGTCCTACGGCGGGTTCATGGCCCTGTCGTGCGCCTGCCGCGGCGACGGCCTTTTCAAGGCGGCCATTGCCGTCGCACCCGTCACCTCGTGGCGATTCTACGACACGATATACAGCGAACTCTACAACGGACTGCCGCAGGAGAACCCCGACGGATACGAAGAGAATGCACCGCTGGCCCTTGCCCCGCTGCTGCGCGACGACCGGACACGGCTGCTGCTCATTCACGGCACGGCCGACGACAACGTCCATTTCCAGAACTCGATCGAGATGATCCGCGCCCTGACCGATGCCGGCAAGGAGTTCGACGTGATGATCTATCCCGATCAGAACCACTCGATGCTGCCGGATTGCACGACAGCCGTCCGCAAACGGATGATCCGCTTTTTGTCGCGGAACCTCTAACCGAAGGGAGGAGTCTCCGGAAAGGCCTCAGAACCAGTCGTTGCGGTTCGGGAAGATACAGATACGGAGAGCGGTTCAAAAGGCGGGCCGCTCTCTTTTCATTCGCATCATCCAGGCGGCAGGATCTCCCGAACGGCCGGCGCCATTTTCTCCGCATCTCCGACGCTCCGTCTCCGGCGACGACTTCTCCATCTTCCGCCAACGACAGGGCCGTCCCCGACGGGACGGCCCTGCAAATACCATGAACGGCCTTCACGACAACGAGGCAGCCTCATCCGCCGCCCCGTCCGGAAGATCAGATCGAAATGTCGAGAATCTCGAAATGGATCGTGCCGGCAGGAACCTCCACGTCCACCCGATCACCCTTTTTCTTGCCCAGCAGCGCCTTGGCAATCGGCGTTCCGATTGCAAGTTTTCCCTCGCGCAGATTGGCTTCGTTCTCCGATACGATCGTATAACACATCTGCTTGCCGTTGTTGTGGTTCAGAAGCGTCACACGCGAAAGGATCTGTACCTTGTTCCTGTCGATTTTCGTCTCGTCGATGACGCGGGCATTGGCTATCGTATCCTCCAGTTTGGCGATCTTCATCTCCAACAGGCCCTGAGCCTCGCGCGCAGCATCATATTCCGCATTCTCCGACAGATCACCCTTGTCGCGGGCTTCGGCAATGGCCGCCGAAATGGCCGGACGTTCCACCGAACGCATGTGGTCAAGCTCGTCCTTGAGCTTTTTATACCCCTCAGCCGTCAGATAAATAATCTCCTTTGCCATAGTTATCCTTGTTAAGTGTATTTCGGTACGACAAAAAAAGAAGAATTCCAATCTTTCGATCAGAACCCCATGTCTCATTTATATAGACAAAGATAAGGAAATTTTTCTTATCTTGCAAATAAATTCACGGCATAATGCATAGCGTAATATAGATCGATGTATCCATTGCTTATCCTCCATCTGCTGTTGGCCGCTCCGGCTGCGGCAGCCCTGATGCGGCAGGAGCGCACACCCGTCTCGGCGCTGGCATGGCTGCTCGCCATTCTGCTCGTGCCCGCAGCCGGCAGCATACTCTATCTGCTGGCAGGATACCGCCGGCCCGTGCACGACGTGCCGGCAACCGACACCGAACCGCCCGTCGGCATCGAACGCATGCTGTGGCTCGATTGCGCAACGCGCATCCGGCGCCACAACCGCGTGGAACAACTGCACGACGGCAGCGAAGCCTTCGCCGCACTCATCGCCGCACTGCAAGGAGCCCGACACTACATCCATCTCTCCTACTATATCTTCGCCGACGACCGCGTAGGTATGGCGTTCGGCAATGTCCTGATGCGCAAAGCCCGCGCCGGCGTCGAAGTACGGCTGCTCTACGATGCCGTCGGTTCGTGGAAACTCTCCAAGGGCTTCGTTCAACAACTTCGCAGCGCCGGGGTCGAAGTACATCCTTACGCGCCGTTGCGGTTTCCCTGGCTTACCCCGCGCGCGAATCGCCGCAACCACTCGAAAATCGCCGTCATCGACGGCCGTGTCGGCTTCATAGGCGGCATCAACATTGCCGAACGCTATCTCGACGGCGATGCGCTGGGCCGCTGGCGCGACGAACATCTCCGCATCGAAGGCGAAGCCGTCGCGGATCTGCAGCGGCTCTTCGCCGCAGACTGGATACAGGAGGGCGGGGCCATGCTTTCCGACAAATACCAACCGGCAATCGACCTTGAAGCGCTGCCGCTCTCGCCGCTCCAGATCGCCTGGACCCGTGAAGATCATTCACGTCATACGCTCTCCGACCTCTTTGCGCAGCTGATCGATGAAACCCGCCATACATTGCGTCTTTCATCCCCCTACTTTCTGCCGCCTCCGGCACTTTACGAGGCGCTGCTGCGGGCCTTGCGCAGAGGATGCCGCGTATTGGTCATGCTTCCCGACCGCAGCGACGTGTGGCTCGCACGCCGTGCAACGGACTCCTATCTGGGGCGTCTGCTCGATGCGGGGGCTGAAATTTTCCGTTATGAAGGCGGATTTCTCCATGCCAAACGACTGTTCGTCGATGACCTTGTCGCATCGGTCGGTACGGCCAATTTCGACTACCGCAGTCTGGATTACAACACCGAAGCGACAGCGCTGCTGCTCGATCCGAAGAGTGTCGAACAGGCGCTGCGGCGTTTCGATGCGGATCTGGAGCGCTGCCGCCGCATCACGGTCGAGGAGTGGCGCAGCCGGCCGGCAAGCCGCACGCTCGGAGATCGCATCGCGCGGCTCTTCGCACCATTGCTGTGAGACTGCATCAGCGGGCAGCCCTCCCACCTCCGCCGGAGAAGATGCCCGCCGCCGAGAAATTCAACAAAACCGCAAGAAAGGGAGCGGGATCCGCACCCTCCGCTATTCGGTCTTTGTCTCCGGAATGGAAATCAGATATAGCAGATGCTCCAGTTCCCGCATGTAGTTCCGTTTGGGATTCTTGGGCGAATAGACATAGCAGTCGATCGTAAAGATGCGATTCGCTGCCGTATCAACGGTCGTATAGCTGACGAAAGGTCCGCCCATGAAATCGTTCTTCACATCCCAGAAACCCCGCAGTTCGATCCACATCCGGCCTTCAAGCAGAAACGTCCGGTAATCGGGTTCATAAACGTCGGCCGTAATCATGTATGAACCGTCGGACGGCCCGGGAATCCGCGCCGCAAACCTGTTGCGGGCCTTCGTCAGGGCATCGAGCGTCAGGGATTCCTTGCCCGCATAGGGATAGGTGTAGATGAAAAAGCCCTGGCTGGCCTGCGGGAATTCATAGGAGATCCAGAGGAAACCGTCGCTTTGCGTCCGCAATTTATACCCCTGCGGCACATCGAAATCGATGCCGAACTGCTCTTTGATCGTTGTCGTGAGGAATTTGTCGGGGAACTTGTGCCCGAAATCGATCGTGCGGTCGCGCTCGGCCTTCTCCAGCACATAGAGCAACTCTTCCCGATGTTCATCGAGGTAGGCAATGAGCGAGGCCTGCGTAGGGCCCTGCAACGTCAGGACAATCTGCGGCTGGGCGTAGAGATCGTACTGAACGGCCGTCACCGGCTCCTTGACCGTCGGATCCACAAGGACCTGCAAAATATTGCGGTGACGCGTCACCAGATTCTCAAAGCCGCTCGGCAAGACCCGCAGCACATCGAAATGCGGCTCCCGTTGATTCAGCCCCGCTACGGGTTCGGTCAGAATCGCCCGCAACGTATCGCCCAAAGCCCCCTGCCATGCGGGCTGGTCGCAGACGACGATCAACTCATAGGGTGCCCCCTGTGCTATTACGCGCTGTTCATTCAACGTCCGAAAGGCCTTGCAGCCGAAGCAGGACGCCAATACGGCCAAAGCCGCCATCCATTTTACAAATTCTTTCATATACAGCTCCTTTTCCTTATTGCCAAACTCTTCCGATTCGCTGTCCGGCCGCCATTGGGACGGTGCTCCTCCTGCGGCGGCTCGCTTTTTTGTCGAAGCCGACCTCCGCCGTCGAAGCATCGGCCGGCCCCACCGCCTGCAGACTGAAATCGCCGGAGTATGCAAATATAGCCATTTTTTACTACATTTGCATCCGGATCCATACAAAAGAGCCATGCGTCTCAAACCGCCGAAATTCATCCGCTGGCTGATGCCCGACCTCATCTGGGAGATGAGGGACAAATCGGCCGTCTATCTGACCTTCGACGACGGGCCCACGCCCGGCATTACCGAGTGGATCCTCTCGACGCTCGACAAGTACGATGCCAAGGCGACCTTCTTCGTTCTGGGCAAAAACGTGGAGATGTATCCCGACCTCTACCAGCGGATCGTCGATGCCGGCCACCGCATCGGCAACCACACCTATTCGCACCAGAAGGGCTGGGGAATGAGCCTTGAACGCTACATCGAAGATGTCGATTTCGCAAACGACCTCATTCACAGCGAACTGTTCCGGCCCCCCTATGCGCGGATCACGCCCGCACAAACGCGGGCCCTGGCCAAACGCTACAAGCTGGTGATGTGGGACATCATCTCGCGCGACTACAATCGGGGGTTGTCGCCCCGTACCTGCCTGCGCAACGTCACCCGCTATCTGGAAGGGGGTTCGATCGTCGTCTTCCACGACTCCGAGAAGTCGTTCCGCAACATGAGCTATGCCCTGCCGCGGACGCTCGAAGCGATCCGGAAGATGGGGCTCAAATGCAGGTCGATCGATCTCTGAGTCTCTCCCGACACCGTCTTGCATGCACGGCATCCGCACGGGAGGCGGCCGGCGGAGATTCCGCAGCCGGAGGCAGGGAGGGGCTGCGGCAGAAAGGAGGCGCCCCGAAGCGTGAAAGACAGAGGGAACTTTCGACGAAAAAGTTGCAATTGCGATTTTTTTTGTAATTTTGTGCGCTATTGACAAATCATCAAAAATAACGATACCTTATGGCAACTACCGCTGATATCAAAATCGGTGCCTGCATCGAATTGGAGGGAAAGACATTCCAGATCGTTGACTTCCAGCATGTGAAACCGGGGAAAGGCCCCGCCTTCGTCCGCACGAAGCTCAAGAACCTCGAAAACGGCCGCGTATTGGACAATACCTTCTCGGCCGGCGCAAAGGTGGAGTTCGTTCGCGTGGAGCGTCGTCCCTACCAGTTTACCTATGAGGATGATCTGGGCGCCCACTTCATGCACACCGAGACCTTCGAGGAGATCAACATCGACAAGAATCTCATCACGAACTACGACCTGATGGCCGACGGCCAGATCGTCGAGGTGATGTTCCACACCGAAAAGGAGACCGTGCTCTCAGCCGAGCTGCCGCCGATCGTCGATATGGAGGTGACCTACACAGAACCGGGGATCAAGGGCGATACGGCCTCGACCAACTCGCTCAAGCCGGCAACGGTCAATACGGGAGCTACGGTTCGCGTGCCGCTCTTCATCAATACGGGCGACAAGATCCGCGTCGATACCCGCACACGCGAATATGTGGAGCGCGTAAAATAGCAACCGGCAACGGCCGGCGGCGCAGCGCAGCCTGACCGAATGGAAGCGGTGTGACGGAGCATAACGCGGAGAATCCGGCGGGACGGCGATTGGTACGGGGCGGCTGCAGGGCTTCCCAAACACGCCGAATCGGCTCGGCGGCGGCCGGAATGATTGAACCAGGCCCCTGTTTCGAATGGAAACAGGGGCCTTCCTTTGCACCTTTGCGAAATCTCAACCCGCCGCACCGCCGTTGCGGCAGCTCAACGGAAGGGTCCGGCCCGCCCGCCTTGCTTTTCGGCCTGCAGGGGAGGGCTTCGGGCCCCGCCCCTCCTCCCGACAAGAAAGCCGCTCCAGGGAGCGGCTTTGCGAAACCCCGGCAAAGGGGCCTGTTCCCCATCTTCCGAAAAGTCACTTCTTGCGCACGATACGCACCGTCGATTGGGTGGTCTGACGGACGTAGACCTTCGGCGTATAACCGTAGCGGTGCAACAGTTCGTCGGTATAGCCGCGTATGGTGAGCAGTTCCATCTCCTCGATCTTCATGACATCGAAACCCTCTTCGCGGAATTCGGCGACGGCTTCGTCTATATGCCACGAATTATCGACACACAGGCCGAGATTGACCGCCGAGTTGTGGATCAGATTGGTCTTGATGCGGTAACGCTCCAGCAACGAGAAGATCGTCGCGAACTTCTCCTCCAGCACGAACGAGAAGTCCCGCGAACGGATGGTCAGAAGCACCTGATCCTTCTTCAGAATCAGAATCGGAACCGTCACGTTCACCGACGACCCGCGAATCACCGTTCCGGGCTTGCGTTTGTCGCCGAACGGCCGCACATAGAGCGGGATATTCTTGTTCTGCAGGGGCTTGATCGTCTTCGGATGGATGATCTGCGCACCGCTGTAAGCCAATTCGATCGTATCGAGGTAGTTCAACTCCTTGATCTGCACGGCGTCGGGGAAGATCTTGGGATCGGCGTTGAGCACGCCATCGACATCTTTCCACACCGACATCGACTCGGCGCCGAGAATATTGGCCACAACCGCCGCCGAATAGTCCGAACCTTCACGTCCCAGCGTTGTCGTCGTACCGTCGGGGGCACCGCCGATAAATCCCTGCCCGATGAAGACCGACTCCTGCGCCCCTTCCACCTCGGCCAGCAGGCGGAATGACGAAGCCTCGATATCGACCGAAGCATCCTTGTGCCGCTGCTGCGTCACCAGCGCCTTGCGCATGTCCACCCAATGGTTGGGCACACCCGCCGAAGCGAGGTACTCCGAGACGACCGTTGTCGAGAGCAGCTCTCCGTAGGCGACAATCAGGTCGTACCACAACTCCGCATCGGAGGCGCGGTAAGCGGGCTGCGCCGTGACCTGCTCCAGCTCCGAAAAGAGCGCTTCGACACGCTCCAGCCGCGTGGGGCCATGCCACAGATCGTCGATGATGGCGGCATGGTACTCCCGCAACTGCGCAATTTCAGCGGCAATCCGTTCCCGATCGCCGTGCTGCACGCCCTGAAAAACCCGTTCGAGGGCATTGGTCGTTTTACCCATCGCCGAGACGATGATGAACAGATTGCGCTCGTCGCAGATGATGTTGTGCAGGTTGCGCACGCCCTCGGCATTCCGGACCGAAGCTCCGCCGAATTTATAGACTTTCATCTCTCCTTCAATTTATTCGGGTGTATCTTTCGTTATTGTCGTTTCTCTACACGTTTCTTTCCCGTTCCGTACTCCGGCAACACCGATTACGGCCAGGCCGGACTTCAGGGAAACCGTGCCTTTCCCTGCAACTCTCCGCCGGCTGCCTGAGATCCCGCGCATGCGACATCCCGAATCCGTCCGCGCTCCGGCCGCAGCAGACCGGTTCCGCCCTATTTCTCCGACTCGCCGGACGGCATCCTGTAAGGAGTATCCGTATTGTAAAAAAGGAATGCGTAGCAGTCGGCCGCTTCGGCAATACGCTTCGACAGCGGTTTTCCGGCACCGTGGCCGGCATTGGTCTCGATACGGATCAGCACCGGCGCTCCGCAGGCCTGTGCATGCTGAAGCGTTGCGGCAAACTTGAACGAATGGGCCGGCACAACCCGGTCGTCATGATCGCCCGTCGTAACGAGCGTTGCCGGATAGCAGACCCCGTCGCGAATGTTGTGCAGCGGAGAGTAGGCGTAGAGCGTCCGGAATTCCGCTTCGTTTTCGCTCGTGCCGTACTCGGTCGCCCAGCCCCAGCCGATGGTGAAACGGTGGTAGCGCAGCATGTCCATCACACCGACGGCAGGCAGGCAGACGGCAAACAGGTCGGGACGCTGCACCTCGCAGGCTCCGACCAGCAGCCCTCCGTTCGATCCGCCGGCAATAGCCAGCTTCGCAGACGAAGTATAGCCCTTGGCAATCAGGAACTCCGCCGCTGCGATGAAGTCATCGAAGACCTGCTGCTTGCGGTCGAGCATTCCCGCGCGGTGCCACTTCTCGCCGTACTCCGAACCGCCGCGCAGATTGACATTCACCACGATGCCGCCCTGCTCCATGAAGAGGATGTATTCGGGTTTGAATGCCGGCGTAAGATTGATCTGGAACCCGCCGTAGCCATAGAGATAGCAGGGATTCTGTCCGTCGAGGGCCAACCCCTTGCGGTGCGAGACGAACATCGGCACCCGCACGCCGTCCGTCGAGGTGAAGAAAATTTGTTCGGTCACATACTCCGACGCATTGTAGGCGACCTGCGGAGCATGGTAGCGCGTCATGCGCCCCGTCGGAATGTCGTAACGATAAATCGACGCCGGAGCCGTAAAGGTGCTGAGCGAGAAGAAGATCTCCTGCTGGTCGTCCTTGCAGCCGAAACCGCCGACCGATCCGATCATCGGCAGCGGGACATCGGCCTGACGATTCCCGTCGAAATCGTACTTGTAGATCCTGTTCTGAGCATCGTGCAGGTATTTTACCCACAGATATCCGCCACCGGGTTCGACGCTCTCCATCAGGTCGTCGCCGTTTTCGGGAATGACCGTCTGCAAACCGGCGGGATCATTCAGGTCGATACGCGCCAGCCGGTAGTTGGCCGCGCTGTCGTTGGTCACCACATAGAGACGGTCCTCGTGACACTCGACCGGAACATAGTCGTGAGCGAAACCCTTCAGCAGCATCCGGAACTCCTCCTTCTCCTCCGCAGCGGGACGATACAGGATCTCCGAGCCCGACGTGCCCTCCGACGAGAGGATGAACAGCCAGCGGCCGTCGTCGCTCTCCCAGCCGTTAAAATAGCGCAGCGGGTGTTCGGGATCGCCATAGACGAGCCGATCCTCCGCCTGCGTCGTACCCAGCCGGTGGTAATAGACCTTCTGATATTCGTTCTTCGAGGAATAGACGCTGCTCTTCGGGGCATCGTAGGCGCTGTAATAAAAGCCCTGCGAATCGGCCGCCCATGCCGCACCGGAGAATTTCACCCATTCGATGACATCGCCGGTCGGTTCACCCGTCCGCGTATCGAGGACATGGATCTTCACCCAGTCCGATCCGGACTCTGCGGCAGCATAGGCGCACCAGCGGCCGTCGTTCGAGAACGACACATCGATCAGCGCCGTCGTACCGTCTGCCGACAGCGTATTCGGATCGAGGAACAACTCGCCCGGCGCCGCAAGCGACCGTTTGCGCCACAGCGCCGACTGATTCTGCAGCCCGTCGTTGAAGAAATAGTAATAATACTCGCCATGCCGTGCCGGTGCGCCCTCTTTCGGGTAATTCGAAAGCTGTGTCAGACGGTCCTGTATCGCCTGACGCCCCGGAAGGCGGTCGAGATAATCGCGCGTGACGGCATTCTGCGCCTCGACCCACGCCGCCGTCTCCGCCGAATTGTCGTCTTCGAGCCAGCGGTAGGGATCCGCGACGCCCGTACCGAAATAATCCTCTACAACGGTCGTATCGCGACGTGTATCGGGATAAGGCAGATGACCCATTTTCTTGACTTTACCACAACCAAACATCAGCAATGCCGCCGTCATGACGGACACCGCCGCATACAAGATCCGTTTCATCGGTTTTCCAACTAACCTATATAAGTAAGTGGCAAAGATAGGAAAAGTTCGAAGATTTTTTGTAACTTCGGCCGTCAAAAATAAAAAAACGATGTACGACGAGTTGCGACAAACGATCGAACAGGCGTGGGAAGACCGCAGTCTGTTGCAGGAAGATACGGTCAAAGATGCCATCCGCCAAACGGTGGAGCTGATCGACAAGGGCGTGTTGAGAACGGCCGAACCGACGGATCCCGACCGCAGCCAGTGGCGGGTGAACGAATGGGTCAAGAAGGCCGTACTCCTCTATTTCCCCATCCAGAAGATGCGCACGATGCGCGCCGGAGAGTTGGAGTGGTACGACAAGATGGAGCTCAAGCACGACTTCGACCGGCTGGGAGTACGGGCCGTTCCGCACGCCGTAGCGCGTTACGGCGCCTATATTGCTCCGGGAACCGTTCTCATGCCGTCGTATGTCAACATCGGCGCCTATGTGGATGAAGGAACGATGGTCGATACATGGGCGACGGTCGGCTCCTGCGCACAGATCGGGCGGCATGTGCACCTTTCCGGCGGTGTGGGAATCGGCGGCGTGCTCGAACCCGTACAGGCCGCACCGGTCATCATCGAGGACAACTGTTTCATCGGTTCGCGCGCCATCATCGTCGAGGGTGCGCACGTCTGCCGCGAAGCGGTGCTCGGTTCGAATGCCGTCATTACCGGTTCGACCCACATCATCGACGTGACGGGGCCGGAACCGGTCGAATACAAGGGATACGTTCCGCCCCGTTCGGTGGTCGTACCGGGGACATACACGAAAAAATTCCCTGCCGGAGAGTACGGCGTATCGTGTGCGCTGATCATCGGGAAACGCAAGGAATCGACCGACAAAAAGACCTCGCTCAACGATGCCCTGCGCGATTTCGGCGTAACGGTCTGACATCCCGTCGGAAAAAGGAGCTCCCGAATGCCGGAACGGCACAGGCTCCGGAACAGAACCGATGATCCGGAAAAGACGCTTTTCAGAAGACCCCGCAAGACGAAAAACAACCGCTTACCGACATGTTCTACCACCTCGAAGAGACGACCTCGACGATCGACGAGGCACGCGATGCCCGTTATGTGCATGGCGACGTGATTCAGGCCGAACGGCAGACGGCCGGACGCGGGCAGCGCGGGCACAAGTGGCTCAGCCCCGGCGGCGAGAACCTGCTCTTTTCGGCCGTACTCTGCCCGACGTTTCTCCATGCCAACGAACAGTTCCGGATCCTGCAGGTCGTGGCCCTCGCACTGACCGATACGTTCGAGCACTACGGACTCGACACGCGCATCAAATGGACCAATGATATCTATGCGGGCGACCGCAAGATGGTGGGGATACTGATCGAGCACTCGTTGAGCGGCGGCCGCATGGCCCGCACGATTGCCGGCATCGGCATCAACGTCAACCAGACGCTGTTCGATCCCTCGCTGCCCAACCCCACCTCGCTGGCACTCGAAACGGGCCGGACATTCGACCGCTCGGAGCTGCTCGCACGCTGCCATGCAATCCTCATGCGGCGCTACGCAGCATTGGAGGCCGGTCATAAGGAGGCCTTGACCGACGAGTATTGCCGCCGCATGTACCGTTACGGCCAGCGTCAACCGTTCCGCCTGCCCGACGGAACGGAATTTACAGGGGTCATCCGGGGGGCGGACGACAACGGAGCGCTGCAGGTCGAACATCCCGACGGCATCGTTCGGGAGTATCTTTTCCGCGAAATCGAATTTATCGTGAAAAAATCCTCCGCACCGTTGGCCGTGAAAAAATAAGACGTATCTTTGTAGGGCCGTGAAGGGCTTTGACGAAAAGCGGAAACTCAACAATCAAAAAATACAGAACGATATGAATGTTCCTTCCAATCTGAAATACTCCAACGACCACGAATGGTGCCGCATGGAGGGTGATGTCGCCTATGTGGGCATCACGGATTTCGCACAGAGCCAGCTGGGCGACATTGTCTTCGTAGATGTTCCGACCGTCGGCGAACAGGTCGGTGCCGGCGAGGTTTTCGGCACGATCGAGGCCGTTAAGACCGTTTCGGACGCCTTCTCGCCCGTATCGGGAGAAGTCGAGGAGTTCAACCCCGCCGTCGATGCCGATCCGTCGATCGTCAACAAGGATCCCTATGGCGAAGGCTGGCTCGTGAAGATCAAGGTATCGGCACCCGCAGAGTTCGAAGACCTGCTCTCGCCCGAACAGTATTCGGAACTCATCGGTTAAAGACGACCGGTCTGGCGGCCGGAAAACAGAAGAGTGCGGCCCGGATCCGGGCCGCACTCTGATTTATGCCTTGATTTAGGTTATACCTTCTCGTGGATGGAGAAAAGATGCTCCGGCGATCAATATTCAATCCTCCGCATCCTCTCCGCAGAGCGTCAGCAACCGGTCGCCGAAGACCTCGCGCATGCGCTCCTCGCCGATGACACCCGTCATGTAGCGTTCGATGTCGCACTGCAGCCGCCGGAAAAGGAAGCAGTCGGTATAATTTTCGTTGTCGAGCAACACGTCGCGGATCGACCGCAGGGAATTGGTATAGTTGGCCATTTCGTTCTTGAGCGCCACCCCCTTCTTGGACGAGGAGGTGATCTTCGCAATCGACAGCTCCCGCAATTTCTCACACACCGTATTCAACAGAACGATCACGACGTTGTCCATCAGCGTGTGGCCATGCATGAAGAGATAGGTATTCTCCGGACGGACGCCTTGACGGAGGAGCTTCTCAGCAAAGGCCCGCATCGGTTCGATCATCTCCGGATGCTGCTGCTTGAGCGACTGGTTGCGGCGTGCGACGTTGCGGCGCAGCCATGCCAGTGTGCGCAGGCCGTTGTGTTCGAACTCCAGAAAATTGATGCGCACCGAATTGCGGAAATCGGCCAGCGTGAAGATATGTTCCGACTCCTGCTGTGCCGAATAGGCGTACCAGATGAACAACGGATAGATCAGGCGGGAGTAATCGGCCATGAAGCGCTCGAAATCGAAAATTCGCGTATCGTTTTTCGTGGCACGCACGCAGACATTGTGCAGCGAAGGGGCATAACACACATAGTTTTCCGTCGCATAGGCGTAAGTATGGAACATGTGGCTGCATCCCAGCAAATCGCGGGACTGTTCCGTCGTGCCGTTGAAAAGATAGTCGAAGTCGGAGTCGACGCACAGCAGCAACTCGTCCGAAGCTTCGGGAATCATGCCCAGCAGCACCTTCTTACCTTTCGGAAGATCCCGCCGCGACGGAACGGAGATTTCGAAACGCAGATAGGGATTGGCAAAACGGTCGAAGACCCCGCGCCAGAAGGCGACATCTTCGTAGCCCTCGACGAAGACCCGCACCAGTCGTTGCGACGAGTGCACGGGCAAAGGCTTGGGCAGTTCCTTTTTGGTTGTTCCGAAAGGGTTGATTGCACCCAGTTTATCGACGAATTTACGGCTCATAAGATGTCCAAAGATAATATTTTATTATTTTTGCGCAAAACAAATCCGGATGAAAGAACGTTCGGAGGGGTACACGGGGGGGGGAAACAAGCGCCAACCCGACAAAAAATACCGATTGTCTCGTTTTTGAGTCTCGGAAAGATCCTCAAGGCACAAACAGGGAGCAAAAGTTCCATTGAAGCGGCAAACCGCCCGAAAGCATGACGGAAGATGAAGGGGGGGGGCTGTTTGAATGGGAGTTTTTGACAAGGACAGGAAAAGTTCCGATAAGGATGGGAAAAGTTCTGACAATAGTGGGAAGGCTTTGACAAGGATGGAAGAGACTTTCAAACTATGGGAGATCGGCAAACAGGACTGAAATAGAAAAGAAGCGGTTCCGGGTCTGCAACCGCACAAGATGCCAAGAGAAGAGAGGAAGGACGCAGCGGACCGAAAAAAAAAAGAAGCATCATGAGCGACTGGAAAGCGCGGCTGGGAATGGTCTATTCGACCAATCCCGATTTTCAATATACGACCGACGAGGAGGTCGAAGAGCAGACGCTTCCGCCCCGGCAGCAGAATCTGCGCGTGTGGCTCGACCGCAGGCAACGGGCCGGCAAGGTGGCAACCATCGTGCGGGGGTTTCACGGTTCGACGGCCGATCTGGAGGAGCTGGGACGCATGCTCAAGCAGCGTTGCGGCGTAGGAGGTTCGGTCAAGGAGGGCGAGATCCTCATACAGGGCGACCACCGCGACCGTGTGGTCGAGATTTTGCTCAAGGCAGGATACGGCTGCAAGAAGGCGGGAGGATGATCCTTTCAAACGGCAAACGGGGAGAGGTGAACCGGGCATTGAATGCCAATCGAGCAGCAGATGGATTGCAACCGGCCGAAAACAGCCGCAAAAGGCGGAAGCCGGACCATTGTGCGTTGAATATCAAACAGCAAGACTGTCCGGAGACGACCGCAGGAATACAGGAATTTGAAAATACGGAATTGAAAACAACCAGATCAACAATACGACGTCCGGCACGCATGCTCCGGCACCTGCTGCTTGTCATCGTCCTGTTCGTTGCGGCAACGCAGGCACGGGCCCAATATTACAGTTGGGGGCCCGACCCCGCCTCGCTCCGCTGGCGGACGATCCGCACCCCCGACGTTCAGCTCATCTATCCCGATACGGTCAGCGAACTGGCACGGCGCACCTTGCACTATATCGAAGCGGCCCGTCCTTCGATCGGATACGGATTCCGGCACGGGCCGTTGAAAATCCCCTTCGTGATGCATCCGGAAAACTTCCAGTCCAACGGATTGGTCATGTGGCTGCCGAAACGGATCGAATTTCTCACCTCGCCGGCCATCGGCAGCTATTCGATGCCCTGGTACAAACAGCTCGTGGCCCACGAATACCGCCACGCCGTACAATACAACAACCTCAACCGGGGAGTGATCCGCGCCTTGAGCTATCTCCTCGGACAGCAGGGATCGACCGTCGGGCTGCTTTTCCTGCCGCTGTGGGCCATCGAAGGCGATGCCGTAGCGATGGAGACGCAGATGTCCACGTTCGGACGGGCGCTGCAGCCGTCGTTCACGATGGAGTACCGCGCCATCGGCGACGCAATCCACAGCCGCCGCAATATCGACCGGTGGTTCTGCGGCTCCTATCGCACGAACATCCCCGACCATTACCATCTGGGCTACCAGCTGACCGCCTATGCCGACACACGTTATCGGGAAAACATCTGGGATAAAATCGCATGGTACGGCGCACGCAACCCGTACATGATCTTCACGACATCGATTGCGATGCGCAAATTCTACGGCACCAATGTCAACCGGCTCTTCACCGAGACCTTCGAAGAGTTGAATTTCCTGTGGAATGCGCTGCCGCAGCAGCAGAACTCCGCACACTACCTTTCAAAAACTCCCGTAACGAGTTATACGACCTACGCCTATCCGCTCGCCATCGACCGGCAACGGGTTCTTTCGCTCAAAACCGACTTCGACCGCCCGTCGCGGTTCGTCACCATCGACACCTCGACAGGCCAGGAACGCGCCATAGCCTGCACCGGCAGCGTATCGTCCCGTCCGGCCTATGCCGACGGCCGCGTATGGTGGACCGAGTACCGCCGATCGACGCTTTTCGATCAACGGGTCAACTCGCAGCTCTGCTACATGGATCTCGACCGGGGCAAACCCAAAAGCGTCCACGGCAAACGCAACATTCTCTACCCTACCCCCACCGCAAAGGGACTGGCATGGGTGGAATACATGCCCGACGGCCGATATGCCGTGACCGGTGAAGCCGGCGTCCTGTACTGGGAAGCACCGGTGCAGACCGAGCTGCACGGTCTGGCATGGGACAACCGGACCGGACGGCTCTATTTTCTGGCAACGGACGATTCGGGCATGTGGCTCGGACGCATCGAGCCCGACGGCACGGCCGCACAGCTGACCGAAGGGGCCTACATCACGCTGAGCGACCTTTCGGCCCGCGACGGACGGCTCTATTTCGGTTCGATCGCTTCGGGCCGCGACGAAGTGCACTGCTACGACCTCGCATCGGGGCATGAATACCGGCTTTCGACCTCTGCCTACGGGTCGTTTTCCCCGTCGGCCGACGGCAACGGCAACGTGCTGATGACCACCTACGACGTCGAAGGATACCACGCCGCACGACAGCCGATCGACACGCTGCATCCGGTGCGCCCCTCGCGGCTGCCGCTCAATGTGGTCAATCCGCCGCGCAGAAAATGGCCCGTCGTCAACCTCGACACGGTGCGTTTCACGGCCGCCGATTCGATCCGCTCCGTCAAACAACACCGTGCACGCCGCTACTCCAGGCCGCTGCATCTCTTCAAGGTTCACAGCTGGATGCCCGTTGCGGCCAACCCCTTCCAACTGATCGACGAACAGAACATCGACGTGCAGTTGGGCGTTACGCTCGTCTCGCAGAACCTGCTCTCGTCAGCCGAGAGCTATCTCTCCTACGCATGGAGCCGCGCCGAAGGATCGGTCGTATCGGGCAGTCTGAGCTACAACGGGCTGGGGGTGGAGCTGGAGATCGCCGGCACCTACGGAGGCAGTCAGATCGTCTATGCGGCAAGCAGTTCGCAGCCGCTGCCCAGTCCGGACAAATATCATTCGCTCACGTTCGGAGCGACGCTGCCGCTGGTCTTCGCCGCCGGATACCGCACACGCACGCTGAGTCTGGCTGCGGCATGGAACTATTCGAACGGGCTGGTCGCAAATGTCGGGAAACTCGCCTACGACGAGGCGACCCACAGTTTTACGAACATTGAACACATCGGGTTCAACAAAGGGTTGCACAAACTGACGTTCGGAATCGGATATTCAAGTTCCGTACAGCTCGCACACCGCGATTTCGCGACACCGCACGGCTACGTTCTCAGCGCGACCTACGCGATGAATCCCACGAACGGCGATTTCAGCGACCTGATCGCCGGCTATGGAAAGCTCTATACCCCCGGCTTCGCCCCCCACAATTCGCTGACGGTCGAAGCGGCCTATCAGACCTCATTGGGCGGATTCAAGACCCCCGACGGGGAGACGTTCCTCACCTACAAATCGGCCCGTCTGATTCCGCGCGGCTTCGACAGCTACGACATCAACAGCCGCAACTATTTCGCTGCCGCGCTCAACTACCAGCTGCCGGTGTGGTATCCCGAAGGCGGCATCGAATCGGTGCTCTACTTCAAACGCATACGGCTCAACATCGGGGCCGACTACGGACAGTTCGACTACTACCATCCCGTGAAAAAACGCACGGCGACACAACGGATCAACTCCTACGGCGGCGACCTGATCTTCGATTTCAACCTCTTCCGGCAGCCGGCCTCGGCCACCTCAACGCTCAAGGTGTCGTGTTATGTGCCGAGTCACGGCAGCCTGTGGTGGTCGGCATCGCTCGGACTGCCCTTCTGAGCCATTCGCGGGGGAGGGTGACGACAGAACAGAGGGACGGAAAAGACGGTGACGCTCCGGCATACAGGCGATTTCAGATCCCAGCGGCCGCAGCATCGATAACCGCGGTATTCCAAATTACCGGATAGACGCAATTGAAACAAGACAACATACCAATGAGACTTCACCTTCTTTCCCTTTTGTTCTGCGCAGGTGCACTTTCGGCCGTTGCAGCGTCTGCACCGAAAGCCGCGGCGGAATCCCGCTGTACGGCCGTGCGGGAAAACTGCAAACCGCAAACAATTACCGCCGACTCCGTTATCCGCTTCGTCGAAGCGTTCTACGCCCGTTATGTTTTCGGGACGGACGATCCAGCGGAGGCAATCCGCCGCCACTGCTCGCCCGAACTGCAGCGGCAGCTGCATGAGCACTACGGCTACGACGACGACGGATATGCCGTCTGGATGTTCCGGACAGGCTTGCAGGACGGTCCGGAGAACCGCTCGGAGGTCTCGGCCGTGACACCGCAGGGAGAGGGGCTCTACAAAGTAAACTTCATCGATATGGGGACACCCGGCTCCCGTACACTGAAAATCATCGTCGCAAGGGGGACATTGATCATCGATGCGATCAAATAAATGAAAAATTCGTACCTTTGCAACCATAGTAAGGAAACCCGACAAAACCGCTGGCGCAACGTGAAAAAAAAGATGCAGGGCAAACCTGCCCCGAAATATGTGAAATGGCTGTGGATCGTGGCTTTGAGCCCCTTTGGCCTGTTGTTCCTGATGCTGACGTTCACGGCACTCGGACTTTTCGGCCGCATGCCGTCGTTCGAGGAACTGGAAAACCCCCGCAGCAATATCGCCACCGAAATCTATTCGGCCGACGGGAAGGTGCTGGGAACATTCTTCATCCAGAACCGCTCTTATGTGCAGTACGATGAACTCTTTGCCTCGGATTCGGTAACGCACACCGTTATCGGCGGTCGGGAAGTGCCTCCCATCGTTGCGGCGCTTATCGCCACCGAAGACATCCGTTACGATTCGCATGCGGGAATCGACATTCTGTCGCTCGTCCGCGTAGGCATCAAGACCATTCTGTTGCAGAACCGCTCGGCAGGCGGCGGTTCGACCATCACGCAGCAACTGGCCAAGAACCTCTTCCCGCGCGACACGGCTCGGCGTCAGAGCGCACTGGTCCGCAAGTCGAAACTGGTCATCTCGAAATTCAAGGAGTGGATCACGGCCCTCAAGCTCGAATACAACTACACGAAGGAGGAGATTGCCGCCATGTACCTGAACATCGTCGAATACGGTTCGAACGCCTACGGCATCAAATCGGCGGCCCACACCTTCTTCAACAAGACGCCCGACCAGCTCAACCTGCAGGAGGCGGCCGTACTGGTCGGCGTGGTCAACGCTCCGACACGCTATTCGCCGGTGCGCAACTACGACAATGCCGTCGCACGGCGCAATCTGGTGCTTGCCCGCATGGCCAAAGCGGGTGCAATCACGCGGGCCCAGCGCGACTCGCTTTCGGCATTGCCCATTACCCTCAACTTCAATCCCGTATCGCACAACGACGGACAGGCGACCTATTTCCGCGAGATGTTGCGGCAGGTCATGAATGCCCAACCGCCCAAACGCCGGCAGTTCTACACCGAATGGGATTACGAACAGGCACTCAAGGAGTACGAGACCAATCCGATCTACGGATGGTGCCACAAGAACAAAAAGGCCGACGGCACCCCCTACAATATCTACAAGGACGGTCTGAAGATCTATACGACGATCGATTCGAAGATGCAGCAATATGCCGAAGAGGCGCTGCTTAAACAGTTGCGCACGGTCATCCAGCCCAAGATGGATGCCCAATACCGTGCGACAAAGGTGCTTTTCCAAAACACGTCGGCCGAAGAACGGGAACGCATCATCCGACAGGCCATGCGCTATTCGGACCGTTACCGCGCACTCAAGGAGGAGGGACACGGTGATGCGGAGATCGACAGGATTTTCCGCACCCCCTGCCCCATGCGGGTCTTCACCTACCAGGGCGAACGCGACACAATCCTCTCGCCGCGCGATTCGATCCTCCACCACAAACGCATCATGCGTGCGGGATTCGTCGCCATCGAGCCCCAAACGGGGCATGTAAAAGCCTATGTGGGAGGCCCGAATTTCCGCTATTTCAAATACGACATGGCCAAACAGGGGAAACGGCAGATCGGTTCGACGATCAAACCCTTCGTCTATACCTTCGCCATCGACCATCTGGGGCTGACTCCCTGCACGCCGGTGCCGAATCTGCCCGTGACGATCGACACCGACAACGGAACGCCCTGGTCGCCCAAAGAGGCCAGCAAGGTGGAATACGACGGGGTGATGCACCCGCTCAAATGGGGACTGGCCCGCAGCCGGAACAACTATTCGGCATGGATCATGAAACAGGCGAAACAACCGGCAGCCGTTGCCGACTTCATCCACAACATGGGCATCCGGTCGTTTATCGATCCGGTCTATGCGCTGTGTCTGGGAACCTCCGAATCGAGCGTCTTCGAACTGACGAGCGCCTACACCACCTTCGCAAACGGCGGCGTACATACCGACCCGATCTTCGTCACCCGCATCGAAGACCGGCAGGGGAACCTTATTTCGACCTTCGTGCCGCAGTCGCAGGATGCCATCTCGGAACGAACCGCCTATACGATGCTCACGATGCTTGAGAGCGTAGTCACAAGCGGCACGGCCGGACGTCTGCGCTGGCAGTTCAATCTCGCCGACGCGGAGCTGGGCGGGAAAACAGGTACGTCGCAGCGCAATCGCGACGCATGGTTCATGTGCGTCGCGCCGAAGCTCGTGGCCGGAGCGTGGGTCGGCGGCGAAGACCAGTCGGTACACCCGACCTACGGCGGCGAAGGAAGCATCATGGCGCTGCCCATTGTCGGCGACTTCCTGACAAGGGTCTATGCCGACCCGTCGCTGGGAATCTCCAAGGAGGACCGCTTCCGGCGCCCCGAACGCATGCCCGAATACGATTGCGAGGAGGAGATGCAGCAAAACGAAATTATCGAGGACGACGAAGGGTTCTTCGACTGACAGGCCTCACGCGCCCCCATTCAACAACGTGACACAAATCGACTCATAAGATGAAAATAGCCATTGTCGGCGCAAGCGGCGCCGTAGGTCAGGAGTTCCTGAAGATTCTCGAAGAGCGGAATTTCCCCGCAGACGAATTGCTGCTGTTCGGTTCGGAACGCAGCGCCGGGCGCACCTATACCTTTCGCGGGAAACCCGTATCGGTAAAACTGCTGCAACACAACGACGACTTTCAGGGCGTAGATATCGCCCTCGCATCGGCCGGAGCCGGCACATCCCGCGAGTTCGCCGAGACGATCACACGGCACGGCACGCTGATGATCGACAATTCGAGCGCATTCCGGATGGATGCCGACGTGCCGCTGGTGGTTCCGGAGGTCAATCCGCGCGATGCCCTTGCCGCGCCGCGCCGCATCATCGCCAATCCCAACTGTACGACCATCCAGATGGTCGTGGCGCTGCAGGCAATCGAACGTGTGGCACACATCCGCCGCGTGCATGTCGCAACCTATCAGTCGGCGAGCGGCGCCGGAGCACAGGCCATGAAGGAGTTGCAGCAGCAATATGCCGATCTGGCCGCAGGCAAGGAACCGACAGTCGAGAAATTCGCCTGCCAGCTGGCTTACAACGTCATTCCGCACATCGACGTCTTCACGGACAACGACTACACGAAGGAGGAGATGAAGATGTACAACGAGACGCGCAAGATCATGCACTCCGACATCGAGGTTTCGGCCACCTGCGTGCGTGTCCCCGTCATGCGGGCCCACTCGGAGAGCATCTGGATCGAAACCGAACGTCCCGTCCCGCCCGAAGAGGCCCGTGCGGCATTCGCTACGGCCGAAGGGGTGGTGCTGATGGACGACCCGGCGGCAAAAGTCTATCCCATGCCGCTCTTTATCGCAGGGAAAGATCCCGTCTATGTAGGGCGCATCCGCCGCGATCTGACGAATCCCAACGGTCTGGCTTTCTGGTGTGTAAGCGACCAGATCAAGAAGGGCGCGGCACTCAATGCCGTACAGATCGCCGAATGGCTGCTCAAAAACCGGTAAGCCTCCGCAGTGCGAACGACGGCCGGCATTCAGGGCGGCGGCTCAGAACGGCAACCCAGGACGACTCAGGAGCACGGCCGGCCGTCTTCCGGAAGGAGCGGGCGGACGGATATAAAGAGACGGACGCCGAGGTTTTGAACGGTCTCGGCGTCTGCCTTGCCTGCCGGAAGACAGCCTTCATGCGAGACAGCAGGAAATCGAAGAAGGAACTCCGTTCAACGGCAAAAAACGATCGATCGTCAAAAAAACCAGACTTTTCGACAAGAGCTTCCGGCAGGAACAATTTTTTCTTTTTGTTTTTCGTTAAATAATGCGTAACTTTGCGCGACTGTGGAGTATTCCTGCGCAGCAATAACATTGAGGATGAAAAAATTCGGATTTTATCTGTTCGGCTTCATGGCCCTTGGTATCGCCTTGAGCGGATGCAGCGGCGTCAACCGTTTGATCAAAAGCGGAAACGCCGAAGAGATCTATGCCAAAGGCGTCGAGCTGTACAACGCCGAGAAATGGGCCAAGGCGATCGCCCTGCTCGAACATGTGGAAAACTACTTTTCGGGCATGAGCAAGGCCGATACCCTCTCGTTCTACATTGCACGCGCACATTTCAAGAACCGGAGCTACGATACCGCATCGGAGCTTTTCGACACCTACCGCCGGACTTACGGCCGCAGTCCCTTCATCGAGGATGCCGAAGGCATGTACGCCATGTGCTTCTATTACCTGTCGCCCTCACCCGAACGCGACCAGACGGTAACCTCGCAGGCGATCATCGCCATCTCGGAGTTCATGTCGCGCTACCCCGAAAGTTCGAAGTTCGAACAATTCAAGGCCATGCGCGATGAACTCACGCAACGGCTCCACGACAAGGAGTTCATCAACGCCTATACCTATTACAAGACGGGGAAGCACAAATCCGCAATCGTCGCATTGAAAAATGCGCTGAAAAAATATCCGGAGACGACCCATCGCGAAGAGTTGATGTACCTCATCGTAGGATCGGGCTATGAACTGGCGCACAATTCGATCCGCAGCAAGCAGACCGACCGTTATCTCTCGATGCTCGACTCCTACTACAGTTTCATCGCCGAGTACCCCGAATCGACCCATCGCAAGGAGGTGGACCGCATGGCCAAAGAGGCGAAGGATTATCTGGCAAAAAATCAAAAAAACGATACGCAAGATGGAAATTAAAAAGAACATTCCCAACAACACCATTACCCGCAAGCTGGTGGATCTGGATCGTGAAACGGGAAATATCTATGAGACGGTCAACATCATCGCGCGGCGAGCCAATCAGATTGCCGCCGAGTTGAAGATCGAGCTCAACCGCAAGCTCGCCGAGTTCTCGACAACGACCGATACGTTGGAAGAGACCTTCGAGAACCGCGAACAAATCGAGATCTCGCGTTATTACGAACGTCTGCCCAAACCGACGATCATCGCCACCGAGGAGTTCCTCGACGGCGAAATCAGCTATCGTGAAGGTTCGAAGGCGGCGAACTGACAAAATCCGGAGCGCAGGGCTCCCGTTTCCTCATGTTGAAAGGCAAACATATCCTGTTGGGTATTACGGGCAGCATAGCAGCATACAAGGCCGCTGTGCTGTGTCGTTTATTGAAGACCGCCGGCGCCGAGGTGCAGGTCGTGATGACCCCGCTGGCCAAACAGTTCATCACGCCGCTGACGATGGCCACGCTCTCGAAGAATCCGATTCTCGTCGAGTTCTTCGACCCCGAAAACGGTGCATGGAACTCCCATGTGGCGCTTGGAGAGTGGGCCGACTGCTTCCTTATCGCACCCGCTACGGCAAATACCCTCGCGAAAATGGCGCACGGCATCGCCGACAACCTGCTGCTTACAACCTATTTGTCGTCGCGGGCTCCGGTCGTCGTCGCTCCGGCGATGGATCTGGACATGTTCGCCCATGCGACGACACAACGCAACCTTGCGGAACTGCGTCGGACAGGCGTCCATATCATTGAACCCGCCGACGGAGAGCTGGCAAGCGGCCTCGCCGGAAAAGGACGCATGGCCGAACCGGCGCAGATCGCCGCCTTCGTCGATGCGCTGCTCGACGAAAAAAAAAAGAGCCTGCAAGGTAAACGTTTCATCGTAACGGCCGGTGCAACCATCGAAGCGATCGATCCGGTACGTTACATCTCCAACCACTCTTCGGGAAAAATGGGCTATGCCATTGCCGGCGAGTTGGCGGCACGCGGTGCCGAAGTGCTTCTCGTCTCCGGACGCACGGCCCTTCCCGCCCCCGCCGGCGTTACAAGGTACGACGTTCTCTCGGCCGAAGAGATGTATCAGGCCGTCGTAAAGGCATTCGATACGGCCGATGGCGCGGTCATGTGTGCCGCCGTGGCGGATTATACACCGGAACACTACACCGACCACAAGTTGAAAAAGGACGACGGCGGTCTGGTCATCCGCCTGCAACGGACAAAAGACATCGCAGCGGAACTGGGACGCCGGAAAGCGGGTCGGATTCTGGTAGGGTTCGCCCTGGAAACCGACAACGAAGAGGCGCATGCACAGGAGAAACTGCGTCGCAAACAGTTCGACTTCGTCGTCCTGAACTCGTTGCGCGATGCCGGAGCCGGATTCCGGGGAGATACGAACAAGGTGACGTTCATTGATGCTGCGGGCAGTGAAGCGCTGCCGCTTCTCACCAAAGGGGAGGTCGCACAACGCATCGCGGACAAAATCGAACGTCTGATTCAAAAATAGAGTTCCATGTTACGTCGTCTGTCGGTCAGCAACTACATCCTCATCGATGCACTTGAAATCGAGTTCGACGGGCATCTGAACATCATCACGGGTGAGACGGGTGCCGGAAAATCGATTCTGCTCGGTGCACTGGGGCTGCTGTTGGGCAACAAGAACGAAGGGACGACGCTGCGCGACCCCCAACGCAACTGCGTCATCGAGGCGCTTTTCGATATCGAAGCCTACGGGCTGCAACCCTTCTTCGAGGAGAACGACCTCGACTATGCCGGTGAGACCGTCATCCGGAGAATCATCACCCCTGCAGGCAAAAGCCGCGCCTACGTCAATGATCTGCCGGTACAGCTCGCCCAACTGCGGGAGTTCGGCAGCCGGCTCATCGACATTCATTCGCAACACCAGACGTTGATCCTTGCATCGGAAACATTCCGCACCCGGGCGCTCGATACGATTGCCGGCAATGCAACGCTGCTGAAAACGTACAGGGAGCATTTCGACCGGTTGCAGTCCATGCGCCGCGAATTGGCCCGACAGCAGGCCGAAGCCGAAACGGCGCGGCGCGACGAGGAGTGGCTGCGGTTCCAGAGCAACGAGTTGCAGGCGGCAGGGCTGCGGATCGGAGAGATGGAGGAGCTTGAACGCGAACAGACGCTGCTGGCCAATGCCGATCGGATCGGCGAAGCAATCGCCACGATCCGCAATGCCTTCGACAGCGACGGGATCGGCATCCTCGAACAGCTCAAAAATGCCGAGCTGCAGCTCGGAAGGCTGCGCGACAGCTATCCGCACGCCGCAGAGTTCACCGAACGGCTGCACTCCGTACTCGAAGAGCTCAAGGACATCGGCGCTGCGCTGGCCGACGACAGCCAGCGGATCGAAACCAATCCCGAACGGTTGCAACAGGTCGATGACCGGATTGCCGCGCTCCATGCGCTCGGACAGAAATATCGGGCAAACGACGAAAGCGAACTGATCGCCCTGCGCGACCGGTGCCTGGCACAACTCGATGCCATCGTCCACTCCGACGAAGCATTGTCCGCCCTGCAGAAGCAGATCGACGCCGAGCACAACGCGACGGAACTGGCGGCCTCGGAACTTCATCGACGGCGGGAACAGGCCGCATCGGCATTTGCGGAACAGACCGCAGCCCTGCTCGTACGGTTGGGCATGCCCGATGTACGGTTCGAGGTGGCGGTTGCCGACAGCGGAGAGTTGTCCGCCGACGGACGCGACCGCATCGATTTCCTTTTTTCAGCCAACCGGACCACGCCGCCGACACCCGTCGAACGGACAGCCTCCGGCGGTGAATTATCGCGTGTCATGTTGGCAGTCAAGGCGCTGCTGGCGCACCGCATGCAACTTCCGACAATTCTTTTCGACGAAATCGACACAGGGGTATCCGGGCGCATCGCCGATGCGATGGGAGAGATTATCTGTACGCTGTCGCAAACGATGCAGGTAATAAACATCACCCATCTTCCGCAAGTTGCATCGAAAGGCTCGACCCATTTCATCGTTTACAAACGCGACGGTGAAACCCGTATTTCCCGATTGACCCCCGAAGAGCGCATTGCCGAAATTGCCAAGATGCTTTCAGGCAATGAGGTTACAGAGGCGGCTCTGGCGCAGGCACGGATTCTGCTCGGTGAGAAAAAACCGGAAAAATAAGGGCCTTCGGCCGGCTATCGGAGATACATCCGTCCGGGGCGCCGGATCAGAACGGCCGGCGGCAGCGGGCGCCATCACCGGCAACAAAAGGCCCGAAAGGGAGATAATTCACGCACAATGTACTGCCGGATGCAGCGGCATATCGGCATATTACGGAAAGAGGCGGAACCTGTTTCCGCCTCTTCGCGTATCTATCCGGACACTGTATGCGGGATTCTCCTGCGGGCACGCCAAGGAACCTGCCGGGCAGACATTGCAGGGCTTCCCTGCACAAACCTTCCCAACAGAGAAAGGGTGCGTTCAGGGTAAAGACTCGATGATCTGTCGGGAATCCGGTTCTACCGAGACAATGCTGTCAACGACAAATTTTGTAAATCCCCTCCAGGGCAAAGCCCCGAAATACTCCTTGTAATGGAGTTCGAGCGTCCGGCCGCCCTGCAACATCAGTTCGCGGGCCAGGCGTTCATTCTCGACGGAAAATTCGAATTCATAGGACTGGACGGTTCCGGCCGCTTTCGAGCGGATTCCCGACTGAATCAGCTTCCCTTCGTAGGTCTTGAACAGCACGCCCTTGTAAACGACATAGTTGAGTTCGCCGCTCTTCACGCCCTCTCCGAAGACAAAATAGAATCGGAAATAGAACAGCAGGGCCAATACGGCCACTGTCGAAAAGACGATTATGCTCACATATTTTTTCATGGCTCATTCGTTTTGCCCGCCGGAACGGAGATGACGGTGTAAAGATAATGAATTGCGGGGGATTCCCCTCTCCGGGCAGGGAATTTTCCCGAAAAAAAACAGACCGCTCCATCGAACGGTCTGTTTTGCTTCTCCGCGTCCCGACAACACACGGGGAAAGGATCTTCTTCATCTCCACCCCTCCCCGCTTGCCGCGCGCCATTCATTTCACCTCGGTCCCAGCATCCGGTCTTCGCGTGTCGTCCCTCCTCGACGAAACATTCCGCGACCGGCAACGTTGCCGCAGACACCGGACACCGGAGCATTGCCGTCCCGACAATGCCGGACTCAGAGGGCATTTACATGAAGCTGAAGCGCACTTTTGAGGTTACCGGCCTTGTTCTTGTGGATGATATTGAGCTTGGCCAGCTTGTCCAACATGGAAGTAACCTTCGGGAGCAGTGCCTCGGCGGCACTCTTCTCCGACGTGTTGCGCAACGCCTTCACGGCATTACGGGCCGTCTTGTGATAAAGGCGGTTGTGTGCACGCTTCGTGATCGTCTGACGGATCCGCTTCTTCGATGACTTATGGTTTGCCATAGTTCTGTTTTATTTAATTCTTTCTATCTATCAACAGCTAAAACGGCCGTAGCCGCCCTCGGATAGGCATTGCGCCCGCTCCAACATCTTCATCACCCGTCAAGGCTGCAATTGCGATCCTCGTCCCCTCTCCTTGTTTCTCGGCCTCTCCACCACACGTCCTTCTCCTTTCGGTCCGGACCCGGATACCTTATGCTTGCAACGGAGAGCCAAGGGCAAAGACAAAACGACGGTCGTACCGCAACCCTTTCGTGTAGCCCATAGCAGAATCGAACTGCTCTTTCAAGAATGAAAATCTTGCGTCCTAACCGATAGACGAATGGGCCTACTCGTCGCTATTTCAACCCTACGGCTTACTTTAGCGGTGCAAAGATAAGCAAAAAAGTGACCGAAACAAAAAATGAAGAAAAAAAATTGCGTGCACCCCGCAGAACGGCGGGGCCGGCACACCCGACGACGACCATGCCAAAGCCCCGCGCCGCTTAGCGGCGCATCGTCACCTTGCAGGTACCGGCATCGAAAGCCACCGTCTCACTGTCAAACAAACGTTCGATAAGCCCGCTGCGCACCATCTTGCCGACAGGCAGCAGATGCAGTTGCGGAGAATCGATCAACGCGACGGCATCGCACAAGGCAAGCGCAATGTCGAGTTCATGGGTCGAAAAGAGAATGCATTTCCCCTCGTCATGCGCCAATCTCCGCAGCAGCGTACAGACCTCATAGCGATTGGGCATGTCGAGAAAGGCCGTCGGCTCATCGAGCAGAATAAGCGGTGTGTCCTGCGCCAAAGCGCGCGCGATCATTACGCGCTGCGCCTCGCCATCCGAAAGCCGGTCCATCGCCTTTTCGGCAAACGCCGCCATTCCCACGACCGCCAGCGCATGCTCCACCGCCCTGCAATCCGCATCGTCGAGGCGTCCCAGCCAATCGGTATAGGGCGCACGCCCCAAAGCAACCGCTTCACGGCAGGTCAGGTTGGCAATCCGGATCTTTTCCGTCGTCACAAAACTCACGATCTGCGCCAGTTCCTGCGGCGGCAATTCCCGCAACGGTCTTCCGCACAGACGGATCTCGCCGGCCAACGGTTTTTCGAGACCTGCGACGGCACGCAGCAACGTACTTTTTCCCGTACCGTTTCGGCCCAGCAGCGCGACAAGAAGCCCTGCATCGATCGCCGCCGAAACGCAGTCAAGCAGGATCCTCCGTCCGTATCCTATCGTGAGATCGCAAAGTTCGATGCGTTTCATACCATGCTTTTGTTTCGGATAACCACCCATACGACGATCGGTATTCCCAACAGGGCCGTCAAGGTATTGATCGGCAAAGCCGTCTGCTTCGAGAAGAGGTCGCAGACGAGCAGCATCGCCATCCCCAGCAGCATCGAAGCCGGCATCAGCACCCGATGATCGGCACTTCGGAAGAGCATCCGGGCCAGATGGGGTACGGCAAGTCCGACGAATCCGATCGGGCCGCAAAAAGCCGTCACGGTACCCGACAGGAGCGTTGTGGCGATGAAAATCAGCGCACGCGTCCGTTCGACATTCAGCCCCATTGTACGGGCATAGCGCTCACCCAGCAAAAGGAGATTCAGCGGTTTGAGCACGGCGAACGTCAGAGCGGCACCCAGCAGAACCGCCGGAGCCAGCAAAGCAAGCTGCGAAGCCGTGACATCCGCGAGCGAACCCATCGTCCATACGACAAAGGTTTTGAGTGCGGCTTCATTGCTCAGATATTGCAGGATCTCGACAAGGGCGCCGACAGCGGAGCCAAACATCATGCCCAGAATAAGGATCACCATGATATCCTTGATACGCCGGCTTACGGCCATGATAAGCAGCAGAATGGCCGCCGCACCGATCCATGCCGCACCGATCGTCCCGATACCGAGCAGGAGCGAATGCGCGGCAACGCCCAGCAACGGAGCGCCCAAAAGGAAGAGGGCAACCCCCAGACTTGCACCGGAGCTGATTCCCAGCACGAACGGCCCGGCCAACGGATTTCGGAAAAGCGTCTGCATGAGCAGGCCGCTTGCGGCGAGAGCGATTCCGGCAAGAAGAGCGACAAGGGCCTTGACGAGTCGTATCTTGAGGATGATGTCACGGGTCAGAGGTTCGCAGGGAGCGCCGGTCATCAGGTTCCATACATCCTGCACACCGATGCCGACAGCGCCGGAGGTCAGATCGCAGACAAAAAGTCCGACCACGAGGATCGACAACGCTCCGAAAAGGAGTTTTCGGCGGATTGACGCGGATAGATTCACGGGACAGGATCAGGATTTTCGCATTTCAAAAAAATCTTCGGACAAAAATAGCAAATATTTCAGAAAATAGTTATCTTTGCACCGCAAAACGGGGGAAGGCCCGTGAAGCAAACAGCAACGGGGTGTAGCTCAGCCCGGTTAGAGTACACGTCTGGGGGGCGTGTTGTCGCAAGTTCGAATCTTGTCACCCCGACTAACCGAAAATCCTTGATATTCAGTCGAATATCAAGGATTTTTCTTTTGTGGTATATGGTCCGAAAAATGGTGGTGGAACACAAGTGGTACATAAATGGTCGCTATCCGGTAGCTATCCGGAATTTCGATCTCAGGTGCTAAGTATTTGACTGTCGGGTGGTTGCTGTATTTGGGCCTACGCAGTCGCTCCGAACAGGCGGATAATGAATTTTATCGAGTCTCCGACTACATGAGCCGTAATCGCGTCGCAGTATCTTCTGTCGGAATTCAACAAAGCGACCTGCCGGGTTGCGGCAGGTCGGGACAAAGATTCGGAAAGACTGAATTGATCACAAATAATATCTGCCACCCCTCAAGAGTGGCAGATATTTTTGTACTACGTTATCATTTTATTTTAAACAGTCAAAAAGTCGATCAATCCCAACCTCCCTCAATTTCACCGCCGATCTCGATTTTCACCTGATCTGGGTTGTTGTTCAATGTAATATTGATCGTGTGCTGCGTTCCAGCTTTGAAAACGAACGAACTTTCAATCAGATAAGAGACCCCTTTCGACAAAACCTCGACAAGCGGACGTTTCGTATCCAGACGTTGCGGGACAATGATCGCGGCATATACGCCATCCGACACTTTTTTTGCCGTGATGCTTTGTGCGGATTCGTACCCGTTCTTCGTAACTACCCCCGATGCGAGATCCACTATGGCGGCAGGGACGGTATTGTGAATGCGCACCACAGCATCTGTCGGTATCTCTCCGGAATAGTCTGCGCCCTTAATCAAGTTTATGACAAGCTTGCTCATCTTGTGGGTAAAGGTCAGCGGCACGGAAGCCATACGGCTTACTCCTGTGGCTTTCGCCCATAAGAAATCACTCGCTTCATATCCGCTCAAAGCGTTGGATGTCTCCTCCGTTGATTGATCGAGGGCGACCGTAAACGGATATTCATCCACGGACGAAATATTCGTGTACGGATAGTAGGCGTATACGTCGAATTTGCCATCCTCCCAATAAATCACAGGAGTACTTTTCCATGCCGAACCGTCGAAAACGGTCTCCACATTATTCGCATAGTTGCCCGACAACTGAAGCTGTGCGGGATTTTCGCCATTATATTGCGTTACATAAATACCCATCACATCGCCCGTCTCGAATGCTGACCCAGTAGCCCGGGAGGCAGTGGGATAGGTTGCAGTAAATCGCATTTCGTTGGATCCCAACACCTCGGATTCCGACTTGGAGCAACCGCCCAACAAGAATAATGCGGCTGTCAATATTAAAAATATTTGTCTCATAACAATTTCCTCATTTCGTTAGTCATTCAGTTTCGGGCGTTTCCCCATCATAACAGGTGCATGCTGATACATCGATGCTTTTGAAATGGACTCGGGTACTGACGAGCGAGTCATGTCAACCGTTGATGCATCCATTACGTCATTTGCCACAAAGTCCTCGAAGGTATAGGTTTCTCCGGCAATCTCCATGATTCGTTTTACAATCGCTTCACGGCTGATTGTACTGTAATAGGGTATATCATTGTTCATGCAACTGTTCTGCTCCGAACGATAAACTCCTCGCGTATGCATAAACCCACCTTCAAAAATATCTACGATCTGCTTATATTTGTCGTGGAAGATCAAATGGCTCCATGGCACCTCATTCATCTTACCCGACAGAGAGAGATTAGGATACCATCCCTTTGCTTTTGCGGCATTGAATTCGAGAACATGCGGGCAACATGAACATGGACAAGCATCAATGAATGCATTGTGGTAAATGTATTCATCGCCTAACTTGCCGAATCCGTGACCGCCTGCCTCGTGTTGGATTACGCCGCGGAAATCAAGCGGATAGCCATAATCGCTTTTTGGACAGTATGCAATGGCAGAACCGTCATCATACATATAGCATATACCTCCATAATCCGAGGTATTGGGAATTATCACAACAAGAGTCTCGCCGATATTGTTTTCACTGACAGTAGGTGCCATACAAGCATATTCCAGAATCATCTTGTCATCGCTTTCGCCATTCCGTCCGCCAAGCGTAACACCACCCTTTGCGGTTGTATTGAAGCGGTTGTAGATAATCGTATTGATCCCTCCGATTCCCGATTCGGGCGAGACGGCAATTCCCGTATAAACGTTGAAATAATCACGATAGGTCTTATAAGGCTCGATATTAAAGTAGTGCTCAACCGCCTCCTTGATATCCTTCATATAGGTTCCTTCGCTGACCTCTTTCGCATTGTAGCCATCGCCAAGGAAAACGAGGTTTACTCCCTTGCCCCGTGTCGCTGATTGTAATGTTACGATTTCGTCTTCGGCATACTCGTAATTGTACTGCGAAACCGTGCAGCGCGTACGGTAATCCTGATCCTTGAGCTTGAAAACGATTTCACCTTCACGCATGGCACTGCCCTGCGGCATTTCCGAGAAAGTCAGTTCCAATTCCGCTTTGTCTACACCGCTTGTCTTGTCAAGCGACACCCAATCGGGCTGGCTCTCCACGATCCATTCCGACTCGGCATTCAGCACGAGGTCGCGTGTTACGGAGGTGTTGATTGCCGTTGCCACATTGGGGCGGATCACGAGATTGCGATAGGCAGAGATCCGTTTGAACTCGCTCCAGCCTACAGCAGCCTGGTATTGCGGGACTGCCGATTCGGGAACTTCCAGAGTAAAGTTATCCTTTGGAACGCCATCGAATGCCCCAGTCTGTACATAAGGCGGAGTAACACCTTTACAAACGATGCTGCCGAACCCAGTACACATATTGAAAGCATAACGTCCTATCGTTTCGATCCCCTCCTCGAAAACAATGCCTTCAAGACTCCGACAATTTTCAAATGCATTAGCTCCTATCGACTGTACATCCTTCGGAATATCAAGTGTCCCCATCAATCGCCAATTATCCTTAAATGCCTCTACGCCAATGACTGCAACGGTCTCGGGGATTTTCAATTCGCCAGAGAAATCACAGCGTAAAAATGCTTGATCGGGAATAATAACCAAATTTTCGGGAAGGTTCAACTCCCCGCGTAATCCAGTTCCCATAAACGCGCCTTTACCGATAGAAATTAAACTTTGGGGTAAAGTTAATGTTCCACTAAAATTACCATTATAGTAGCCATCATAACCTGTAAACCCAAATGCATAATCTCCTATCTCTGTAACTCCTTCAGGAATCTCAATTGAACCAGATAGACCAATGCAACATTGGAAGGTTCCATTATTTATCTTGGTTATACCTTCAGGAAGGTGCAAATCTCCATATAGGTTATAGCAGCAACTAAAAACTGATTCACCAATATAAGTCAATTCAGCCGGGAGTATTAAATTACACGAAAAGCCACAATTGCTAAAGGCATAACTCCCAATATTATTTAAAGTTGATGGCAACGATAACGTTCCAGTCATAGATTTACATCCACTAAAAGCACTTTCTCTAATTTCAGTGACGCCCTCAGGTATTAGTAAAGATCCGATGAGATTATTACACTCATTAAATGCCCCAGCTCCAATCTTCATCAATTTATCAGGAAGGACTAACCGCATTAACGAAGATTTCCCTCTCATTGCTTCATTTGGAATTTCATCAGTTCCATCGGATTCATATTCAGTTATAACAACCTCTTTCAGATTAAGAGCCTGTAATATATCCATTTTATCACGCATAAAATAGAAATCAGTTGCATTGATTTGCCCCGTTACTTTCAGGTTCTTAACTTTTGTGTATTCTTTACCTGCACTAGCTATGCACTCCTCAAGCGTTCCCGCCTCCGGAACGTCGATTACGATATATTCGCGCGCCGTGGCATCATGTGAAACGTTGTCATTCTCCCAAGCGGTGATGCTCTCCGATGTAAGTACGAACTCGTATCCGCCACCTGCCTCACGTTTGTTGACCGTGATGGTGAAATTATGCTGTTTCGACGGAACGTAGGTGAATGCTTCATCCTTTTTGAACAGATACGGCGTTCCACCCACGGTGATGCTCAGCAGCGGTGTTCCGGCAGCAACCTCCTGCGGCACGACGATTGCGCGGAAATCGTTTCCGTCGCTGTAAGGAATCGTTCCCGTCGAAGGTATATCGCCCACGGGAGTTACAACCCCCGTCGCAAGATCAATCGTCGCGCTGCGCGTCGTATTGAGCACCAAAACCTGCTTTTCAACTTCAGCCCATTCACCTTCGGTAAAACCGTCACCTTCAGCAAGCGTTATACGGGCACTTGCCATCATGTGTCTAAAGCCTAATTTAATCACCTTATCCGTCGGAGCCACGTTTTCCGCCTTCCCCCACAGGAAGTCCGAAGTCTCATAGCCTCCCAATTTCCCGTATGCGGCAGAAGTGCTTTGGTCTTTCTCCACATTGAATGCATAGGCGGCTACGTTATCGGGCGTACTGTACGGATAGTAACCGTAAACATCGATATGTGTCTTGTCGTCCTTCCAATAAATGTCATAAGACGGTATCCATTTATACGCCGCTTCATCAAACGTATGTTTCACGTTGTCGGCACGGTTCCCCGCATCAAGCAATTCGCCGGCAGTCGATCCGTTGTAGTCAACAATATAGATACCTACGGCATCTCCATCACAAAAGCCCGCATCATTCACGCGTGTCTGATAGACCTGCTGTATCTCTCCCGAGAGTGATATTTTCCGCGAAGCCGCATGATCGGACGCGATCGCCGAATCGTCCTTCATACAGGAAGTCATGGCGCATAGCGTCATGAAAAACGCTCCTGTTAAAATTCGAGATTGTTTCATATCTTTTATCTTTGAAGTTTTAAGTTATTCTACCGAACCTCCGTAATCGTTCTCGTCCGTTTCCCAACCTCCGATTACGATGTTGATACCTTCACTCGTCTTATTGACGGTCAATGTACAGGAATGCTGTTTATTGGACTCAAATGTAATAGTTTGCTTCAGTACATATTCATATTCGCCAATCGACACCTTGATGAGGTCTACATCTGCAACGCTTTGCGGTACGACCAATGCACGATAGCAATCTGCTTCCGCTTTGGGGGTCATCTCTGTCATTGCCCCCGCAGCGTTTGCCTTACCCGTCGTAAGGTCGATCGTTGCGTCGGTTTTCAAACCGCAGATTGTAATTTGGGCCTGTTTGAGGTCTTCATCCTTATACCCATTGCCCGCTTTCAGGTAAATAAGCAGATTGCTCATCACATGTTTTACGGTGATCTGCACGGGATCAGAGGTCGGTGCCACTCCTGCGGTTTTACCCCATAAGAAATCACTCGCCTTGTAATTCGATTCGCTGCTCTGATCGACTTTTACCGAAAAGGCATAGGCTCCAACGTCCCCGATGTTCTCTGTGTACGGATAATAACAATAGAAATCGGCTTTTGTCGACTGATCCTTCCAATATATTGGAGTATCTGGTGTCCATGTTCCCGAATAAGTAAACTGCATATTATCCACATGATTACCTGTTGTTGTCATGGAGCCGGCAGACTCACCATTGAAGTTTACGACATAGATGCCAGTCTTGTCGCCTTGCTCAAACGCCGAATCGGTTGCCCGGGTCCAAATCCCCGTCATAATATTAATCGGGATTTTTGAGGGCTCAACAGGTGGGGTTGGCGGTTCCGGTGTTTGATCTCCTCCTCCATCGCCTTTGCTGCATCCTGCAAGGAAAAATGATCCTGCAAGAAAAAATAGAAGAAATTTTCTCATAGTAAGATATTTTAGGTTAACGTTTCCTCAATCTTACCATTCAGCTCCAAAATGGTTCCCTATTATACTGCAAAAAGAAAGTGTGGAGTCGATTTCGTCTATCTAATTGAAGGTTGTGGCGAACCCGAAGAGAATAAACGATGCAATACCCCACACTTGAATAGATATGGAGTATCGGGCACGCAGAATGTGCCCCGTCCATGATCCAAACAAGAAATGAGTGCCGTTCGTTGTCCTCTCTTCATGGAAAATTGCCACATTTTCAATTAAGGACAGTGCGAAAACACTTTCCATATGTCTGTCAATCGCTTGACAAGGCAAAGATAGAAAAATATTTTCACAAAACAAACAGGCACTCAAGGAGGTATTGCTGTATAAAATTCGAGAAGATTTGATTCCAACAGTTTTTGCATCAAGGAATCAGAGTAATAAACGAGCCGAAAACCGGCGGGAAGGGGCGGGATTCATATGCCGGACGACCATTCCCCACCTACGGCTCTCCATGACATAACCCTTCGATGCATTTGATTTCGCAGGTTTTAGCCGCCCGCTCTTCATCACCGCTCTTCGACTTCTATAGACCGGAGCAGCGTTAAATTCACCCGCAGCCTCCAACCTGCAGTGGAAGGCGATATTTTTCAACCCATGTTTAGATGTCGGGCCACAGGAGAAGAACCGCAGCCGAAATCATCAATCGCTCCGGACAAAATGGCATAAATCCTATCCGGCTTTCGGTTGCCCAAGCTGCAACCAGGGCCGGAGTGCATTTGAATCCTGTCGGCAACAATACCGAAAATGGATCAGGCGATCATGCAACAAGAGCGGAAGAAACTCCGCTCCTGTTCTTTCTGCCCGTCCGGCAGGCGACATTGCTCTCTTCAAGGCATCCCGCCCTTCAAGGCGTCATGGTTCTTGCATCACCAAATCCGCACCGATCGGGAAGCCTCCCGCATGATTGCCGCTGCGGAATGCGCATTCGGCATTTCGCCCAACATCCATTTACGCGTGTTTCGACTTCACATAGGCGTCGATGGCCCGTGCAGCACGCCGTCCGGCTCCCATTGCCAGAATGACGGTCGCAGCGCCCGTCACCGCATCGCCGCCGGCAAATACGCCTTCACGGGTTGTCCGGCCCTCTTCATCCGTCTCCAGACAACCCCGACGATCGGTCTTCAATCCGGCTGTCGTCGCCGACAGCAGCGGATTCGGAGAGGTGCCCAACGCCATGATGACCACATCGCACGGAAGGTCGAACTCCGAGCCCTCCTTCACGACAGGACGCCGCCGGCCGCTCTCATCCGGCTCGCCGAGCGTCATCTCCACACAGCGCACGCCGCAAACCCAGCCCTTTTCGTCGCCGAGCACTTCGACCGGATTGGTCAGCATGCGGAAAACGATTCCCTCTTCACGGGCATGATGCACCTCCTCGACGCGGGCCGGAAGTTCCTGTTCGCTGCGCCGATAAACGATTGTCGCTTCAGCCCCCAGCCGTTTGGCCGTTCGAACGGCATCCATCGCCACGTTGCCGCCGCCCACAACGACAACGCGCCGCCCGACATAAATCGGCGTATCGTATGTCTCGTCGTATGCATGCATCAGATTGGTGCGTGTCAGGAACTCATTGGCCGAAACCACCCCGTTGAGATTCTCGCCCGGAATCCCCATGAAACGGGGCAGGCCGGCACCCGAACCGATGAAAACGGCATCGAAGCCCTCCTCGTCGAGCAATGCATCCACCGTTACGGTCCGGCCGACGATCACGTCGGTCTCGATCTCGACACCCAGACGTTCCACTGCCGCCACCTCACGGGCTACGATCCGCTCCTTGGGCAGACGGAACTCGGGTATTCCATAGACCAATACGCCGCCCACTTTGTGCAGCGCCTCGAAGATCTTCACCCCGTAGCCCATTTTTGCCAGATCGCTCGCGCAGGCGAGTCCTGCAGGGCCGCTGCCGACCACCGCGACCCGATATCCGTTGCGGGGCGCCGTCACGGCCGTTTCACCGCCATGTTCGAGGTTCCAGTCGCCGACAAAACGTTCGAGTTTGCCGATGGCGACCGGTTCGCCCTTGATACCCAGAATACACGAGCCTTCACATTGCGACTCCTGCGGACAAACACGCCCGCAGATCGACGGCAACGAGCTGTCGCGGCCGATCACCTGCGCGGCCGCCGCCATATCGCCATCGCGGAGGTGTGCGATAAAATCCGGAATCTGCACACCTACCGGACATGCCGCGACACATCGCGGATTGCGGCAATGCAGACAACGCGACGCCTCCGTCTGCGCCTCCTTCAGGTCATAACCGTAGCATACTTCGTCGAAATTGGTCGCACGAACCGCCGGATCCTGTTCGCGCACCGGCACACGCGGTATCTTGTTTGCCATATTTTCTCCTGTTATTTATCGAGCCCGATTCTGCATTGATGGCCCGCTGCGCGTTCGGCAGCAATGGCCCGGGCACGCTCCTCCTGCGTGCGATACATTCCCTGACGGCGCATCGCCTCGTCGAAATCCACGGCATGGCCGTCGAATTCGGGGCCATCGACACAGGTAAAGTAAGTACGGCCGCCGACCGTTACGCGGCAGGCGCCACACATTCCCGTACCATCGACCATCAGGGCATTGAGCGAGACGGTCGTCTTCAGGGCATAGGGCCGCGTGGTCAGCGCGACGAACTTCATCATGATCATCGGGCCGATGGCCACACATTCGTCGTAATGTTCCCCGCGCGTCTCCACCAGATCGCGGATCACATCGGTCACCATTCCCTTGGCCCCTGCCGAGCCGTCATCCGTCGCGATATGGAGATGATCGGCAACGGCGCGCATCTCATCGACATAGATCAGCATGTCGCGTGTTTTGGCACCGATGATCACATCGGCCCTGACACCATGCGCATGCAGCCATTTGACCTGCGGATAGACCGGCGCCGTACCCACCCCTCCGGCAACGAAGAGGAAACGTTTGGACTTCAGCTCCTCCAACGGGCAGGAGACGAAATCCGACGGCCGGCCCAAAGGACCGGCAAAATCGGACAGTGCGTCTCCGACCTCCAATGCGCAGATTTTCCGCGTCGAAACGCCGATCATCTGCGTAACGATCGTAACGGTACCTGCCGCAGCATCATAATCGGCGACAGTCAACGGCACCCGTTCGCCGTGTTCGTCCGCGCGGACGATGACGAACTGCCCCGGCAATGCCGAAGCTGCAACACGCGGCGCCTCGACACGCATCCGGATGATGCCCGGCGCCAGTTCCTGTTTTTCCCTGATTCTAAACATATCGTCGTAAATCGTTCACATCTCGACTACAGCCGTTGCACGCACTGTCGAAAGGGGATGCTGCGGATCATCGGTTACGATCCGCAGCCGTTCGACCGCCACGCCGTATTCGCATTGTGCAGGATCGAACCGAATGGCCACTTCAATCCTGCCGCCCGGAGCGACGGAAGTTCCCGGTTGCAACGAACAACTGAAGACGTTGCATTCGACCGCCCGTACCGTCAACGGTTCCTGTCCGACATTGCACAGTTCGAACCATTGTGTCTGCGGACCGGATGAACGTTTTACAGGGCCAAATTTAACAATATTTTTATTTAATTGTACGCTCGGATGCGAATTATCGCTATACAGCAACGGATTATCGACCGCCACGCCCTTGACGACGAGCGATCCGCCGGGGATTTTTCCATCGACCGAGAAGGCCACCTCATCGGCCAGCGAGCCGTAAACGCCGCAATCGTCGGGCAAGTCATACAGCAGATTGATCGAGGCCCGCTGTCCGGGATCGAGCCGCGACGGGAGGGTGACACGGAGCCAGCCGCTCTGCACGGGATAAAGCGGACGGAGTTCCAACGGGCGCATGGATGTATTTACGATTTCGACGGCAGTTTGCCGGACGGTACCGTGCGGGACCGTCCCCATATCGCAGAAAAAGGCCGTCGCCCGAAGGCCGCCGCCCCAATTGCAAGGATAGATCTCTTCGAGGGATCGTTTGCGGGGAATGACCTCTCCGACAATCTGCAAACGGATCGGCTCGCCGCCTTCGGAGGTAAAGACCGAGACATGCCGGTCGAATGTACCGGGGCGGTTCATCGGATCGTAGGAGACCGTTATTTCGGCCTGTTCGCCCGGACGCACGGGCTTCTTCGAGTAGAGGGGTTCCGTACAGCCGCAGGTAGCAGTCACATCGATTACCACGACGGGGCGCGGGCCGCGATTTTCGAAGAGGAAGCGGTGCGAGACCGTTCCGGCCTCTTCACGGATGCGGCCGAAATTCCATACGAGCGTATCGAAATGCAGGACCGAAGGCTGGGCTGCAACATATAACCCGCTCACAACAAACGAGATAGACATCAGCGCGATTAACAGGCGTCTCATTGTCGTCATTTTCAAAATCTGAGCAAAGATACATTTTTCGAAAAAAATTCGGGAAATATTTGGCGGAAAATATATTTTGCTCTATATTTGCACCACTCAAAACGAGGAAATGTTCTTCGAAAAAGCCTGAATAGCTCAGTTGGTTAGAGCACATGACTGTTAATCATGGGGTCCTAGGTTCAAGTCCTTGTTCAGGCGCACACCCGCAAGAGTCGGAAGCTTAGCTCAGCTGGTTCAGAGCGTCTGCCTTACAAGCAGAGGGTCGGGGGTTCGAATCCCTCAGCTTCCACAACGGAATGAAAGACGATCGGCGTTGCCGGTCGTCTTTTTTGTTTGCCCACAGTGCAAAATGAATATTCCGACGCAGCCGGCCCAATGCCCTTCTCATGAAGGAGAAATCAATGAAGAATAAAAGATTCCGGAGCAAGGGGGGGGGAAGAGTGGCCGTCGGAGGGAGGGGGTTGGATGCAGAGACACAAAGTGAGAACAACCTGCAACCCCACCGCATAAAATCCATTCCGCAACAAATACGGCTTGCCTGACAGGAAACGGCATTCGGAGAAGACGAAGGAGGTGCGGGGTAATCGAATCCGCCCGTTCCGTGACAGGCGGGATTGCCGGAGTCCTTTCTGCGGGACAGCGGGAATTTTGCGAAACCGGCAGTCAAATTTTTCGCTTTTCTTTGGAAAAACGGAAATATTGCCTACCTTTGCTGACCCGATTCGACAAGAAGAGACGGGAAACAAGTTTTGAGGGAGCTTAGCTCAGTTGGTTCAGAGCGTCTGCCTTACAAGCAGAGGGTCGGGGGTTCGAATCCCTCAGCTCCCACCAGACGACAAAGACGACCGGCATAACCGGTCGTCTTTCTGTTCGGATCCCCGTGAGCCGGAAGACGCTGTCTCCGGCAGCCGATACATGAAGGGGGTGTGTTCCGCCCTCCCTTAACTCCGGCTCCTCACGGCGACAGCTCTCCGCTGCGGCAGCTCACTCGAAAACGTATCCGTTCCTGCCGAGCCAACGACAAAGCGCGGCCTCATCGGCTCCGTTCAGCAAACGCCCCTCCTGCCATTTCAGAGCCGGATAGGTGCGTTTCAGAACCGCCGCACTGTTGGCAATCCCGCTGCTGCCCGATGTCGCAAAGGGAATTACGGTCTTCCCGCTCAGATCGCAGGACTCCAGAAACGTATTGACGATGCGCGGGGCAAGATCCCACCAGATCGGATAACCGATGAATATCACATCGAAAGCGGTCGGATCCACCGCCACAGCCTTCATCTCCGGACGTGCCGCGCCGTCGTTCATCTCTATCGAGCTGCGCGACTCTTTGTCCCGCCAGTCGAGATCGGCCGCCGTATAGGGTTTCACCGGCTCGATCCCGCAAAGTTCGCCCTTTGTCAGACGGGCGATATTCCGCGCTGCAGCTTCCGTCGTCCCCGTCGCCGAGAAATAAGCCACCAGGGTCCGCACGGGCCGGTCTTTGCCCGCCGCATTCCCCTGCGCCATAAGTTGTGCATTCATAAACAGAAACATGAACAATAAAACAAATCGGTATTTCATCTCTTCAAAATTTGATCGGATGTTCAAATTTACAAAAAACTGCGGACTTGTCGCTATTTCAAAGGCACCATTCATTCCGTTGCTCCGGCCGCAGATCCGTTCCGGCGGAACCGCCGGCCGTTTCTCCCGCAATCCTTCGAATCGGCCGGATCCGGCGGATCATCCGCCCTGCCCTCCCCCAAACGGGATCCGGCAGGCTTCTTTCGCCATGCCTCTCCGTCAGAGACCGTCCGTTTCGATATTGCAATATTACAGGCCGTCGTACTCCTCATCGGTGACGGGAGCGCCCCACGCCACACACGAATCACCCCGATAGTCCGTGATGACCAGATGAACGAAACGGCTCTCTTTCGTTGCACCGTGCCAATGTTCCACATCGGCGGGAATGATGCACACATCGCCTTTGGCAAGTGCCTGGGCTGCCTTGCCGCGTTCCTGATACCATCCGTGTCCTTCGGTCACAAGCAGGATTTGCCGTACCGGATGCCGGTGCCAGTGGTTCCGGCACCCCGCCTCGAAAACCACATTGCCTACGGCGTAGGCCGTGCTGTCGCTTTTCGGCACGAGTTCCTTCACAAAGGCTTTGCCGGTAAAGTATTCTGCCGATGCCGCTGCCCCGCGTCCGAAGAGCTCCTCCGACAATGCCGGGGCCTCTCCGTCGGAGCGGGAGTCCGGTATCTCCGCAATCGTCCGGATGGCATTCAGGGCATTCGGAAATCCGACATAGGGCAGACACTGTACCATCGCGGCATAGAGTGTCTCGCGTTCACAACCCGCGTGCAGACAACCCGCCGCATGCGCTGCGATCTGCCGTTCGGCGCCGAGGGTAGCCAATACGCACAACGACAGCAGTTCCCGGCTCTTCACATCCAGCGCGCCCCGCGTATAGAAATCCCCGAAGCAGAGCTCGGTCAGGAAATCCGGCACCGCCTCGTCCATTCCGTCCGGCAACCCCCGCATCGCTTCGCGGATCTCGTCGCCGTAGAGCGGCCGCTGAACAGCCGCACCCCGCCGATGACGATCCTCCTCCGTGACGGTCGCCTGTGCCGCAAGCGGCAGGGAGAGGCCGCGTTCGCGGAATACGGCATTGAGCGTCTCGACCGCATTCAGCGTACGCGGGAAGCCGATGAACGGGGCGCACTGATAGATGGCTTCGCGCAGTTCGACGGGCGTTACGCCGACATTCAACGCCGCTCCGGCATGAGCCTTCAGTTGCGGCAGGGTCTGCATCGTTGCAAGGCAGACGCAGGTAATCATCTCCCGCTGCCGCAGATCAAGCCTTCCCGTGCGGAAGACCTCTCCGAAGATGAATTTTTGCAGAATGTCCATCAGTTCGGGATCCGCACCCCCGCCGCTCAAGGCTTCGCCGCCGAACAGGGCGCGATAATTTTTCTTGCAGATTTCAATCCGATCCATCGCATCGTAATTTTGTGAAAACAGCGGCGCCGCACCAAACAGTGACAACATAACCGCCAGCAATATCCGTTTCATGGCACTGCGGGTTCGCAACTATTCCGAAACATCGCCGAAAGCCGTCCGATAAAACCGCTCGATCCGCTCGAAAGGAATCACGTCGAGGTTGTCGTACAGATCGACATGATTGGCGCCGGGGATGATGACCAGCTCCTTGTTGTCGCCCTTCAACCGTTTGAAGGCATCTTCGCTGAAATAGCGGGAATGAGCTTCGGAACCGTGAAGCATCAGGACGGCGCTGCGGATCTCCCCGATATAGGAGAGAATCGGCATATTAATGAAAGCCAGAGAGTTGGTTTTCAAGAGTCCCTTGTTCGAATTGGGGGAACGGCGATGGTAGCCGCGTTCGGTCTTGTAGTAATCGTGGTACTGGCGCACGAAGAGCGGTGCATCGGCCGGCAGCGGATCGACCACGCCGCCGTCGCATTCGCCGACACCCGTGCGATACTCTTCGCCGCGACGGGCATTGAGCTGCCTGCGCAGTTCGTAGCGGTCGTCCGCGCTCATGGCATCGAAATACCCGTTCGCATTCACACGGCTCATGTCATACATGGTCGAGGTAACCGTCGCCCTGATGCGGGGATCGTTGGCTGCGGCATTGAGCGCGAAGCCGCCCCAGCCGCAGATGCCGCAGATACCGATCCGTTCGGCGTCGGCATCGTCGCGCGCGGTCAGATAATCGACCGCCGCACTGAAATCGTCCGTGCTGATCTCCGGCGATGTCAGGTAACGCGGCGTGCCGCCGCTCTCGCCGTAGAACGACGGATCGAACGCGATGGTCAGAAATCCGCGTTCGGCCAGAATCTGGGCGTAATGGCCCGACACCTGCTCCTTGACGGCACCGTAAGGGCCGCAAACGGCAATGGCGGCCAAGCGCCCCGCCGCATTCTTCGGTTTGTACAGATCGGCGGCAAGCGTGATGCCGTAACGGTTGTGGAAGGTGATTTTCGTGTGCTCCACCTTGTCGCTCTGCGGGAAAGTCTTGTCCCACTCCTGCGTCAGTTCCAATTGTTCCATATCATTCTGTTTTGACAGTTTTCCTGCTCTTGTACAGGCCGTCTGTGCGATACCGGCAATAAGCGGAAGCATCGCCAGAACCAGTTTGACTCTTTTCGATCCTTTCATTTCCGTATTCTTTAAGATTCTTTATGGAGCGTATCCCGTATGGGCTCTGTCTTTTGCGGATCAGCATCCGCCATATGGGGGCCCGATCCGTATGGCCTGTATCCTTGACGGGCCGCATCCATCCGCACGGGAGGAGCCGTTCTCCCTGCTTGGAGCGGGAATGTCCCGATTCCAATGCAAAGGTATGAAACTTCCGGACTGCATCCCTTAAATGATTTACGGAGGAATCTACCATTTTTACCGTTTTCCGCCGCTGTCCCGTCTGCTGCCGGAACCCGTGCACGGAATCCCGAATTCCGAAGCCCATCTCCGAATTCGGGCCGCATCGCTTGCCGGAAGTTTTTCGCAGGCCGGAGAGGAGCCGCTTGCAGAGACCGCACCGGCCGGACGGTCAGAAATCATAACAAATAGAGCATATCGAATAATCATTTCCGTGCGGCAAACATTGCCGGACGGGCGATTCTCACTACCTTTAACCCCGTATAAACACATAATGTTCACAGACCATGTTCAATCGACTGCTACAGGCCCTGAGCGTCACGGCACTATCGGCCTTTGCCATTGTCGGGACGGCACATTCCGCTCCGACGGATCTTTCGGGCGACGCCTTTCTGAAACCCATCCCCGCAAACCGGCTCTATGAGAAATTCCGCTCTCCCGACAACGCCTCGCGGCCTTTCGTCCGGTGGTGGTGGAACGGCACACGGATATGCGAAGCGGAGATCGTCCGCGAGCTCGATTCGATGCAGCGTGCGGGCTTCGGCGGTGTGGAGATCAACTCCATCGCCTTCCCCAACGAATTCAAGGACACATTGGGATATGCACAGGTGCCCTGGCTTTCGGAGCGCTGGCTGGAGCTGGTGAAATTTACCGTCGAGGAGGCGCACAAACGCGGCATGTACAGCGACCTGATTGTCGGATCGGGCTGGCCCTTCGGCGGGGAGTTCCTCACGCGCGACCAGCAGATCAAGATGATGGCGCTCGGCACGCTCGAATTCGAAGGCCCCTGCCGCGTAACCGTCCGCACGGAGGATCTCATCCGAAGCGCTACGCCCAAATTGCTTTCGGCCAACCGTGACAAGCTCTCCGAACTGATCGAAGTACGGCTCTTTCCGGCCCATATCACGGAGCTGACCGCCGGCACCCCCGTTGCATTCGAAAAGGGTGCACAGGAGGTGACGTTCGATGTTCCGGCCGGCCGGCACTTTGCCTACGCCGTCGTCAAACATACGGGTTACATGGCGGTCATTCACGGCGCGTTGGGCGCCAGAGGTCCCGTTCTCGACCATTTCAACGCCGAAGCGGTACGGCTTTACCTCAACCGCATGTCCGATGCGATGAAACCCGTATTGGGCAATCTGGGAGAGCGGATCCGTTCGTTCTTCACCGACAGTTTCGAACTGGAAGGATCGAACTGGTGCAGCGACATCCGCGAAGAGTTCCGGCGCCGGCGCGGCTACGACCTCTACACCTACTATCCGTTGATCCTGAAGAAGGTCGGCCCCTACGGCAACGAAATCAAGACGCCCTACGGTGCCCGGATCGATCCCGATGTCATGGAGCAGATCTACCGCATGCGCTACGACTACGAGCTGACGCTTGCGGAGCTCTTCGAGGAGCGTTTTCTGAGCCAGCTCAGGGCTTGGTGCCGCTCCTGCGGGGTCAAGTCGCGCATTCAGGCCTACGGCAAGGGCTGCACACCTGTCGAATCGCTGCTCGATGTCGATATTCCGGAGTGCGAAACGTGGTACCACAAGGAGAACGGCGAGATCTTCCCCGACCACTCGATGTCGGGACACGGCTACAAGATGGTCAACAAATTCGTAGCTTCGGCCGCCCACCTTGCAGGCAAAGAGGTCGTCAGTTGCGAGGAGATCACCAATACGCGTTTCGTCTTCAACGAGACGCTCGAACGCATCAAGGTCACGGGCGACCTGAGCAACCTTTCGGGAGTGACACACTCGGTGCTGCACGGCTACAACTACTCGCCGGCCGAGGCGCCGTTCCCCGGCTGGATACGATACGGCACCTTCTTCAGCGAACGCAATACGCTGTGGCCCTACTTCCCGGAATGGGTCGAATACAAGGCGCGGCTCTCGACCGTGCTGCGCAACGCCGAGATGCAGACCGACATCGCGCTGCTGCAGCCGCTGGCCGACATGTGGACCTATCTGGCGCCGCAGTTCGAGCCGTCGCCGGGCAAGTGGCGTCCGTTCTACGTCAACACGATCTGGGAGGCGATCCACCAGAACGGCGGAGGCTGCGACTATCTGACCGAAGGCATTCTGTGCAAGGCCACCTTCGCCGACGGCCGGATCAATTACGGCCCGCGCAGCTACAAGGCGCTGCTGTTGCTTGAGGTGGAGACGATCCGTCCCGAGACGCTCGAAGCGATCGGCCGCTACGCGGCTGCCGGCGGCAAGGTCTTCTTCATCGGCAGCCGTCCCTCGAAGGCGCCGGGCATGGCCGGACTGAAAGGCGGCGACCGCGACGTGCAGCAGCTGGTCGAAAAGCTCATGCGGCAATATCCCGATCGGATTTATCATGTTGCGGGGCCGAAGAAAGGGCACCTGCTCGAATGGTACGGCGCATTGCAGGAGCAGTACGGTCTGACGCCCGACGTCCGGATTGCCGAACCGCAGACGTTCGTGAGCCAGAACCACTACAAAACGGGCAAGCTGGATATTTTCTTCTTCTCGAACTTCAGCCTGACGGAGGCCCACACGATCGATGCCGATTTCAATATCGATCTTCAGGGCCGGCGCATGTGGCTGTGGGATCCCAAGACGGGCGACCGCACGCTGCTGCCCGACACGGGACGACGGCTGCAGCTTCATTTGGAGCCGACCGAAACCCGCCTCGTGGTCTTCGACAAGCCGCTGAAGGGTGTTGCGCCGGCAGCTCCGGAACCGCGTTTCGCGGAGCCTGACAGCCGGCTGTCCCCCACATGGAAGATGACCTTCGCGCACTACGACGGCACGATCTCGACGCTTGTGACCGGCCAGCCGTTCGATTTGGGCAAGGATGCACGTTACAACGCCTTTGCGGGACGCATTGCCTGCGAGACGACGCTCGATCTCACGCCGGAGCGCTGCACGCACATGGAGTTCGGTGTGGAGAACTGCGTATCGGAGCTCTATGTCAACGGCCGAAAGGCCGGCATGGTGTGGCATGGACGTCATATCTATGATGTAAGGGGGCTTCTGCGGGAGGGGCGCAACGAGATACGGCTCGTGCTCACGACCACGCTGGGCAACTACATGCTCTCGATGAAGGAGAATCCGACGATGGTCAAATGGAGCAAGAACAAATACATCCAGACGATCAATCCCTGCGGTCTGACATGGGGCCCTGCCATCTATCGGAAATAACGGGAGGCGAGACCCTACAAGACGATGCAGGACAACGGCGGGGAGCCGCCAAAGGGCCACACTCCGGCGCATAAGTCGTCCCGGAGATTTGGAGTGGAATCCGCCCGCAAAGGGGCGGATTCCGTTTTCACCACCCAATGCCGTTGCCATATGCTGTCCTAACCCGCCTAACGGATCATCGGCATCATCACGGAAATGCGCGGCCGATTGAATACACAGATAAAGGTATTCAACACCGGACGCCGATCGAACAGAGGCTGCAAACGGTCAGACCCCCTCCCCTTCCGTCTCTATCAAAACAGGGCTGTTCCATACGGAAAAATCATCTCGCCAACCATACTGAGCTTGCAGTTCCGGCGGAAAAAGCGTAATTTCGCAGAAAGCAACGGCGTAAAATGGAGGTGAGAATCGAGGAAAGCTGGCGCAACGTGCTGCAGGAGGAGTTCGACAAGCCCTATTTCGTAAAACTGGCGGCATTCATCCGCGAAGAGTACCGCACGCGGCAGATCTGTCCGGTCAACCGGGATCTCTTCCGCGTCTTCAACCGCTGTCCCTTCGGGCGGGTGCGCGTCGTGATCCTCGGTCAGGATCCCTACCCCGATCCCCGCTACTACTACGGCATCTGTTTTTCAGTACCCGACGGCGTTCCGATTCCGGGCTCGCTGCGCAACATCTTCCGCGAGATCCACGACGACACGGGACGCCCCCTGCCCGCATCGGGACGTCTGGAGCGTTGGGTCGAACAGGGTGTGCTGCTGATGAACACGATCTTTACCGTCAGGGCATTCGACAGCGGCTCGCACAGGGGACACGGCTGGGAGGAGTTTTCGGATGCCGTCATCCGGCATCTGAGCGACCGGCGCGACCATCTGGTTTTTCTGTTGTGGGGCGCCGAGGCACAGCGCAAAATCCCGCTCATCGATGCGTCGCGGCATCTGATCCTCACGGCCGCACACCCGTCGCCGCGCTCGGCCGACAGGGGGTTCTTCGGCTGCCGGCATTTCAGCCGGGCAAACAGCTATCTGCGCGAACACGGAATCGCGGAAATCGAATGGTAACCGCATGAACCTAAAACCGATCTATTGAATTCATGATGGAGATTCGGGAGATCCTCGAAAACAAGACGGAGTTCCTTCCGTTGCTGCTCGTCGGTGACGAACAGCAGGAGATGATCCTGCGCTATCTGTCGCGCGGACGGCTCTTTGCGCTCTACGACCCGCAGTTGTGCGCCGTCGGAGTCATAACCGACGAAGGGGACGGCTGTTGCGAATTGAAGAACCTTGCCGTCGATCCCGCACGCCGGCGCCGCGGATACGGCCGCCGCATGGTCGGATTCATCGCATCGCTTGCGGCCCGGCAAGGTTATCGCATGTTGCGGGTCGGAACAGGTGAGAACCCTTCGACGCTCCGGTTCTATGCACATTGCGGATTCCGTCCCGTCGGGCGTATCCCCGACTTTTTCACCCGCAACTACGATCACCCGATCGTCGAAGAGGGCATCCTGTTGCGCGACATGATCCTCCTCGAACAGGAACTCCGGTCATAAGAGAACCACGACTCCCCCCCCCGTTTTTATTGCATGTGCACACGGATCATACCTTTGTCCGATTAGGCTTGCGCTGCGGGAAATTGTGCGACAGCACAGGTGCAAAAGGCGAATCATAGCTCCGCGCACCGGCCGGACACCCTTTGACGCAGGCACAGCAACGGATGCAGCGCGAAGCATCCGTATGCAGTTCGTCGCCGGCAGCTACCGCTTCCGTCGGGCACACCTCCACGCAATGGCCGCAGTGCGTACACCGCTCAGCGGAGGTCTCGACCGCCACACGCGCAGGATGATGCTTCTGTTTGCGGCGGTAGCCGAGGACAAAACGCAGAAACCGCCATGTCGAAAGCATCCCGTTCCGCACGCCGGGCAATGCAGCCGCATCGATCCGACGGACACCGTGTGAGGCCAGTTTTGCCGCAACGGCACGCCCGAAAGCCTCGGCCTCCCGACAATCCCGTTCATCCGGACGCCCTGCGGCAATCGGATAACGGGAGGTCGAATAGGAGTGTTCTCCCACAAAGGCCCCGACACCCACCGTCACGAAACCGCGTTGTGCAACGAATGCAGAGAGTTCCCGTGCCGCGCTGCCATGGTCGCGGTTTCCATAGACGACGATGACGACGGCCGGCGTGCCGTCACCCCGTATCTTCTCCATACGCTGCAACGCCAAAGGCGCTGCATGTCCGCCATAGACCGGCACGGCAAAGATTGCGACGGAATCGGCCGCAGCCGTAAAGCAGACCTCCCCGTGTGTGGCATCGTGGAAAAGCGTCTGCGGTACATTCATCCCGCGTCCAACGGCCTCGGCCACACGACGCGAGGTTCCCGTAGGCGAGAAACAACAGATATGGGAACCGTTCAATTCCATTGCAACCGTATTTTTTACAAGACAACTGCTTTCGACGAGTTTCCGGCAACTCTTCCGGCACCGTCTCCGGGCCGTCGCTGCAGACTTTGCGGCCGGACGGGAATCGCAGGTTTTACATGATACATCCATCCGCAAGGCTGCACAGACAGCCGAAGCCGTTATCGGTATTCGACGATTTCAGACAGGAGTTTGCGTTTTTTCTGCGCGGGCGCGTCCGCCGCATATCCGATCGGCACAAGAACGACGGGACGCAGGTTTTCAGGCAGCTGCAAAGCCTCACGGCAAGCAGGAAGATCGAAATTGCAAACCCAGCAACTGCCGAGTCCCTGTTGTGCCGCCGCAAGACAGATATGTTCGGCGGCGATTGCGGCATCTACATCGGCATGATCCCTGCCGTCCGACGATCGTTTCCATGAGACCGCCTCATCGGCACAGACAACGATATAGAGCGGCGCTTCGGAAAACCACGCACGATGATAACAAGGCCTCAATGCCGCCTTTGCCACCTCGCTTTCAACGACATAGAAGCGCCATGGCTGAAAGTTTACGGCTGACGGCGCCAGACGTGCACACTCCAGAATATAGTCCAGTTTTTCCCGTTCGACGGGTTGGGGACGATAGCTGCGCACGGAATAACGATTTTTCACCAACTCCAGGAAATCCATAAGAGACATAATTTAATACCGATAATCAAATATTTTTACAGGGGGGGGCAGAGGCTGCCACACAAGCCCGCACCTGTTTGCAAGATAAGAAAATTCTGCGACATTATCAACTTTCCTCAAAGACCGGCTGGAACAGAATGGTTGAGATGGCGGTCATATAATCGGCATCTCCTTTTTAACATTTCACTGAAACTTGCCTTTCATAGACTACGGTTTTTATAAACAAAATTGAGGGCCGCATGCGGCCCTCATTCACTTACCATCCTGGCTTACTGTTTATATCGTAACCTTCTGTATATTTCTTCTGATCGGTTTCGTACCATTCATGCCAGGGTCCTAATTGATCTGTTGCTGTATTATAGAAATATACGTCGTAAACGATCTTGTTATAAGTCGGATACAATCGTTTGTCCATATGCGGATGTCGCGAAAAATAAGAGAGCAGGTTTCTCAGGACTACATCATAATCCAAATTCTCATGCCAAAATCTTGATTCATCGGTCATGGCTAATATTTCGTATTCATCGTAATATTTCATCAGGACATAAATCTTACAATGAGACGTCAAGGAACGAAAACCATATAATCCGACCGAATCCGCATCACTGTCGTTAACGAGGGTTTTGTCTGTTAATAGATTCCACACTTTCAGGTTAAGCGTATCACATGCCGTACTGCCTGTGTCTTGAATTTGTCGCAAGTATGTACTTAGGTTTTTCCGAATCGTACTGTCTTCTCCTGGTAATTTTTGGGCCTGTACAAAAAGCGGAATAATTAACAGGAGAAACAATAGATATATAAATATAAAATTTCTTTTCATATGCTATAACTTTAGAAAATATTATCGGGATTATCTACAATAGGCTTCTGGCGCTCATATTCTTTTATTAATTGATTTGAAATAGCATTCGGCTTCTTTTCTCTCTCTTCTACCGAGGCTTGATTCGCATTTAATGTTACACTTTCATCTGTAGTATGTTCTATCTCATGCCCAAAATTGACAGCCATGGCTTCAACTGTTGTTAATTTTCCTTCGGAATTTTGCGCTCGTTTCTCGGCATTTAATTTATATATAACAATCTCAGCTCCAGAATTAAGCCTGCTAACACCTGTATTTTTATTACGTGTTGCGTGATTTAGCGCATTCATTTGTCCATATTTTGAAGGCATTTCAGTATTATTGATGATGACTTTTATTTCAGCAGGATTAGATTCCAACTTCTCAAACTGTTGGACTCCTGTTGGTGTAGATCGTAAAGTATTACCTAACTCTCGATATTCTGGAGTAGCATATTCCGTCCAGCCCGTTCCATTCCATACTTTATTGCCATTCGTATCGACCCATATTGCACCTTTAATATCAACCCGAGCAATTGGATTTCCTGCACAGTAGTTGTACTGCCCGATGGAATAGTACTTTTCCATAAGCGGATCCTGCGTCAACCAGCGCACCCGTTCGGGATCATACATGCGGACCCCGTAGTCCGAGAACGGCAGACCCACAAATGCCTGATCTTCCTTGCCGGAGAACTGATAGCGGTTATCACTCGTCGGCATATCCGATTGCGCCCACTCCTTCCCAAAAGGATAGTAATCCTTACGGTCGAGGTCTTCGCGGCCTGTAGGCGTCACCCTCGCCACAACCCGCGTGCTGCCGATATGATCCGTCAGGAAATAGTGCACCTCCGAACCGTTGTCTGTCCCGACAATACGTCCGCCGCCAAACGAAGCACTCTCGAATGTCCCATCATCATATACCAAAGAACCATAATATACATGTTGACGTCCATCCCATGCGTCATGCTGCACCTTCGTGCCATCTGCCAAATACCCGTAATAATTCGAGTAATCGGCATAGGTATCCATGTATGTAGGCAAGTTAAGAAAATTATAGGAGACAACAAAATAATTCGTCCCATCTTGTGTCATATTGCCATTGGCATCGTATT
>CALUKI010000032.1 GCA_944321175.1 uncultured Alistipes sp.
CCGCAAGCGCAGCGCGAATCTCATCATTAATCCTTTTGTTGGCCGCAAGAAGTTCATCATAACGTCTTGTGCAACTTTGCATCCTGGCACGCAGGGAGGTCATCTCCTCACGATTCCTTTCGAACTCAGCCTCAAGGCGGTCGATCTTGTGATGTATATGCGTCACCATCTCTAAATGCATTTTACTTCCAGCGACCTATACTGTTATCGAATATGTCACAGATCTGCTTCAAAGCCGTACGCTCTTCTTCATAAAGACAGCACACGAAATCATCGTTACTATAATAGCAACCATCGTCTTCCGGCTCATCGAAACAACGCTCATTAGCTACCCCGAGTATCGCCTCCATTGCTTGTAACTGATGCGGAGTTATTCCACTGATTGTATAAGTGCCGGATTTGGTAATCGTAATTTTCATAACTCACTATGCTTTAATCATTTGATGCACCACAAACATAACATCACCTTTTGAGACACGCAAGTTAATACGCTACTTATTCCCCTTATTGGCAATCATTTACAGATTATAGGCAAAGTTATCGGACTTTTCCAATCTCTCAATTTCCCGGATAGTTGATATGATGCGATAGAAGACCTGCGGGACAATGGCATTGCCGTAGCATTTGATCGCCTGCGTGCGCCAACGCACGGCTACATCTCCTCGATGCTTGCGCCCGGTGCAACCTTTAAAAACGGCCGCAGGATCCAACCATTCGGAAAACCCATCATCTCCTCTACATACAGGGGATTGAGTCGGGAAATTGTCCCAGCCTGGTATGGTGTGTAACATTTGATATGAGTTGTCGAGTCGTCGTTGTTCCCGAGCATATGACAATTCGCTGTTTCCTGTTCCCGAGGGGCTGGAAGTAAATCCATTGCACTCAATCGACCCAAACTTACACCTCCTTCTGTCCCTCGGCCGCTGATTTTCCTCAGAAGTCCCGACACATTGACTATGTAGCGGTCGTTTACTCCTATTATGCTGCCCATTGTTGCATCGCTTGCCGTTGGTGTCGGCAACATTCCCCGTAGATACGCCCCTGCAAGATTGTTGCGCCTGATTTGTGAAGGCGGCATCGATGAGTTCTGTGCATCGCACGTTGTCGGAGTCGGCAATAATACTTTGCGAGACCCCGGTTTGGTGAGATCCTCTATCTCCTTCCCGTTTTGTATTGCTACAGAGGTGTGCAACAAACCAGGTTCGGTATCGTTGATGCGGTGCGTCGACACCGCAAGCTGGAAGTATATACGGTTGTACTTCGTAGCCTTCAATTTCCAAATCAGCACACACCTGCTCGAATACCAGTCCTTGCGACCAATTAACAATTCCGAGAACATTCTCGCCCACGACCCAGCCGGGACGTATCTCATGTATTGCTCTAAGCATTTGCGGCCAGAGATATCGGTTATCTTCCGTCCCTTTTCTCTTGCCTGCAATGCTGAATGGCTGGCAAGGGAAACCTCCGGTGAGGACATCGATGCGTCCTCTCCAAGGAATAAAGTCTGTATTTCTGATATCAACATATTGTATGGCATTGGGGTAATGGTAGTGAAGTACCGCACGGCAGAATGGATCAATCTCACAATTGAATAGATTCTCAAAGCCTGCCCAATCGGCAGCGACTTCAAAGCCACCTATACCACTGAAGAGTGATGCATGAGTCATCTTTGTGGCCATAGTGTCAATAGTTTGTTGTTATCCACTCCTCCTGACGGCGACGCGAGACTTTCGATGCAGTAATGGTTCGCTCGATACGGTGGATATGCCAACCGCATTCCCGGACATACTGCTCAATGAGCCGATGAGGGAACATCGTCAGCATAAACTTTCCCTTGACCTTTGCAAGCGTGTCGAGCAAGTGTTGAAAATCCTCCTCGTTGAACGTGCCATTGTAATGCCCGCAATCACTTCCCACATAGGGAGGATCGACAAAATGGAATGCCCGATCGCAATCATAACGGCGGATAAGATTCGTGCCATCCTCGCATTCAACGGTCACATTCTCCAGGCGCGAACACAACTCCTCGGTAAAGGCATCTTTGGCATTGCGCAATTTCTGTGAGGTCGTGCCGGTTCGGTCGTATCCGAATGTACCGTCAAGCATACTTGCAAAACCCAACTTCGAACATACCCATACGGCCCAGGCCCGTTCCACGGGCGTGAAGAACATCGGATGTTGATTGATGTGTTTGGCGTGTGCATGGATTTCGCGGCTATGAAGCGTAGAATCGATCATCTCTTTGAGTGCCGCATACTTCTGTTGCGCCACACGGTAAAAATTCACCAACTCGGTGTTGGTGTCATTGATCACCTCACAGTCTGCCGGAGGCTTGGCAAAGAGCACGGCACATCCGCCACAAAAGGCCTCGGTATATAACGAGTGGTCGGGAATAAGCGGCAGAATATGCTTCAGGAGAGTCTGCTTCCCTCCATAGTAAGATATGGGAGTCTTCATCTAAAACTTCAATTTCAGGATTAACAGCAACAGCAACAACGCCACAAGTGAAACTGCAAGCCACTTAAGCCAAAGCATCCCTGCAGTGTTGGGGCTCTCATCGACTTGCGACTGCTCCTCGCTACGCGCTGCTGTATTGATACGGCTTCGCGAAATGCTGTCCGTATGAGTCGTTCGATCAAGAGCAGTTTCAATCTTGGTGTGAATAATGCGCCTGGGGGTCGGATGCGACACCGACACTTCGGGCATCAGGTCTTTGGCAACAAGCGTATCGGTGGGCGGCAACTGCGGTCGTGGAAAGTCTGAATACTCGATGATCGTCTGATGGAGCGTTGCCGTCATATGTTCCATCTGCTCATGGATAAGACGCACAAGAGTCGAGTCCGAGATTTCCATTGTTGTATGCTGGTGCGTCTGCACATTGCGCAGGGGCGAACACCCGGACATTAGAACAATCGCAAGAATAAGGATTATTTTTTCACACATTGCATCATCTGCTTTACTCGTTTCTGCCGCTCTTCAAGAGTCATCATATTGTTGGAGGGGACATTATCCCATGGCATCGGGAACATCTCCACCATCGGTTTCCGGTCTTTGCGCTCCAGCTGGATACTCGTCAGTACCCACACCGACCACCGCTCTCGCTCCCAGTCCTGACGCTCGCGATCGCGTTCCCGTTTGGCCCAGCCCAACCAGGCATATGAAAACTCAGCCGGTGTCAAGGATTCGAATACATCGGGATGCAGTCCCATTTGTCCGACTCCTATGGCGTACCATCGCTCATAGGTCGCAGGATGGGACTCTTCACCTCTTCACTGTTCCGCCGGGAGAATATCTCCCAATCGGTCGGTCAAGGGGGTTATGCTCTCCGCAAAGAGCTCATAGAGTCTCGGGATGAGTGCGGGTTCATCATCCAGCATATCCCAAACCTCATCTTCCGTATATCGCGTGGTGAGTCCAGAACGGCGTGCGCCCTCGTTCAAGGCCTCCATTGTAAGCGAAGCCAGATGATCGAGCAAGGCAAACCCCATATTGTTTCCGCCCTCCATTGCGGACTGGAACTCCATACCATGTTTGCGAGCGAAATTGTTAATCACCCGCAACGAGAAATTGACAGGTGTTGCAACACCTTTGATAAGGATCTCTTTCATTCCTGTTCGCTATTGGTGGCCGGGGTCAGATCCCCGCTGCCCGAGAGTGAGAAGTTGTAGGTCGAATTGTCCCCGGCGGGAGTTGAGAGAGAAAAAGAGGTGATATATCCCTCTCCCGAGTAGGTCTTAGTCAGGCCCGATACAGGCGATTTGAGCACGACCTTGACGAGTTTCTTGGCGAGCACCAGCGCAAGGACATCCTCCGATGTGTGCGATGTAGCGATTGTAGGGTCGATGACCACCAACCCATCCCCGTCTACTGACCAGGTGATGTCGCCAGGGTACTTTTCTTTCCCCTTGGTATCCTTGGTACGGAGATCTTTGAGCTCAAGATCGACTTTCAACGAATGAGTTGTGGCGTGCAGCGTAGGCTTATCGTCAATGAGGATAATGATATCCTCTCCCTGTACTACCCGTTTGGATGTAGATTCCGGCATAATTCTATTGTTTTTATTGGTTTATACAATTCTGAAAAGGAGCGTTACACTATGTAAATCGCAGTCAGGGAAATACTCCGTACTGCTGGACTTATAGCGACAATATTTGCCATCTATCTTCGCGCCTTCCAGTGCTGCAATGGCACGATGTCGCAACTGCTCAACCGAAGCGTAACGATTGTCGTAGAAGGTAATCTCAAATGTGGTTACATAACCCGCAATCCCCGATAGCGTACGCACGGGTGTCTCCTCCGGCACGGTATAGACGGCAAAGGGCGTGGCTGTACGTTCATCCACCGCTCCAGCCTGGATGCGTTGTTCCATCTCCGGTAGAGCCGTCTCCAACAAGTGGAGTATTTCGATTTTGAAATCTGTCATTTGACAACCCGTTTGAAGTTTTTATTGATAAACTTCTCGACTGCCCGTGCGAGGTTATCACCAAACGAAACAATCAGACGTTGTGAGTTCGCCGTATAGGCCTGCTCCAGGTAAGGTGTGGGCTTGATGCCTTTCACACTTCGGACAAAGACCTTCTCACCCTGCTCGTTAGTGAAGACCAGCAGATGCTTCCCTTTCTTGCGGGGTATGCGGGGATCTGCAGTTCCTTCGTGGATGAATTTGCCGTAGTACTGATTTACCGCACCCTTCTTTTTTGTGCGCTCAAATACTGGTTTTACGGCAATATCTACTTCTGACTTGGGGGCTGTTCTGTCCTTGAAACGTACGATGCGTAGTTGCTTGCGCAACCTGCCGCTACGCACTGGAACTCTGTTTTTGGCCGTCTGAAGCATCGGTCGTGCAGAGGTTCGCAAAGCCGCCAACAGCATGCTTTTCTGCATTGTATTGGGCAGTTCGTCCAGAATACGTTTGGCTTCGGCATAACCCTCGACTTTAACTTTCAGCATCACTCTTCATTGTTTTCAGATGCAACCGCCAACGACGACCCTCCGCGTGTATGGATGTTATCCGATGTTGTGCTCCTCCATCGTTTACAATCATACCCGCACGCAGTCCCTCCCGATAACGAATGGTGTAGACCACCTCGTTCTCATGCACTATACGGCCGGCATAAAGGTTCTCACGGCCTCCGGATTCTGTCCTCTGTGCATAGCATACGGCGACACGCATCAGCTCCTGAGTGCGATCGTTGTATTCATCGCGCATCTGACGATATTCCAGGATTTCAATGCGCGTATCAAACATCTTTATCCGAGGAATAAGGGTGTACACGCCAGGGTTGCAACAGTTTCTCGGCCGTAAGCGGCAACGTGGTTGCAGAACGTCCTACCAGCACATCGCTCTCATTATCGAAAAGAGTTCCCAGTGTCAGAAGAACGGCCGCTCGGATGGAAGCAGGGAGACTTTCAGCAGAAAACTCCTGCGTGAGTTTCCGATTCGTATAATCCTCGGCTATGGCGAAAGCCATCTCCAGATACTCCTCGACAAGCCGATCCATCGACTCATCGTCTCCGATGCGCAGGTGCGCCTTGGCAAGTTCCAATGACACGGGAACTGACATAACTCCGCTGATTAGGCCGTAGCGTGAATAAGTTTCTTGACAGGATGTGTACCCGCATCGAGTAAGGTGCCGTCTACGCGGGCAAACCCAAACAGCCCGATGGAGAGGTATTCCGCCAGCAACTCATTCAGCCGCACAACCTTGAAGTTCTGCACCATACGAATCTTGTACTTCGAAAAGTCTCCGAAGAGTACCGAGGCGGCACCTGCTCCGATGTCGGCCATATCATCGTTCAGGATGTAACTCTTGCCGAACAGCATGGCCGGTGTTCCCTCCCTGGCTCCTTCCTGCCAGATGTAGTTGCCGTTGTTATCCTTGACTTTTGCGAGCTCCCACAGCGTATTGCGGTTGAGCATGAATTTCCCTTTTTGCGCATATGCCGCATCCACCGACCGAATAAGGTCGATAAGGTTGTCGAGCGTGATGGAGGTTGCGGCGGCTTTTGTTGTACACTCCGTGGCGGCAGTGACGATTCCCTTGGGTTGCGATGAGCCGGACCCGGTGGTCAGATGCTCGTTGATACCACGCCCGAACGACTCGGCAAGAAGACCGCTGAGAAGCGAGTCCAGATCAAAGGCGGAGTCTTGCAGCAACTCCAACGATACCGGGATGATTGGCGTGCGGTAGGTGTGAGCCTTCAAGAGTACCGAACCAAAGGAGGGCGCACGTTTCGTAGACTGCTGGTACTCGGCAACGATGGTCGCCTTGGCAGACGTGTCATCAATGGTCGGCAGGGTCAGGTCATCACCCTTGGAGGTCGTGAAGATCTGGCCGGCTTCGAACATACCTCCATAGCTTTTCAGGGCAACCTCAATGGAAGAGGCCAGGCTCCGGGGAATAATGACACCGCCCGAGAGTCCGGAGATCCCGGCTCGAGCTTCAATGGCAGTACGACTCTCTGCCGAGATACCCGTCACACCGTGCAACAGGTAGTCAGTGAAAGCCGACCGATACTCTGCCTCTTTCTGATCATTGGTTGTACCCTGGACACGATGATGGTGTGCTTCGACCTGCCTGCGTTCGATATCGACGAACCGCTCTTCCGTCTCGACAGCCTGGTCCGCACGATCATAGTCCGCAATAAGGGCATCCCACCTCTGACGCTCCTCTGCGTTCATCTCCCGGCCATCGGTTGCCTTGCGCAACTCATCAATCTGCGAAAAGATTGTGGCGCGCTGTTCCTTGAGTTGTTTGAGTTTTCCCATATTTCAGTTTTTGAGTTTAAGTTGCATGGTCAGCCGTTCGCGGCTTACAGAATCGTACTTCGCGGAGGACGCACAACGTTGCCATTGGGCCTTACGCTCCTCAAGGTGACGAAGACTCGCCTCCGTATCGGGATAGGCCGGATAGACTACAAGCGATACATCGTAAAGTTTGGAGATATGGCGCACTGTCCGTTCATCATATTCCAGCCCATTCTCCTTGTCTGCGTATCGCCACTCATCCGCATCGACCGTAAATTTGAAGGAGCATCTGGCAATGTCACCACGTTGCACCAACTCCACCATATCATTGCCCAGAGAGGTGTTGGGAGCTTCAAACGAGAACCGCAGGCCTACCTCATCCGTAGAGAGGGTGAGTGTACCGCTGGAGGTGCGGGCCAGGATACTCTCTGCATTGTGATTGTAACACATCACCACATCGCTGATATCACATCCCGAAAAGGCCTCACGCGCTATACGCTCCCGAAACCACCCCATAATCGGCTCACTCCAGCACTCAAACTTGACGGCATAGCCGACAATCGTTCGGCCGGCAGCCGGTTCACTGCGTTGCTCGATGCGCACATCAGAGAGTGCACAACGCACCTCCACAGGCTCATTCGACCTTATTTCCTTTATCTGTGTCATTATCGGCATCTGTTTTTCCTTGATTCTGCTCTCCGGAGGATAATGCCAATGCCGTGCGCACTGGCTGCATATTCGCCTGCACAAAGTACTCATCACCTCCATCGTAGGTATTCATATCTTCAAGCGAGCGGATCTCATTGGCAGACATCGCACCCACCATATTCATGTTTTTGTAGAACTCCGACCGTGTTTTGGCATCTCCCCGCAACAGACCGTTCAGGCCAAAGAGGAAATAAAACGACCCGGCTTCATCTTCGCGCAACAATTTGCGGTTGAACTCCTCCTCCAGACGTACAAGATAGGGCATCAGGCAGTATTGGACGAATTCCATTCCCTGATGCTCGATGTTGTTGTTCGTAGCGCGCTCCAGATCGGCAATCATATGCGGTGGCACTCCATAGATGGTAGCGATCTCGGTCTTCTGAAACTTGCGCGTAGCAATGAACTGCGCATCTTCGGGTGGAATGGAGATCCGCTCATAGGTCATACCTCCCTCCAGGAGCAGCGGGACATGCGAATTGTGCAGTCCCGAGCTTTGGGCTATGAGGTCGCGCTTGAGTCGCTGGTATGCTTCCGGTTTCAAGGTCGAAGGGTACTTGAACACGCCCGACATATTGCCTCCCTGATTGAAGAAGCGTTCACCGTACTCCTGCGCAGCCTGCGAAAGATAGAGGTTGTCACGATGTACGGCAATGGGGCTCTTACCTTTATAGCCGTTGGTCGAGAGTCCCCGCAGGTGGATAACATCATCCGAAGAGAGCATTTCTCCCGAAGAAGTGCGGTAATAAAGCACATCATCGGCACTCAGAAGAGGCTCGATCTCGGCCGGATGCTGCAGTTGCAGGCGCACGGGACGGTAGAATTTATCGCGATAGATGCGAGCATACCCATTGCCCCACAACGTACACGACACCATCAGATGGTGCATCAATGCGAAACGACCGGTATACGAATTGGGACGCTGAAGCAGAAGATGAACGGGATGAGAATACGCCTTCTCGCGACCTTGTGACGTACGTTGGTAGAGATGAACGGGCAATGTTCCCACGGTTTCGGAAAGGATGCGCACACAAGCCCACACGGCCGAAAGATTGAGCGAGCCCTCCTCGGATATGTAACGTTGCGCCGTATTGTCGGAAACGGTGTCGGAGAGGAGAGCCGCATTGACCGCCTGTTCAAACTCTGAAGACGATACGCGGCTCTCCCTCCGGCTCCTGGCGGAGCGCGTGCGAGAGAAGAGATATGAAAGCCAGCTTGACACCGTTATTTGCATCTATGTACGATGCAAACATAAAGCGACTACTGACTTTAACAGATGAACAATGTTCAGTTATAAGAATTCCTTGCGCCGACGACGGCTGATTGCCAGGTGCAACGAACGGATGTCGGCATAGCGGCGTGAGCCGAAGATGTTTTGATAGTACTCTTCCAAACGTTCATACGCCTCGACCTGCGTTGGATAGAGATCACACATTCGGCGATAATACCGGATAAAACCATCGGTAGAGAGCAGTTCTCGGTGTTCCGACGAGAGAGGAGCAAGACTTTCAAGCCGTTGCTCCATATCGGCCCGCAGAGCCAGCTGGTGTGCAGTATTTCTCCTTCGACGACTCATAGTTGCAACAACCCGCGTTGATTATAGGGATTTTCGTCTTCGGAAGCCTGAGCTGTCATCCACTCCCCCAAAGCCATAATCGAAGCTACGATACCATCGATCTTCTGCATTGACTTGGCCTTGTCGGGTTTGATATTGCCGGCCGGATCGGTCATCACTACGGTCGAAGCGAGCATCCATCGCAACACCGGATTGCCGAAATGTTCGATCTTCCCCGTGAGAACCATCTTCTCAAACTCTTTTGTGGGAGCGGACATTGAGCCGTAACCCTGCCCGAACGGGTTACACACCATACCTTCGTTCTGCAGATCGATAATTGTCTGCGAGGAGTTCCATCGGTCATACGCTGAAGCCTGCAAATCGTAGTCCGCAACAATACGCAGGATATCCGCCTTGACAAAATCGTAGTCGATGACATTCCCCGGTGTAACAGTAACGTATCCCTCGGCCACCCATCGCTCATAGTTGATGTTCTCCTTGCGGATCTTCTCCTGCATCTTCTCCTCCGGAATCCAAAAGTATGGCAACAGCTGGAAGTGGTCGTTCTCGTGAAACAACAGAACGTAAGCCGTAATGTCCGAGACGTTCGAGAGATCGAGGCCTCCCCAGCAGGCACAGCCCTTCAACTCCTCGCGAGGAGTCGTGCCGATGCATTCCATCCACTTCTCGTCCAGAATCCATATCCGCTCGGCATCTACCCACAGGTTGAAGTTCTTGGTCAGCACATTGCGTACGGCTTCGGGGCGATTCTTCGCATCCTTGACCTGATCGGCGAGGTAGTCTGAAGAGAGCGACACCCCGAGATTGGGATTGGACTTGCTCCACATCTTCGGGTCGTCCCACTCCTCTTTTGAGTCCTGGGTATAGATGATACCGAAGAGCGAGTCGTCCTCGTTCACTCCACGCAACACCTTGATGACATTATCCCGATAGGCATAGCAAGCCCCCGCTTTGTTGAAACCTGCCGTGGTAATGATAAACATCAACGGCTGGCGGCGAGCTCCAAAAGCAGACTTGAGGACATCGAACATTCCCGAATCCTTATGTGCATGGAACTCATCGATAATGGCACAACTCGGATTCAAGCCATCGTGCGTGCCGTAATCCGAAGAGAGCGGTTTCATCGTGCCTCCTTTCAGGTCGTAGACGATCGAGTTGCGAAAAGGTGTGAGGTAGTTCTTCAAATCGGTAGCCTTGACAATAGCCACGGCATCCGAGAAGCAGATCTTCGCCTGGTCTTTGATCGTTGCAGCGGAATAGACCTCCGGACGCGACTCCCCATCGGCAAAGAGCATATAGAGGGCGATGCCTGCCGCAAGAGCGGTCTTGCCGTTCTTGCGGGCAATCTCAATGTAGGTGTAACGGAAACGGCGTGTCCCATCGGCATGTTTCCAGCCAAAAATATTCCACACCACAAATTGTTGCCACGGCTCAAGACGAAAACGGCTACCGGCCCACTTGCCTTTGGTATGCTTCAGGCATTCGATGAAGTGGATGGCACGAATCGCTTCTCTGCGATCAAAAAACCAACCTCTGTCGAGAGCCATATCCAGGTCGCGGTAATATCGACCGACAGCCAAACGAACATATTCACACGCCAGAATCTCTCCTGAACGTACCCTCCGGGCGTACTCCTCGGCCAGATGTAGTTTCTGCTTCTCTTTACTCATCTCCTGTCACTGTTATCTCTTCAAATTCCGCAAAGTCATTCTTGGGGGTGTTGTTCGCGAGAAGTGCTGCGACACGATTACGACTCGATGGAGTCATTCCGAACTCCGCAGCCAGCGACCGTGCAGCCGCCAATGCACCCTCGGCAGCCTTGCGCTTGGGGTTGATGATGGTTGCCGAGCCGTTCTTGGTCTCTACCTCGACGGTTGCACCCTTGCGCTCGACATCGCGCATCAAGTCGTGATACAACGCCATCTCGCGGGCATACGCCACAACCAGATCCACACCTGTAACATCCAGCAGGCCTTTGTGGATAAGCTCCGTGGCAACAACGGCAAATATCTTCTTCGCGGTGCCCTTTAACCCTGTACGTGGCAGAGCCACAACCGCAGTGGTCGGTGGAATCGCCACGCTGTTACTCATCCGGCACGGCTGGTCTGTTCCCCGCAGGGTTTTCAAGGAATCGGGTATTTTCTTGCGTCCTTTCATAGGTTTCAGGTTTTATCGATCTTAATCCCACTTTGTGGGCCTTCAATAACTCTCGTACGACAGAGTCTGAGTAAGCTCATTTTGTATTCGCTTACTCTCAATTTTGCACGCGCGTCTTCTCGACTTGGGGCGCGATTGGGTTTGGCAGGGTGTGAAGGAATATGACCCCCTATCCCCATACACGATGTGTAGTTAATTGCACCATTTCCGCGATGATTTATCAAAGAGTTACGGCGATTTTGGCGGGTCATTCCCAAAATTCAAACACTTTGTCATTCAAATCCTTAACACTGCAATTAATCACACCTTCATTAAACTGGTTATCAACTCTTTAATGTTCCCGGGGTTTGGTTACCATTGCTTCGATTATCCGGCTGGGGTTCTGATCCAGCAGACGACGCTTCTGCGCCATGTCGATATAGATGCGTGTAGTTGCCGAGGAGGTATGTCCGAGCAGATCCCTGATAAGCTCGATATCCATGCCGCTCTCAACGAGCAGACTCCCGCAAGTATGACGAAGCGAATGGGCCGTTATCTTCGGATCATTGATGCCAATGGCTCGCAAACGTTGCTTTACCAGGTGCGAGATGGACTGCGTAGTAAGACGTGTTGAACTCCGACCTTTGCAGTGATTGACAATCAAAGCATCTCCCCATCGAAAATCCCGTTCGGCAAGATACTCCTCATAGAGTGTTGCGGTGAATTCGGGGAGTGCCACCACATCATGTTTGTCAAGGTGACCTTTGCGCTGTATGCGAAGCAATGTGCGATCTCCGTCACGTGCAACGTCTTCAATATTGATCCGGCACACCTCGCACGACCGCAAGCCATTCAGGAGCATCAGTGCGACGATGAGTTTGTCGCGCTTGCCCACGATACTCTCCGTGGAGATGCTCTCCAGGAGTTGTTGCGCCTGAAATGCCGAGAGCGGGTACTTGTAGTGTTCGCGCGAACGGATGCTTGAACGAATGCCCTCTCCGATATCTTCGCAATAATGCCGCTTGGCACAGTAGCGATAGAAGAGCCGCACGACTGTGATGTAGCTGAAATACGTGTAACGGCTCTTGCCCTCATAAAGTAACTGTTGCCTGAAAGCGAGGATATCATCACGTCTCGGCTCCCGGGGATCCTTACCCTGCGCAACAAGCCACCGGAACCACAGCCGTATTTTACGGCGATAGTCGGTCTGCGTTGAAGGAAGACCATCGAGCGAGGCGATCCACTCTTCGATGATTTGATTTAACGATAGCGTTGTTCTCATCTTCTTTGCCTGATGTAAAAATGGGAGGAATGCAGATGCCACATGCCATTAAGGACTGATTGCAAACCACCATCCGCACTCCTCCGGAAAGATTTACTTCATAGGCAATACAATTTAATGGTTAATAACTATTTATCCCGTGCAGATTTACGGCTGTGACATCTGTTGCATAACGATTGCAGATTCTCAATATCCAGCGGAGCTCCGCCCTTATTGATCGGAATGATGTGGTCGACCATCTGTGCCGGGGTGTGACGTCCCTGACGCAGACACTCCTCGCAAAGCGGGTGTTTCTGCAACTGCACAAGACGTAGCTTCCGCCATGCTACAGATTGATAGAAGGACGTATTGTGATGGCGATATCCCTCATAAGGCTTTCGTAGGGGAAGCCACGGCCGTGGTGTGTTTCGTTTCAAACGTGGCATCAGCGTATTATATCGGGGTTAACAGGTAATGACGGATCTTCCGTGCGGAAGCCTTTCACCCGCAGAATTCCAGCTTCGGGGAAACGCTCTCGCAGTGCCTCTGCCGAAAAATCGAAATAGGCAAAGTCGTCCGTAAAAGCGAACTGCTCATAATCCAGAAGGTTACGGCGCAAGGCAAGTAGATCGTAGTCATCCCATAACAGGATCTCGCCATTGTGTGTGGCATATTTGCGCTTGCCATTGGTCAAGCAGAAGATTACTCGATACTCTTTCATACCAGGCGTTGTTTATAGTCCTTCAGTTCGATGAACAGTTGCAACTCCAGGCGAACAATACTTGCCGCAGGATAGCGTCCGCTCTTTCGTCCGCGCACATACTTGCGGTGCAGACGTTGCAGAAAAATCTCGGCATCGCGCCTGTCAATCTGCTCCGCGATAAGTTCATAGCCCAATGGTGTATCCGTGGATGGCGGAATGATGGTCTGGAATCGGCTCTGCGCATAATTGTAGCAGAGGGACACGATTTGGATGGATATCTCATTCATAACATACTGATCATTTACGCAGGCTCTCGCCGCTGAAATGGACACTTCGACACAGATGCGCCAGGCGATCCATCGTGCGCTCGCCATAGCGGTTGTAAATCTGTTCTTCACAGAGGTTCGTAGTGATAAAGACCGGACGATGATAGCGCTCGGCCGCATTAAGCACCAGATTGAAACCCTCATATCGTTCGCCATAATCATTGAGCATCGGCTCGACACCCAACTCATCGATAGCCGGGAACGATGAATGCAACAACCGATCAATGTAAAGCCACGGCCGGTGGCTGTGAAACGTTTGCTGATCGGGAATCTCCCTGCCCATATCCTGCGCATGGACGGGCTGCAATACGCGGTTCTTCATACGGAACAGTACCGGGAGAACCCCGTTCAGAATTACGCTCTTGCCCCGTCCGCAATCGCCCATCAGAAGCAGGCCTTTATCCTGCGTAGAGATCATCCACGCAATAATATCTTCATATTCGGGCAAATGGTGATATTGCTCGAAAGTGGAGTCCACGGAGCGGAAAATTGCCCGAAAAAGTTGATTGCAGGTCGCCCTGTCTCCCCAGGACCACGACCATATTTCGCGATGATCGAGCACGCCCTCGCGGGTCATCTGCGAAATCAGTTGAGAAATGTTGTTTGCCATAATATCTATCGATTGGTTTCAGTATCCGTTTTGCCTGCATCTCGCAGTTTGTCGATGTAATGTTGTCGCCGTTGCTCATCCTTGCTCTGCATAATCTGCCCGATACGTTGTCCGTATTGTCGGCCGCATTGTTGTGTCGTATGACGCAACGAGAACAATCCGGCCCAGTTATTCGCCATACTTTGATCGACAATGGCGGCGGCAAGAACGGCATCATCCTCCGAGAGCCGACGAAGCAGAGTGAGGCATTTTTTTGCGCCCATCTCACTGCGATAGCTCTCATGCCGCAGTCGCTTGTATTCAAACCAGGTCGCCAGCACCGCACGCCACGGCTCATCAAGAGAATCCAGGAACTGCCCCTGATTGAATCGTTGGCCTTCTCTCTTTTTGGCGCAACTTTTTCTCTCTTGCGACGTAGCCGTCAGCTTTTCTTTTTTCTTGATTTTTTCTTTTATAATATCTCTGTTTAGTCTATATATGTGTTCATTTTGAAACGCAGTCTGCAACACAAAATCCCCATTTGTACCCTGCTGTGTTTCACATTGTATTGCAAACTGTGTTGCAGATTGTGTTGCAGAGTCCGTTTCAATTTGAAATACAGGAGGACTCTCCAATGCAATGAGCCGATAGGTACAGCAAGTATTGCCCCCGTGAGACCGAAAGGCTATACGCCCCATTTTGCGCAACCGCTCCCTCTCACGGTAGATTGTGGTACGAGACAATCCGGTGCGAAGTTCCAATAGAGAATAGGGAACTTTTATGGCCGGACGCCAGCCACTTCGATTGGAGATGGACATCAGAGCATGCCACAACGAAATGGCCGAGGCTGGAAGCGGATTGGCCTCCAACCAATCGTAGAAGAGTTTTATTTCCGTCAGATAGTTCATCGCTTCAACCGGTTATACTGGCGCAGTATACGGTCGAATTCTGTGGCATTATCACCCGTCACGGATTCCACGGAAGATTCACCCGGCTCCAGGGCGTACCCCATATGTCGCATGATATCGCGCTTGCTGATACGAATGCCGTTATTACACCTCTTGCGCTCGATGTTGTACTTGATACAGTCCCTATCAAGTTGCCGAAGGCCCTTGCCCAACATATCGGCGGCCTCCTGCCGCGTGATGTAGACATCACAAGTAGAAGACCCATCCAGACAACGGAGTTCATTCAGGCTACTTTGCAACGACAGCAACTCCGTCTGAATCTTATTGAGGATATCAATATACTTCATAGCATCGCTGTTTTATTCCCGGAACAAAATTCCGAACAATAAAAACAGAAAGTGCAGGGAGTCCAGGCTGAACTCCCTGCAATAAAGTTCTCACATCGCTGTAAATCAGCAACTAAATTTTAAGACTTCCAGTCAGGCAGGTCACAAGGTGCGAGATAAAGGCCGCAGGATTACGTTTGATGTTGAGAATAGTATCCCGCTCGTTATAGGCACTCGATTCTGAAATGGAAAGATGCAGTCTCTCGGCTACAGATGATACTACGCGGGCATAGGCCGCAGGTTTGCCTCGATCATCAACAATAGCCTCTGCACGGCACAATGCTGTGAGAAGTTCAAGCAGGTCGCGTTTGGTAAATTTATCAAGATTCCAGTGAAAAGGAGAATTTTCACCGGGCAGGACAGGGGTGAAGAGTTCCGGGAAGGTGAGTCGCTTCTCGTTCTGGTCTATCAGAGTGGTGATGTTGGTGCGGCAACGATGGATCAATGACCGCAACGTTTCATTTTTTTTTGCGCAGGGCCCAAGAGAGCTGTGTGTGCAGATCGTGCAACTGGAAATCAATCTCCAGGTAGCCGACCCCACTTGTGGTAAACTCCCGCAATAAAGTCTGGAATGTAACGAAAGCACCATCGAGCTCGGACAAACTCATCCCTTGCAGATCTTTGCTCACAACCGCTTGCATAAAACGGCAATCATGTAATTTTTTCATAAGCTGTAGTTTATGTAAGTAGATAAAAACAATCCCACTCTGATATACAGGATGGGATTGCACATAATAAAAGTTATAGTTTGCAGATATTATCTAAAAAATCAATCCTACTTTACAGAGAAGTCCATATAAAATTGCTCGTCATCTATTTTATAAAATGTTACATCTGTTCGACCATACCGCTCTAAATCATTCTTGGTTATAAATGCTCCATTCGCGACACCAATTCTATTGCGAAAATATTCCCCTAATAAAGAATTATTTAATGGCGTTGTCAAGGCCTTATCTCCAGCTTGTTCTATTCTTAATATTAGTTGTTTATGATCATCAGTCATTACAGAGAAATGGGTCTTGTTCAACGGGAAGAATCCAGATCGTGCAACATCTGCCGGGACTGGAATATACGCCTGATTAGGCTCTCGCTTAGTTCCATTTCTACGATGCCCCCAATTTAATCCAGAACCATGACCAACAACTCCGTCCCTTGTTAATAAAGACAAGGTTTTGTGCTCTCTTGATGATAACGTATGATTTTCTTCTTCTTGATCCAGCTGACTTTTGGTGATAAGGACATATTCCTCTATCTCTCCATGATTACAAATTATAGAGTCATCCTCAAGAGATAGATAATAGCTATATGCAGACGATGGATCACATTCAGTTACATACTCTCGCTGTGCGGAACTAAATCCTTTCGATGTATAATTTGCTGATCCACAATAAGCCTTAATTGGTTTATCATCTTTCAACCAGATATATATTTTTGAATGGACCGGAACTCCTTTATAGATATACTTACAATCAAAGGAAGAGTAGCTGTCATCATGAAACGACATAAGAGCCTTCAAGCCATCATGAATATCTTGGCTAATACCCCCTTGCTGACACATACCCACCGTTAAAGAGATGTTGATAGCAGGTAACTTTTCCTCGCTAATCCTTTTTATGTGCCACGAGGCTATATTATGGCTTACATAACCAGATATTATTATGAGTTTATTAGCACCTACCGTTATTGGTTCGAGAAGAATCTCTCGAACCAATAACTCATTAAATGGTGGAAATTTTTTACTCATAAATATTAGGTTCTATGCTTTCATAAGCAATCCCCGCAAACGATTTTAGTATTGCTTCAAAGATAATTTGAGCCCCTCTACACGGCACGGCCATTCCTATTTGCTTGCGAACACTTTCTTTACTTCCGATAAATTCAAATGAGTCGGGAAATGTCTGTAATCTGGCGCGTTCTCTATTTGTTAATGCTCTTGGTTCCGACCAATGATAAATATGAGTGCCACCACCTCCACTACCTGTTACAGTGTATGCGGGTTTTGAAGGATCAAGCCGCTTGTATATCTGACTGATTCTCGCTCCCTGAACATTCAATTGAAGTTCTTTCGGCAAATCTGCAGTAAAGGCGTTCTGTCCTGGCTTTATATGTTGCAACCGCTTAACAACAATAGGAGACTGTTTTGTTAATTCATTGTTGGGTGCATCCTTTGCGATTGCAGGATGCTCTATAGCCGTCCGACATGAATTATCTATATCCTTATAGGGAGATGGTGAAGGTACATGAAATGTAACAGGAATATCCTTTCGTATACCAACTATGATGATTCGATGCCGGGCTTGAGGAATACCATATTCTTCAAACTTATATAAATGAGGCGTTATCTCATATCCGGCCCCTCTTAATTCTGTGAGTATTTTTGAGAAAGCCTTACCATCATTAGCATTTTTTAATCCGCCAACATTCTCGGCCAAGAACCACATTGGCTTAAATTTTTTCAATGCCTTAACCCCATATGAATACAATGGCCCATAAACGCCATCCATTCCCTTTTGCTCGCCAACAACGCTATAATCATTACAAGGGAATCCAAAAGCCAAAGCATCAATCTCGGATAATTTATCCATATTGAGCTTCCGAACATCCTCATGATATACGCTACCAGGAGCATCTGGACAAATATTCTTCCTATATGTATCGCAGGTATTAGCATCATAATCATTTGCCCATTGATGGACAATGCGAAAATCTTTATTCTCAATAATCGCATTGCTTGCCCCTACAGCAATACCACCTGGCCCACAAAACAATTCTCCTAATCTAAATATCATGAAATACTTCCATTAAATTTGTACAAAAATAAGTAAAATACATATCTTGACGAAAAATTTATAGATAGAAAAAGCTCTCGTCCATTAAAAAAACCTATATCTTTGTATAAGTCTAATAATTATGATCTGGAACGAAATGAAGTTGAGTCGTAAACGCCCTCTTTTCAAAAAGATACCATCATCAATTTAACCCACATGAGTCGCCGAATGTTAGAATTTGAGAAGTTGGTATAGAGGTATCGCCACCATATTTGGCATTGCATGTACAACGTAAGTATGAGACTATGCTTGATGCCTTGATTATTAGATTGGATTGAATAAAATACACAAGTGACATATGTTGTTTTTCAGTATTAAGACTAAAGATGCAGAAACCGTTAAGAAAATCCTTAACAGAGAATCTGCAATTGAATTTAGTGGACTCAACGTATTAAAAGACAGCCTTACAGTTGGGCAGGTCGTTTTTATTGTCCTGGGAGGAGATAGACCTACTTGGGACCCCGGGCTGGTGGGAATGGGTATAATTTCACGTCAACCATACGATGTTGGCTATGAAGGGCGCAATTATAGAATTCAAGTAGACATAAAGTTGCTTCTCACGAAGTCTATCAAACGAAAAGATTTAGTTCATTATAAAGATACCTTTGGAATCATTGGGATAGCACCAATTGTAAACTGGGAGCCCAATCAAGCATTATCCGAGGTCGAAGAACATAAAGCCATAGCATTAATGAGAGCTATGCTGGACATGGATCCGGATATTGATTCAGACTTAAGCCGTCTAATGCCTCCGCAGATCATGTCTCAAATAAAAGGCGTGACCACTATGTACGTGGAAGTTGATGTGCCGTATGGGACTCAAGGGCACTCTATTGCTTATTCGCCTCAAGAATCAATTGAGGCCATGGTCTCCGACGTTAGTGAAAATTATGCCACAGAAAGCCCAGCACAAGAAATATTGCAACCATATAGCAAAGAGGACTTTTTAGCAGAGGCTTTTATTGAAAAGGATAAATACGATGAGATCGTCGAGATCCTGGGGCGCAAAAAAAATATTATTCTTCAGGGTGCACCGGGGGTTGGAAAAAGTTTTATTGCCAAACGTTTGGCTTATTCGCTTCTCAAGCAAAAAGATGATAGCAAGATAGAATTTGTTCAGTTTCATCAAAGCTATTCATATGAAGACTTTGTTGTCGGATACAAGCCAACCGAGACAGGTTTTAAGATCGAATATGGGCCATTCTATAAATTTTGCAAAAAAGCCGAGACTACAGATGATTTATATTTCTTTATTATCGATGAGATCAACCGTGGTAATTTAAGCCGAATTTTTGGAGAACTTTTGATGCTGATTGAAGCGACTAAACGTAACGAAAAGGCGACTTTACTATATACACAAGAGGTATTCCATGTCCCCGACAATGTTTACATTATTGGCATGATGAATACAGCAGATCGCAGTCTTGCCATGCTTGATTATGCATTGCGGAGACGCTTTGGCTTTTTTACCATGGAGCCTGCGTTTGAGTTAGACTCCTTCTCACGTCAAATCGAGAAAATAAATAATCCTAAGGCCGAAGCTCTCATTGATAAGCTTAAATCACTCAATCACGAGATAGAACAAGATAGTAATCTTGGTCACGGATTTAAAATTGGGCATAGTTATTTTTGCGTTGACAATGCAAAAGATGACACCTTGAAAGCGATTGTCAAACACGAAATCATCCCACTGTTGGAGGAATACTGGTATGATGAGCCCTCAAAAGTTGAAAGATGGACAACAGAGCTAATGTCCGCATTTAAGGGCAAAGAATGATTGCTATAAAAAACATATACCATATGCTCGCTTATGCATTCCGTGTATTAAGCGAACGCGGTTACGTGAATATATCTCCTGAAAGTTTTGAGAATACAACCAACCTTCTTTCAGCTATTCTTGACAAGGGTGTAACACAACTCATTAAACAAGGAATTCGAAGTGATTATATTCCGACCATCGAGAATACAGGATCTCCAGTAGGAAAAATAAATCTGGCAGAGTCGATAAAGAGTCAATATACGGTCACTCATAGATTAGTTTGCGAGCATGAACTGTTCGTTCCAGACATTTTCTTAAATCAGATTATTAAGGCTACTTTAACAATCGCTACACACGCCAAAGAGGTCGATCCAAATATTCAAAAAAGTTTGCGTAGAAATGCGTTTTATTTTCATGATGTATCAGATATTAATCCAAGAACAATCAGGTGGAGCGATATCAGATATGATAGAAATAACGCATCTTACAAGATGCTTGTCAATATTTGCTATCTCTTAATTACGGGCTTGCTCCAATGCGAAGATGAGAATGGCCATATGCAAGTTGCAAATATTATTGACGACCAAAAGATGCATCGATTATATGAACGATTCATTCTTGAATATTACAAGCGGCATTACCCAATGTTTCATGTGTCTGCAGCGCATATCTCATGGGATTCGAATGATGAAGATATCGTATTCTTACCCACAATGAAATCGGACGTCATGATATGCCATAAAGACAAGATACTAATAATAGATGCAAAATATTATGGTAAGACAATGCAAACTGGGCAATTTGACAAAAAGACGTTCCACTCAAACAACATATATCAGATCTTTACATATGTGGAGAATATGGACACTCGGAATAATGGAAATGTTTCAGGCGTCTTGCTTTATGCCAAAACTGATGAAGATATAACACCCAACGCAGTGTTTAAAATTAAAGGTAAAAGTTTTTGTGTTACAACACTTGATCTAAATTGTCCATTTGAAAGTATTACAGCGCAATTAGACGATATTATTATACATTGGAATAATAATTTTACCACTATTTGACATGCTAAACTACGACATGCCTATTCCATCAAAATATAATACAATGGCGAACTATTACATTAAGAAGGATTGATTGGATGAAATAATGATTAATTTTGCGCAAATAAAATAAATTTATACTTTTTATCAAAGGGGAAAATACTGTATGATAGAGCTAATAAGAATATCTAACTACAAATCTATGAGAAAAAGTATGTCTAATATGATTCTGGCATAAATGAAAATCAACAAAACATACCGTAGTCTTCTCGATAAATCGATAAATAGCATATTGTCTGCTATTGAAATTTACAACAAACCTAATTTCCATTATAGGGAAGAAACATTTGCCATATTAGCCATTAATGCATGGGAGTTGCTTTTAAAAGCGTATATACTCCGATTACATCAATATAAGCTAAGATCTATATTAGAGTTGCAAGCAAAAATAAATAAAGATGGATCAAAGTCCAAGAGACGGAAAATACCTGTTAAAAATAGGAGCGGCAATGCCAAGTCTATTTCAATTACATCGGCAATTGAGAAGTTGCATCAAAAAGATCTTTTGCCTGCTAATATAAGAGGTAATATAGAAGCTTTAATTGAGTTGCGTGATAACTCCATCCATTTTGTCAATGATACATCTATTACAAAGCAAGTCCAGGAATTAGGCTTTGCTTGTATTAAAAATTATATTGGGATTGTTAAATCCTGGGGATTAGAAATAGACTTGTCATCTTACAACTTATACCTTATGCCTCTGGCGTATATTGATGAACAAAAAATAGTTCAAGGTACATTGACAAAAGAAACTACTAATTATATCAATCTAATAAAAGAGAAACTTTCTCAAGAAGAAAAGGACAGCGACTTCGATATAGCCATTACTATCGATGTCGATTTTAAAAAAGGTAATTCCTTTGAATCAATTGGCGTTTCATATAGCCCAGATGGAATTCCAATAAAACTCAGTGAGGAGCAGATTAGGCGACGATTTCCTTATACGTTTAAGAAATTGGTTGAAATGTGCCGTACAAGATATAACAACTTCAAACAGGACAAATCATTCTATGTGGCGATAAAAGAAATCAAAAAGAATGATAAACTATGCCATAAGTTAACATTATATCCAGATAATCCTAAAGCACAGAAATCTTATTACTATAGTAGTAATGTATGGACCGAATTGGATAAACACTATTCAAGAAAAAAGAAATAGACATTCTCCCAAACACATCTACTAAAAGTTAATTATAACTTGAATTATCCGAATTAAGTACCGAACTTAGCAGGCAAAGATTAGTTCTTTGACAGTCAAATCGGTATACCCAAGCAAGTCGTAACCACTGCAAGTATGCACACGGACAGAGCAAGTTACAACGGGAAAAATAGCGGAGCAATACACCCCTAAAGAAGACTTAAATAAAGGATTTATAGAGGACGGTGACTACATCTGTGACGGAGAGTAGTCATTACCGTTGTCACCGAGATGTGACCTCGCCCGCGAATTGCTCATGCAAATCGCTAATAATCAAATCATAGCAGATCGCAACTCCGTAACCTGTCTCTCCGCAATAAAGCAATTGTAGAAGAAGTAAATCCCTGCAAATTAACATTTGCAGGGATTTCTTTTTGAGCCATAGATACAAGATAATGCATTTTAGTACGAGTTTTCGTGGCTTATTCGGTGTACTTGATTTTTGCGGAAAGGTAATGATACCAACCACTTTTGGCATCATTACCGTTTTGACCGGCAGGGCCGCTATTGCCTCGTAGATATTATCTATTATCGAGCCCTTTGCGCATTACTGACCGCCCCAATTTGAGGCCGCATTTTGTGATGTTAGACTTGAGGTCGCAATTCGCGTCCTCAAGATTTCATCCTCTTTTTCCGAGAGTTCGAACATAAAGTCATTGCCCTCGAAGCGCTCAATGTTACGCCTTATGGTCTGTTCGAGTGTTCGGTTTTCCACTTGGTAGATTTCCGCCAAATCGAAGTCCAACATCACCCTCCCCCTTTTATCTTATATATCTTGCTTTGAATGAGTTGTAGTTCCATGAGAGACTATCCGATTATCATCAAGAACTGACGTGACAACAGGAATCGTCTGACTGTTTACTTCCAGTATTCACAACATATCAGAAGGATAATATACACTACCAATATTGTGAGAGACTACCGCTGCCAGATTCGCAAGATAACCAAGAATAAAAGGTGTTTACATCTGATACTGCATGTAAAGGCAATATTATATTGCATTTACGAAAAACAGAAAGAAGCAGGCTCAGCCGCTTCAGAACTGGGGTCGGACAGCACGGCAACTGACACTCCTGTTCCCTGACAGGTTCTGGGTCATATCCTAACAGCTTCTTTTTTTGGGATTCTTTGATAGAATTGGTCTATTCGCAGTCAGAACAGATATCCATGGCGGCCTACTCTGACCCAACAAAACTAAATTTGGCATAGTTCAGTTTACACTACCCCAAACTGTTTGCCAAAGTCCCTTCCGTAACAAGTATATGTGGGCCCCATTTATTTGCAGAAATCTAATTTGGAAACAGTTAATTTGTATTTTTTATCCCAAATCTCAAATGAGATATACGGCATCCCGTTTACTTTTTCCCATTTTCCGAATGGAGAACATATAATACGGCATAGTATTTCCCGTTATTTAAATCAGAAAGTTTTTCCAATTCCTTGTATGTTTTACATTTTGCATTTTGTGTTATTGATTCTTCAAATTCAATCTCTTTTACACTATTCTGCCCTATTTGTCGGTAAATGAAAATTTTGTAGTTATTCATATTTCTAAAGACTTTTTTATTTCAATATCTCAGACACACTTTTTGAAACAGGACCACCGTGTCTTATCTGACCTTCTATGGACAAAAGAGCTATGTGAATAACTGACGCAAACCTCTAATTGTTATAAGCCGGTTTATTCTTACAAAAGACTTACAATCCCTTCACAATTTTCACAAAGTTCTCGATCACATACTCTACGTCCTCTTCCGTCATGCGTGTATTCAGAGGGAGTGTCATCGTGTTCTCAAACATATGGTAAGCGTTCGGATAGTTCTTGATGTCAAAGCCAAGGCTCTTATAAGCTGTCATCATAGGCAGAGGTTTGTAGTGTACGTTGGTTGCAATACCTCGTTCTGCCATCTTTGTAATCACCTCATTCACCTGCTCGCGAGTGCGACCAAGCAGACGGATGATGTAAAGATGATGTGATGAGCAATGGTCCTCTCCTTTGTGATCGAGCACCGCCACATTTAAATCCTTGAACGCCTCATTGAAACGAGCCACATACCTTTGACGCTTTTCCAGCATCTCTTCATAACGTTCAAGTTGAGCCAGCCCCAACGCAGCCATAATGTCGGTCATGTTGCACTTGTACCAAGGGCCAATCACATCGTACTCCCAAGCCCCTAGTTTGGTCTTTGCAAGCGCATCCTTGTTCTGGCCATGGAGCGAGAATAACTGGCATTTGCGGTATAGGAACTCATTCCATGTTTCACCCTCGATGGAAGGCACCGTAGAGTCCGCATCCATCACCACAGGCTCGTTGCCAAAAGGCAGATGCCACGTTAAGGCTCCGCCTTCCGCCGTTGTCAGGTTCTTAACAGCATGGAATGAGAAAGAAGAGAAATCGCCGATCTCGCCAGCCATCTTGCCGTGCCATTGAGCGCCAAACGAGTGAGCACAGTCAGCACTGATGAAAATACGCCCCAACTTCTTCTGCAACTCGTTCGAAGGCCTGAACAGATGCTTTTTCCGCTCGATGATGTCGCGAATCTTATCATACTTGCATATCACGCCACCCAGATCTACCGGCACAATCACTTTTGTACGATCAGTGATAGCCTCTGCCAACTTATGAAGATCCATCTGCTGATTCTCCTCATTGCAGTCCACCATTACCAGTCTGCAACCCACATGTTGGGTCACGCTGGCCGAAGCTGTATAGGTATAAGCAGGCACGATCACCTCATCCTCTGGGCCTACATCAATCAGACGAAGCGCCAGTTCCATTGCCGCAGTGGCCGAGTTCAAACACACCGTCTTTTCAGTATGCACATATGCAGAAATCTTCTTCTCAAATTCCTTGGTTTTAGGACCGGTAGTAATCCATCCACTCATAATTGTTTCTGTGGCCAACATAGCTTCAGACTCCGTCATATCAGGGGGACTAAAAGGCACATTTCTTCTTTTTAAACCAGTACTCATATTATTTGACTTAAACGATTATTCATAATTCATCTTTCTTCAACGGACGTAGTAGATGTCTATAGAGCCATTCCATTGGAGCCAATCGCGTGTTCTGAAAACTCGTTCGACAGACATCCGCAAAATTATAGAAATATCCTGTCTTTAATATCTCGTTCAGCAGATACTTTCCATTTTCTCGTCTGGAGAATAAAGAATGCACTTACTTTCCACCCCCCCCCTCGGTTATATATCAAAGCAACTGTACATCGTCCCACGCCGGCCTTTTGCAAAGTTGCCGTTACCGATTCATGGCTCTCCATTGGAAGATTTAGGAGCAGGTCCATTATCTGCCTCGAACCAAGGCTTCCGTCGAACAGGAGGCGGTAAATGCATCAGTTATTGAACTACATGAAACTCTATTGCTTATTCCTGCGGAAATCGCGAATCAGTTCGGAGAGATAGTATCCCTATTTCCATATCCTCAAACGCGTCCAGATGTGTATGTATCTCGCGAATATCATTGGTCTGAGCCATACTCTGCAACAACCCAGCTACTTCCTTAAGACCATCCTCTATTCAATCTCCAATGTCGCCCGACTGGCGAAGCAAAATCAAGGTTGCGTTATACATTACCCCGGCAACTTGTCCCTTGATGCAGCTTTGTATCCTTTATTCACAAGTATCTCCTGTAACTCATATACTTATGATTCATTAACGTTGCGGTCCTGAATGCTTGATACTAATCCGAACCACTGTATTTTTTGTTTGATAGGCCGGTTTCCATGCCATTCCTGTGCTTGAAACTGTTGTTCGTCATGAAGGTCACACCCTCCAAAGCCTGCTTCTCGGTCATTTCATAGAGATACAGCCATTCTCTGCCTAAAGGTGTATGCGACAGACATACTGCCTCACCTATGGATCCCCAACTCAGTCCGAATAACAATTATTTCCCTTTTCGATTAATCGAGGATACTCTTTATCACATCCACATATTTCTTCGTGTTCTTATCCTTTGTCAGGTACTTTTCAACATAGGCTCGCCCTTTGCGTCCCATCTCGTCACAACGAGCGGGATTCAGAGAAGCCGAAACGATTGCAGAAACCATTGCTTCTACATCGCCCGCAGGGGTAAAGATGCCGAAGCCTTCTGTGTCCAGCATGCGTTTCAGTTCGCCCTCGTCAAAGTTCGCCAATACAGGACGGGCGGTGGAAAGGATGCTCCATGTCTTTGACGGCATAGCGCTACCACCGAGTCCTGCCTTGCAACTCACAATGCAGAGATCCCCTAAACTGTACACATAAGACACTTTGTTGGATGGTTGCAGTGGAAACATTTTCATGTTCGATAGTCCTTCTTCCTCGATGCGGTTCTTCACATCATTCTCCAACCCCCCCGAACCAAATAACACAAACTCAATCCGAGAGTTTTCCTTAAGTCGAACAGCCGTATCAATGATCACATCGATATCCTGCGCATTACCAAGATTGCCTGCATACACAACTCGGAACTTTCCACGGTCTAATCCAAACTCCTCGTATAGAGGATTGTCCTCCTTATGTACAGGGACTACTGCATTCTCATCTACCCAATTATACACTACAGATATCTTGTTTTCGGGTAATCCTCTATCCAAAAGGCTCTTACGGCAATCTTCGCTGATGGTGATGATCTTGTCGCAATGTCGGTAGGTCACTTTCGAAACCCAGTTGCCTATCTTCCATAGCAGACTCCCTTTCTTGGTCAGTCCTGCGCCTACCAGTGAATCCGGGAAAAGATCCTGTGCATTATGTACCACGGGTTTCTTCCTGAACAGATGCACAAGTATCAGTTTCAGCCCTTGAATGGGAGGCGTGCTATCCAAGTATATTACGTCATAGTCGCTCCAAAGCAACTTATGCGTATAGGCAATCTCGCAAAAGATATAGCGCAACGCTCTAAATATGGGGCTTTTACCCTCGCCATACATCGGAAAGCGATGGATATGTACTTTCCCTCCCATCTGATACTCATCCCTTTCCCACTCCGCATCTTTAGGTACGTTTCGTGTAGGCGTCGGCACATAGATGAGCGATTCAATGCCTTCTCGAGCCAAAGCTTCCGTCACATCATGCAAAACAAACAAACCGGCACACTGTTCGGGATAATAGTATGAAAATGGAAATATTACTCGCATATAGTCTCCATTCTTACTTCTTCAATCAAATGTTCGGCTAATGCAATAGCTTTCTGTGGCGTTTCTTCTGTCACTATCACATGGCCACTTCGGCACAAGCTACTCGTCACCTCTGGTATCACATCTCCTTTCTTAGGATAAATTTCCCACATATACACGCGAGAGTCATCCAGCAACTCCGTGTTCGAAATATTGACCAATTTTCCCGGCTTAGGGCAGAAATAGCGAATGCAAACGCTATGCTTCTCCTCTGTTGGGGCCAAGCAAGGCTTCACTCCAAGGGCGCAATTGATAGCCGCAGCCACCATATCTACGCCAGTACTCAAGTGTGTCAGTTCAGTTGAGATAAAGTCACCACCCAATCGGGCGCCAACCTCCATCAGGTATGCCTTACCATTTTGAAGTTTTGCTTCGGCATGACAAGCGCAGTTGTTCACACCTAATGCCTTCACGCCAGCAACAGCAGCCGCTTTCAGTTTTGCCACATCAGTTTCCGAAAAGCACGAGGGCTGGTTATGCCCCAACTCTACAAAGTGAGGAGCCTCGGTGGTTTTTTTGTCAGTAACGGCCAGTACATTCACTTTACCGTCCCACACAATAATTTCAACCGAGAACTCAGGACCTTCAATGAACTGCTCTAACATGACTGTATGGTCACGACTTTCGCCCTTAGCAATTTCAAATAGCTCCGCGAATTCATCCCTCTTGATATCTGTTGAAATCTTAGCAATACCACGAGAACCCGAGTTACGGCTTGGTTTTAGGATACAAGCACCTTCAAAGTCCGTACAGAATGTGTCCCAGGCAGCTTCTTCATTCTCGAAACACATACTCTTTGGAGAAGGTGCATTCCCTTTTTCAAATGCCTCACGCATCAAATGTTTGTTTGTTGTACGAATTGCCTGTTCCTTGGTAATTCCAGACAGGTTCAACTCCTCATTGAGTCGTCCCATTACATTCATACTTACCTCCGAACAAGGATGAATCACGCCGTCAATATATTCCTCACGCGCCACATTAAGCATATCTTCCTCGCTGGTGATATTCACCACAACAGCCTTGTCTGCATATTGCAACCCAACTGCATTTGGATCGCCATCGGCTGCAATCACATATATACCCATTTCTCTGGCCTTTTTGATGACAGGCATTTGCAAAATACCTGCGGCCAATACCAATAGTCTTTTTTGCATATTTTGTTCTTGAAATCTTTAATCTTTTGTCTCTTAGACTCCGATTACATCACATATGATGCCTGCCATATCCTCGATGTCATCCCATGAGTATCGTTGATCAATAGGTACACTCAGCATTCGAGCACCCATCATCTTCGATACGCTACATACCTGCTGAGCATCTTCGCATATAGGCCACAAGAGCTGAGTATAAACACCTCGTTTTGCCAAGGCAATTTGTATCTCGTCGCGATTATCTACAAGAATAGGCAATGAGAATGGAGCACCCTCCATGCATCGTTCCAATCCCGGCACCATTTCCACCTTGCCGTTCAACAACGTCCACAGGTGACGCATATTTTCCTTACGGGCATAGGCTATCTCCGCTCCATTCACTTGAGCCAGTTGCTTTCTTGCACGATCTGAGATAGGACGAACGACCGAAAACTCGTTTATGATTCCTTCACATTCTCGTATTGTTCTTAAGAATTCCCCTTTTTTCTCCTGGTTTTTGCTATAAATGTAGCGAAATTTTTCCATTTGTGCCACAAAGCGCTTGTCCGCAAAATTCCTCTGCTCTTCTTGTATATATTGGGTAGGCAAAGACTCTTTACTTAATATCACCGAACCATCGCACACCCCTATAGACTTGCGAATACTTGACACATAAATGTCAATATCCGGATTGTGGATCAACTTGAGCGAGAAAGTACAATGGCTGAAGTCTTCAATGATTCTGATGCCTTCATCGTTTTTTTTAACAATAGAGACAGCTTCATTTGTCGGAGCACTACCATAAAAGTTCATTGTCAATACGGCCTGTGGCTTCTCTCTCTCGATCAGCAGTTTCAGATAATCCGTATCGACCGTTAAATCTTCCTTCAAACGATAATACACCACCTTCCAGCCCACCCTCTCAAACGGGGCACTCATCGACCAACAACAGTAGGCAGGAAAGAGTATCGTTTTCTCTTTTTCTGTAGAAATAGTTATTGCAGCCAGCAGTAAAGCCTCACGGCCACTTCTCAGAAATAATACCTCTCGGCCATAACCCCCCCCCATCGAGTCAAAGTAGCCGTCTGGGAGCACAATGGCCGGATGCTCACTACCATATTCTCGCATAATAGACTATTTTCTTGTTACATATACATTCTCACGGAACAATACCGTCTTAATGGTTTTTACGATTATCTTCATATCAAGAGCAAAACAGATGTTTTTTGCGTAATATACGTCATTGTCAATTTTTCCTTGTGCATCGACACTATTGCGATAATACGCCTGATTATAGCCTGTGATTCCGGGACGCACATTCAGAAAGACCTTCTCATCGTCCTTATACTTGTCCAACCAGTCCAGCGGATCGGGACGGGGGCCAATCAAACTCATATCACCCTTCAGTACGTTCAAAATCTGAGGGATTTCATCGAGACTGGTCTTACGAATAAAGCGGCCAAGCTTTGTTACGCGTGGATCGTCATCCCCATTGTAGGTAGAACCATCCTTCAATCGAATATCGGGTGCATTCACCTTCATAGAGCGAAACTTATGCATGAGAAAAGGCTTGCCATATCGTCCCAGTCGTTTCCCTGAATAGAACATTGGCCCCTTATCCATGAAGAAATAGAAAGGAGCTAATACAATACAAACTGCACAGAAGAAAGGCAGTGCGCACAACACTACCAGTAAGTCAAGAACTCTCTTGAAGAAATGTACATACATATTGACTATTTATTATTTAATTTGTATTTGCAAAGGGCCATTTCTAATATTATCAGCACTTTCTGTGAATCATTTTTTCAAAGCATATCACAAGACGTATTTGATTTTCCTATCTCAGATGAGGTATAGTAACCGGATGCAGGCCCATCATAATAGTCTCTCTCACCCCTGGCAGTTTCTCGCTGCTTGAGGGAGTAGGTAAAACCGTCTTCTCATCCTCATAACAAAAATCACTCAGACATCAATTACAGAACTTCTCTGCATCATCTATAGGCAGTTTCGCTCCTGTATAGAACGGAACCCATCGGCACAGGAGTATAACAGCCTGAATGCGGTTCATGCCATTTGCCAGACATTTTCTGCGCTCCACGCATATTCGTCATGTATCTCACGCAAATACTGTTCTGTGCCTTCAATGGAAGTCTCAGTTACCAACTGACCAAGAAGAGGTGGCGAAAGACGTGTTAGCAGAACTTCATCACTGTTTTGCGTACCGGCTCATTCTTTGTAATGAAGACCCCAATACGGATGTCGTACTCTGAGTAACGCTTCGGTACAAAGTCAATCAGCACCACATGCTGCTCAATGCCTTCTATGTGCATAGCCGAGATAAGGAACTATTGAATAATCTATGTCTGGATAATAGTCTTCTATCTTTTTGATTGTATTCAAATCATTCAAAGTAAAATGAACGTATTCTGCATTCTGGCTTTGGCGAGATCTTTTCCTGACCCCCACTATCTTATTATTTGTATATAGCTATTTCGTTGACAGTCTGGAAATGAAACTCCGGAATTGCAGAGTGGGCCTTGTAGAATAAAAGCTTTTGCACAATATTTTCTCCAATTTCGTATATGGGTCTCAAATCAGTCTTTCCATCGATTTCGACAAAAGGAGCTTAAACTCCAGTACAACATGCTCAGCTCGATCTTGTATCAGGATTTACAACTCTGTTTCCGGATGGTATGTCAAAAGTTAATTCACACTGCCCTTTGCATCAGAAATCTTTCAGTTATCCGAAGTTTTACTTGCCTGATAAAGATATTTCAACAAATGAGTCTTTCCAGTTTCACGGCTAATGCTATCAATTTGGTAATCCGGTCAATAAAAAAGAACTATACTTTCGTAATTCTTTCTTACAATACAATAATACCCATAGGTATCCATATACAGATTATAACTATTTCCATTATATGGTATTGTGTCACAAGCACCTGAATGCCTATGAGCAATCAGGAAGATATTCTGCTTGCGTGAGCAACTTTTCATTATTGCAATAACTCCTCCAGTTCCTCGACAGTCACGCTTCCCTTTTGAAACAACCCGATGTGTTTCTTTAGCAACTCCTCCGGCAGATCCCACCAATGGAGTTCTTCCAGTTTTGCTATCACATCTTCAGGAAAACGATAGCGGATAATCTTAGCAGGAACACCGCCGACTATAGCATAAGAGGGAACATCTTTCACCACCACTGCTCCAGCCCCAATAACCGCACCATTGCCAATAGTCACACCTCCATTGATAAGCACATGCGATCCGACCCACACATCATTGCCTAAAACTGTGCGCTTCTCTTCTGCTGCATGAACATCTTGAGCTACCCATTGAGACTTGGTGCCATTGACAGCCTCAGTGAAGATAGGCGATGTGGAGAGCATATCCAACTTGTGTCCCCCCATACCGATGCGGCAATGGTCTGCAATGGAGCAGAATTTACCAATGTCTGCGCATTCTACATCGGTGTCATTACCGATGTATGAGTATGCGCCAATGGTTGAGAACTTCACCTTTGCCTTTCGATAGATAGCAACTGTTGGATGTATCTCATTGTCTGCTGACACAAAACTGAGGATTGAAATGCGAGGATTGATAAGGTTCTTGATGACGCCTTTTATGAAATGAAATTTTGAAAACATAGTCCAGCTTAGTATCTATATAACGATTCATTCACATTCATAGGATATGCATCAATCAGCGATCCTCGGGTTGAGTTGATGATCTCTACACCCAATGTTCTGGCATATTCGGCCAACCGAACATGAACGGATGCATCGAAGCAATAGCAGAAGAGTTCGAAGTCAAGAGATATTCTTCTGGCAGACTTGTTCTCTTTACCGCCATCGTAGCAATGTATCTCATGGGGAAAAGCAAATGAGTTGAAGTCACAACCTAAAAGGATTATCTTCTTATATCCAGCACCTATGGCAAATGCAATGGCCACACAAACGACATTGCCAAAAGCGGGCATTACCTTTGTCAGTTCAAACTTTTTAGGGCCGATGTAGAAGCCGTTGTACATAGCAAGGAAAGTCTTCTTACAATCCAGATTGATCAAGTCGGGGTTGACATTCAGGAATGAGGTGTTCCAGATAAAGATGGTATCCTTCTTATACATCTCAACGGCTTTTTTGAAAGCCTCAATATGCTTGGGCTTCATGAACCCGGCGTCTGCCATCATATAATATGTAGGTCTCAATTTTGTCTTCTCTGCCATCTTAAAAAAATGATTCACAACCAAGGTGTCGGCATCTTTGTCTATCAATCCGTCAAGATCTACATCTGCCAATGAAGGCCCAAGGCCACAGATATAGATGGTATCGTGTTTGCGATTCGCAATGATCTCCTCGTTCTTCTTGAGTAGTTCCTTGGTCTTGCTTAACAATGGAAGACGGAGTAGGTATTTAATTTTTCCACCAGCATTGATAATTTGCAAGTTGAGGCGATATAAACTTCTAAAATCCATTGTTCAGTCTTTAATTAATGACGCATATAGTGTTACATATTCCTTGGCGATATTATCCCAAGTATAGGAGATGATAGAATCAGAAACGGCTTTTCTGTTCCACGTTCTTCCCTGTAGCGAAGGCAATACGGCCTCGATAGCCTTTGAACTGCTATCTGCAATGCGGATGGCATTTCTCTCGTTAAGAATATTACCTTCTTGAGCCAATGGTAGGTGCTGAGGAATGATGACCGGTACTCCACAAGCAATAGCTTCGAGATAAACCAAACCAAAACCCTCAGAGGAACTTGGCAGAATCATGTAGTCACATTCGGCAAGTATTTCACGAATCTCTGTAGGTGTCTTCACCCCCAGCCACTTGAAGTCCAACCCTTTGGCTTTCTCTTCAAGCATAGTCTTGTCGTTTCCTGAGATATGGCCGATGCACAAGTAACGATAATCGCATCCGCTATTCTTCAACGCATCGATGACCCTATCTTGCCCTTTTCGATCAGAATAGGAAGCAATAGTACATAGGGTAAGTTTCTTATTATTCTTTTCTGTCAGATAGAATGCCTTATCATCATAGGCATTAAGTATTATCTTAACAGGAGGAACAATATCTCCATACTCTGTTCTAAATATGTTTTCTAACAAAGAAGCTATGAGACAAAGCAGGTCAATCCGCTGTGACTTCATTAGGGATGCTTCCAACTTAGCATAGGTCTGGTGGTTAACGATATTCGCATCATCTCCCACATTACCATGGAGTGTAACAATTACTTTTACATTATTGGAGATAAGCGGCAAGTAAAAAAAAGATTTGGCTCCATGAAGATGCAGCACTTGTGGTTGCACCTTCCGTATAGCATAATCAAGCAGCAGACTCTTGAAGAATAATGCAGGTACGGATACTAATGACGGATACTTGGCTTTACAACCAAGTGTATTGAGTAAAATTTTTGCTCCAATCATAGGATGCATTAGAGCATATTTTATCAATATCCCTTTCGTCCAGCCCATGATAGTGAGTTCATCCTTATGTAATTTAGGCACAAACACATCCATGGCAGCCAAAGTCATCTCCATGCCATCCTGCTTTGCTACATGATAAGCCAATTGGTAGATGACATTAGCCAAGCCGCTGCTTTGCCGACCTCCGATATTAGAGGGGATATAGCCCAAAGATAAGATTTTCATATTTTTCGATATTACTTTTTCTTTCTTTTTATCATGTCTGATAACGTCATGAAGAATGGCACTCTCATGATCATAACGCATATCAAATAGCAGATCATGCAGCAAAGGCCTCCGGCGATGAATCGCAGAATGGTGGAAGCATCGTCCATGAAATATTCGCATATCATCATTGCAACAGTTGTCGCAAGAGCCGAAATGGCAATTCCTTTGAGGTTCTTAAAAAAAACTTTGAGGTGAAACTCATGATGTTTCTTCAGCAGTAGAATGACCAACATGGTCGTAATATAGATAGCTGAGAGCGCTGTAGCCAAAGCAAGGCCATTGATTCCCATCACAAACGGTAGCGTGAGATTCAATGCAAGATTGATGAGAACACCAATGGTTGCGTTCTTGGCTGGCGTAGCACTATCTTTCAACGAATAAAAGACATTTGTGACGGTACCTCGCAACGATAGAAATAGCAAGCTGAGCACATAAAAGCCCAAGAGTTGCTGAATCAGGTTTATAGCAGAGGCGTCGAAAGCTCCTCGTGCAAACGCTAATGTGACAACCTCTCGCTTGAAACATAATAGGAACGCCATCACCGGCGCAAGGAAAAAGGCGTATGCCGACATCGTCAGGTTGACACGGCTATTTAGCTGTTGCGCATCACCCTTGGCTGCAGACTCTGCATAGAGAGGATATACGATGGTAGCAATGACCGAAGTGAAGAAGGAGATGAAGATGGTGTTCAACTTCTGTGCATAGCTGAGTGCGGCAATCGAACCCACAAACAGGAATGAGGCAACCATACGATTGATCATTGCATTCAATTCCGCCACACTGATACTCCAAAATACGGGTAATGACATCTTCAAAGCTTGCTTCATCTTTTCATTCTTCGGATTGAAGCAGAACGAGAAAGTAAAGTATCTTTTAATCAGCAAAGCCAAGAACCCGAATTGAGCCAAGGTACCGACAATCTGACCAAAGCATGCAGCTACAATACCGTATTGGGCGTGAAGCATTACAATGGAGACAATCAATCCGATGTTAAGCAGCAGCAGTCCCAGTTCGGGAAACACAAATTTTTTGTTGACATTCAGAATGGCGGTATAGACCTTGACAACCAACGAGAAAAACACCGTAGGAAGGGTTATTCTCAGCAATGTAGTTGCGAGATTATGTACCTCTATGTTGAAACCTGGGGCAAATAGGTATATCAGTCCACTGGCAAATATCTCACCCAAAAGAAAGAGCAACAAGACAAACAATGTGACGATAACAATCAGATTGCTGGCAAACTGATTAGCCTTGTCACGCCCCTGATTGTAAAGAATGTCCGAATATATGGGAACAACCACCGATTGGATGGCTACAGCCACAAACGAGAAGAGAATAACAGGAACCTGAATAGCAATGGTATAAGCATCTACTTCGGATGAAACACCAAAGTAATAAGCAATGACCGCTTCCTTTCCAAAAGAAAGGAGGTAGCCAATAACCATTACGACGGTTACTCCTATCGCGGATTTTGCAATATCCTCTTTGCTCATTTCTTTAAATGCAGATGGTATAATACTGAGTTTAATAATTTCTGCGTCGGGGTAATAAGCGGATAGAGTTCTTTGTACATCACATCAAACGAATGGGTAATATAGTCCGCCTCAAACTTATGCATACGATCTATCTCCATTACCGTGCGTTCTTCAGTAGTCTTATCAACAAAACCTTTGATGACTTTCAAGGCGGAAGAAGCCTCTATCTTTTTCTTGGTCGTATGACAGTCTGCAAAGAATGACTCACCGGCTGGTGAATTGGTGATAACCACCGATACCCCCCCCCTCACATCAAGCGATGGTTCGATATTCTCAATTCCCCAGAAGTCTCCAATAATGATGTCAGAATAACGATTAACAGTTCTATATTGACACCTAAAGCAAGATTCTCGAAGCATAAGGTGCTGCCCAAACCAATAATGGAAAATATTTTGATAAGCAGGAACATCCACCTTCTTGCCATTTGCCAATGTATAGGCTACTCGCAATTTCCCCCAGCCGTGGCTCTTGGAACGGAAGTTATAGACGGCAACGGAAGACTTGTGAGAAATCTCCAAATGATGCTTGTAGTCTTCCCAGACCTTGGGTGAATTGACTCCATGGCAGATTATCTCGCAAAGAAGCAGATTGTCTCGCAGTCTGGCAGAAATGCAATTGTTCAAAGCATCGGTCTGGCAAGGAGTACCGATAAACAGAACCTTCTCGCCGTGCATCAAAAGTTCTTTAATTCTGGCATATACTCCATCTGTATTGCTTTGCAGATATTTTGAACCTCTGATCTGTTCTGAAATGGACTTGTCTTTTGATACGATGTGAGATAGGCGCCAGTCCTTATCAAAAACAGCACCACAAACGTACCATCTGTTTTTCAACGCTAACTCAGCCATGGCGCCACCAATGCCTCCCGAAGTGGCCGCATGTCGTTCTGCAGCGTCTGTATTCCATGCACAATAATATTTAGACTTTGGTCCTATGCCGGAAGGATGCTTTGACTCCCATTGCAGCGGCGAGCATACGCTCATGCATTTGCCACATTTGATGCAAGTATTTTCATCTATCGTTGGATAAAAGTGCAGTCCTTTTAACTCAAATTTGACACTATATGTGGGACAAACATTGGAACAGGCCCGACAACCTGTGCAATGTGCTTTCTCTACTAATTTAATATGTTTCTCCATAAAGTGCATTATTGAGATATTGCAATGATTTCTCTTTATATGGAACAAATCTCTCATCCGCCTTAGAATAATCTACAGTCATCTGTTCCGGAGTCATGCAGTCTATTAACTCATGAACGAACATACGGTTGTTCAAGCCGAACATCTCCTGCAAACTTTCCATTCGGGCATTGGCAAAACCCTTGGGAGCGACAAAGTAGGGTTTGCGGAAGATGATGGAGAATGCGGAGCAATGGAACGAGTTGGTGCATACATATGCAGCATTCTTGATGAGACCGACAAACTGCTGAGGAGAAACTGCACGCAAGTTGTAATCTGAATTGAAACGATCGCGAGCATTCAGATTCAGATGAACAACCTTGTAGCCGGTAAGTTGTTTCACCTTGTTGACCAGTTTGACTGCCAAATCATTCGTACCGAGGAAATAGCAAAAGATGTATGGCTCCTTGATATCCATGTCTTGAGAGAAATCGTTCCAATATTCTCTTGTCTTCAGGAATACGGGATCTATAACGTGGGTTACGGGCTTGCCAGAGAGTTTCTCTACCACGGCTACATCACTCTTCTCACGGACGGAGATGGAATCCATGTTCGAGAGATAACCCTTGAACTCCTCCCACCTTGACTTTGGCCATGGATCAGCGATACTGGGAGCGTATCCAATGCGCTTGACGCCCTTCATCGACTTGGTAAAATCGAAGAAGTATGTAGGGTCATCAAAACACTTGACAAAATTCCAAACCTGATCACTCCCGCAGATGTAGGCGTCTGCAATAGGTGGGGTCTTGAGGATAGTATCGCGGGTATATTTTTCCTTGGTTAGAGGCAGTAGTTCCGACATGGATTTCTGCATAACCTGATTCTTTGCCGCAAATTCTCGCTTATACTTGATGTTGAAGAAAACAAAAATATTGCGTAGAATTACTTTCAGTTCAAATCCTCGATAATACAAATTCCATGAGGCATCACTATGCTTAGGACAATATTGTATAATCTCACACTCTTCATGGAGATCGTTCTTGATATATGATGACAATGCATGCGCTTGAAGGATAGCACCGTAGTTTTTTGCAAATTGGAATGTAAGTATATTGATTTTCATAGCTATTGCTATATTCTAATTGTACTGTTGATTATAGGAGATGAAAGCGTACATGATAATAAGCTGGAAAACGTAAGATGCACCCAAAATATCCGGATTGGAGAAAAGGCTAATTATTATACACAATAAATAAGGCAAAATTGACTTGTCTGTTCTGAAAATTCCCCAATATACGTTCAAGAAAAAAAATAGCCCGATTAAACCTTGGCAACACAAACACACCCAAAAGGCGGAAACAAACACTATACCATCAGCCATTACAATAACATTTCGTGTAATGTATCCGGCTTCGTAGGCATCCTGCAAGTTGGCATATGGTACTCCAAAAACGAGATCAAAGAAATTTATATCTTGAGCAATCAAAACGCCGTTGATGATTCTATTGGTTTCCTCCAGATTGGTATTCTCTAATTTTTCCAGACCCGATGATGTGAATGATGAATGTAAGAGGAAATACACCAAACCTATGACTGCAACCACACCAAGGCCCCGATACCATATTTTCTGCTTTTGCGTCAACAGGAAGAAACCAATCATGAATATTGTCATAAAAATGCCTGTAGTAGAGGTGGAAACAAGTATGGAAGCAGCCACAAGGAAAGCAAAAAGCATTCGTTTCTCCCTAAGCAAAAAGAAAAGAGGCACCAACATATAAGATGCATATGACTGGGGCTCCCAGAAGAACGAAGTAGGACGATCTATATAGGCGTAAAGTCTGGATTGTGTTTCCATTTCGGGCATAAAAGGCAACTTAATAGGCTGGACGGATTGGCCCGTTTGTATCATCAGTACATGATATATCATTCCAGCCATACATATCGCGGCCACTATGTAGATTGAGTTCTTGAGTTTGACAAAATCCAGGTGTGGTACAATCAGCGCAATTGAAACAAGGTAGATAACATCTGCTATGCATGAATTTACAAAATGACTAGGTACCGACTGTAGCAAAAATAGCCAAACAGTATTGTGCAATACAACAAAGGCGAGGTATTGATACAACGGCCTGAATGACACGTTTGATTGCCTTATGCGTCCAATCAAACAAATGTCGATAATCAAAAGAAAGCCAAACGCCAATCTAAATGAGCCATAGCCATATCCTGCAATGATCGGATATAGCGCAATAGCCATTTCTAATAATCCGACATTGAAGACGTCTTTCTTATTTCTTGTCAATGATCCATGCATTAGTTTAATTGTTTTATCTCTTTTGCGGGTACTCCAGCGTATAATCTATTCGTTTTACATGTCCCTTTAACCACACTCCCAGCAGCAATCACGCATCCTTTCTTTATGATAGTCCCCGGTAGTATAGTACTGTTGGCCCCTATCCAACAACCATCTTGAATCTCAATGGGCGAAGGTGAGCCCACCCCCCCCCGTTTTTCGCTGCAACCAATTGAATGGTTGGTTGTTATCAGTGTGACATTATAACCTATGGAACAATTGCGGCCAATAGTTATCTGTGCATTATTGTCTATAAAACAATTACGATTGATAAAACTACCTTTAGCCAGTTGAAGTTTGCTTGTCAATATGGTGCAATGTCCATGAATGGCTCCCTTTATATTTGCACCCGTGAAGTTAAGTATGACGCGACGAAAGCCAACAGGGAAAAGATAGGACATTAGGAATCCATTTACAAAAAGATTCCACCAATATTGCCTCAATCCTTGTAAATAGGAAGAGCGTATTAATCTTTTGAATATCCTATTTTCCATTACTGATTACTTCAAATGTTTCACTAATTCCTTTGCTCGCTCGTACTCTTGAGGTGTGCCAATGTCGATCCAAGTACCGTTGAGCGGATAGCGGATGACTTTCATGCCCCGAGTGATCAGCTTCTCCACAAGATGGGTCGCATGAAAGAAGGAGCCTTCCGGAATCTCCGCAAGGGCGCGTTTCTTTATCAAATAGATACCGGCATTGGCATAGTAGTTATACTTCGGTTTCTCGATGAGCCCTTTGACGTTACAACCATCGAGGTCGAGAATACCTAATTCAATGCTGATGTTGTAGGGAACAGCAGCTACCGACATCTCTGCGTCATGCATCTGGAAGTGGAGGAAGAAATCCTCATAATCAATGTTGGTGAAGAGGTCGGAGTTCATTATAAGGATGGTATCGTTGTAAAATGTGTCTATGAACTTAACGCTGCCGATAGTTCCGAGAAACTTAGGCTCACGGAAAGTATGTACCTGCACGCCGTCGCGAGGAGTAGCAAAATGTTTTTCCAACTGTTCGCCAAGGTAGTTGACTGTTACATTAACGTGCTGCACACCATAGGAAATGAGGCGATCCACGTTGTGATCGATGATGCACTTTCCTCCTACTTCAAGAAGAGGTTTAGGAGTTTTCTCTGTCAGAGGACGAAGACGTTCGCCTTTTCCGCCTGCCATCAAGACGGCATCGATAGGGAGTTTTGACTTGAACTTCTGGAGATTGACCACATCCACCACATGGCTCTCTGCATCAAGGATAGGTATGAACATGATGCGACGATCGCGGAACGAACGCAAGTTGGCTACATTTAATTCCTCTTGACGAATAAACTTGAAGTCGCGATGCATCACTTTATCTAAGGTACAGTCAAGGCCATGACCAGCGACCAAAGCACGGCGAATGTCGCCATCGGTGAGTGTTCCGATAATTTGAGAGTTGTTGTTTAATACGAAGAGGGTAAGTGTTGCATCCCTCAGGCTGTTGAGAGCAACAAGAGCATCCTTAATGGTAAGACTGCTGTTTATACAATGAGGTTCAAAAGTCATATGCCTTAGAACTGATTGGAAAGTTGTAGGTAGTGAAGTTTGGCTTCTGCCTCGATGAAATCCTCCTCGGTATCAATGTCGGTGGAAAGGATGCCGGACATGACATACTTCTTGCGATTGAAAGCACTCATTCCCTTCTTGAGAAGCGATGAGACCTTCATGGCATAGATAGAGCCATTGAACTCGAAATATTCGGCCTTGAAATCCTGACAACGACCATAATCTTTCTTGAGTGTTGGTATAAGGAAACCATCCTCGTTCTCATGGCACATGACGGATGCAGCATGAGACTTGCGGACAGAAACCACCATGTCGCAAGTATCATCTATCAAGGAGAGGGCATTGATGATGTCTTCCTTGCGTCGAAGGGGAGAGGTAACTTGAAGGAGTACCAGATATTTGTAGTCCTTACCTAATTGCCTGTAGTAATTAACAGCATGAACTAATACATCGTTGGTAGTGGCTGTATCGGTTGCTAACTCGTCAGGACGTTTAAAAGGGACCTGATAACCCCAATCGCTTACTACAGAGATGATGTCATCGCTATCCGTAGATATGCAGATGTTACGATCATCCGTCAGCTGACGTGCAATATCCAGACTATAACAAATAAGAGGTTTTCCTGCAAGAGGTTTAATATTCTTCTTTGGCAAACGCTTGCTGCCCCCTCTTGCCGGTATGACAAACAATACTTCGTTTATGTTGATTTTCATACACCTATAATTCTATACTTCGGAATGGTTTATAATTTAACGGATTTCAGAATACGAATAATCTCGGCAATACTATTGCCTCGGCCATAGATGTATTCTTGTTCGGGAACCGAAATCTTGCCATCGATAATATCGCAGATGGTAGATTGCAGCAATTCAATGTCAGATCCTGTATTAATAACCGATTGGGGAGCATTGCGTCCGCTCTGGCGCTGGCCTACATTGACGGTAAACCTGTCGAAATAAGGCACCTCAATCATGCCACTGCTGGAGTTCCCGATAACGAAGAGGCAATTGTCGATGGCTGCATGATAGTTCTTGATACCTAAATTAGGAATGACAATGACATGTTCGTTGCCTTTCCATCGATTGATAACATCGAGAATAGCTTCTGACCCATCGTCATTGTTGGGATAAGTAACCAAGACGCGCTTGCCTTTCTCGATGATAGTGCGGATAGAAAAATCCATAGCTGCAGGAACATCAAACGAGCCTACGGTCTGCGGGTGGTAAGTCATTAAGACATACGAGCCTCTTTCAAGACGAGGATCAAGATTGGTCAGTGCGCGTGGAGTCTTGAGATAGTTGACGATATTATCTACAGCCGATGAACCTACAAGGTGAATGGAGCCGTTTTCGATGATAGGTATCTGCTGAAGTCGCTCATACGCATACTTGTTGGTAACAAAGTGAACGAATGAAAGATTGGAGATGTTGTAGCGGTAGATATTGTCAACAGCGCCCTTGGTGATTTGCCCTCCTGCAAAGTGTGCTATAGGTATGCCCAAGAAATGAGCAGCCAATGCGCCTGCGTATGCCTCTAAACGGTCGCCAATGAGATAGAGCATGTCTGGACGATTGGAAGAGAAGCCAGCCGAGATAGCATCAATAAGTGATACGAAATCATCCTTTTTATCTCGTTGTTCCTCAGTATAGCAAGGCATTTCTACAATGGGCGCAAAATTGTCGGCTTTCAACTCGTCGATGGTTGAACCGTATTTCTGCAGAAAGTGCATACCCGTAGCATAGATGATCGGAGTGAAGAAAACGTCTTCGGAAACACGCTGGATAAGTTGACGCATAACACCATACTCTGAGCGCGCTCCTGTTAAAAATCCTATTTTCATCTTAGTCAATGAATTCCTTGCGAATAACACGATCTGCCTCAATATCTACAAGCAGGCGATGTCCGATGACCTGATCTTGCTCGATTGGCAGGAATCCGATACCGGGACGCTTGAAGCAGAAATCTTCTTTTGTAATGACGTCGCCAGCCTTCATAGCGTGCTTGGTAATAAGGCTCTTTCGAGCCACACGGCTAATCTCACGCTGACTCTCACTGAATTGACGATCGAAACTACCCAAAGCCATCTCTATATGACGGACAGCCGATACCAGCAAAGTAAGTTCGGGGATGTCGATAGATGCTTTGTGATCAGGACCGTTGGCACTCTTATCGAGAGTAACGTGCTTCTCGATCATTGCAGCACCCATAGCTACTGCGGCAATAGCACACTCATTGCCAGTAGTATGGTCAGAGAAACCCACCTTACAACCAAACTTCTCCTTGAGAGTAAGCATATTGCGAAGGTTGACCTCCTCATACCTGGCAGGATAGTTGGAAATACAATGCAGTACAGTAATATCCTTTTGTGAGTGACGATTGAGCAATACAAGAGCCGTTTCTACCTCCTCATAGGTAGCCATACCTGTAGAAAGAATGATGGGCTTATTCTGCTCGCTGATGTAGTCAATCATATCAAGGGAGAAAATCTCGCCCGAGGCTATCTTATAATAAGGCATATCGAAGTGTTCATCAAGATAGAGCAAACTTTCGAGGTCGAAAGCCGAACATAAGTAATCCACTCCACACTCTTTACACTTCTCATAGAGAAGGATGTGTGCCTCACGCTTGAGCTGATAACTCAGAGACATCTCGCGAGCGCCCTTGGCCTTATCGTTCTTTTTCTGATAAGAAGCCTTAAAAGAGTCATCACTATAGAGCAAATAGGGGTCAGTCATCTGGAACTTGACACAATCGACTCCGGCTTCGGACATTTTCTCAATCATGGTAAGTGCTGTTTCTACACTACCATTGTGGTTAGGGCCTACCTCACCAATCAAATATACCTTGTCCATTATTTCTTTTCTATCAATTTTGCAGGACTGCCGAAGTAGGTGCGGCCTGCCTCTATACAATTCCTGTTTACGAGACTCTTAGCGCCAATGAGCACATTGTTGGTAATCTGTATGCCATTGAGAACAGTGCTGCCATTGCCAATGAGCGTACCCTTGCCAATGTAGCAGTCTCGGCCGATGCTGGACCCGGCTACGATGTGTACATACTCATCAACTATGGTATCGTGACAAACCAATACACGATCACCAATCATAGAATACGCCTTGATTACAGCTCCGGCCTGAATAATGGCACCATTGCGAAGAATAACACCTTCCTCTATAATAGCACCTCTCTGAACAACAGAGTACTTACCATGGATGACAGGAAGGATAAAACCGTAAGACTTGACTTTGTTGGTAATCTTCTCCTTGATAGTGCAATCGTTGAGGTGGTTGCCTGCTCCTACTACGGCATACTTGACGCCCTCGGCAATGAGCTTGGGCAGGACATCCTCATCTCTGCCAAGATACTTGTACCCGAGGATGTCGCCATTATTTTCTATGTCAGTATAACCAACGATCTTGTACTTCTCTTCGTCTTCTATGTAATTGATCGTGCATTTTGCAAATGGTCCTCCTCCTACTAAAACAAGCTTTTCCATATTCATTATTACGATTTATGATTCATACAGTTCAGTAATACTCCACCTGAGTCCTAAAACCATCTATAGTTCTTCGATGCTTCTGCAAGGACTTTTGTCAATGAGCCGAATGCTGAATTCTTCGCATCGTTGCAAAACCTCGATCCCTTCATCCACCCAACGTATGCGATATGGTGCATTCCAAAATCTTCAATGTCCATATCGTGCTATCTCCGGATGTGGGCCGAACAGTTCTATCTTCACAGCGCCAACCTTCAGGAATGCCATACCTTTCGGATGGCTACCTCTTCATCCGATAGCATGTGAAGTCCAAAACACCTTCGTAAAAAGCGGAGACTCCTCGATGCACCTTACGGCAATACCGATATGCTCAATCTTGTCAATTTTCATAGAGGTGGATGTATTGTTGGCTTAAAGGTCTTCAAGTCTTACGCTTGAAGGAATATTTACTACACGATCGGCAAACCAGATGGTGTTTTTGAGACCATCGTTTTCGCAACTCTCGAACATTGGCAGTCTGTTCATAAGTTCCCATATGGGACGGGTCATTACTCCACTATCGTTGGTTTGCTGGAGAAAGTCGAGCTGAGACTCCTTGTCTTTCAGGACTACGGCTGAGAGCCAGTAGTTGGAGAAAGTATTCTCAGGTTCTGCAAAGAAGTCGATATCCTCAATGTTCTTGAAGTACTCGATGTATTCGGCTGCAACTTTACGCTTGCTGATTATATACCTGTCGAGATTTTCCAATTGAGCGCAACCAAGGGCCGCATTGATGTTTGGCATACGGTAGTTGAACCCGATATGGTCGTGACGGAACTCCCAACGATGAGGGATCTTTGCCTGTGTGGTGATGTGCTTGGCATAGGCTCCAAGTTCCTCATCCATGAAAAGCATCATGCCTCCCCCTCCAGTGGTGATAGTTTTATTGCCGTTGAAAGAGATAGCGCCAATACGGCCGAAGGTACCGGTGTGCAGGCCTTTGTAGGTGGAGCCTATTGATTCGGCTGCATCCTCTACGAGTTCGATGTGCCACTCCTTGCAGAGAACAGCAATCTCTTCGATACGAACAGGGTGGCCAAAAGTGTGCATGGGGACGCAAGCCTTAATGCGACGACCGGTATGTTTGTTGTAGCACGCAAGATTGTCCTCACGGAAAGCAAAATCCTGCGATTTAGGAAGCTCTGCAATACGAGTGTTTCTGCGAACTTCAGCATTGGCCTGCAACCACTCTTTCATAGCATCAGGTGAGAGGCCCATAGTGCTCTTATCTACATCGATAAACACTGGATGTGCGCCGATGTAGGAGAGGGCATTGCAAGTAGCGATGAAAGTGAGGGCCTGAGTAAGTACTTCATCGTCCCTCTTCACGCCTGCGAGCAGGAGTGACATGTGAAGGGCGTTTGTGCCGCTCACGCATACTACAGCACGCTTGGCTCCCGTATATTCTGCCATATCCTCCTCGAAGCGATCGACGAACTTGCCTACCGACGAAACGAAGGTTGTGTCGATACACTCGTTGAGATAGTTCTTTTCATTGCCTGCGAATAAAGGGACGGCAAGAGGTATGAACTCATTGTTGCCATAAATTGACTTTATGAAGTCTATGGTGTTTTTGTAATCCGCCATTATTGTTTTTTTATGACTCGATTATTACCAGTAAATTACATGAATTACATTTTCTGATCCAAGTTCTTTCCCGTCTCCTCATGCTTGAAGTTCGGGAGGAACTTCTTTATGGATTCTACAACTTCTGCTTTGGTAAAACCCTCCTTCTGGAAGATGCCTTCGAGCTCAAGCAAGAAGTCGTTTACTTCGTCCATTGACCGTCGAGTGCTTTCGCAAATCACGCCGAGGCTAATGAAGCGTTCCATATCGATTCTCTCTCCTACAACATAAAACTCTTCGTAAGCTTTCTCTCCCGTGGTGTCGGATTGGAAGTAAACCACAGGATAGGTGTCAGAGTCGTAAGACATTTGTGCGGCATACCTTTTTGCTTCTCGATCGCTGTTACATTCTATTTTAGAGAAACCTTCGGCCTTTATAAAATCGTCACAGATGGCAGAGAAGGTAAGCATTTGCTCTTCTCCCAATTTAGGGAAGAAGATCTCTCCGCCATTGCCGAGGATGCACGCGAGCATACAAATCTGACCGGACTCCTCTGGAGATACGAAGTAACGTTTTACATCGGAAGGGGCGGCAAGAGGTTGTTTCTTCTGAAGACGGTGTATCCACCCATCGGGAAGCGAACCGTTGGAGAAGGCCACATTGGCAAACCGTGCTGCCGTTACCTTGAAATGCGTATTGTATGACATCACTAAGTCCTCCATGATGCGTTTGCTTGCCCCCATGATGTTCACGGGATTGGCCGCTTTGTCGGTGGAAACGCAGAAGAAATGCTTCGGAGGATAAATACAAAGGAGATCCATCAGTTTCTTGGCCTTTATGTTGTTGTTCTCAATAAGTGCCTGAACGGAATATTTATCCTTTTCCGAACGAACGTGCTTATGGGCAGAGAAGTTTGCTACTATATCAAAGCCTTTTTCTTCGCGGAAGATGCGTTCAAAGATTGGGTCTGCAAAGTTTAAGGTGTAACATCGGAACTCCTCTGGTACATAGAGCCCTTCGGTGGATCTAACATCGCGCACGAGTTCTGCAAGCCCGTTCTCGTTGAGGTCAACGACAACGACAGATGCAGGTTCAAAGCGTAGGACTGCCTTTATGAAACTGGCGCCTATGGAACCGGCGCCTCCGATTACACATACTTTCTTGCCCTTGATCTCAGCCGTAAGTTTCCCTTTGTTTGCCTCAATGTCTGCTGCAAACATGCTGACTGAACGTGAGGTCACCGAATTGGCGATGAATTTCTCTAAATTGAACATATTTAAATGATTATCAATTGACAGGCTTGAAACGTTTGCAATTTTGGCGGTTCATCGTGGCGTATGGTGGTATTAAACAGTGCAGTGGCATCGTAAGCACAAAAATATAAACAATCCGTCATAGTTTATAGGCATCCGCTCCATTCTAAATCGAAGCCGGTTATTGAAACCCTTATGTCGTTTGCTGCGAATAGTGTGCCCTCTGCGAATGTTTATATTGAAGAACTGCTCTCTCGTTTGTTTTTTATATGCACACTCTCTATTACTTTTTACCGTTCCCGATTGTCCTAAAGATAGCTGAAATCACAGTGAAAAGAGGCGCATCATCGCCTAATAAACTGCATAAGAGGATCATCTATGGTTCTTTCCTCCACACCATCTTGTTCACCACGCCAACGTAGCTCTGGATGATCTTCACGACCTTGGTAGAGACATTTTCATCGGTATAGTCCGGAACCGGTGTGCCGTAGTCGCCATTTCTGACAAGCTCTACGGCGGTATCGACTGACTGGAGCAGCCCCGTTGTGTCGATGCCTGAGAGGATGAATCCGGCTTTATCCAACGACTCCGGTCTCTCCGTGGATGTGCGGATGCAAATCGCCGGGAATGGATGGCCGACACTGGTAAAGAAGGAGCTCTCCTCCGGAAGGGTTCCAGAGTCCGATACGACCGCGAATGCGTTCATCTGAAGGCAGTTGTAGTCGTGGAATCCCAGCGGCTGCTGGACCTGCACCCGCGGATCGAGCCTGAACCCCGTAGCCTCAAGGCGGTGACGGCTGCGGGGATGGCAGCTGTAGAGAATCGGCATATCGTACTTCTCGGCCATTGCGTTGATCGCATTGAAAAGAGAGAGGAAGTTCTTCTCCGTATCGATGTTCTCTTCACGATGGGCGCTCAACAGGATGTAGTGCCCCTTCTTGAGTCCGAGTCTCTCGTGTACGTCGGATGCCTCGATCTCGGCGAGGTTCTGGTGGAGTACTTCGGCCATGGGCGAACCGGTGACGTAGGTGCGCTCGCGGGGAAGTCCGCACTCTGCAAGGTATCTTCTTGCATGTTCGGAGTAGGCGAGATTGACGTCCGAGATGATGTCCACGATGCGGCGGTTCGTCTCCTCCGGCAGGCATTCGTCCTTGCAGCGGTTGCCGGCCTCCATGTGGAAAATAGGGATGTGGAGCCGTTTTGCCCCGATGACACTCAGGCAGCTGTTGGTGTCGCCAAGAACAAGGACCGCATCGGGTTTGAGCGCTGCAAAAAGTTTGTAGCTGCAGTTGATGATGTTTCCGCAAGTGGCCCCGAGGTCATCTCCCACTGCATCCATATAGACTTCCGGCTCGGCGAGCTTCAGGTCGCGGAAGAAGATGCCGTTGAGGTTGTAGTCGTAGTTCTGTCCGGTATGGGCCAGAATCACGTCGAAATATTTGCGGCATTTGGTGATGACCGCTGCAAGCCGGATAATCTCCGGACGGGTGCCGACGATGATGCAGAGTTTGATTTTGCCGTTATTCTGCCAGTGGATGTCACTGTAATCGAATTTCGGAGTTTTGGTTTCCATAGATCGTTCTGATTATTCAGCCGTCTTGCGGCCTTTATTCGTTTACTACGGGGTCGAAGAAGGTGTCCGGACGCTCCGTGTTGAAAACCTCGTTGCAGTACATGACCGTGACAAGATCCTGAGTCTTCGAGAGGTTGATGATGTTGTGCGTATATCCGGGCAGCATGATGACGCTCTGCATCTTGTCGCCGGAGACTTCGAATTCGATGACTTCGTCCGTGCCCTCTTTCCGCTGCTGGATCAGGCCGTGGCCGGAAACAACGATGAATTGCTCCCATTTGGTGTGGTGCCAGTGCTGCCCTTTGGTGACACCCGGTTTGCTGATATTGATACTTACCTGTCCGCAGTTGAGTGTGTGTACCAGTTCGGTGAAGGAGCCGCGGTCGTCGCAGTTCATCTTCAGGTCGTAAATGGCCTTATCCTTGGGAAGATAGCTCAGATAGGTGCTGTACAGTCTCTTGGCAAAGCTGTCGGCCGGAATTTCGGGGATCATCAGCGTCTTCGGCATGTCATGGAACTGGTGCAGAAGGTCAACGATTTCTCCCAGCGCAGCCTTATGCGTGACGGGGCAGTAGCAGTAACGTCCCTCCGCAGAGGGCAGCACGTCCAGCCCATCGAACTCGCAGCGATGTTCCTCGCCTTTGAGGGCAAGGATCATCTCCTCGACAAGATCGTCGATGTAAAGGACTTCGAGCTCCACCTTCGGGTCATTGACCGTGACGGGCAGGTCGTTGGCAATATTGTTGCAGAACGTGGCGATGGCGCTGTTGTAGTTGGGCCGGCACCATTTGCCGTAGAGGTTGGGAAACCTGTAAACAAGAACCTTTACGCCATTTTCCTCGCCGTAACGGAGAAAGAGATCTTCGCCCGCCTTTTTGCTGCGCCCATATTCGCTGTTGCCGAAACGACCGGCAAGAGATGCCTGTACCGAACTCGACAGCATTACGGGAGCCTTGTTCCCATGCCTCTTCAGTGTGTCAAGAAGCGTCGATGCGAAGCCGAAATTGCCTGTCATGAACTCTTCCGGGTTCTGAGGCCGGTTCACGCCGGCGAGGTTGAACACAAAGTCGCATTCGGAGCACCATGCGTCCAGCTGCTCCATGGTGCCGTCAAGGTCGTACCCGAAGATTTCGTCAATGACGAGGTCTCCGTAGCACCTGGCCTTGCCTGTTTTGATGTTATTAAGTTGGGAGCAAAGGTTTCGTCCCACGAATCCCTTTGCTCCGGTTACCAAAACCTTCATCTGTTATTCACTTCTGTAATCGCGGGACTTTGCCTTTGGCTGCAGACCGAGGTCTTCGCGGATGAAATTGAGTTTAAGGAGAAGAGCCTTCATGCCTTCGACATCCAGCCTCCTGGTGTTATGGCTGTGATAGTCCTCCATGCGGCTGATGGCATCGTCGCCTTCCGTGAAAAATTTGTCGTAGTTGAGGTCGCGGGCGTCGCAAGGGATGCGGAAGTAGTTGCCGCAATCTTCCGAACGAAGCATCTCTTCACGCGTGACGAGCGTTTCATAGAGTTTCTCGCCATGACGTGTGCCTATGATTTTCACCTCTGCCTCGCCGTATTTTGGATCCACCTTGGCGTAAACCTGCTTGAGTGCCTCAGCAAGGACGTCAAGGGTTGCGGCAGGAGCCTTCTGAACGAAGAGGTCGCCGTTGTTGCCATGCTCGAAGGCATACATGACAAGATCGACAGCATCATCAAGTGTCATCATGAAGCGGGTCATGTTGGGATCCGTGATGGTGATCGGTTTACCCTCCATCATCTGCTCTACCCACAGAGGGATAACGGACCCGCGACTTGCCATTACGTTTCCATAACGGGTGCAGCAAATGGTGGTCTTCGCATCCGGTCCCAAAGCCCGGCCCTGGGCAATGGCGACTTTTTCCATCATTGCCTTGGAAATACCCATGGCGTTGATCGGGTAGGCCGCTTTGTCCGTCGAGAGGACGACGACATTTTTAACCCCGTGAGCGATGGCGGAGAGAAGCACGTTATTGGTGCCTTCTACATTTGTGCGCACAGCCTCCATCGGATAGAATTCGCAGGAGGGCACCTGCTTCAGCGCAGCCGCAGAGAAGACATAATCGACTCCGTCCATTGCGAAGTCCACAGCCTCCCGGTTACGGACGTTTCCTATATAGAATTTGACCTTGTTTGACACGTCAGGACGATTCGCCTGAAGGAAGTGCCGCATGTCATCCTGTTTCTTCTCGTCACGGGAGAAGATGCGAATTTCTCGGATATCGGAATCGAGGAAACGACGCAGAACCGCATTGCCGAAACTTCCCGTGCCGCCTGTGATTAACAATACCTTGTCTTTGAAAATGCTCATACTATTTGGATTTTAGCGTATTGTATATTTTAATTATTCATGGGCCTCTTCTGCTCCGTGTTTTTGAAAATAGTACTTGAATGAATCTGGATATGGGATGTTTCCACAGCTTGCCGGTCGGGTTCGGGCGTCTGACAGATAGACATTCTCTGCTTCCTGTGAGTTAAAAGACGCTTGCTGAGTGCCGTCTATCCCGATAACTCATAAATCCTCATAGTCTGTCAAGATCCGTCTGTCTGGATTCGATGGATTCTTGCATGGGGATTCCATCCATGTATGAATTTCCGAAGATATTCCAAAGAAAAAATCAGGGTTTGCCGGCATGGCTGGATGACCTGACGACATTCCATAGCCTTATCAATTCTTTGTTGCAATGAATTGATATACACTATATTACGCGCGAATGCCGAAAGAAAAAACGATTTTTGGTTTTTCGTAAGAGAATACATTCTCCGGATAACTTCCGTTTTCACGCCCTTTTCGCAACATTCATGATTTCTAATAAGGAACCATAAATATTGTTGCAAAGATAGTCAAAAAAAGATTCTCAGCCATAGATCTACGGCGATTTCTTGAAGATTGCATGCAAATTGATCCGTTTTCTTCCTGTTGGGTCATAGCTATTTAGGATATTCTGTCTGCCTTTTCGGCACATTGCGACCCGTATGATCCATAAGCTATGCATACTGCCGTCCTCCGTTTGTGCCGGTTGCCCCGATTGTGCGCCGGATAAGACCAATCTTCGGGGAATGTGTCTTATGTGCCGTTGACTGGTACCGCGGGAACGTTCTTCTTGTTCAGGGCCGAACAGGAGAGTTCGGATTTTTTGTTTAACTTTGCGCTTTCATTCAAAACGCCTTATTCGAGATGAAAGTTACCTCGTTCAAGCCCAAACTGTTGGATACCCTGAAAAACTATTCGCGCAGCGCGTTTCTGCACGATCTGATGGCCGGTGTCATTGTCGGCATTGTTGCGCTGCCGTTGGCTATCGCTTTCGGCATCGCCTCCGGTGTTTCGCCTGAAAAGGGGATCATTACGGCTGTGGTTGCCGGTTTTGCCGTTTCGCTGCTTGGCGGCAGCCGTGTCCAGATCGGCGGGCCTACCGGTGCATTTATCGTCATCATATACGGCGTTGTACAGCAGTATGGCGAGGCGGGGCTCCTTGTTGCGACGCTCATGGCCGGCGTATTGTTGCTGATCATGGGACTCTGCCGTCTGGGCACGGTCATCAAGTTCATCCCTTATCCGATTGTCGTCGGGTTCACGAGCGGCATTGCCGTAACGATCTTTACGACCCAGATTGCCGATCTGTTCGGACTCGATTTCGGCGGCGAGTCCGTGCCGGGCGATTTCATCGAGAAATGGGCCCTTTATTTCCGCCATTTCGGGACGGTCAACGTATGGGAGTTGCTTGTCGGTGTCGCCAGCATTCTGCTCATTGTCTATACCCCGCGTCTGATGCGGCGGGTTCCCGGATCCCTTGTGGCAATCGTCGTTATGACCGTTGTCGTATGGCTGTTGCGCCGTTATGCCGGAGTCGAAGGAATCGATACGATCGGCGATCGATTCACAATCCGGTCCGAACTGCCCGATGCCGCCCTTCCGCACATCGATTGGGAGGCTGTTCGGAATCTTTTCCCTGTAGCTGTTACCATTGCCATATTGGGAGCCATTGAATCATTGCTTTCAGCGACGGTTGCCGACGGTATGATCGACGACCGGCACGATTCGAATACGGAACTGATGGCGCAAGGTGTTGCGAATCTTCTGACTCCGCTTTTCGGCGGTATTCCCGCTACCGGCGCCATTGCCCGCACGATGACCAACATCAATAACGGCGGACGTACACCCGTTGCCGGTATCGTTCATGCTGTCGTACTGATGTTGATTCTGTTGATGCTTATGCCGTTGGCGCAATATATTCCGATGGCGTGTCTGGCGGGTGTCTTGAGTGTCGTAGCCTACAATATGAGCGGTTGGAGAACCTTTCGTGCCTTGTTGCGCAATCCTCGTTCCGATGTGGCGGTATTGCTGTTGACCTTTGTATTGACGGTCATCTTTGATCTTACGATTGCCATCGAGGTTGGTTTGCTCATCGCTTGCGTGCTTTTCATCAAACGGGTTATGGAGACGACCGAGATTTCGGTTATTCGCAATGAGATCGACCCGTCGGCGGGATTGGATGTAACTTTGCATGAGGAGCCGCTTGCCGTACCCGATGGCGTGGAGGTTTATGAGATCAACGGGCCATACTTTTTCGGCATAGCTACCCGATTTGAAGAGTTGATGTCCCGTATGGGCGATCGCCCGCGAGTGCGTATCATTCGTATGCGTAAGGTGTCGTTCATTGATTCTACGGGGATCCACAATCTCACGAATCTGTGCGAGATGTCCCATCGCAACAAGATTGTCGTGGTTTTGTCCGGTGTCAACGAAAAGGTTCGTATGGCGCTTGAACGTTCGGGCTTTTTTGAGTTGTTGGGCGCAGAGAATATTTGTCCGGACATCCATGCGGCGCTTTCGCGTGCCGGGGAGATCGTTCAACATCACGGAAATAAAAAGGTTTAGACGGAGTAGATGACATATCCCTGTTGTAGAGTTGCAATGATGTGAATAGCCGGAGGCTGTCGTATGGAGATCAAAAGGGGAGGTGGCCAGCTGCATGCTGGCCACCTCCCCTTTTTGATACGGTTGGCCCTTATCAATAACTCTTGAGCCGGTTCAATGTGCGCAAAGCCTCTTTTCGGATGGCTTCGGGCTGTTTCTCGTCAAGCAGGCGTTCGCACATCTGCTCGATCGCCGGTCGTTGCCATGAAATCGAGAACCAACCCAACGCTTCGACAGCTGCTACCCGCAATTCGAGATCGTATGAAGGGTCTTCAGCCAAGGCAATCAGTTTCGGTGCTTCATCATGATGGGGATAGTTGCGGAAATAGGTGATTTCACTCTTCCGGCGGGACAGTTTGTTCGTCGAATCGGCAATGTATGCAAATGTTTCCTCCAAACGGCCTTCGGTCGATTTGATTCGATTCAGTTGCTGTTCGAGTCGCTTTTCTCCATTGTACAGGTAGGGTTTTGCTGCATATTCCCGTTTCAACGCTTCTGCAAGTTTCTCCTGATTGAAGAAACTGAGCGAGTTTTCGAGTTGGAATCTGACGCGCGCTGAAAGATCGTCGTCCGTCAGGGTTTCCATTGCAATCGGGAGCAGTGCGTCGTCTCCGCAATCTCCCATATAAATCGCAGCCATACGGCGTATCAACTCGTAAGGATCATTTGATGCGATCCGCAATGCCTCGGCAAAGCGCGGGTCGTGTTTGCCGGCAAAAAGGGTCAATGCTTCGAGCCGAACGCTTCCATACGGTGAGTTCTGCAACCGTTCATAGAGCAGATCTGCGATCTTCCCGTACCCGTTCTCGCTGAGACGGCGCAACGCAATGGCTTCGACATCGGCCGGCATTCCTTTATTCACGAGCCGCAGCCAGCAGCCGTTGTCGTTGCGGCGTGTGGTGAGCCGTGTTCCGAGATCCAGCGCCGGCAATGTACGGTTGACGAACCGATAAGTAGGGTCGCCGATCAGGTGCGTTTCGAGGTAATGTACATGGCAGCCCCATTGCCCGATGCGCACGCCGCAGTCGAGCAGTCCGATATAACGGTCGGGCCATTTGTCCTGCAAGGCATTGACGGTATTCCCCTGTGCCACGATCGTATTGCCCGGCCCGAAGATATAACTCGACGCGATGCAGTCGTCACGATGGAATGACCCGTTGAAACAGGCATCGAACATGACGAACCGTGGATTCATCGGTTGATCGCAAATATCTTCGATATGGACATCCATCATATGGTTGAAGATCGAGTCGGCTTGAATCAGTGAATCCGTCAGTTCGCACCAGGCCTCCGGAACGCCGTACAGCTCGATGAAATAGGCCTTGCGTTCTTCGATATTCTTGCGTCCTGTAAGCATGCTGCGCAGATAGAGCCGGATATTTTCGATCGAGGTATTGATATCCGATCCGTTTTTGTAGCCCGTTATATATTGCATCGTGGGTGAGCCGTGATGGTGACACAGGGCCACATCGACATCCGGTTGCGACATCTTTTCCAACAGATAGGGTTTCATCGGCCAGCGGCTCTGAAAGTCGTAGAAGCGGACGATGTTCCCCGGTTTGAAGAGGTTGGGCAGCTGTTCGCGCAGCGATACCTGTTCTCCGGACCATGCTTCGAGCGCCTCGGAATTGTATCCGTGCCCTCGGAAGACGAAAAGGTTATCCAGCGTATTTGCTTCGTGATGTGCTGCTACGACCTTGCGCAGGTAGTTGCGCAGGAGTTCATACGGATCGGAGCCTTCGCGCTTGGGCGGCCGGATGCGTGCGGAGTAGATCTGCGATGCGATGTATTGCGGTGATTCGGGTGCGAGCGAATAGTAGAAATAGAGCGGATTCTCGTCATCCTGCCGCAGGAAATCGAATTGCAGGGCGGGATCGTCATAATAGCGGTCCGAAGGCACGGAAGAGGATTTCCAGTCGCGGTCCTGACTCGCTTTGAATGCGGAAGTAAGGTGCTGTGCATCGCGGATCATCGGAATGGGGATTTCGCCGATGAAGACGACGCCTTCGAGCGGAGCGCGGCGGTTGCCGATCATCGTTACGATCTGGCTGCGGATCTCTTCGGGTGAAGCCCACTCATCGACCAAAAGATAGGTTCCCAGCCCTTCGGCTTCGAGGACGGCACGGTAATCGTTGATCTCCTGAGCCGCTTCGGCGTAACTTTTGTCGTCAACGAAGATGGCAAAAGTCGTAGGGCTCTTGACTCCGGGGCGGGTGATCTGCGGAGCAGCAGCCGATATCAGCGGAAGGAGCGCCGCGAACAATAGCATTTTGATTTTCATAATCGTATATGGGTTATTCTTTGGTATTCGGTACGGAAACGGTGCTTTCCAGACGCAGGGCTGTCTGTATCAGTTCCCCTTTGAGGGGCTCTTCCTCGGTGCGGGTGGCGATGCGGCGGCAGGTATCGATGATCTCCTGCCGGCGCGGTGTATGCACGAACCAACCGAGACATTCGGCGGCGTTGACGCGCAGTTCGAGCGGTTCGGACGGCGTGCCGACGAGTTGCAGCAGTTCGGGAACATATTCGTGGTAGGTGTTGTTGCGCATGGAGCGCACGGCCGAGATGCGGGCTTTGAGCGTTTTCCCCTTTTGCATCTGCTTCAGGTCACGCTCTTTTGACCGGAATTCGGAGTCGAGCATCTCCTGTATGTCGGCCCGTACGGTTTCCGGTTCGGCAACGGTCGAGGCATTGACCACCGCGTGCAATACGGAATCGACCGCCTGCTTCGGCGCGAGTCGCAATCCCTTTTGCGCGAGATAGCAGACCCGTTGTGACTCGTCGTTGTTGACCAGCGTTTCGACCAGCGCCCCGATCAGCGCCGGACGTCCCAGCTGCCAGGCATAATTGGCCGCATTGCGCCGCAACAGTTCGTAGCGGTCGTGCAGTCCCAACAGCACTCCCTCTTCGAAAGCCTCTTCGTCGCCGAAGCGTCCGAGAAGTTTGAGCGCCTCCATGCGGGTTGTAGCGAATGACGACGTGCGCATCGTTTGGAGCAATTCGGCAGGAGTCATCTCCCCCATGTCGGTGAGCATCCGCAATGCGAGGCTTTTGAGGTCGGCATAGGGCGTCTCGTCGAACAGCGTGCGCCAGTAAGCGGCATCGCTCTTCCGGACGGTCATGTCGCATGAAACGCTGTTTGCCTGTACGGGCCGGAAACGGAATGCCGGATCGCCCAGGATATGTCCTTCGAGCGTAGCGATCAGCCGGTTGTACTGTCCGACACGGACGCCGTGCGACAGCAGCCCCACCATCTCGTATGTCCACCGGTCTTGGAGAACGTTGACCGTATTGCCTTGTGCGACGACCGTCCGTCCGGGGCCGAAAAGGTAGTATCCGGAGATGTTCCCCGCCTTGTGGAACGATCCGTTGTAGCAGGCATTGAACATGACGAAGCGGGGTTGAACGGGCAGATCGACCAGATCGTCGAGTTCGATGTCGCCCGGATTTGTCCCCTGTGCCTTCGGGGCCTGTTCCGGCTTGGTGCCGGATTGCTCGAAGAAGGCGTCGGTAAGGTGGTATTCCTCCTTGAAGGACTCTTTGAGCCCCTCCATGTCGGCGGCTTCCCCTTTCCGTTTTTCGAAGAACCGCTGCATGGAGTATGTCGATTTGAGCAGCAGATACATTCCGCTCATGGATGCCGGATCCAGTGTGTTGGTCCCTACGTGCTGTGCATCGGGGGACCCGTGTTCGTTGAAGAGGAATGCATCGACTTCGGGCCGTACCAGTTCATCGAAGAGCCGGTATTTCATGTAGCCGTCCATCCGGAAATTCAATTGCCGGAGCCGGGCCGCTTCGCGCGTATTGGTCAGCGGAAAGTTTTCGTCGATGGCGATGCGTTCATCCATCCAGCAGACCAGGCAGTCGGAGTTGTATCCGTTGCCGGCATAGGTTACCAGATGATCCAGCTGATCGGCGCGGCTGCGTTCCTCGACGACCTTCTCCAGATAGCGGGCGATTGCTTCGTATTTGTCGCCGCCGAGTTGTTCGGGGTAGCGGATGCGTCCGGAGTAGAATGCCGGATCGAGCCGTTGGGGCGAAGTCGTGGAGAGGTTGTAGTAGAACCACAGTTCGTTGACCGTATCGCGGGCGATGGGTTCGAACGTCAGATCCGGACAATCGTAGTAGCGGTCCGAGGCCACCGAAGATTCGTTCATCGGGAAGTTCTTTTCATCCATCTTGAATGCCGATGTCATGTGCTGGGCGTTGCGGACCAGAACGATGGGAATATCTCCCACGAAGACGGCGCCTTCGAGCGGCATGCGTTTCGCGTTCTTTTGCAGGAGCCGGATCAGTTCCGCACGCACCTCTTCGGGCGACTGCCACTCGTCGCAAAGGATGTATGTGGCGAGCCCGTCGGCTTCCAGTGCATCTCGGTAGGCATGGATCTGCGGGCTTGTTCTGTCGTAGGTCGTGCGATCGACGACGATGGCAAAAGATGTCGGCTGTCGCTTGAGCGGTTTCTCGACAAGCGGTTTCGCCTGCAGCATGCAGGGGATCAGCAGTATGAAGCAGATATGTTTGATCGATTTCATGGCGATTATTTTTTCGATTCCAACCGGTTGACCATTCGGGTGAGTTCTTTTCGGAATGACTCCGAAGGGGTTGAGCCGGCGAGCAGTTCCCGACCGGCTTGGGCGATTTTTTCTTTATGTACCGAGAGGTCGAACCATGCGAGCGCTTCGGCCAGTCGGATGCGCACCGTTTCGGATTGTGTTTCGTCGCAGAGTATTGCGATCAGTTCATCCGCAATCTGGTGGTAGGGCCTGTTTTTGAGGAAGGAGATTCTCGCGAGTTTCATCCTTTCGGGGGTTTCCGGATCCCGGATCTCGGCCAGAGCATCGTCTGCGGCCGGTACGCCGTTGTATCCGTTGACCTTGTCGAGAAGTTCCTTCTTCAGGGAATCGGCATGGAAACAGGTCTTGTCCGCGAAATAGTCCTCTATCTCCTTTCTGGCTTTCTCCTTGTCGAAGCACTGGATCGATTCGCCGATGTTGAATACGATTCGTGCGGCGTTCCGGTCCTGGGCATAGACATCGATCAGGACGGGGATGAAGGATTCGTCGCCGACACGTCCCATCCGGGTTACGGCGATGCGGCGCAGGAACTCGAAACGGTCGTATGCCGCCAGCCTGAGCGCTTTGTTGAAGGGTTCGCCGCCGAAGGTTTCGAGCAGCCGGAACGCATTGTATCTTACGACGGCATAGGGCGAATCGGCCATTTTGTCGAGCAGGATGCCGGTCAGTCCGGTGCAGTCGTTCTCCCAGAGACGGATCATGGCGAGATTCTGAATGTCGGGAACGTCATTGTCGAGTTGTGCGAGCCAGAATCCGTTGTCGTTCTGCAGGGCCGTTTCATTGATCTTCGGATCGGGGCCTGCCGGAGTAAACCGATAGGTCGGGTCTCCGATGACGTGCGACTCCAGAATATGGATGTTTTTCGCCCAGGCGCCGAGCCGGAGTCCCTGTCCGAGCAGTCCGAGCAGGTCGAATGCCGATTTGTCCTGCAGGACGTTGACGCTGTTTGCGAAGGCGGTCACGCAGCGGCCCTTCGAGAGGATATAGTGTCCGGCGATGAAGTTCTCTTCACGGAAATCGCCGTTGTAGCAGGCGTCGAAGATGACGAAACGGGCATTGGGCTTGATCCGTTCGACCTCTTCGAGAATGATTCCGCTGCGGAGGTCGGCGATGGAGTCTTTGCGCAGTTGCTCCGGCGTATCGACGGCACAGTACCACGTCGTGTCGAGACCGAGTTTCTCGGCCTGGCGGATTGCGGACTGACGGCTGGCCGGAGAGCGTCGGGCGCGTCCGCGGAGGAGGTATCCGATCTCTTCGGCGGCCTCTTCCGGTGAAGATACGAAGGGTGTTCCGGAGAGGTACTGCCTGTCGGGCATTCCGTGTTCATGGAAGACCATCATGTCGAGGTTGTCGCGCCGCAGTTCCCGGATTACGGCAGCTTTCATGAAGGGCTGCATGGAATATCGGAGGAATTTGGCGCCCTGCGAGCGGCGGAACGTGTCGCCGAACTGTTCATCGAGGAGCATCTGTTCGTCGCGCCACGCCACCAGCGAATTGGAATAGGATCCGTGCCCCGTGTAGGAGACGAACTGGTCGAACGGGGTCGCTTCGCGATGTTCGCGGACGACTTTCTCCAGATAGCGGGCGATCTGTTCGTAGGGGTCGCCGAATGCCGCCTGGGCCTTGATGCGTCCCGAATAGATGTCGCAGGAGATGTACTGCGGGGAGTCGGGTGCGAGCTCATAGTAGTGGAAAAGCCCTTTTGCGGGAGTTCCCTGCGGGATGAACCGGAGGTCGAAATCGTCGTAGAAGCGGTCCGAGGGTACGGAAACCTTCTGAATGTCGTATTTGTATTCATCCATCTTGAACGCGGAGGTCAGGTGCTGGGCCTTGGTCACCATCGCGATCGGGATTTCACCGATGAAAACGCAGCCTTCCAGCCCCTTGTTGTGATGGAGATCGACAAGGATCTGCCGCACCTCTTCGGGTGCGGTCCATGTGTTGGATACGACATAGACGGGAAGGCCTTCGCTTTCGAGGGTCTGTTTGTAGGCTTGGATCTGGGGCCGGCATCTCTCGGCCGTTTGCGCATCGACAAGGATGGCGAATGGGTGCTTTCCTTCGATTGCGGGGGGCTCGACGGTTTGGGATCGGGCCGCCGGGGCGGTGGTCAGCAGGGCGCACCCCAGAAGAAATCGGGACAACTGTTTGTACATGTCGGGACAAAAATTATACGTTTGTGAAAACGACATCGGAGAAGAACCTCTTCGGGTTCTTCTCCTTGTGTCGTAAGAAATTCATAATATGACAGTTCGGCATATCAGAACATGAATCCGACTTTGAAGCTGGCGAGCAGCCGGTCATTGAATAGATCCTTGTGGTCCTTCGCCTTGAAGTAGTCGGTCGCAGCGGCGACGAAGAGCGAACCGCGGGGGCCGAAGATCTCCGACAGCGCATAGGTGATCTCCGCACCGAATGCGGTATAACCTGTTCCGAGGCTGTAGAAATCGCGGAGCGTGAAATCTTGGTAGCACTCCGTATCGGCCTTGCCGCCGTTGTAGTCGATGGCGCTGTCGCTGTTGGACTTCATGGCGGCGTTCAGTCCCACGAGCAGCGAATGCCGCGAGCCGATGATGAAGTTCTTGCGGCCGAAGATTTTGGCGCTGAAATTCTTCACGTTCTGCGTGCTGCGCGGGAAGTAGTAGATGTCGTCGAGTTTTTCGCTCACGAGATCGACGCCGACCGTCCAGTCGTATGCGTTCTGGCGGGTAGTGCGCATGTACTGCAACGAACCGCGCACATAGGCCGACGAGGAGTTGGAGCGGATGCTCTTGGATTTGATGATCCATTTCGCCACCTCGAACGAGTTGTCGTACTCCTGAACGTACTGGATTCCGTCGATGCTCCGGTTGTCGTACGACAGGTTTACGAACAGGGCGTTCGCCGGAGAGAGTTTGAAACTGGTGTTCAGTGCGATGGAGTAGCGTTCGTCGATGGTCGTACCGGTCATCTTCGGTGTGGTGTAGCTGTTTGTGACATCCTCCACCTCCTGCGAGTAGTTCCCCGACAGGAGGATCTGTACGGCATCCGAACGGAAGGTGTATTCACCGCCGCCGCCCATGCAGTTGGCGTTGTAGATACGCTGGCTGTCGCCGCTGAGCGGGCCGATCTCATTGGCAATGAAGAAGCCGGGGAAGTTCATGATGTATGCGGTCTGATAGACCAGCGAGACGGAGTTCGATGCGTTCCCGTCTTCACGGCGCGAGTAGTAGCGGTAGTATCCGCCCAAAGCATGCTTTTCGCCGAGCAGGACCGTTATGCCGGGTTTGATGTCGAATTTCGAGACCGTCGTGAGGGGGCGCGGATCGAGCTGTTTTGCGGCCTGACCGTTTTGGTAGTTCAGTCCGACGCCGAAGACGACGTGTTTCCACAGTACGGGCGATGCGGCTTTTACCTCCATGTCGAAGAGCTGGTTGATCCACTTGCTCTTGCTGGGATCGGCAACATAGAAGGGCGTTCCGCGCAGCGGATCGAAGAGCGTGGCGTTGTATTGCGCGTCCTTGAGGTTTTTGCGTGTGTAGGAGAACCGTCCCCAGACATACATGTCGCGCAGACCTGCAAGGCGACCGCCGCCGTCGGTGGAGAAGCTGTAGGCCGTATTGTCAGCCCCTTCCTGTACCCGTTTGAGCGATCCCTTTTCCCGATCGAGACCCAGACTGGCCTCGCTGTAATAACCGATCGGGTCGAGTTGGATGCTCGAAGCGTTTTCGGAGTGGCTGAAGTGCAGATTTTCAACCTTGATCCGTTCGATGGAGGCCGGCGAATTGTTTTGGGATACGACGTATCCGGCAGTTGCATCCGCATTTTCGGGTGCCGGGTTTGCCTGCTGCGCCGCCGCGCCGAACGATACGCATGAGGCGATCAGAAGACATCCTGTCAGTTTGAGGTAGTTGTATGTTGTCATAATACATGTCGTCTTTGAGTTATTCATTCAATGACCAGCTCCATGCCGGTTGTTTCGCTCCGTTGCGGCGGTGCACCGGCGGCGTTACGTTTTCGAAATCGACGGTGGAGTCGTTCGTATCCTGATAGATGGGTGTTCCGTCCTCCCGTTCACCGATTTTTTTGCGGGTTACGCCCGTGTTGTTGTAGGAGGCGTTCACCGAAGCGGCTCCGGCATCCACGAACCCCGGAATACGCTTGGCATTGAGCATTGTCGAGTTATCGACAAATTCGATTCCGTCAATGATCTGTCCGGCGGGGATCTTGGCATATTGGGTCGAACTGCCGACAGGCGACTGGGTTGTCTCGCCGAGCTTCCAGTAGCTCGTATCGTCATAGGTGAGTTTCATGCCGGGCTGGTAGAGGCAGAATGCAGAACCGAAGACGGATGTCAACCATTGCACCTTGTTAACGCTGCCGGCCCAGAATACATATTCCATATTGGGCACGTCGGGATTGTCGCGCTGGGCATTTCCCGACCACACTTCGAACTCAACCTTGGAGTTGTCCATCAAGGCATATTCTCCTGTTCCTCCCTGATTCTTGGTGTGGTCTGCGGCCTCCTGCGCCAAGATGACCGATTCTCCGGGGTAGAGCGGATAGTCCGTACCCGTACCGGGGAACTGCCATACTACCTTGCCATAGACATAGTTGTTCGAACCCTCTTCGGCCGGCCACTCCGGTGGAGTCAATGTTGCTCTTTCGGGATGCAGCTGTGCGAAGCAGAGGAAGTCGAGATAATAGACCTCGTCGCCGTTGTTGTAGATCTCGTAGAACTGGTTGCGGAAGTAGTATCCGGGACTGCCGGCGTAGAAAATTTCGCTGAAGCAGAGCGGGCCTACACGCGAAGGACGGATCGTGACGGCATAATCCTTCGATGCGGCAGCCTCTTCGGGCGTGACATCGGTCATCAGCGCCTTGTTCTGTACGGATCCGTTGAGGTAATAGGTCGTGCCTTCGGTCTCGGTGCTGCCCGTTACGGAGATCGTATAGTTGCCGGGAGTCACCTCCGCAACGGCGATTCCGTCTTCATCGGTGGTCGTCTCGGCTACGAAATCCTCGTCGTAGTTTACGAAGCGGACATTCAGTCCGGAGGTGTTGATCGTCGGATCGGGTTCGCCGTTTCCTTCCGAATCGACGAATCCCGTAACGGCTTTGATCTGGACGGCGACGCTGATCGGCTCGACGATCTTTGCATCGTGGGCCTCCTGCATCATATCGACGCACGAACCCAGAGCGGCCGCCGAGCAGGCCAGCGCAGCAAGGTTGAAAAGATATCTGTTTTTCATGGTGTGGCTTTGTTAGGAGTTATTTAATCTTGAACGACAGTGCTGCACCGAAGAAGAAGACGCTGGAGTTTCGTCTGGTATAGCTGCCCGGATACTTCTTGCTCTCCCAGATCGGGGTGCTGCGGAACATGTTGTTCGCGAAGAACGAGATACGCATGAAATCGCGGATCTCCTTCGTTACGTTGATGTTCAGGCAGAGAATCGGCGGCATCGAACCTTCGCGGATGAGTCGCATGGCGTTGAGGTTGGGTCGGATGTCGATACGCTGGAATTCGGGATCATCGATCTTCGAGGCGTCGAAATCATAGACCTGACCGTCGAGCCGTGAGATGTATTTCACGGGGATCGAGTCGTTGCGATAGGTCGTGTAGCTGTGTTCGTTCCAGGTGATGCTGGCCGTGAGGGTCACGACGAAACCGATACGCGGAATGTTGTGTGTTGCGCGCAGGTTCGTGGTCGTGCGGTTGTAGTGTGAAACTTCGTTTCCGGGTTCGAAAACGCCCATGTCCGGATAGAGATCCGCTACGGTGCTGCCGCCCGGACGGTTGTCGAACGTGTAGTAGTTCTTCCACGACTTGTATCTCGACCATACGCCGTTCAGACCGAACGAGGTGCGGATGGCGTCGATACGGCCGAAGTCGATGTCGAGTTCGATACCCTCGGATTCATAGGCCGAATAGTTGGTCGGCGTGCGGTAGCTCAGCAGGATCTTGTCCGACGACTTGACGGTCAGTTCCGGCATGTCGGTTTCGTTTGCGGGTTTTGCCGCTTCATACTGGACATAATCGACGCTCTTGAATGTGTCGAAGGTCTGGCTGAGCATGTATCCGTTCTCGCAGCGGTCGCGGTAATAGGTGACGGAACCGCGGACCTGTCCGATCTTGAAGTCGGTGCCGACCTCCCATTTGACCGTTTTCGCCAGTTCGAGGTCGGGGTTCTCGGCCGAATAGACGTGGGTCGTGGCGATTTGGAACTTCTGCTTGTCGGAGAAGCCGCTTTGTGCGCTGTTGTCGAAATTCAGGATGTCGAAGTAGGCGTTGTCGGGATAGAGGTATCCCAGCGAAGGCGTCTTGAAGGTAATGCCGTATCCGCCCCGGATGCTCCAATGTTCGGGCAGAATCTCATATGAGAGATTCAGACGCGGTGCGACACCGCCCTTTTTCATGTCGAATACCTTGTCGTAGCGGACACCTGCCGAGATGTCGAGCCGGCGTCCGAGAATATCCATCGCGAAGTTCTCTTCGAGGAAGAGTCCGACATGGTTCATGAAGGGTACATCGCTGAAGGCCCGTTCGCGCTGCGTTGCGAAGTTCTCGCCGATGCTGCGGTAGGGCGGGTATTCGGGATCGAAGACCTTTCCCTTTCCGAGGTTGCCCGAGGAGCGGAAGTCGGCACCGACCGTCAGGCTGTGGCGCGTGGGGCCCAGATCGCCTGAAAAGAGTGCGGAGATCTGCGCATAGGAGGTAAGTTCCTTGCCGTAGAGGTTGTATTGTTCGAGGTAGCTGGCCGGAAGCCGCCATGCCTTGCCGTCCATATCCTCGGCGGGGATGTTGGTAATCTTTGTCCCGTCGGCCAGATAGATGTCCTGACCGGGGATGCTCGACAGAATCGCGCCGTCGGTCTTCGACGTGGAGTAGGTCCAGTCGGCGTTGGTGCGCATGTCCTCGAAATAGGTCTTCTTGTTGGTGTAGTCCACCGAGACGGCATACTTGATCGACTTGAACCAGCCCTCGTTGAAGTTGAAGGCGCCGTTGGTGTTGAAGCGCAGCCCCAGATCCCGCTGGTTGGTGTTGCGCAGGTCGTTCTCGTCATCGGGATTCGCTTCGCCCTTGTCCCTGGTATAGAAGAAATTCAGCGAGGTGTTCGTTGACCATTTCCCGATGTAGTTCGAATAGGCGAGTCGTCCCGTGGCGCGGTTGTAGGTGTCGTACCCTTCCGTGAGGTCCATCTGGGAGAAGGTGTAGTCCACGCCGTAGTTCAGCACGCCGCCCTGTGCGCCGAGCCCCACGCCGTGGGAGACGGATGCCATGTACACGTTGGGGTTGATGTCCATCTGGACGGAGAGGGGCGTGCGTCCCGCCTTGCTGTTGACGATTACGGCACCGGACGAGATGTCGCCGTAACGGGCCGATGCGATACCGCGGATGACCTCCACCGACTCGATGTTGTTGGTGGTGATCGTTCGCATGTCGATACCGCTGTTGGGTGTCGCGATGCTGGTTGCGGCGCCCGAACCGAGTGCTACCGACATCGTCTGCATGTTTGCATTGTTCGATATCGGTGCGCCGTCCATGATGACGGCCGTACCGAAGCTCGATCCGTCTCGTATGGCAAAGGTGCTGGCGTTTTGAAGTTTGATTTCCGTGGAGGTGCGGGTCTCGGCGCCCGGCAGCAGCGACATGACGTCGGCCAGCGAAGTTGCCTGGATGTGATCCATGGCCGATTTGGAGATCTTCGAAGCCGTCGAGGCTCCGGTTTTCTTGGACTCGGCCGAAACGACGACATTCTTCAGATAGAAGGAGGTCGCCTCAAGCGTGAACTCATAGGCCTTCTCGGAGGGGATCTCGATTGTCTGCGACAACGGTTCGTATCCCAGAGAGGTAATCTCTACCCGATAATTTCCGGAATCGATCGATTTGATCTCGAATTGGCCATTCAGATCGGTCGCGGCGGCCACGCCGATTTCCGGAAGGGAGACAACGGCATAGGCCAAAGGAACCTTTTCAGGCTCCCCCCCCCGATTTGACTCTATCGAATAGATGGTGCCACGGAAGGTTGTCTTAACCCTGTTTTGTGCCGACACGGAGGCCGCACAGCAGAGTAGCAGCAGTAACGATACAACTCTCAATCGGAAAAAATCCTTCATAAGCGGAAAGTTTAGGGTTAATGAATGTATGTCTTGTTTTCAACTTGCGTCCGAACAGGAAAGGAAAAAGTTCCGGGAACCCGGTTTGCCGAAGCCTTTTCTTCGAATTCGGAGGGCAAGATACGGAGTTTTCTCCAATGCGGTTCCCGCTTCCGGCCAAATTACCTATTAGTGGGTATCGCAGGGCCTTCGTGTTCCTGCCGTGTCTTTCGCGTCTTTGTGCATAATCGGTCGTATTAATAATGTATAAAAAGTGATGCCGTCTCCTTTGGCGGCAATTTATAAAGGCGCGGTCTGTCTTCGATTTATTTTTGATATCCGGGAGAGTGGAGATAAATCAAAAATACCCATCGGCAAATATATGAAAAATTTTCAATTCAGAACACATGTTACATAAAAAAGCATAAAAAATATGTAAAAAAGCTTGATAACGGCCTCCTGAAAGGTATATGAGTGCCGCACAGAGGCCGGATGGATCGCATGACGTGTTGTCCGGAACGGATCTTCCGTCCTGCGGCAGTGCTTCCCGATCGTCGCAACCGTCCTGCATGGAGCGTTCCGGCCGTTGTTTTACCGGTGGCGCCGGAATAGCCTGCTGCGGCCGTCCGCGAAGAAGATTTTGCAGCCGTCTGTTGCGGCATATGGTGAAATCCTATATCTTTGTATGGAATTTGACCCTGATGAACGCAGAAGAACCGGTATTGATCGAGCGTGTGCGGAACGGCGATCGGGCGGCTTTCAACGAGCTGTACGGCCTTTATTGGGTGCCGTTGGTGAATTATGCCGGACTGATCATCGGGGACGGTTGTGCCGAGGATGTGGTGCAGGAGGTCTTTGTCCGCGTATGGCTCGGCCGCGACAAATTGCGAGGCGACGGGTCGTTGCGCAGCTATCTGCTGCGTGCCGTCTATCGGGCGTCGCTCAATGTCCTGCGTGCGAATTCCTATGCTGTGACGTACCGTTCGCGGGTGGCGCAGCAGATCGAAGAGAGCTGCTATGCCTGCTACGATCCCGATAAAAGCGAAATCATCCGGCGGCTCTATTCCCGCCAGTTGGCCGAGGAGCTCGATGCTGTTGTCGAGATGTTGCCGCCCAAATGCCGCGAAGTCTTTCGGATGAGTCATTACGAGGGCCTTTCGAATCGGGAAATCGGCGAGCGTCTGGGCATCAGCGTTTCGACGGTCGAAAACCATATCAACAACGCATTGCGATTTTTGCGCAGCAAGTTAGGGCATCTGAAGATGCTTCTTGTCGTGGCGGTCTATTTCTTGGGCCGCTAACGCCGTATTTCATTTTCTGTCGATTGGCTGCGGAGCGGGTTCCCGTTCGCTGCGGCATCGGCCTGCCGTCCGGTCGGGCCGCATCGTGACCTGTCCGGTGCGGTGTGCGTCCGTGAGACTCCGCTGCGGATGCCGGTGCGAACCGCCTCCTGCAAAAAAAACCGGTTGCCCTTAGGTGCTTTTCTCTTGTGATGTGTATGTAAGGTAGAATCCCAATACAGATCGAATCGTGAAACAGAACGACACCCCCATCCAAATCGATGAACGGATCATCTGGTCCTATTTCAATGCAACGGCCACTCCCGACGAGGAGCGGGCGTTGCTGGCCTGGCTCTCGGCGAGTGATGACCATCGCCGCGAGTTTGCCGAATTGCATGCGGTCTGGCACCGCTTTGTAAAGGGGCGTGCCGTCTCATACGGTCCCGTGCGGTTTGTCCGCTCGCTGAACCGGCTCAACGAACGGCTCGATGCCCTCTCCGAAGATTCCGTTCCGCCGCAGAGCGGGCGTACCGGCATCCCTTTCCGGCAGCGGCTTGTCCCTCTTCGTCCGATGCTGCGTGTGGCGGCGGTCGTCCTTTTCGTGCTTTTGAGCGGAATGTTTGCATGGCGTGTGGTTCTGGCCCCCGAATCGATCGTCCGTTACAATGCCGATACGACGATCCTGCATGTGGCGATGCCCGACGGGACGGATATCTGGCTTACCCCCGGAACGACCCTCTCCTACACGGAAAGGTTCCGTACCTCCGAACGTCGGGTCCGGTTGGACGGTGAAGCCTATTTCGATGTGGCGCATGACGCCCGGCATCCGTTCGATGTCGTCACGCCAAATCTGCGGGTCCGTGTGCTGGGAACGGTTTTCAGTGTCCGTTCATGGCGGGATGATCCCTGTGCCGAAGCGACGTTGGCCGAAGGGGCCGTGTCGCTGCAGCGTGCGGACGGGGGCAATCTGATCCGCCTGCATCCGGGACAGCGGGCCGTTTATAATGCGACAAGCGAGCAGCTGGAGATCAACGAAGTGCCGGTAGGGGATCATCTTGCCTTGCACTACGGGATCATCACGCTCGACAATGCCACGCTTGCCCAGATCGAGGCCCGCATCGAGTCGGTTTACGGCATCGAGCTGGAGGTTGCTGCAGGGGAGCGGATCCCCGATGTTCGCTATAACTTCAGTTTCCAGAAAGATTCGCCCGTAGAGGATGTCGTCGAATTGCTGCAGTTCATCTCCGGCATCCACTTCGAGATTGACAGGGGAGTGGTCTCCGATTGATTCGGGCGGTATCCGGCAGCGTGCGGCGGAGTCTCTCCGCCGCACGGACTCCGGATCGGCGGGAATGGTCACCTGACGGACTTTGACATAATGAAGAACCCTAATTACTAACATCCATGAAACAAATCAAACTCCATTTGAAGAGATGGTGCCGGACGTTGTTGTGCATCGGGTTGTCGACGTTTCCGCCGGCGGCGTCCGCTGCAGCGGGCGATGCGTTTGCCGCCCAGCGTCTGGACCTGAACCTGTCGTTCCGCAATGCGACGTTGCGGGAGGTCGTAACGGCCTTTACCGAGCAGACGGGTGTATCGTTCTCGTATGAGACGACGCTCGGCAACCGAATTCTTGCCGACGTGAATGTGGAGAGCGAGGATGCATCGCTCGAAGAGACGCTCAATGCGGTCTTCCGCAATACGGGCATAAGCTGGAAGATCAAGGATCGCGTGGTGGCGCTTACGGCACTGCAGGAGGCGGAGCCCGCGACGCCGGCTCAGGAGCCTCCGCTCGTGGCGGATCGCAAGCCGGTGGTGACGGGCCGCGTGGTCGATGAACGCGGCGAACCGCTTGTCGGCGTGAACGTGCTGGTGAAGGATACCACGACGGGCGTTTCGACGGGCATCGACGGTACCTATTCGATCGCCGTTTCGGACGACGACACGCTTGAATTCTCCTATGTGGGCTATACCTCCGTTTCGCGCCGCGTGGGTACGCAGACGCGCATAGACGTGGTGATGGCCGAGAACAAACAGATGCTGGACGAGATTGTGGTAGTGGGCTACGGCACCGTCAAGCGTCGGGATCTGGTCGGGGCCGTCGATCAGGTGGACAGCCGGCAATTCTCGGAGCGCTCCAATCCGAGTATCTCGCGTTCGTTGCAGGGGGCCATTCCCAACCTCAATATCACGTTGCGGGACGGCAAGCCGTCGCGTGCGGCGACGATTAACGTGCGCGGACAGGGCTCGATCGGTTCGGGCGGCGGGGCACTGGTGCTGATCGACGGTGTCGAAGGTGATCTGGAGACGGTCAATCCGCAGGATATTGCGAGCGTTTCGGTGCTCAAGGATGCCTCGTCGGCCGCGATTTACGGAGCGCGGGGCGCTTTCGGCGTCATCCTCGTGACGACGAAATCGGCCGAAGCGGGGGAGACGAAGGTGACCTACAACGGCAGCTTCTCGCTGCACAGCCGGACGATCAGGCCGCAACTGGTAACGGACGGTTACGAGTGGACGACCGGGTATGTCAATGCATGGAACGGCTATTACAACGGATCGAATCCGCTGCCCTCCTATATCAACAACATTGCACCCTATTCGGACAGCTGGTACAAGGAGCTGGCGCGGCGCAGTACGGATCCGTCGCTCGAACGGGTGCGCATCAACGACAGGGGGCAGTATGAATATTTTGCCAATACGGACTGGACGGATGCCTTTTACAAGGATTTCAACTATTCGCACGAACACAACATCAGCGTATCGGGCGGCGGCCAGAATGCCGATTACTATGTATCGGGCCGTTTCTACGATCAGGACGGCATCTATCGTGTGGGAGACGAGCGTTACAGGCAGTACAACGTGCGGGCCAAGGGGAATGTGCGCATCCGGCCGTGGCTGCGTCTGAGCAACAACATGGATTTCACGTCGGTGGACTACCACCAGCCGATGCTCTATTACAGTCTGCAGCTTCCGCAGCGCATGATCGAACACGGCGGCCAGCCGATCAATCCCATCACGAATCCCGACGGGACATGGACCTATGCCGCCGTGCTGAACGGTTATGCGGGTTTCGCCGAGGGGACGAGCTATCAGCAGGAGAACAAGTTCACGATGAAGGACAAGTTGGGGATCGAGATCGACGTGGTAAAGGACGTGCTGAAACTCTCCGGCGACCTTTCCTATCTGCTGTCGCGCAACAAGCGGGAACGCGTAACGAACATGTACACGGGTTATCGGGGTCCGGAATCGACCATCACGGTCAATGAGAGTCAGGGCAGCACGCTGGAGAACGTCCGTTACGATACGGATTACCTGTCGAGCAACATCTATACCGAATACACGCCCGGACTCGGCGGCGACCATTCGCTCAAGCTGCTGGCGGGCTGGAATCTCGAAACGAAGAGCTACCGGACGCTGACCGTCAAACGCGAGGGGCTGACCATTCCGGCCAAACCGAGTTTCGGACTGATGGATGGCCTCTCCGACGATCCGGTGGCGGCGGGCTATGACTGGAGTTATGTGGGCGTATTTTTCCGTGCCAATTACAGTTACAGGGGCAAGTATCTTGCCGAGTTCAGCTGCCGGTACGACGGTTCGTCGAAGTTTCCGGAGAATTCGAAATGGGGCTTCTTCCCTTCGGCATCGGTCGCATGGCGGTTGTCGGAGGAGAAGTTCATGGATTGGTCGCGGGGCTGGCTTGACAACTTCAAGATCCGTCTGTCGGCCGGTTCGATGGGCAACGGGAACATCGATCCCTACAAATACATCGACTATATGCAGTTGAAGACGACGACGGTTGTCATCGGCAATTCGCTGGGCACCTACACGTCGGCGCCGGGGGCCGTTCCGCTGTCGTTGACATGGGAGACTTCGACGACGTATGACGTGGGCTTTGACATGGATCTGCTGCGGAACCGCCTGACGGTGGGTTTCGACTGGTACCGCCGCTACACGACCGACATGTACACCGTCGGAGTGAGTCTGCCGGCCGTTTACGGCACCTCGGCGCCCAAAGGCAACAATGCGTCGCTTAAGACCAACGGCTGGGAGCTGTCGGTCGGCTGGCGCGACAGTTTCGACCTGGGCGGCAAGGCCTTCAGCTACAATGTCAAGGCGATGGTCTGGGATGCCCGCACTTGGGTTACCGAATACATCAATCCGACCAATGCGCTGGGCGACTATTACGAAGGACAGGAGTTGGGCGAGATCTGGGGTTACCGTGTCGAGGGTCTTTTCCGCGATCAGGATGACATCGACTCGCACGCCACGCAATCGTTCCTGCAGACGCTCGACAAGGTCGCACGCCCCGGTCAGGTGAAGTTTGCCGATCTGGATCAGGACGGCAAGATCGATCGGGGAGCCTATACGGTGGATGATTCGGGCGACATGACCGTCATCGGCAATGAAACGCCGCGGTACAGCTTCGGTCTCAATCTGGGATTCAACTGGAACGGGATCGGGCTCTCGACCTTCTGGCAGGGTGTGGGCAGGAAAGACTGGTACCCGCGATACGATTCGGGCTATTTCTGGGGCCAGTACAACCGGCCGTTCGGGTACATGCTCAAGCAGCATACCGGCGACAAGGTCTATCGCGAAGAGCTGGACAACTGGGATACGGCCTACTGGCCGCGCTATACGACCTACCAGACCCATCAGGAGTCGGTCAACCGTCCGTTGGGCATTGCCAACGACCGCTACATGCAGAATGTGGCCTACATCCGTCTGAAGAACATCACGCTCGACTATACCTTCTCGGACCGTGTATGCCGGAAGATGCATGTCAAGGGGTTGAAGATCTGGCTGTCGGGCGAGAACCTGTGGACATGGTCGCCGATGTTCGAACATTGTGACAACTACGATCCCGAAGTGATCAATTCGGGCGATTCGGATTTCCGCACATCGGAAGGCGACGGTTACAGCTATCCGATGCTGCGCACCGTAACGTTGGGTGTGAACCTTACCTTCTAACCATCAAAACCTGTGAACGATATGAAAAAAATATTTCTTCTGTTGGCGGCTGCTTCGGTTTTGGTCTCGTGCGAGGAGTTTCTTTCGAAGGAGGATCCGAACAAGGTCGATGCGCCGAGTTATTTCCGCAGTGAAACCGATCTGGTGACCTATGTCAACGGATTCTTGCAGACGATGATCCCGACGGCCGTTTCGGTTGCGACGGGCGATGCGCGTGCCGACTGCATGGCATGGCGCGGTGAATACCAGTTCCTTACCGACAACTACGATGCGGATGACCAGACGGGCTGGTCAACGGGCAACTGGGATGATCTGCGCAACATCAACTATTTTCTCGACAATTTCCGGCGGGCATCGGCCAGCGAGACGATGCTCAACCATTACGAAGGCGTCGCACGTTTCTGGCGGGCCTATTTCTATTGGAACAAGATCAAGACTTTCGGTGCGGTTCCTTGGTATGACAAGACGATCGATTCGAACGACTATGATGCGTTGTACAAAACGCGCGACAGCCGCGAGTATGTCATGCGGAAGGTGCTCGAAGATCTCGATTACGCCTGCACCCATTGCATTTCGAACGCTGCACTGGAGGTAAATTCGGTACAGATTACGACCTATACGGCCTTGGCGCTCAAGGCGCGCATCTGCCTGTACGAAGGGACGTTCCGGAAATACCATGCGACGGATCCCTCGACGGGCGCGCCCTGGACGGCCGATGAATCGGAGATGTATCTTCGGGCTGCGGCGGATGCCTGCTACACGTTGATGCAGAGCGGCAAATATTCATTGGTGTCGGATCCGGCGAATGTCTCGACTCAATACCGCAAGCTCTTTACGAGTGAAAATGTCTATACGCAGGAGGTGATCTGGGCGCGGGCCTACAGTGCCGAACTGAATGCCGTGCACAGCCTCAATTCCTATTTCATCGTACAGCAGTACGGCAGTTACTCGTTGACCAAACAGTTTGTCAACACCTACCTCAATCTGGACGGTACGCGATTCACGGACAAGGCAGGTTATGAGAAAACGGAGTTTGTCGATGAGTTCACCAACCGCGACTACCGTCTGATGCAGAGCATCCGTTATCCGGGCTACACGCGCAAGAACAACGGTGTGGATACGCCGTATGCCCCCGATTTCGGCTATTGTGTGACGGGTTATCATCCGATCAAGTGGGTGATCGACGATACGGGTTACGACAGCAATACGTCGCCGTGCCCGACATCGATTCCGATTATCCGTTACGCCGAGATCCTGTTGACGTATGCGGAGGCGAAGTGCGAGTTGGGCGAGTTCGACGAGACGATCTGGAACGAGACCATCAAGCCGTTGCGCGAGCGTGCCGGAGTGGACGGAACGATGCCGGCTGCGGCCGATCCCTACATGATCGACTACTTCCTCAATACGATTACGGACAATGCGCTGCTTGAGATCCGCCGCGAACGCGGCATCGAGCTGCTGCTGGAGAATGTGCGCTGGGATGACGACATGCGCTGGGCGATGGGTGAGCTGGTCGAGCGCCCTTGGTATGGCGTCTATGTCGGCGAACTGGGCAAGGTCTATGACATGAACGGCGACGGTACGGGTGACGTCTGCTTTGTGCGGGAGGAGCCGGAGCGTCCGCAGAGCGGTGTTACATACAGGGTGTTGGGCAGCGACTTTTCGCTGACCGACGGCGACAGCGGATACCTCAATTGCTATATCCAGATGACGCGCAAGTGGGATGACAAGAAGTATGTGCGTCCTGTTCCGACGACGGCGTTGAACGACAACCCCGCATTGGGGCAGAACTATGGTTGGGAAAAATAATAACGGTTGAAACGATGAAAACGATGAAACGGATGAATAAATGGATTGTACTGTCCGTTGCGGCATGTTCGGCGATAACGGCGGGCTGCAAGGACGATGAGGAGAACTATCTTGTACGGGAAACGGATACCATCCAGTTTTCGAGCAATCTGGCCTCTTCGCAGCGCATCACGCTGCGGTGCAGCGGAGCATGGCGGTCGGTCATACCCGACGATGCGCAATGGCTTTCTACGACTCCGTCGGAGGGGGTCGGGACGGGTGAATTCGAATGGATCACCGTCTCGGCCACGCACAACCGTTCGGCGGAGCGGACGGCGACGATCTACCTCGAATGTGGCGGTGTACAGTATCCCATTACGGTAACGCAGGCCGATGGAAAGATCATCTACGGGGCGCCGACCGTCGAGGGTAACCTGATTGAACAGGAGGCGTCGTCGGCGCGGCTCTGTTTTACCTATTCGAATGCGTATGGAGACGAGACGGTCACGGCGAAATGTTCGTTGGGCGGTGATTGTGCCGGTTTGTCGGTCGCCGATGCGACGTTCGAGCTTGCGAACGGCGGTGCCACGCTGGCGCTCGACATTACGGGTACGCCGACGCAGCCCGGTTATGCGACTTTTGCCGTGAGCGTCGAAGGCGAACCGATCGGCGAAGTGCGCGCCAAGGTCTATTCAGCGGACGAGATGCCGGTCGAGGGGCTTCCCGTAGCATGGGAGTTCTGTCATGGGAAGGGAACGGCCGACGACAAGGCGGCCCTGCAGGAGCGCCAGCCCGGCTGGACTGCTTCCGAACATACGCTCAATGCGGATACGGGCAGCGGCACGATCACGCTTGTGGAGGCTGCGGGCAAGACGTCGGCGGCGCTCAACAGCTGGGGCTACAACGACGGCCATGCCTATGTCAAAGGTCTGTATGTAGATGACTACTGGTTGCTGACCGTTCCCGTCAAGTACCTTACGGCGGGCAAGACGGTCAACTGCACGGGCAGCATCGGCGGTTCGGGCTCTTCGGCCGGATTCTTCCTGATCGAGTACTCGGCCGACGGTCAGACGTGGTATCCGGCTGCGGGTGCCAGGACCGGACAGTTCAATGAAACGGAGGTCACCTATCATATCCGGGCATACGACAGTTATGACTATGAAGGGGACGGTACGGGTTATTTCTCCTATGACTTCCCGGTTGAGGTGGATGTGACGTCGGGTACGCTCTATGTGCGTTACCGCGTATGTGCCAACGTCCGTGTGACGGCCAACAATACCATCACGACGGGCGGCGGCGGTTCGACCCGCTTGAAGGGAACCTTCTCCATCTCCGTTATCGAATGATCCGGACGCATTACAGCATGTTAAAAATTGAAATGACGATGAAAAGATATCTTTTTGCAACGTTGCTTCTGGCAACGACCTTTCTGATGACGGCAGGCTGTTCGTCGGATGATCCGACGCAGATCACCTCGCTCAAACTCAATCGTTCGGAACTGGTGCTTCTGCCGGGCGAAACCTTCCAGCTGGAGGCCACGACACGTCCGGCCGATGCCGGTGTGCCGATCACCTGGAGTTCGTCGAACGAACTGGTGGTAACGGTCTCCGAACAGGGCCTTGTTACGGGTGTCGGGTACGGCGCTGCGATCGTTACGGCGCGTTACGGCAGTTATTCGGCCCGCTGCTCCATTACACTCAACTCCGAGCAGCCGTGGGATGCGTCGCAGGCGTTGGCGGCTCCGATGACGGGCTCGCTGCTTTACAGCAGGAATGTCCTGCTGTATGCGAACCGTCGCATCATGCAGGGCTTCGACATCGCCGGTGACGGCAGCATCTACTATTCGCAGGTCGGTTCCAATGCCTATACGCTCAACATCTGCCGCGCGGCGGGCCCGAATCTGCCGGCGGAGAGCGAAGTGATGATCCTCAAGCATTTCGGGCACGGCACGCAGATCGTTGCCGAGCAGGCTTCGGACGGAAAGACCTATATCTGGCTCAACAGCAACGCTTCGGTCGATGATACGGGCGAATACGGCAACAACTGGTCGATTTCGCGTGTGGAGTTTGTTCCGGGGACGAGTGATGCGGACGGGTATGCGGGCGATACCTTCTTCCTCAACAAGGAGTCGCAGTACGACCAGCAGGCGGCCATCGATTTCGAGGCCCGCCGGCTGTTGGTCGGTTCGCGCAAGTCCGGAGTGCGTTACTTCTGGATCTTCGATCTCGACGAGGCGCTGGCGCTCCCGTTGAAAGAGATGACGGTGACGGTTACCGTCGGCGGCGGTTCGGGCGACGTGGCCAAGCAGACGGTCGAACGCAAGATCATGGGGCGCGATTTGAACGATTGCCGTGTCCTGGGCAGTTTCTCGTTCGCGGCAGGTACGGACAAGGAGCACGATGTCTACTCCTATTCGCATCAGGGACACGAGATCTGCGGCGATTACGTCTATTTCTACGAGGGGAATGCCGTCGAGAACACGGATGCTCCCGATACGTTCCAGTCGAAGGCCTATGTGACGGTCTTCAACTACAACGGCCGGATCGTTGTCCCGCGTACGGAGGTGGCGGCCGTCGCCGATCTGGCGGGGCTGGCAGCGGAAGGCCTTACCACGTCGGGCTATGCCGAAGCGGAGAGCCTGAAGCTCAGGAACGGCCGGCTGTATCTGGGGCTCTGCTGCCGCAACGGCTCGTCGAGCAACCGTTATGCGAACATCCTCGTCTATGACTGCGTAATGGGCGAATAGCGCTCCCGTGAAGCGCAAGAGTGCATTGCGGCCGGCCCTGTTCCGATGCGGGGCCGGCCGTTGCATCTGTGCCGGCCGCATCCGCCCCGTGACGGGCCGGTGCCGTTTCGGCACTCCGGCGTGCGGAAAATCGGAGCGAAAAGGTTATCTTTGCGGTGTGGCGCTCCGATGCGGCACCCGATAACGATGAAAGAGAGCTGGAAACCCGGAACGATGATCTACCCGCTGCCGGCCGTGCTGGTCGGTTGCGGCGACGCACCCGAAAACTGGAATCTGCTGACCGTGGCATGGACCGGTACGGTCTGTACCAATCCGCCGATGTGTTCCATCTCGGTGCGGCCCGAACGCCACTCACATGAACTGTTGTGCCGCACGGGGGAGTTCGTCATCAACCTCACGACGGCGGAGATGGCGCGTGCGGTGGACTGGTGCGGCGTGCGTTCGGGGCGTGATTACGACAAGTTCCGCGAAACGGGGCTTACGCCGGTGCGGGGCGCCGTCGTTGCGGCACCCGTCCTGGCCGAGTCGCCCGTTTCGATCGAATGCCGCGTCCGGCAGCGGCTGCCGTTGGGTTCGCACGACCTGTTTCTGGCAGACGTGGTCAATGTCCTGGCCGATGACCGGTACATCGATCCGCAGAGCGGACGTTTCGACCTGCAGCGGGCCGGACTGATTGCCTATTCGCATGGAGAGTATTTCCGGCTGGGAGCGTTGATCGGCCATTTCGGCTGGTCGGTGCGCCGCCGCAAGGTCATTGCGCGGGAACGGAAAAAATAGAGGAAGATCGTTTCTGCTTCAGCATCGGGCTGTGTGAGACGGCCCTAAAAAAATGGCCGACCGGATAAAACAGCCTTGCGGGGCCTCCCTGCACGCTTCGGGCTGCGGGAACTTAAGAAGATGTGCCGGCAGGGCGGCCCCGCTCCCTTTCTCCGGGCGGGCCGGCATGGCGGACGGACCGGCTTGTGCCTTCAGCGTCCTGTATTGACCGTCAATACTTGTGTTCCGACTCTTCGACCTCCCGCTCCGTAAGGGGTTTTGTCAGCGCCCGCCATGCATGCCAGATGTAGGCCGCGACGAAGGGAATAAGCAGCGAGACGATGCTCATCGTCTGGAGCGTGAGGAGGCTCGACGAACTGTTGCTGATCGACAGCGACGACTGCGGATCGGCCAGTGAAGGGTAGTAGCAGGTGTCGTTCCACCCTGCGAGCAGCAGCAGGGCCAGCACGGCTCCCGTTGTTCCCGCCCCGCTGAACCAGATGGCCCGCCGGCTTCCCTTGCGCCAGCCGATCCAGACGGCGAAGAGCAGCGCCGCGACGCTGCAGAGCAGGAGGACGCTTACGGCGGGCATCTCCAGCAGGTTGTGCAGGTATTTGTGCGGTTCGATGGTGATGGCACCGCTTTGCGGGTCACAGGCTCGTCCGTCGGCCGCAAGCAGCCCGCCGAAGAAGGGCAGGAAGCAGAGCAGGAAGAGCAGGGCGTAGTACCCCGAAAGTTTTCGCGAGCGTTCATGCAGCGTCTCATCGGCGAGGTTGTTGAGGAAGAAGTGCAGCGCCAGCAGCCGCGAGAGTGCGAAGACCGCGATGCCGAGCAGCAGGTTGAGCGGGTTGCCCAGCGCTTCGAGACCGTGCCATGCCGTCGTCCACTGCGAAATGGCCGTGCCGCCGCCGATCGAGACCATGTTCATGCGGTTGACGGTGAACATGGCGCCGGTATAAAACGTCCCGACCGCCACGCCCAGCAGCAGCGGCCCGGCGATTCCGTTGATGACGAGAAACGCCTCGTAGGTGCGTCGTCCGAAGAGGTTGGCCGGCTTGCGGCGGTATTCATACGATACGGCCTGGATGACGAAGACCAGCAGAATGGCCGTCCAGACGTAGAACGCACCGCCGAACGAGGTCGAGTAGAAGAGCGGGAACGATGCGAAGAAGGCGCCGCCGAAGGTGACGAGCGTCGTGAAGGTCAGCTCCCATTTGCGGCCGAGGGCATTGACGATCAGGTCGCGCTCGGCGTCGGTGCGGCCGACGATGTAGAGCAGTCCTTGTCCGCCCTGTACGAAGAGCAGGAAGACGAGCAGGGCTCCCAACAGCGAGATGAGGAACCACCAGTAGTGTTGCAGAAAGGTCAGCATGTCCATAGGGCGGCGGTGTTATTCGTTGGATTCCTTGGGTCCGATTTTGATCTGGCGGCACAGGATGCCGATTTCGGCGGCGAGCAGCGCCGTGAAGAGTGCGAGGAAGAGGAAGAAGGTCACGGCGACCGGTGTGGAGCCGATGTACGACCCCGCCACATGGACGGGCAGCAGATCCTGAATGGCCCATGGCTGGCGTCCGGCCTCGGCGACGATCCATCCGGCCTGCGAGGCGAGATAGGCTAACGGGATGGAGAGGATCATCACCCGCAGCAGCCAGCGTTGCTTGTCGAGCCGCTGGCGGCGGTTGAGCCACCATACGGCGGCGCAGAGCAGCAGCAGGAACCCTCCGGCGCCGACCATCACACGGAAGGCGTAGAAGAGCAGCGGGACGTTGGGTACGGCGTCGCGCGGCGATTCGAGGTAGCCGTAACCGAAATAGGCGAAGCAGTCGCGCAGGAACGCTTCACCTTCGGGCGTGTCGCGGTCGAACAGCCGTTCGACCTCCTGCATGACGGCCGTATCGCCCGTTTTGCGGGCCGTGTGGTAGCGTGCAAGCTGTTCGATGGCGTGGCGTCCCCGCTCCATCTTGAGGGCGGTCGGGAGGATGCCCCGCGCTTCGTTGCCTTCGACCAGGTCGTTGATGCCCGGTACATAGGCGCCGGCATCGCGGAAGCTCATCAGGGAGAGCATTTTCGGAATCTCCACCTTGAAGTGGAAGGCGTCGTCGTCCGACGTGCGGGCCTCTTCGGGGCGCAGAATGCCGAAGAGGGTGAGCGGTGCGGCTTCCCGGCCGTCGTAGAGAGCCTCCATTGCCGCAAGTTTCATCGGCTGCACGCGGGCGACGATCGCGCCCGACCGGTCTCCCGAAAAGGCGGCCGCGAGCGAGAAGACGAATCCGAATGCCGAAGCGAGGGCGATGCTGCTGCGGGCCATGCGGCGGTGCCGTCCCTTGAGCAGGTACCATGCGCTTACCCCCATGACGAAGACGGCGGCAAGCAGGAACGACGAGGTGACCGTATGCGAAAACTTGTTGATGGCGACGGGCGAGAGGAGCACGTCCCAGAAGGAGGTCATTTCGTTGCGCACGGTGGCGATGTCGAAGCGGCATCCGACGGGGTACTGCATCCAGCTGTTGGCCACGAGGATCCACAGTGCCGAGAGGTTGGCGCCGATGGCCGTGAGCCATGTGGCCGAGAGGTGGAACCCCCGGCTGACCTTCTCCCAGCCGAAAAACATTACGGCGAAGAAGGTGCTCTCCAGAAAGAAGGCCATGATCCCTTCGATGGCCAGCGGTGCGCCGAAGATGTCGCCCACGAAGTTGGAGTAGTTCGACCAGTTTGTGCCGAACTCGAATTCGAGGATAAGGCCCGTAGCGACGCCGATGGCGAAGTTGACGGCGAAGAGCCGCATCCAGAATTGCGCGGTTCGTTTCCAGAAGAGATCGCCCGTGCGGTAATATTGCGTCTCCATCAGGGCGCACAGGACGCTCAGTCCGAGCGTCAGCGGAACGAACAGCCAGTGGTAGATGGCCGTCAGGGCGAATTGTGCCCGCGACCACTCCACGCTTTGCATCAGATCGGTAACCATAATCGGTTGCGGTTGGTTTATCGGTGTTTGATCAATTCGCTGCGCACGATCTCTCCCCGTTCCTCTTCGCTTTTTCCGGCCAGGGCATCGGGGAAGAAGAGCAGCCGCAGGATGACGAAAATCACGAAGAGCTTGATGAGCAGGATTGCCCAAAGCGTCTTTCCGAGTGTCATCTCCCGAAATCCGTCGTAATAAAATCGGAAGATGCGGCAGGGCAGGATTCTCTCTTTGCGGTTTTTCATTGCGGCATGCACAGTGTAACGGCGTTCTATCAAAGATAATGATTCTTTGCGATACTCCAAAATTTTTGCCGGAATATGGAACGGCTGCCGGCAAATGGACCGAACCGGACCTGATGAAGGGAGCAGCCTGCGTTCGATCGGTGCTTTTCGGAGCGGTCGGGAGGACGTGAGTGGAACGGGAGCGTATGGGCAGGTGTTCGGGTGCCGCACGCGAAAAAGGGCGGCGGCACCCTGACCGCCGCCCTGTGGAACCGCATGCTTGCCGATGCCGGAGCGGTGTTCGGCCGGTCCGTTTGCCGCGGGGCGTGCTTTGTGTCGCGGAGGCTATTTGGCGAGGTGCCAGTCGCCTGCCGGGAAGCTGCCGGACGGCGATTCCGCATGGTGGCACTCCCCGTCATGGTGGTGGGCGCAAACCGCCCCCGAATCTGCAAGCGTTCCCTTTACAAAGGCTTCGACAACCGCTTCGAGAGGGCCGTGACAGCCGCGTATGACGGTGATCCCGTTGCGCTGGAGAACGTTTTTTGCCCCGTCACCCATGTTGCCGGCCAGCAGGACCGTGACACCCATTGCATGCAGCCGGGGTGCGATGTCCGATTTGCAGCCGCAGCACTCGGCTGCCGGCAGCGTTTCGCGGGCTGTTTCGTTTCCGTTGTCGTCGAGGGTGAAGATCGTGTAGCATTCGCAGTGTCCGAAGTGGTCATCGACTTCGGTGCCGCGTGTAGGAAGTGCGATTTTTTTCATGGTATGGTCTGTTTTTGAAGTTTCGTTTCCGTTGTTGCAGTAGGGACAGCCTGCTGTCGGGGAACCGTCGTACATGCGCCGGCAGCGGGAACACCGGAGCCGTTTGCCCATAATGCGGAACCGTCCGCCGCCGATCGAGAGCGGGCGCGCCTCGACAAGCGCCCGCGCCAGCAGTTTTCGGGCGCGGTTGTAGATGCGTGTACAGGTAGGCCGCGAAATTCCCATTTGTTCCGCCGCTCCGGCTTGCGTCAACCCGTCATGGTCGATCAGCCGGATCGCCTCGTACTCTTCGAAACGCAGCCTGATCTCTTCCGTTCCGCTTTCTGCCGGAAGCCCCGTCGGGGACATGCCCGAAATGGCGGGTGGACGTGCGATGCAACAACATTTTCGAGGACGGGACATCGGTTCTTCGTTTTTTGCAAATATACATATTTTGAACATATGTTCAAAATGGAGACCGATTTTTTCCGGCCGCTCTTTTCCTTGCGCAATGAGACCGCCTTTTCAGAGGAGTTTCCGTGCGCGGTACCGGATTGTGCCGTCGGAGGGGCTTTTTCGATGTGGCGGCCGAAACGCTCTGCCGGTGTTCCTCCTTCGTTGATATTGTATAATCGCCAAGAGCGGGCAGCCTGGGCGGCAGCGGGCGAATCTTCCTTGTGAAATGAACTCCTTTCCTCCAGTTCGGAATCTCTTTTTTATAGTACGCTGTTTTTCAAAAATTTGCGAATTCGGCTCGTGCGGCTCCCTTTTCGCGGGCAATTTTCCGCCCAACAAGAGATATTCCGTTTTTACCGGCCCCCTTATTTGGTAATTTTCAAAAAAAGGTTTACTTTTATCCTCTACGAAGAGACCGATACGGCGATGAAATTCTTCTCCAATACGATCTGTTTGCTATCCTTGATGGCGCTGCTGCAGGGTGCGGCCGTTCATGCCGCAGCGCCGAACGTTGTGAACCTGTTGCCCTCCGATTACCGTGCCGGCAATAAAAACTGGTCGTTGGCCGAGGATGAAACCGGAACCTTCTATGTAGGAAACGACAGGGGATTGCTTGAATTTGACGGATTGCAGTGGCGGCTCTACGAATTGCCGCGCGCCTCGATTGTCCGATCGGTCGCCACACGCTCCCACGAGGTGATCTTTACGGGCGGTTTCGAGGAGTTCGGCCGATGGGACCGCGACATGTCGGGGGCGCTGCGTTATACGTCGCTTGTTCCGGATACCCTTGACGAGGACTTCTCCGACAGCGATTTCTGGCGTATTTTCGTATTGCCGGACGGGGTGTTGTTCCAGTCGTTCCACGGGATCTATCATTACGATTACAAGACGGTCCGCCGACTTCCCGGACGAATGAACATGCTCTTCCTGCTGCAGGCCGGCGATGAATTCTGGGCGCAGGAGATGGGAGGGCCCCTTTGCCGTTTGACGGCCGGGGGATTCGAACCGATTCCCGGCAGTGAATGTTTTTCCACGACGACCGTACGGGTTGTGCTGCCTTCCGGACGTCCGGGCGAATGGATTGTCGGAACGGGCAGCAAGGGGCTGTGGCATTATGATGGAACACGTTTTCGTCCCTGCATGCCGGCATTGTCTGAGCTGATGCGGCGGGATGAGCTCAATTGCGGAATCTATACGTCGCGCGGGACCTATCTTTTCGGTACGTTGGCGGGCGGTGTTTATGAAACGGATGCCGAGGGACGGGTGCTCAACCGTCTGTCAACAGCCAACCGCTTGTTGAACAACAGTGTACAGGCCCTCTCCGAAGACATGCACGGCAATGTGTGGGTTGCGCTGGATCGCGGAATCTCCTGTCTGATGTTCCGGCAGGGGATCGATTTCCACACATACGACAAGTGGACCCTGGGCTCGATCTACGATGCCTGCCGCTGGCAGGGCAAACTGTTGCTGGCGACCAACCAGGGCGTTTTCGCCATCGAGGAACAGAAACTGGGCGGCGGCGCCGTACCGGGCGAATACCGCAGGATTCCGGGTCTCGGCGGCCAGATATGGGCACTCGATCAGATCGACGGCCGTCTTTTCGTGTCGCACAATACGGGAGTATCGGAACTGCATGCCGATTTCTCGGTTTCGAAACTCTCCGGCATGGGCGGATACGGATTGCAAAGCGTGCAGCTGGGACGTCGGAAACACCTTTTTTTCGCCTCCTACTACAAATTACGGCTGCTTGATGAACAGAACCGGATGCACGAGGTTTCAGGGCATGATGAGGCGGTCTATCGTATCGAGAGCGACTATTTGCGTCAGTTGTGGCTGGAACATCCGTTCAAAGGCGTATATCGCTGCCGCTTGAGTGCCGACGGCCGCAGTATCGAGCAGCGGACGCTCTATGGCGGTGATGCACGCGACGGTTTGCCCTATAAGCTCAGCCTGTTCCGGGTCGGAGAGCGTGTGGCGCTGTTCGGCGATGACCGGTTTTTCCGCTACAATGAGTACAACGACCGTCTGGAACCCGATTCGGTTCTCAATGCGACGTTTCAGGGAATTCGGGAGATCCGTCGCGTGATTCCGCTCGACGAGGCGAATTTCTGGGTGTTGACGGGCCGGGGCGTCTGGCTCCTCCATTATGACGGCAGCCGTCATGCGACGCTTGAACCGTGTGCCGGAATTCCCGTGACGAATCTGATTTACGGGTACGAACAGGTCGCCGTACTCGATGCTTCGACAAGTCTCTTCTGCGGCGACAACGGCTTCGAACTCGTCACACCGCACGCCGTGGCGTCCCCCCCCCTCCCCGCTCCCCCTGTCCTTGAATCGTTGTGCGCCTCCGGCCGGCGGGACGATACCTGCTGGCTTGATCTTCGTTCTCCGGCAAAAATACCCTTTACGCGTAGTTCCGTGACCTTCCGTTATACTTCACGGGAGGGATTGCTGCCCGGAGCGCAGTTCCGTCACCGGATGGTCGGAATGGACGATACATGGTCGGAACCCGATCGTACGGGAAAGGCCGAATACGCCCGTCTGCCCCAAGGCCATTATCTCTTCGAAGTGGTGGTGACCGACAGCTTCGGCCGTTGGTCGGAGCCCAGCCGTTTCGCGTTGGATATTCTGACACCCTGGTATGCTGCGGGGTGGGCTGTCGCGTGCTATCTGCTGGCCTTCCCGCTGATATTTTACGGTGTGTGGCTGTTGGTCATGCGTTTCTATCGGCGGCGTTATCTTCGCCGCTTGCGGCTGCAGGAGATCGTCTCGCTGCGTCGGGCGAACAAATCGTTGCGTCAGGAGCTGTCGGAACGCGACGCCGAGATCGTCGCCCAAAGTACGACGCTTGTGAGCCGCAACGATATGGTTCTCCGCATGCGCGACATGGTCAACGATTTCCAATCCAAATACGGCAATCGGACAACAGCCGTATTGTGCCAGAAAATCAACTCCTATGTAAGCGGCCATCTCGACACGGAGAGCGACTGGACGCTGTTCCTGATCAAATTCGAGCAGAAGCATTCGGACTATTTCCGGATCATGAAGGAGCGGTATCCGGATTTGACGACCAACGATTTGCGATTGAGCGCCTGTCTGAAAATGAATCTGTGTACGAAGGAGATCGCTTCGATGATGAACCTGTCGGTCCGGGCGGTCGAGAACAGCCGTTACCGGCTGCGTAAAAAACTCGGTTTGACTTCGGCCCAGAATTTGAATGAGTTCCTGATGCATATCGATTCTCAGGAATCGGGGCCGAAGGACGATGAGGTGCAGGATCCTGATTTGTAAACTCTTGTTTTATAGCCGATTCATTGTCTTTTGAGAGGTAATTGAGAGGTTGCGGGGAATGACATTTTTGCTCATGGAGTAGTCAAAATGTACCGTCATTCCGAAGCCGTGAGGGCAAGCCTTTTAATTTTGTTTTTGAGATTCACGGGTGCATTCCGTTCGAAGCGGTTCGCTGTGAAGCGCCATGCGCCCCTAAATTAATAAAACATTAAACCTAAAATTACAATGAAAAAAAATCGACCAGAGGGATGCGGCTCGATCCGCTTCTCGATCAAGATGTTCGTGTCGGTTGTACTGTTGCTGGTCATGGCGACTGCCGGGGCATACGCCCAGAGCGGCCAGACGGTGGAAGCGACAGGTAAAGTCCTGGATGGCAGCGGCCAGCCCGTTATCGGTGCCAGTGTGATTGTGGTAGGCACCTATGTAGGTACGACTACCGACGCAGACGGTAATTTCATGCTGAAGGCTCAAGAGGGCCAGGAGCTGGAGATCTCCTTCATCGGGATGACCACGCAGCGGATTCCCGTATCGGCTGCGCCGGTGACGGTAACGCTTGAGACCTCCTCGACGCTCATCGAAGAGGCGGTAGTCATCGGTTACGGTACGGCGAAGAAGCGCGACCTGACCGGATCGATCGTGAATGTCGATGCGGAGACGATCGCCAACCGTCCTTCGGCCAACCCGCTGGCTTCGTTGCAGGGCCGCGTGGCGGGTGTTCAGATTACCAATACGGGGCGCGCGGGACAGGATCCTGAGATCCGTATTCGCGGTACAAACTCCATCAACGGTTTTGCTCCCCTCTATGTTGTTGACGGGATGTTTACCGACAACATCAATTTCCTCAATGCGAATGACATCGAATCGTTCGAGATCCTGAAGGACCCGTCGTCGCTGGCCATCTTCGGTGTGCGCGGCGCCAACGGTGTGATCATCATCACGACCAAGCGGGCCAAGGCGGGCCAGACGGTGGTAAGCGTCAATCAGTCGGTGGGCGTAAAACATGTCGGCCACCGCATGTCGCTGACCAGCGGGCCCCAGTTCCGGGAACTCTACAACGAACAGCTCTCGAACATGGGCGGCGATCCGTTCGATTACACCTACTATTCGGCCGATACCGACTGGCAGGATGCCATCTTCCAGAATGCGGTGATCAGCCAGACGACCGCCAGTGTCGCCGGTTCGACCGACAAGAGCAATTTCTACCTTGGCGTAGGCTACACCTACGAGCAGGGCAACATCAAGGGCGAGGAGATGCAGAAGGTAACGGTAAACTTCAGCGATGAATACAGGGCGAAGGATTGGCTGAAGTTCGGTGTCCAGATGAACGGGGCCTACATGCTTCCGGCCGATGCCAAGAATGTGACGGGTGCCATCCATGCGGCTCCGATCTCGCCGATCTACGATGCCGCGACAGGCGACTATTACAAACTTCCGGCGTTCCAGAATGCGCAGATATCGAACCCGATGGTTGATGTCGAGGAGTTTGCGAAGCATAACATTGCCCAGAACTACCGTTTCGCCGGCAATGTCTATGGCGAGGTGAATTTCCTTCCCGAACTGAAGCTGCGTGCAGCCTTCTCGCTGGACTACGCTTCGGACAATTCGCGTCTCTTCTCGCCGGTAATTTACGAATATGATCCTACGGTCAAGGAGACGGCGCCGCGCAGCCAGACGGAGTCGTTGTCGCAGACGAAGACCAATACGCTCAATGCCCAGCAGGATTACATCCTGACCTATACGAAGACCTTCGCCGAGAAGCACGACCTGACGCTGATGGCCGGTTTGACGACCAATTACACGAGTTACGAGTCGTTGACGGGCGGCCGCAGCCAGAACATCGAGACCGCCGACATCCTCATTCCGGACGATTCCGACAAGTGGTGGATTTCGTCGATCGGCGATACGGCTTCGGCAACGAACGGCGGATCGCAGTATCGTCGGTTTACGATGTCGTACCTGTTCCGTGCGCTTTATACGTTCAACCGCCGCTATCTGCTCAACGCCTCGTATCGTCGCGACGGTGCGTCGGTATTCAAATATACGGGCAACACCTGGGACAACTTCTATTCGATCGGTGCGGGCTGGATCATGTCCGAAGAGAATTTCATGCGCAATCAGAATGTGATCGACTATTTGAAGATCAAGGGCTCCTACGGTGTTCTGGGTAACCAGAATATCGGCAGCGCGGGCGGCAACTATCCGGCTTTCCCGACACTGAACGCCTCGAATGCGATCTTCGGCGACAACATCATATCCTCCTTCTCGCAGGCTTATCTGGCTACGGATCTCCGATGGGAGAAGACCAAGGCCTGGGAGGTGGGTTTCGAGATGCAGCTTCTCGGACAGCGGCTGCGCATCGAGCCGACCTATTACAGCAAAAAGACGGTCGATCTGATCTGCTACCTTGAGAAATTCATGGGTGCACAGGACGGTCTGATCAATTCGGGATCGATCCGCAACAACGGTTTCGAGCTGACGGGATCGTGGAGCGACAAGATCGGCGAAGATTTCCGTTATACGGTATCGGGCAACATCACGACGATCAACAACGAAGTGCTGACGTTGGGCAAGACCTATTATCAGGGCGACAAGAGCGTTGCCGTATCGCAGCCGGGCTATCCGATCAGCTACTTCTACGGATACGATGTGATCGGCGTCTATCAGAACAAGGCGGACATCGAGGCTTCGCCTGAAAATACGCTGGCGGCGGTTGCTCCGGGCGATCTGAAGTTCCGCGACGTGACGGGCGACGGCAAGATCACGGAGGCCGACCGTACGATGATCGGCAATCCGACGCCCGATTTCACCTACGGCTACTCGATCAACCTGCAGTACAAGAATTTCGACCTGGGCATCGATTTCCAGGGTGTATATGGCAACGAGATCTTCAATACGAGTTTCCTCTCGGCCTATGCACAGTATAACTACCATACCAAGCGTCTGGGCCGCTGGAACGGCGAGGGCACGTCGAACTGGGAGCCGATTCTCGACTCGTCGCGCGCCATCCAGATGCAGAATTCGAGCTACTACATCGAAGACGGCAGCTATCTGCGGCTGAAGAACATCCAGATCGGTTACAACCTCGGCGAGCAGGTATTGAAGAAGCTCCATCTGAAGGCGATGCGTATCTTCTTCAATATCGACAACCTCAAGACATGGGCGCACAATACGGGCTATACGCCTGAGATCGGCGGCTCGGCACTTGCTTTCGGCATCGATACGGGTTCGACCTATCCGATGCCTACGACCTATACTTTCGGTGTAAACGTATCTTTCTAAAACAGCATAACCAATGAAAACATTCATAAGGAATATCAGATTTTGGGTCGTGGCATTCGCGGCAATTGTTGCGGCGTCGTGCAGCGATCTGCTCGACCAGCGTCCGCAGGGGCAATGGACGATCGACGACGTCGAGGGCGGCGCCTACTTTTCGCAGGTGATGGCCCTTTACACGAAGGCGCGTCACTACAATATTACGGCCGGTATTCCGGCGTTTGCCATCCACTACTATCGTTCGGAGGATTCGCGCAAGGGTTCGACGACGACCGACGGCGCGGAACATGTTCCGATGTATGAGAATTTCCAGTATTCGGCCGGCAATTCGCTGCTCGATCCCTATTGGACGACGAACTATGAGATCATCCATGCCGCCAATACCGTTCTTGACCAAATGAAGAAGGACGAAGAGGCCGGAGCGCAGTTTGACGAAGCGGAGCTGCAGTGCCGCATGGAGGCGCATTTCTTCCGGGGCTGGTGCTATTTCAACCTTGTGCGGGCATTCGGTGAGGTGCCGCTGATCGATTTCGCGATTACGAACTCCGAAGAGGCCAATATACCGAAATCGTCGGTGGACAAGATCTATCAGCTTATCGACAGCGATCTGACCGAAGCCGAGGGTCTGCCCCGCAAATGGGAGTCGCGTTATGTGGGCCGTATTACCTATGGTGCGGCGCGTTCGCTGCATGCCAAGGCTTATGCGCAGCGGAGCATGTGGTCGCAGATGTACCAGGCTGCAACCGATGTGATCAATACGAAGGTCTATAATCTGAATACGCCGTTCGATGTGATTTTCCGCGAAGAGGGCGAAAACTGCTCGGAATCGGTTTGGGAGCTGCAGTGCATGGCAACGATCGCACAGCCTGCAACCAACGATCTGGGCAGCCAGTTCTGCCAGGTACAGGGCTGCCGCGGTTCGGGTACGAGCAATCTCGGTTGGGGATGGCATATGGCCGATGCTTCGATCCTCGATGTTTTCGAGGAGGGCGATCCGCGCCGTGACGAGACGCTGCTCTATTTCTCGACGCCGAGCAAGCCTTGGCCGTCGATTGCTCCGGCCAATGGAAATGCTCCTTTCAATGAGAAACTTGAATCTCAGGACGGCTTGGACGGCGACTTCTATAACAAGAAGGCCTATTGCAGCCCGGAATTGCGTACCTATTATGGCAGCAACGACGGTTTCTGGTACAACATTCGCATGATCCGTTATTCGGATGTGGTGCTGATGGCCGCCGAAGCTGCTTGCGAGTTGGGCGGTGAGGCGATGATCAACGAGGCGCTCGATTATCTGGAGCAGGTGCGTGCGCGTGCTCGCGGAACGAATTCGAGCGTGCTGCCGAAGGTGACGACGACCGATCAGGATGAACTGCGCGATGCGATCCATCACGAGCGCCATGTGGAGCTTGCACTGGAGTTCGACCGTTTCTACGATCTGGTCCGCTGGAACGAAGCTGTCGAGGTGCTCGGCAAACTCGGTTATACCGACAAGAACAGGTATCTGCCGCTGCCGCAGACCGAGATCGATGCTTCGAACGGCGTGCTGGTTCAGAATCCCGATTACGCAAACTAAAACGTAGATAACCATGAAAAGCCTGAAATATTCCGTATTTGCCCTGTTTGCGGCTGCAATGACCTGCATGCTGGGCTCCTGCAAACAGGATCTGGGCCAGAACCCGCCATTCGACTATCCTCAGGAGGGGACGTCAGGCGTGGAGCTTCCCGACCCGCTGTACCACTCGGCCTTTGACGGCGATCTGTTTCTCGACGGGACGCTCAAGGGTACGATGTCCACCTATACGGGCGAATCGCCGCTCTTTACGACCGGACAGGCCGGCGAAGCCTATCAGAATCAGGATGGCGAGGCCCTGATTCTGACGCCTGACGCTTCGGCGATGGAGACGCTCAAGGCGCTGGGCAGCTATTCGATCTTCATGTGGATCAAGTTCGACGGAACGAACAAGGAGTCAACAGGTCTCTTTTCGATCGGCAACAAGTCGCTTGAGGTCGGCAACTTCTCGTTCTTCCTCAACAATGGCAATACGACGAATCCGTCGCAGTTCTTCTTCAAGGGATATATGAAGGCGACGGGCGCCGCCAACCAGCCCGAGGCGTGGTTCGATGCCGGTGACGATGCCAAAGTCGATGGTATGGCCAATCGTTGGGCGCATGTCGGTCTGACCTATGATGCCGAAAGCTCGACGTTCGTTCTTTATGTAAACGGCGGCGCTGTCTGCACGAGAACCTGTACGCTCGGGGCGTTGAGTTTCGATACCATCAGCGGGATCTGCCTGGGAGCCTTCCCGTCGCAGGTCGGTCTGGGATCGGGTACCGGCTGGACGGCAACGGCAACGTTCTTCACCGGTGCAATGGATGAATTTGCGTTCTACAATGTTGCGCTTACGGCCGCACAGGCGAATGCACTTTACGAATTGTCCAAATAATCCGATTCGGCAGAGGAATTTCATACAGACTCGAAGAGGGGACCGTCGAGGCCCCCTCTTCTAAAAACAACGCTTTATGAGAGGCTTTCCACAGATGCGGATGTTGTTCGGACTGCTGTTTGCCCTGGCCTTTGCCGCCTGCGGCGGCGATTCGTCGGAGGAGGACCCGGCCCCTTCGGACGAGGTGCTGGCATTGGACTCCGTTACGATCGGCACGCAAAGCGGGCTGTCGGATTTTACGGATGTCGCACCCGATGCGAAGATCGTGCTCGACTTTACGGCCGCGCTTGACGCTTCGACCGTCGAGGCCAATATCTACCTTTCGGACGCTTCGAACAACAAGGTCGGGGTGGAACGGACATACGACGGCGGGAAACGGGTGACGCTTGCCCCCGTATCGTCGCTGACGGCCTTTGCGACCTATCGGCTGATCGTGAACAGCGGACTGAAATCTTCGGCGGGATCGCTGATTGCCACCGGCAAGGTGATCCGTATCGCGGTGGGCATGGATACCTCCGACAAGTTCCCGCAGATCTCCGATGAAGAGTTGCTGACCAAAGTGCAGGAGCAGACCTTCCGCTACTTCTGGGAGGGCGCCGAGCCGAACAGCGGCATGGCGCGTGAACGCACGTCGTCGGGCACGACCGTGACGACGGGCGGTACGGGTTTCGGCGTGATGGCCATGACGGTTGCCGCCGAACGGGGGTTCATTACGCGCGGCGAAGCCTGCGAGCGTGTGCAGCGGATCGTGACATTCCTCTCCGAAAAGGCGACCTCCTATCATGGAGCCTTTTCGCATTGGATCTATGGCGATACGGGTCGGACGCGGCCCTTCTCGGCCGACGATGACGGAGCCGATCTGGTGGAGACGGCGCTGCTGTTTCAGGGCCTGCTGACAGCGAGGGCCTATTTCGACGGTGCGGACGCATCGGAAACGGCCTTGCGCGGGGACATTACCCGTTTGTGGGAGGCCGTCGAATGGGATTTCTTTACCAAGGAGGGCGAAGCGCAGGTGTTGTACTGGCATTGGAGCCCCACAAAGGGCTGGGTGATGAATCTGCCCGTAAGCGGTTGGAACGAAGCGCTGATTGTCTATGTCTTGGCGGCATCGTCGCCGACACACCCCATCGACCGCAGCGTGTATGACAACGGCTGGGCGAAGAACGGTGCCATCCGCAACGGAAAGCTCTTCTACGATACGGCATTGCCTTTGGGCGAGAATTACGGCGGCCCGCTCTTCTGGGCGCACTACTCTTTTGTCGGTCTCAATCCCGAAGGGCTTTCCGATGCCTACGCCGACTATTGGGAGCAGGTGCGCAACCATACGCTGATCAATTATGCGTATTGCGTGGACAATCCCAAGGAGTATGCCGGTTACGGCCCTGATTGCTGGGGTCTTACGGCCAGCGATATCGAAGGCGGCTATACCGCCTCGTCGCCAACGAACGACCAGGGCGTGATTGCGCCGACGGCCGCTTTGTCGTCGATGCCCTATACACCCGACGAATCGATGGCCGCCCTGCGCTACTTCTATTACAAGTTGGGGGACAGGCTCTGGAGCGATTACGGCTTTATCGACGCCTTCAACCTTACGACCGGCTGGTTCGATACGGGAGAGCATATCGCCATCGATCAGGGGCCGATCATCTTGATGATCGAGAACCATCGGACCGGTCTTCTCTGGCGGCTCTTCATGAGCGATGCCGATGTTCGGACGGGCCTTTCGAAACTGGGCTTTACGATTGCGCCTGCAAATTGACAATGAAATACAGGATAAAATATCGATAAAATGAAAAGAGTCTTTTTTACGTTGATGGGAGCCGTTCTGTGTTCTGCCGCGGCGGCGGCCGGAGCATCGGACGATGCAGCCATGGATCGGTTTATCGACAAGCTGATGAGCCGTATGACGCTGACCGAGAAGATCGGACAGTTGAATCTGCCGAGCGCCGGAGACATTACGACCGGACAGGCGCAGAACAGCGACATTGCAGGGAAGATCCGTCGGGGCGAGGTCGGCGGGCTCTTCAACATCAAGGGCGTGGAGAAGATCCGTGACGTGCAGCGCATCGCCGTGGAGGAGAGCCGTCTGGGCATCCCGCTCATTTTCGGCATGGATGTCGTTCATGGATACGAAACGACCTTCCCGATTCCGCTTGCGCTGGCTGCAACATGGGACATGGAGGGCATCGAGCGTGCGGCGCGCATTGCGGCAATCGAAGCGAGTGCCGCCGGCATCTGCTGGACCTTCTCGCCGATGGTTGATATCTCCCGTGATCCGCGTTGGGGCCGTATGGCCGAAGGCATAGGCGAGGATCCTTTCCTCGGAAGTGCGATTTCGCGTGCATTCGTGTATGGCTATCAGGGCCGCGATCCGAAACACTTTGCCGACGATGAGATCATGGGCTGCGTGAAGCATTTCGCGCTCTATGGAGCCGCCGAAGCGGGCCGCGACTACAATACGACGGACATGAGCCGGCAGCGGATGTACAACGAATATCTTCCGCCCTACAAGGCTGCCGTAGAAGCGGGCGTGGGCAGCGTCATGGCGTCGTTCAACGAGGTTGACGGCATTCCGGCTACGGCCAACAAGTGGCTGATGACGGACCTGCTGCGTGACCAGTGGCATTTCGACGGATTCGTCGTAACCGACTATACGGGCATCTTGGAGATGATTGCACACGGCATCGGCGATTTGCAGGAGGTTTCGGCACGCGCCATCGAGGCCGGAGTCGATATGGATATGGTCAGCGAGGGATTCCTCGGTACGTTGGAGCAGTCGCTCGAAGAGGGGCGGATTCCCATGTCGGACATCGACCGCGCCTGCCGTCTGATTCTCGAAGCGAAATACAAGCTGGGCCTCTTCGATGATCCTTACCGCTATTGTGACGCGAAACGTGCCGCCACCCGGATCTACACGCCGGAGCATCGTGCCGAGGCGCGGCGCATCGCGACCGAGAGTTTCGTCCTGCTCAAGAACGAAGGCGGCATACTGCCGTTGCAGCGCAAGGGTACGGTCGCCGTCATCGGCCCGCTGGCTTCGTCACGCGAGAACATGCCCGGAACGTGGAGTGTTGCGGCCGATCTGAAAAAGCCGTTGACGGTTGTCGAGGGCATGCGGCAGGTTGCCGGCGACAAAGTGGAGATTCTCTATGCCAAGGGCAGCAATCTGGTGCGGGATGAAGAGCTGGAGCGCAACATTACGGTCTTCGGCCGCGACGTGCCGCGTGACGGCCGCAGCGACAGGGAGATGCTCGACGAGGCGTTGGCTGTAGCATCGCGGGCCGATGTGGTCGTTGCCGTACTGGGCGAACCGTCGGAGATGAGCGGCGAAAGCAGCAGCCGTTCCGAAATCGGTATTCCCGATGCGCAGGAGGAGTTATTGCGGGCGCTTGTCGCTACAGGCAAGCCGGTTGCTCTGGTGCTCTTTGCGGGACGTGCCATGACGCTGGGCTGGGAGGCCGAGCATGTGCCGTCGATTCTCAACGTATGGTTCGGCGGCACGCAGGCTGCCGAGGCCATTGCGGACGTGCTCTTCGGCGACGTGAATCCTTCGGGCAAGCTGCCGGTGACGTTCCCGCGCAGCGTGGGGCAGATTCCGCTCTTCTACAACCACAAGAATACGGGTCGGCCGCTCCTGGGCGACAAGTTCGAGAAGTTCCGCAGCAACTACCTCGATGTACCCAATACGCCGCAATATGCCTTCGGCTACGGTCTTTCCTATACGACGTTCGATTACGGCGACGTCCGTCTGTCGGCGGACAAGATGTCCGAGTCGGGATCGATCGAGGCGACGGTGCGTGTTACGAACAGCGGCAAACGTGACGGCGTGGAGGTCGTTCAGCTCTATATCCGCGATCTGGTCGGTACGTCAACACGTCCCGTCAAGGAGTTGAAAGGCTTCCGGCGTGTGGCGCTCAAGGCCGGCGAAAGCAAGGATGTGAAGTTCACGATTGACGCCTCGCTGCTGAAGTACTACAACTATGATCTGCAGTATGTCTGCGAACCGGGGGATTTCGATGTGATGATCGGCGGTTCGAGCGATGCGGTCAGGACGGCCCGTTTCACACTTGAAAAATAGTTTCCGGAAATGAAAGGGAGGGGATTTCTGGCAACGGCGGCAGCGGCGCTCGTCATGGCGGGCGTCGCTGCAGGCTGTGCGCAACGTCCTGTTGCCCGATTGAGCGACGAGGCGTTGATGGATACGGTTGAACGACGGACGTTCGACTATTTCTGGTCGGGTGCCGAGCCGAACAGCGGACTGGCGCGCGAACGCATCCATCTGGACGGCATCTATCCCGAGAATGACCGGACGATCGTCACGACGGGCGGCAGCGGATTCGGTCTGTTGGCACTTGTCGCCGGTATCGATCGGGGGTATATCACGCGGGAGCAGGGTGTCGAGCGCTTCGAGCGCATCGCGACCTTCCTGGAGAAGGCCGACCGGTTTCATGGAGCGTGGCCCCATTGGCTCGACGGTGAGACGGGGCGCGTCAAGCCCTTCGGAAAGAAGGACAACGGCGGTGATCTGGTCGAGACGGCCTTTCTGGTGCAGGGGCTGCTGGCTGCACACCAGTATTTCGTTCAGGGGGATGCCCGCGAGCAGGCGTTGGCGGCGCGTATCGATGCGCTGTGGCGCGGAGTCGAGTGGTCGTGGTACCGCAACGGCAAGGATCTCCTTTACTGGCACTGGAGTCCGGAATACGCATGGGAGATGAATTTCGCCGTGCGGGGTTTCAACGAGTGCATGGTGATGTATCTGCTTGCTGCGGCCTCGCCGACCTATTCTGTCGGGCGTCCCGTCTATACCGAAGGCTGGGCCGAGAGCGGGGCGATTGTCGATCCGCACGAAGTCGAAGGCTATAAGCTGCATCTGCGCTATCAGGGTGTCGAAGCGGGGCCTTTGTTCTGGGCGCACTATTCCTTCCTCGGCTTTGATCCGCGCGGCCTGCAGGATGCATATTGCGACGACTATTTCGGCGAGATGCGCAACTACTCGTTGATCAACCGCGCCTATTGCGTGCGCAACCCGAAACGCTACAAGGGTTTCGGCCCCGATTGCTGGGGGTTGACAGCCAGCTACTCGACCGTGGGCTATGCGGCGCATGCTCCGCGCGAGCAGGACGATCATGGGGTAATATCGCCTACGGCGGCACTGTCGTCGATCGTCTATACGCCGGAGGAGTCGATGGCCGTGATGCGGTATCTGTACGAGACGCTTGGGGATAAGGTCTGGGGCCCGTATGGCTTTTACGATGCCTTCAGCGAGACGGACAACTGGTATCCGCAGCGTTATCTGGCCATCGATCAGGGGCCGATTGCCGTGATGATCGAGAATCACCGTTCGGGACTGTTGTGGAAACTCTTCATGAGCCATCCCGATGTGCAGAACGGCTTGCGCAGGTTGGGGATGACCTCTCCGGCATTGGCGGACGCATCGGAACAGGCGGCGGCCGACTAAAGGAGAGGAACCGTCGGAAGAGGAGGATGTTCCTGATGACGGGACACCCTCCTCTTTATTTATTCTCCGCGGACCGCCGCTCAGAGGTCTCCGGCGGGATTCGCCGGCCGTATGTCTCGTTGTGGATGACGCTCATCCCGATCAGATGGTGCAGAAAAGCGTGACAAGAAACGGTACGCTGAAGTCGGTCGCGCAACCGTGAAAAATCGCCACGACGGCGTATTGTGCTCCTGCGCTGCGGGTAAGTACCGGAAGGGTTGTATCGAATGTCGTGGCGCCTCCCGATGAGATGGCCGCCAGGGGCCCGAAGCGTCGGGCGACATACGGCGCCGCCAACAGGGTGAAAAGTTCGCGCAGAACATTGCATAACAGTGCTACGGCTCCCAACTCGGCCGTCCGCAGTTCATTGATGAAGATACTGGAAAGAGAGTAATATCCAAGCCCCGATCCGATAGCCAGGGCATCGGTCAGGCCGACGGTCGGGAGTATCGGGGCGATGGCGGCACTCCCCGCGAGTGTTCCGGCAATGGTGCAGAGCGGCAGCAGGATCATCCGCCGGTCGAGTGCGCGGATGCGGGTCACGAGCGTCGTATCATGCCCCAGGGATATTCCTACGCAGAACATCAGCAGGTAGAGCAGGCCGGTACTCGCCTCGGAGAGATCCTTTCCGGCAACGCCGAACCCTGCAGCTCCGATGACGGCCCCGCAGGCAAAGAACCCGACGATGGTCAAGCTGCCGCGCAGAACCGTCCATGTGCTCTGCGCCGGTTCGTTGTTCCGTGCGGCATAGGGTGTCGTCCCGCCTATGAATCGCCAGAGCAGGCGGGCGGCGGCGATGCTTCCGGCAACGGCCCCGCAGCAAAGAAGAAGGGCTTGTATGCCCAAGGACGCCGCTCCTGCGATGATCCGTTCGTTGCCGCCCACTTCGAGTCCCAGGGCCAGAAGCAACAGCCAGATGTCGATTGTGAGGATCCGTCCCAGAGCGCGGAGCGGATAACGGCGCAGAAGCCGTCCGGAGAAGATCCCGCCGAAAAGAATCGCAAAAAGAATCAGCATTCCCGTTTCCGTAATAGCGGAGCAAAGGTAACGAAAAGCCCCGAAGCCTGCAAATCGCGAAGATTGACAGGCTTCGGGAGACGAAAATCGCGGCGTGTGCAGTTGTCCGTCCGCTTATTCCGTGCAGAAACGGAACCGGATCGTTTGGCGATAGGACTGTTCCGGACGGAGCACCGCCGAGGGGAAATCGGGATGGTTGGGAGCATCGGGGAATCCCTGACACTCGATCGCCACGCCGTCGTAATCGTTGTACGGCCGGCCGCTCTTCGACAGAGGCGAGCCTGCGAGCCAGTTTCCGGTGTAGATCTGTACGCCGGGTTGTGTCGAACGGACGGTCATCCGCCGTCCCGTATGCGGATCGCGCAGTTCGGCCACCGGCGATTCGACGCCCGGCCGCCACCCGTCCACGGCCCAGCAGTTGTCATATCCCTTTCCGTAGGCGAGTGCAGGGAAATCGGCGCCCATGTCTCGGCCGAGCGCCTTTGGCGTGCGGAAGTCCATCGGTGTGCCGGCAACGTCGGCCAGCGTGCCGTCCGGAATCAACGTGTCGTCGGTCGGCAGCCACCGTGAAGCGTGCAGCCGCAGTTCATGGTCGAGAACCGGACCGCTCTGTTCTCCCGCGAGGTTCCAGTAGGAGTGATTCGTCAGGTTGACGACCGTCGGGGCGTCGCACGAGGCTTCGAGAAGGAGGCGGAGTTCGCAATCGTCGTTCCATGTATAGCTTGCGCGGACGCATAGCGTGCCGGGGTATCCCTCTTCGCCGTCGGGACTCCGGTAGGTGAATGTCACACCGTCCTTCTGCGGATGGCTCTGCCAGATACGGTTTGCAAAACCGGTGGGGCCGCCATGCAGATGGTTGGGACCGTTGTTTACGGCGAGCCGGCAGGTGTGTCCGTCCAGCACGAAGCGCCCGCCGGCAATGCGGTTGGCAAAGCGTCCGGGTATCTTGCCGAAACAGGCGCCGTCGCCGATGTAGTCGGCGGGGTTCCGGTATCCCAGTGCCACATCGGCCATGCGTCCCTCACGGTCGGGAACGACGACCGCCGCCACACCTGCGCCGACATTGCACAGATCGACGTAGGCGCCCGAAGCGTTGGTCACACGGTACAGTTCGATCTCACCCGCGGCGTGCGGTTGTGTGAGGATGCGGGCAACGGTCATGGCTCAAAAGAGTTTTTCCGGATATTCGCCCGCAGCCACCAGTGCGCGGATCTTCTCCACGACGCCCTGCCGGTCGGCGGCGTAGGTCACGCCGAACCATTTGGCCGTCGTGTCGAGAACCTTGACCGTCGCCGTTCCTTCCGTAATGAGTTTGTTGACCATCAGCGGAATGTAGTATTCGGCCTTCGGGTTGTCGATGTTCGCGCGCAGGAACTCCCTGAAATACGCTTCCGAATAACGGAAATAGTCGGGCGTGAAGCCCCACATGTTCATCGAGACGGGGGTGTTGTCCTCCGTCGTCGTCGGCTGCCCGTCGTCGCCCGTGAAGGTGATGCGGCCGTTTACGCGGGCGATGTCCGTGCGCTCGACAACTCCCGTGAGGTATCCCTCCGCGTCGGTCCGGCAGATGCCCCGCGCCACTGTCCCGCTTTCGGAGAGGGTGTTCCCGACACGGTAGCCCACCATGCAATAGGCGTTTTCGCCTTCGGCCCTGGAGAGCCACTCGCCCAGCACGCGGAATCCGTCGCGGCCGTAGAAGTCATCGGCATTGATGACGGCAAAGGGTTCATGGATCGCTGTGCGGCCCATCAGTACGGCATGGTTCGTTCCCCAAGGTTTGGTGCGTCCTGCAGGGCAGGTGAATCCTTCGGGCAGGTCATCGACCGACTGGAAAACGACTTCGACCGGAATGTGATTCTCGTATTTCGAGAGCACTTTCTCGCGGAAATCCGCTTCGAAATCGTGGCGGATGACGAAGACGACCTTTCCGAAGCCGCTGCGGATGGCGTCGAAGATCGAATAGTCCATGATCGTTTCACCGTTGGGCCCGAGGCCGTCCAGCTGTTTGAGTCCGCCGTAACGCGATCCCATGCCGGCGGCCAGTACGAAAAGTGTGGGTTTCATTGTCTTGTTCCGAATTTGGGGCGGCCGGCCGGTAAGGTGGAAGATCTCCCTTCCGCTGCCCGATCCGGCCGCAAAGGTTTTTTTGTTATTGGATCTTCCGGATATGTTTTTCCCAGGCCCATGCGGCTCGCAGCGTCTCTTCGAGCGGCCGTTCGGCCCGCCAGCCCAATTCGTCGTTGGCCCGTTGCGTGTCGGCCCAGACGGCCGGTACGTCACCGGCACGCCGTCCTGCGATCCGGTAATTGAGTTTCAGCCCGTTTGCCTTTTCGAAGCCGTGTACGAGTTCGAGCACCGAAACGGGACGTCCCGTTCCGACGTTGAAAATCTCATACGGCTGTTTCATCCTGCCTTGTGTCATGCGCGTCACGGCCGCCACATGCGCCTTGGCCAGATCGACGATGTCGATGTAGTCGCGCAGACAGGTGCCGTCGGGCGTAGGGTAGTCGTTGCCGAAGACCGAGAGGCATTCGCGGATGCCGGCCGCCGTCTGTGTGATGTAGGGCACCAGATTCTGCGGCACGCCGCGCGGCAGCTCGCCGATGAGCGCCGACGGGTGGGCGCCGATGGGATTGAAGTAGCGCAGCGCAATGCCGTTTAAGCCCGCATAGGCCGTGCAGCAGTCGCGCAGGATGTCTTCGGCCATCTGCTTCGTGTTTCCGTAGGGGGACGTTGCCGGCTTGCGGGGCGTCTGCTCCGTGACCGGCAGCGTATCTGCGTCGCCATAGACGGTCGCCGACGAGGAGAAAAGAATATTCGGGCGTCCGAATTCGCGCATCAGCGCACAGATGTTCATGAACGACGTGAGGTTGTTGCGGTAGTATTTCAGCGGTTCGCCGACCGATTCGCCGACCGCTTTGAAGGCGGCGAAATGGATGACCGAGTCGAAATCATAACGTTCGAAGATCTGCCGCAGTGCCTTTTCGTCGCAGGTGTCCACCTGTTCGAAGGGGACATCGGCGCCGGAGATGCGTCGCACGCCCTCAACGGCCGCCATCTCCGAATTGGAGAGGTTGTCGATGATGACGACGCCGTAACCGGCTGCAAGCAGTTCGACGGCGGTGTGCGTGCCGATATAGCCGGCGCCGCCCGAAACCAGAACGGTCTGTTTTGCCATACTGTAAAGTATTTGTGACGTCCGAAGGTCGTGCAATGCCTCTTGTTGCCTCTCTCTTCGATTATCGGTTGTCTGTTATTTCATATCGAACGTGAACTGATCGTACTCGGCCGTGCGCCACGCCTTGTCGCAGGTGACGGGCGAAAGCGCGAAGAGCGGCGAGAAGGTCCGTACCGAAACGGTGTGTCCGTCGGGCAGGAACTCCAGAATCCGCAGCCAGCAGTCCCCGCCGTTGCCGTGCCATTGTCCGTCGGCCGTTTGGGCATTGAACATCATTTGTGTGACGCTTTTGCCTGCGGCGTTCTTGTCCGTGCGGAATCCGACCGTCTCGAAGTAGTTCATCGTCGGATGGCACTCATGTCCGCATACGACCAGCCGGATATTGGATGACGGATAGACGAGTTTGTCCCAAATAGCCTGCTGGTAGTTGGCATCGGTCAATTCGTAGGGTTCCGACTTTTTGCGTTTCCCATCCCATGTGATGAACGAGTGGGTAAGCAGGATGACGCGGTAGTCCCTGTACTGCGGACTCGCAACAAGGTTCCGAGCCCATTCGATCGCTTCGTCGCGCGGAGCGAATTCAAGCGATACGACGAGCAGATCTCCCCATGTATCGGTATGGAATTCATAGGCGGCATTTTCCAGCGAAGGGATGCCGGCGGCATTGTTGCAGACCGAAACGATCGTATGGCGCCAGCATTCGTTGCGGGTCATGGGAAAATATTCGGGGAAGCGCGTCAGGCGGTTTTCCGACTTGGTGTATCCGTAGTCGTGGTTGCCCGTGCAGATGATGTAGGGCAGTTTCCCGTCGAGGCGTTCGAAGGCGCGTGAGGCGGCCCGCCACTGTTCGGCACTCGTCTGGTCGGTTTTGCGGAAAGCCAGCGGAATGGCGGTTTCATTCTGTTCGACCAGATCGCCCGTACAGAGTGCCGTAAGCATGTTGAGCGAATCGACGGCTCCGGCAACCCATGCCGTTTGCAACTCGAAGAGCGGCTGGTTGGCCGCAAACTTGTTGTAGCTCTGCGGATCGGGTATGATCACGATCGAGAAGGATTGCGGATTGCTCAGATGTGCGCGTAACGGGTAATTCTGAGCCTGTGACGCGGATGCACAGAGCAACAGTCCGAATAGGATGGTGATTTTTTTCATAAAATAGGTAAAAATACTTGTTGTTTGTCGTTCGTTTTGACCTGGAGCCGGTTTATCCGATTTTGTGCGCACCGTCCGAGATGACGACGGGATAGACTTTGGGCGCATGGCCGAAACGCTCGGCAAAACGCGCCGAAGCCGTCGTGATGAAGTCTTCATAGGTGCCGTCGGCCACGAGGTTGATCGTACAGCCGCCGAATCCGCCGCCCATCATGCGGGCGCCCGTGACGTTGCATTCGCGTGCCGTACCGACCAGAAAATCAAGCTCTTCGCAACTCACCTCGTAATCTTTCGACAGCCCGTCGTGGGTTTCATACATGCGTGCGCCGACAGTCCCGTAGTCGCCGCGCTGCAGGGCCTCGCAGACATCCATCACGCGCCGTTCTTCGCCGATGACAAAGCGTGCCCGACGGTAATCCTCCTCGGAGATGCGATCCTTGACGGCATCAAGCCGCTCCATCGTCGCACCGCGCAGAAATTCCTGTCCGAGAACTTTGGCCACACGTTCGCACGAAGCGCGGCGGTCGTTGTAGGGCGAACCGACGAGTTCGTGCTTGACGACCGTATCGAGCAATACGAGCCGGTATCCGTGCGGATCGAAGGGGAAGTATTCGAACTCCATCGATCGGCAGTCGAGCCGCATGAGATTGCCTTTGCGGCCGAAGATCGAGGCGAACTGGTCCATGATGCCGCACTTCACGCCGCAATAGTTGTGTTCGGTAGCCTGTCCGATGCGGGCGAGCTCGAATTTGTCGATGCCCAGATCGAACAGATCGTTGAGCGCGAAGGCGAAGGCCGATTCGAGGGCTGCGGACGATGACATGCCGGCCCCCAGCGGAACGTCTCCGGAGAAAGCCGCGTCGAAGCCTCCGATCTTGCCGCCGCGTTTGATGATTTCACGGCAGACGCCGAAAATATACCGGGCCCACGATGCCGCAGGCTTATCTTCCTCGTTCAGCCCGAATTCCGCCGAGTCATCCAGATCGATTGCGTAGGCGCGTACCCGTTCCGAGCCGTTCGGACGGACCATCGCCGTGATGCCGCAATCGACGGCTCCCGGAAAGACGAATCCGCCATTGTAGTCGGTATGCTCTCCGATGAGATTGATACGTCCGGCAGAGGCATAAAGCGGGCCTTGCGTATTGAAATGCTGCTTGAACGCGGTGCGTACTTTGGATTCCATCATAATCAGTAAGGTAACAGGTGTGTTTATTTTAATATTTTACAAATATACGAAAAAGTCGTTAAAATCGCGCCGCAGTGAAAAAGTTTACCCGTTGTCCGCGATGGTGCGGCAGCTGCGGCGGGGCGGCGCAAGCCGAAACGGCCTTCATAAATACCCTGTTGCCGAAGCGTTGTTTCAGTCGCGATGCGGCAGCATGATCTTTTGCCGGATTACGGCGAGCATGTCGTCAGTCATGCGGGAGAGATCCCATTCGGGTTTCCAGCCCCACTCTTCACGGGCGCAGGTGTCGTCGAGCGAATTCGGCCAGCTGCGGGCGATCTCCTCCTTGACGGGATCGATGTCGAAATCCATCTCGAACGAAGGGATGCGTTTGCGGATTTCGGCGGCGATGATGTCGGGGGTGAAGCTCATCGAGGCGATATTGAAACTGTTGCGGTGCCTGAGCCGGGCGGGATCGGCCTCCATCAGCTCCACGCATGCGCGCAACACGTCGGGCATGTAGATCATGTCCATATAGACGTCGTGCGGTACGGCACAGGTATAACGTCCGTGCCGGATCGCTTCGTAGTAGATTTCGACGGCATAATCGGTCGTTCCGCCGCCGGGAAGCGTCACATTGGAGATGATGCCGGGAAAGCGGATCGAGCGGGTGTCGAGTCCGTATTTGTGGTAATAGTAGTTTCCGAGCATTTCGCCGGTCACCTTGCAGATGCCATAGATGGTTGTAGGCTGCATGATGGTATCCTGCGGGGTCTTGTCTTTGGGCGAGGAGGGGCCGAAAGCTCCGATGGAGCTGGGCGTGAACAGCGCGCAATGGTGCTGCCGGGCGACTTCGAGCGAATTCATCAGGGCTCCGATATTGACATGCCAGGCCATTTGGGGGTTCCGTTCTCCGACGGCAGAAAGGAGCGCGACGAGATTGAAGATGGAATCGATGTTGTATCGGGCGACGACAGAAGCCATGGAGGTGGCATTTAGAGCATCGAGGACCTCGAAAGGCCCGTCGGCAGCCAGCGCCTTGCAATCCCGGACGTCGGTAGCGACGACATTGCCGGAGCCGTAGGTTTTGCGCAGGAAGGTTGTGAGTTCGGAACCGATCTGTCCGCCGGCGCCGATAATGAGTATTTTTTTCATGACAGGAGGTTATGGCGAAACTTTTGCATTGGGGCAATGTTCTGGTTGAAAGCGGAAGTAAAGGTACGAATAAAAGATGAAAAGCGGCAATTTTTTTTGCTGTTTCAAATTTGTTGCTTATTTTTGCAGCGCTTTAGGGCGGAATGCTGTTGTAGCTCAGTGGTAGAGCACTTCCTTGGTAAGGAAGAGGTCACGAGTTCAAGCCTCGTCAACAGCTCTAAAAAATCAAGAGGTTACGGTTTAAGTAGCCTCTTTTTTTGTGCCGTTCCTTTCATGGGAACCGTGGGCAAACCCAGGCATGCGGAGACCTGCAACGGGGCTCTGACGGGGAAATGCCTGACCCGGCATTAGAATCTGTTGCTGCCGATTGCCCGTTCGGGATTCGGCTGCGCAAAAAGCGGCGCAAAAAACGGAATCCGTGCGTTCCGTGTCCGGTCAGGGTACCTGGGGCGCTTATTCATCGGCCCTCATCTCGATTATCTCACGGACGAAAAATGTCCCTGCATAATCCGCTGCCAGCCCCTCCTCCCATTTGCCGTTGTATTCCAGTCTCAGCGTTGCATGAACCGGATTCCCGTTTTTGATGCCGCCTGTCAGCCGGTCGTATCGTTCGGCAAGACATCCTGTTTTGTCGATGATCCAATATGCCTCTCCGACTCCGTCCGGAGTGAATGAGCGTACTTCGTGCCCGATCTCCAATGTGCCGGTTCGGGTGTAAAGGATGTCGGCCGATAAATGCCCGTCATCGGGAGTGTCCGTAATCTCGACGCTTCGCTCGTCGAACAACGGTGCTTCCTGCCCGATTTCGAGAAACAGGGCGATATCGGGATGGGTATCGTGAATTTCGAAATAGCGCATGCCGCTGTTGCCGATCCCCCAGCCGCTGCAGGTGCAGGGAACCGGTTCATGCTGCATTTGTGCCTGTATGGATTGTCCGTATTCTCCGGTAGGGACCAAAACATAACGTTTGACATTCGGCCGGCCGCTTTCGATCTCCTGGAAGCGGCCTGTTTCCTTGTCGTTCCAACCGGTTTGTTCCCGCAATTGGCCGATGACGTCATCGATCGTTTTGTTTTCCAGCCTGAAAAGCTGCATTACGCGGCGGGGCGCATTGTCGCCGTTGCGGACGATGACGGCTCCCGGCAGTTCGGGATCCGCCATTAAACGGACTTCGGCGCTGTTCTGAGCCCAGAACCGCAGTCCCGCGCCTTCGGTTCTGTGCCACTGGAATCCTTCATAAACGGGTCGTTCCGGCATGATTTCTATCCATTCGCCGCCAAGCCGTGATTTGGCCGCGGGGTTGCAGGCGGAGAGCATGACGGTTAATAAAAAGAAAAGAGACGCCTTTTTCATGGTTTCTTGCAACGCATATTCTTGCCCGCATGGGCATTGCCGGATAAAGCTAAGCATTAATTTCCAATTCGGCAATTTTTCCGAACTATTTGGACATTGTCGGATCGGTTCAGATGAATTTTGAAATAATGCCGGCCTGTTCCGAAAATTTGGTAATGTAAAAATAAGATTATACTTTTGTCGCGGAAAGATGGCAGAGAGGTCGATTGCGGCGGTCTTGAAAACCGTTGAGCTGCGAGGCTCCGGGGGTTCGAATCCCTCTCTTTCCGCAAGGAGAGGAAGCCGGCGTCATGCGATGCCGGCTTTTGCCTTTTCCGGCTCTTGCCGCATCATGCCTCCGGAGAGACGGGCCGCCTGTTTTTAAGGTACGGCAGACCGGATTCCGCCGGTATGGCGCATCGACAAATCCGGCTGCCGTCTCTGTCGGTGCGGCATCGGGAGCCGGACGCCGCATCCTTACGGGAAAGAAGCCGCCCGTTTCGTGGCCGGGGAATTCCGATTCCATCTTTATACTTTGATTTTCCGAATGATAGTTTTTCAAAAAAGATTCGTATATTTGTCTCGTTAGGAAATCCTCGTTACATAAGGTCCGGAGACGTCGCACAGACCGTATGCCGGCCCTTGAGGATTCGGTGAAGGGCTTTCCGGCGGCGCATGGCCGTTATGGGCGGATCGATGCATGCAGGGGGATGCCTGTGCCGAATCCAGATTTCCGTGGATCTGCGATGCTTGTTCCGATGATATTGAGCCGATTGTCGGGGAAAGGGCCGGTTTGCGGGATCGAACGGTTTGTTGATGTTGTTAAATTATACCCTCTCGGTTATGAACAAGACGCAATTGGCGGAAGCGATGGCGCAGGAGTCGGGACTTTCGAAGATCGATGCGACAAAGGCGCTCAATGCCTTTATACAGGTGACCGTGCGGACGTTGCGCGCCGACGGGAAGATTCTCCTTACGGGACTGGGGACGTTCACGACGGTCCGTTATGCCGAACGTATGGGCCGCAATCCCCGTTCGGGAGCTCCCGTGCGTATTCCGGCGCGCCGTGTCGTGCGTTTCCGGCCTTCCCGGACAATGGAGGAGTAACTTGTGCATCCTGTTGGCCGTTTCGGTGAAAATCATTACCTTTGCCCCTCGACGGGCAGTGCGTTGCGTGTTGCCTGTCGGGCCGTTCGGTTGTTGCCGGACGGCAAGATTGTAAAATCGGATTTTTATGCCGCAACTCTCAGCGAGGGCCTGCGAGATGCCCTCATCACCGATACGGAAACTCTTTCCGCTGGCCGAAGCGGCCAAGGCACGGGGAATAAAGGTCTATCATCTCAATATCGGCCAGCCCGATCTGCCCACGCCGCAGATCGGACTCGATGCATTGAAACAGGTCGACCGCACGGTATTGGAGTACAGTCCCAGCGACGGATACCGTTCGCTGCGGGAAAAGTTGGTCGAATATTATGCGCAGTACCAGATCCGATTGACGGCCGATGACATCATCGTTACCACGGGCGGTTCCGAAGCCGTGCTGTTCGCTTTCATGTCGTGTCTGAATCCGGGCGACGAGATCATCGTCCCCGAACCGGCCTATGCCAATTACATGGCTTTTGCCATCTCGGCGGGTGCCGTCATCCGGCCGATCACCTCGTCGATCGAGGATGGGTTCGCCCTTCCCTCGGTCAAACGTTTCGAGAAGCTGATCAATGAACGGACGCGCGGTATTCTGATCTGCAATCCGAACAACCCGACGGGTTACCTCTATACGCGACGGGAGATGATGCAGATCCGCGATCTGGTCAGGCGTTACGATCTGTTCCTCTTCTCGGACGAGGTTTACCGGGAGTTTATCTATACCGGTTCGCCCTATATTTCGGCCTGCCATCTGGAGGGTGTCGAACAGAACGTGGTGCTGATCGACTCCGTGTCGAAACGCTATTCGGAGTGCGGTATCCGCATCGGGGCGCTCATTACCAAGAACAGGGAGCTGCATGATGCCGTCATGAAGTTCTGTCAGGCGCGGCTGTCTCCGCCGTTGGTGGGGCAGCTTGTGGCCGAGGCGTCGATCGATGCCCCGCGCTCCTATCATACGGAGGTCTATGAGGAGTACATTGCGCGTCGGAAATGCCTGATCGACGGGCTGAACCGGTTGCCGGGCGTCTATTCGCCGATTCCGATGGGGGCTTTCTATACGGTTGCGCGCCTGCCTATCGACGACAGCGACCGTTTCTGCGAGTGGTGCCTGCGCGACTTCGAATACGAAGGCGAAACGGTCATGCTTGCTCCGGCGTCGGGTTTCTATACCGATCCGGCGTGCGGTCGTAACGAGGTGCGTATCGCCTATGTCTTGCGCCGCGAGGAGTTGCAGCGCGCGGTTGCCGTATTGGGCAAGGCGTTGGAGCGTTACCGTCGCGAAGTGATGGGGGAGGCGTGATTGCCGGCTTCCCGGATTGTAATCGAATATGGAACGAAACCGGAATCTTCCGCAGGGGGATTCCGGTTTTTGCATGCCGCGATAGGGGCCCTGCACGGTCGGCCGGCACATTTCCGCCTGCCTCGGACACCTTCGGAAGCCCCTGCCGGAACGGTCCGGACAACAATCCGGCCGGATTGCCGGACCATACTGCCTGTCGGTTTCCTTTTTCGGCCAAAAGTCTGCTTATATTCCAGAATTTCGGAAATAATGACCAAATTATTTGCCGGCACGGCATATAATTCCTACTTTTGCGCCGGATTTTTTTTACGCAGGACGAAACTTCGTGTTGCAATTTAATGTTTAAAATTGTTTCAATGAAAAGATTTTTGACGCTTCTCGCGGCTGTGGCCGCAACGCTGGAACTTTCGGCCGAAGGGTATCAGGTAAATAATCTCTCCACCCGCCAGACGGGTATGGGACATGTCGGTACGGCCATGAAACTCAACTCCGAATCGATCTTTTTCAATCCGGCGGCAACGGCATTTCAGACTTCGCGGTTCGACATGTCGGTCGGTGCTGCCGGCATTCTTTCCTATTGCACCTATACGCCCGCCCCGACGATGGACAATGGCTTTTATTCCGGAGAGAGCCGGTCGTGGGATTCCGACAACAAGATGTCCACTCCGATATATGCCTATTTCAATTACAAGCCTGCGAAGCGTTGGGCCGTAGGTGTGGGATTCTTTACTCCCGACGGTTCGTCGATGAACTGGGGCGACAACTGGCCCGGTGCCCATTTGATTCAGTCGATCGATCTGGCGGCCTATACGGTGCAGCCGACCGTGTCGTTCAAGATCTGCGACCGGCTGTCGGTTGGTGCGGGACTGATGATCACATGGGGCAATTTCGACCTGTCGCGTTCGATGCTTCCCGTAGCGACGGGCAACCTCACGGCCGCCGGCGGTCTCCAGCTTGCGGCGGGAACCCTGCAGGCAAAGGTAGAGCAGCTGGAGCAGCAGCCCTCGACGCCCGAACTTGCTGCCCAGATTGCGGCGTTGAACGGTTATATCGATCAGGCGAATGCCGGCGCAGCCTATTTTGCAGGACACCATTCCGGCGAGGCGCTTGTTTCGGCCAGGCTCGAAGGTTCGGCAGATGTCGCCGTCGGTGTCAATGCCGGTATTCTTTGGGAGCCCGATCCCCGATGGTCGTTGGGCATGTCATGGCGGTCGCGGATGAACATGCAGGTCGGACGGGGACATGCGGTGCTCAACTATGTCTCGCCCGAAACGCAGCAGTATCTGACGCTGCTCAATGCTTTGAGCACGATGGCCGGCGGCAGCGAGGTGATCCCCGGTCTGGACAAGGGAACCTTTTCGGCGGAGTTGCCGCTGCCGACGACCGTGACATGGGGCGTGAGCTTCCGCCCTGCACCCGAATGGGAACTTGCCGTTGATCTGCAATGGGTCGGATGGTCGGCCTACGAGGCGCTCAACGTGGTGTTCAACGAGCCGGAACTGGGAATCGACCCGATCTATTCGGTCAAGAATTACTCCAATACGCTGACATTCCGTTTCGGCGGCCAGTACCGTGCGAATGAGTGGCTGACGGCCCGCATGGGCATGTATGTCGATGAGAGCCCGGTCAGCAGCGATTACCTCAATCCCGAAACGCCGTCCATGACCAAACTCTCCTATACGGCCGGTTTGAGTTTCCGTCCCTGCCGTCATGTGTCGATCGATCTGGCCTATTGCTACGTCTCGTCGGCCGACCCCGAACGCACGGGCTCCTATCCGGTTTACAACTATCAGGACAACACGCAGCTGGAGTCGGTTTTCTCCGGAAATTACAAACTCCACGCTCATGTATTGTCGTTTGGCGCAGGATTCAGCTTCTGACAAATCGAGGCTGTACCGTTCTGCCGAACGTCCCTGCCGGCCGTTTCGAACGCACGGGTGTTCCGGCTGTTCGGTTTTTATGAATGATGCGGGGCGTCCGAGATTGATCGGACGCCCCGCATCACCTGCAATTGGGATAGATGTATGTAAGTTCTTGTTTATGACCATGTTACGACATTCTGTTCGGCAGAATGCCGGACTTTCCGGCATGGCGTGCGGCGTAGAATCCGCACGATTGATTTCAGAGATTGCATGTCGGATTTTCCATAAATACAAAAAAGAGTTATCTTTGCAGGGTCTGTTGAAACCGATTGTGTCGGCGTTTGTCGTGGAACGCGATGCGATGAGGCGCGGAGTTGTTCAGGCGGATTGAGCATGCGCCCATGCGGGAGTGCCGCTTTTATGCGGGCGGGTCCGTTGGAAGAGAGCCGCTTTTATGCGGGCAATGGTTTCCGGCGTGCATGGCTCAGGATGACGGATCTCGGTTTCGATGACGGACGGCCTCATAGTTCAAGGGATAGAACGAGGGTTTCCTAAACCCTAAATTCGCGTTCGAGTCGCGGTGGGGCTACATCATGCCGGTTATGTCCGGTTCGGCCGCATGGGCGGTGCGTTTTCCCTGCCGCCTTCTCAAAAAGTGAACGTATGCTGTTGCGCGCGGTCTTGTGCATCAACGGCCCATACATGCCTGCCGGCAGCAAATGGGGAGATCGGGGGCGGGAACTGCCGGCTGTTTTTATGGAGTTGGAACCTGAACGGGGAAACGGCTCCGGAATGAACCTCAGGCGGCGACGGGGCACCGATAGTCGGGGGAAAGCGTGCGCGGATTCCTTAATTTTCGTATTTTTGCGGCCGGAAACAGCATAACTTCCAATTACACGATGACGCAACTCGTTATTTTCGATCTGGACGGCACCCTGCTCAATACGATCGGCGATCTGGCCGTCAGCTGCAATGCCGTACTTGCCCTTCGCGGCTTGCCGCAGCACTCTTACGAGGAATATTGCCGCTTTGTCGGAAACGGCATCATGCGGCTTGTCGAGCGGGCGCTGCCCGAAGCGCTGAGGACGCCCTATACGGTCGAAGCGGTGCGCCGCGATTTCGTGGAGTACTATCTCGCCCATATCGATGAGCATACGGTTCCGTATGAGGGGATTCCGGAACTGCTCGCCGAACTGCAGCGGCGCGGTATCCGTATGGCTGTTGCCTCGAACAAGTTCCAGGCCGGCACCGAAAAACTGATCGGCCGTTATTTCCCCGCCATTCATTTCGATGCGGTTTTCGGCCAGCGGCCCGGTGTGGCCTTGAAACCCGATCCTGCCGTCGTGGGTGAGATCCTCACTGCGACGGGCACGGCGGCTGCACAGACCCTTTATGTCGGGGATTCGGGCGTAGATATGCAGACGGCAGCGGCAGCCGGAGTCCGGTCCGTCGGCGTGACGTGGGGATTCCGCGAACGCCCGGAACTGGAACAGAGCGGGGCGGGTTGCATTGTGGACCATCCGTCGCAGATCCTTCAGGAGTTGTAGCCCGTGCAGTTTCGCCGCGGCTTGCAGGAGCGGCAACCCGTCTCTCCGTTGCCGGACGCTTTTGCGCATATTGAAAACAACGTCAGGGAAAAGGGATCCCTCTTTTCGGGGCGGGGCATAGGGGGGGGGTGTCTGCAAAGGAGAAGAAGGAACGGTTCCGAAATACGGCCCGCTCGCTCCTGCTCGATTCGGGGTCTGCGCCCGGCGGCTGCAACCGGGTCGTCAGGATTGGCAGTAGGCCAGAACGTCGCTGCGTGTGATGCGGTCGCCGCTGAGGATGATCAGCCGCTCGACCACGTTGCGCAATTCGCGGACGTTGCCGCTCCAGCGGAGCGACGATAACGCTTGCATGGCATCGCCGTCGATCTTTTTGGGTGCAATGCCGTAGGTTTCGGAAATCTCGTCGATGAAGTGACGGGTCAGTTCCGGAATATCGGACGCGCGCTCCCGCAGTGGCGGGACACGGATGACGATGACGCTCAGCCGGTGGTAGAGATCCTCGCGGAAGTTGCCTTTGCCGATCTCCTCACGCAGGTTCTTGTTGGTTGCCGCAATGACCCGTACATCGACGGCTATGTCCTTGTCGCTGCCTACACGGCTGATTCTGTTCTCCTGCAGGGCGCGCAATACCTTTGCCTGCGCCGCCAGCGACATGTCTCCGATCTCGTCCATGAAGAGCGTTCCGCCGGTCGCCTGTTCGAATTTTCCCTTGCGCTGCTTGATGGCCGACGTGAAGGCTCCCCGTTCGTGCCCGAAGAGTTCGCTTTCGATCAGTTCGGAGGGTATGGCCGCACAATTGACCTCGACGAACGGGCCGCCCGCCCGTCGGCTTTTGGCATGCAGCCAGTGTGCAACGAGCTCCTTGCCGGTTCCGTTCTCCCCGACAATGAGCGTGCGGGTGTCGAAGGCCGCTATGCGGTCGATTACTTCGCGGACATGCCCGATCTCGTCCGAAGAGCCGATGATGGGCTGTACGTCCGAAGTACGGGTCCGATGTGCCCGCACCGGCGGTTGCGGCGTGTTCCGCTGCGAAACCGGATTCTCGGCCGGCGACTCCCGTTCATGCTCTTGCGCGCAGCGCCGCAAGGTGTCGTACAACCGATTGATGTCGGCCGGTATCTGCAAAAAGTCGATTGCTCCGTCCCGAAATGCCGCTACGGCCTGCTGGATCTGGTTGTCGCCCGCTCCCGCCAGCACAATGAAGGGGATGCCCAGCGGCGAAGCCGTCCGGCTGTCGTCGGTAAGAACCAGATCGAAAGCCATCCGGCTGCACATCTTCGACGCTTCCGAGACATCGTCGGTCGATTCGATGGCGTAACCTTCATACGCAAGACGTTCCCCCAACGTTTTTCGCATGCTTTTTGATTGGTCCAATATCAAAACTTTTGTCATAATGTTTTCGGAACTTCTATTTTTTATTTACTTTTGTGGCTAAATTAGTGGAAAACTCCGGTGTTGTCAAATTCCGGGACTGCGATGCACAGCCCTCTTCGGGAACCTTTTTTTGTTATTAGGAATCAGTAATTTTCGTCCGAATGCGGCATTCGCCGGACTTTTGGACGATCGATGCAAACGAGAGCCGTTATGAAAAAGAACTATAATTCTACCCGCCGCAAACTTTTCCTTCCCGAATACGGACGCCATATCCATGAGATGGTCGATTCGTTGCTGGAGATCGAGGACCGTCGGGAGCGTACCCGTCAGGCCAAAGCCGTAATCGCCGTCATGGGCAATCTCAATCCGCTGTTGCGCGATACGGCCGACTTCACGCACAAGTTGTGGGATCACCTTTTCATCATGTCTGATTTCCAGCTGGATGTGGATTCCCCCTACCCGCGCCCCACGCGGCAGGATCTGACGGTCGTCCCTCATCCGATGCGCTATTCGCAGGGTCGTATCCTGTTCAAGCATTACGGCAAGTATGTGGGCGAGATGATCCGTTCGCTGGCAGGGAAAAGCGGTCCCGCCGTAAGCGGAACCGTCGATTGCCTGGCCCGTTACATGCGTGCCAAGAGTTACGAATACAATCAGGAGCACCCCAACAACGAGGTGATCATAAAAGATATAAAACTGATGTCCGGAGGGGATATTTCGATGGACGAAGCTGCTATCAATAATCTCCGAAGCGATTATAAACAACACTTTGCCGCCCATCCCCAGAAGGGCGTACAACGCCTGCCCGGCCGTTCGGCGCCGAAGAGCCGCAACAATGCGCGCGGCCGTCAGAACGGGTTTCAGCCCAATGGACATCAGGGCCATCCGAACCATGCCAAAAACGGACGTTCGTACAATTCCTCGAAATAATTTTGCGTTATTTGTCGAAAAAGTTATTTTTGTAGTTACGAAAAAGTCCGATTTCGCCGATCGCTATCCCTCTTTTTTCCGGATGGCAGGGCGGCGGATCCGGTACGGTCTCGCATAACGAAAAGTTCGAAACATGAATAGAAGCAAAATTGTGACGGGGATTCTGGCTTTTGCGGCGATGAGTTCCTGTCAGTCGTCGAAGGTGCGGATTTCGGGACGTCTGGTGGGATCCGATGCCCGGACGGTCTATATCGAAGAGGTTTCGCCGCGCGGCGACAGCACGCTTCCGGTCGATTCGGTCGTGCTTGACGACAAGGGAAACTACAGCTTCGAGTTGAAAAAAATCCCTTCGACTCCCACGCTCTACAATCTGTCATACGACGGTGAGAGCATCCCGCTCCTGATCGAGGCGGGCGATCGTCTGACAATCAACTCTGCGGGAAGTCTGGCCCGCAACTATACGGTCGAAGGAAACGAGGAGTCGATGCTGCTGCGCGAGTTCAACCTCGCTTACGTCGAGAGCGCCGAGAGGCTCAATGACATTGCCGCCGAGTACGCCCGATGCGAATCGGAGGAGGAGCTGGAGCGCCTTGCCAGATCCTATTCCAGGGCGTATCTGCGGATCAAGCAGGATCAGGTTGAGTTCATCGTCAAGAACAAATCGTCCGTTGCTGCCGTATATGCCCTTTCGCAGCGGTTGCCCGGCGACCGTTATCTGTTCAACGGGTCGGGGGATGCCATTTACTACCGGACCGTGGCCGATGCGTTGGAGGAGCGCTATCCCGAATCCCCCTATTTGACATCGCTGCGGAGTGAAATTGCTCAACTCGATGCGATGCAGACGCTCTCGGCTGAAATTGTCGAGTCGGGATTCCCCGATCTGGAGATCTCCAACATGTATGGGAAAAAGGTCCGTTTGTCGTCGCTCAAGGGCGCTGTCGTCCTGGTGGATTTCTGGTCGCCGTCGCTGGGCAACAGCAATGCGCTGAACGCCGATCTGAAAGAGTTGTATGACAAGTACCACGATCGGGGCTTCGAGGTCTATCAGGTCGCGATCGAAACGTCGAAACCCGTATGGATCAATACGGTACAGGAGCAACGTCTGCCCTGGATCTCGGTTTGCGACCTGCGCGGCGAATCCTCTTTGGCGTTGACGCTGTACAACATCCGCAAACTTCCGGCCAACTATCTGATCGATCGCAAGGGCGACATTGTAGCCAAGGATCTCTATGGAACCTCTCTGGAAGAGCAGTTGGACAAGTTACTCTGAGGAGGGGCGCGATGATCTACTTTGCCTCGGATATCCATTTGGGATGCGGATCTGTGGAGGAGGCCCGAACCCGGGAGCGCCGTTTTACGGCGTGGCTCGACCGGGCGGCCGAGGATGCCGAGGCGATCTTTCTGTTGGGTGATCTGTTCGATTTCTGGTTCGAATACCGGCGGGTTGTGCCGCAGGGGTTTGTCCGTACGCTGGGCAAGCTGGCCGCGTTGACCGACCGGGGCATCCGGGTGGTCTTCTTTACGGGCAACCACGACATGTGGGTCGGGGATTACCTGTACCGCGAATGCGGTGTCGAGATCCATACATCGCCGTGCGTGATGGATTTTGCCGGCCGGCGTATTTTTCTGGCACACGGCGACAATCTGAATATCGCCCGTTTTTCGTCTCTTCGTTTGATGAATGCCGTTTTCCGGTCGCGGTCGCTGCGCTGGCTCTTTTCATGGCTGGTGCATCCCGATTGGGCGGTTCGTTTCGGCCGGTGGTGGAGCGGGTGTTCCCGCAAATCGCATGGGGCGGTGCTTGAGGCAGGTGTGACGGATCCGCTTGTGGAGTATGCCCGTGAGCGCCAGAAACAGGATCCGGTGGACTGCTATGTTTTCGGGCACATGCATTATGCGCGGGACTATTCGGAAGAGGGCCTGCGTGTGGTGCTGCTCGGTGCATGGGATGACCCGACGTATGCCGTGCTGGATGATGCGGGACGGATCGAATTGAAACGGTGGCAAGCGGCGGATGGCGGGCCGGCGCACGGGAAGTTTGAGCCTTGAGTGTCTGCCCGATGGATCGGAGCGGGGATTGTCGCCGAATGACCCGTCGGGATCGGTTGAAGAGCCGGAACGGGAAGCCGTCACGGAAAGCATAACGTACAGGATAAAGACCGGATAGCCGGCAACGTAGTTGAAGATATGAAACAATATTTGGATCTGTTGCGTCGCATATGCGATGAAGGGGTCGTGCGGGGCGATCGCACGGGTACGGGTACGCGGAGCGTATTCGGGCACCAGATGCGTTTCGACCTGAGTGAAGGATTCCCGCTGCTGACCACGAAGAGGGTCTTTCTCAAGGGTGTAATCCACGAATTGTTATGGTTCCTGCAGGGCGATACGAATATCCGTTATCTGGTCGAAAACGGTGTCCACATTTGGGACAACGATGCCTATCGTTACTATAATGAACTCTGCGTGCGCAATGGTGTCCTGCCGGTGGATCGGGATACGTTTCTTGCTGCGGCGGGCGAAGAATCCCCCATCGAAGGGTATCGGTTCGGGGATTTGAACCACGTTTATGGCTGGCAGTGGCGGAGCTGGGGCTGTCCCGACGGCCGGACGATCGACCAGATCGCACAGGCGGTGGAGCTGATCCGCCGCAATCCGGAATCGCGCCGCATCATCGTCTCGGCGTGGAATGTCGCCGATGTGGAGACGATGGCTTTGCCTCCCTGCCATGTGCTCTTTCAATTTTATGTGGCGGACGGGAAGCTGTCGTGCCAGCTGTATCAGCGCAGTGCCGATACGTTCCTGGGCGTGCCGTTCAATATCGCATCGTATGCGCTGCTGACAATGATGATGGCGCAGGTGTGCGATCTGCAGCCCGGCGATTTCGTCCACACGTTGGGCGATACGCATCTCTATCTGAACCATCTGGAGCAGGCGGCCGAACAGCTGTCCCGTGCGCCGCGACCGCTGCCCGTCATGCGGCTCAATCCGGCCGTGCGGTCGGTCTTCGATTTCCGGTACGAAGATTTTACGCTCGAAGGCTACGATCCCTGGCCGGCCATCAAGGCGCCGATGTCGTTTTGACCCGTGCGGCGGATGTGCCGAAAGGGGGCAAACAGCGGCGGAAGAAGGGGGGCGGAAGAGATAGAGAAGGGAAGGGAAGAGAAGGAGAGAAGGCGTGTCGGAGCGCGCGAACGGCAGCAGCATGTGCCGGGGAGTTGCAGCGGGCCGCGAAGTATTGTTGAACCGTTAATTGGAGATTGGAAATTTGATATCGATCATCGCCGCCGTTGCGGAAAACGGCGTCATCGGAGATAAAAACACGCTGTTGTGGCACATATCGGAGGATCTGCGCAATTTCAAGCGTGTAACATCGGGCCATCCCGTGGTGATGGGCCGCAACACCTTTCTGTCGCTGGGGCGTCCGTTGCCGGGGCGCACGAATGTGGTGGTAAGCCGCACGGCGGCACGGATCGAAGGCTGCCGTGTGGTGCGTTCGCTGGAAGAAGCCTTCGCGCTGTTTCCCGCCGATGAGGAGATCTTCGTGATAGGCGGGGCGCAGATATACGCACAAACGCTGGAGGTGGCCGACAGACTCTACCTTACGCGCGTGTGTCACAGCTATGAGGGCGACACTTCGTTTCCGGAGTGGGATCGCAGGCAATGGCGGCTTGTGTCGGGCGAGCGGTTCGAGCGGGGCGAGAAGTATCCCTATCCCTTCTCGATAGAGGTATATGAACGGGCAGAGTGACGGCCGATGGAGACACCCCTCCCCATCGCAACGGGGAACCCTGTGCGCCGATTGCGGCTGCCGCCTTCAAGACCTGCGAACGGACGAGACGATGCCGGAACGAAAACCTAAACAGATAAAGCCTTATGAAAAGATTAGTTGCTCTACTGCTTGCACTCGGCGTGTCGATGACATGGGCCGGGGCACAACCCGCAATCAAGTCGCGGGGATCGAAAAAGGATCCGTTTACCTTCGTGCAGGTTTCGGACCCGCAATTGGGGTTCTGCGCCAAAGGCCAGGACTGGCAATGGACGGTCGGAAACCTGAAAACGACGGTCGCACAGATCAACGCGTTGAAGCCGGCGTTCGTGATCGTGACGGGCGACCTGGTCCAGAGCTACAAAAATGCCGATCAGCGGAAGGCATATCTTGAGAACATCGCAAGGGTGGATGCGTCGATACCCGTTTTCCATCTTCCGGGCAATCATGATATTCCCGATTACAACGCCGAAGCCGTCGGCCGGTATCTCGGAACGTTCGGCTATGACCGTTTCGCCTTCACCTACAACGGGTCGGCGTTTATCGGGTTGAACAGTACACCGATGCTGTGCGACAACGATGCGGCGAAAGCCGCTTCCGAGGAGCAGCTTGCATGGTTCGCGAAGATGCTGAAGCGTTACCGCAAGTGCAACCATATCTTCGTCTTTTCGCACCACCCGCTCGTTTTGCGGGACGGCAGTGCGGTGGAACACAAGTCCGCATACGATGAACCGTTCCGTACGGAGTATGCCGAGCTGATGAAGAAATACGGTGTTACGGCGATCTTTGCCGGCCATACGCACATCACGGAGCCGACCGAGGTCGACGGCATGCCGATGATCACGGTCGGAGCGTCGAGCTATCCGCTCTACGGCGCCGAGACGGGTATCAACATCGTGGAAGTGACGCCGGAGGATTTTCACAGCGAGTTCGTGGTCAACGGCTCGGACAAGAAGGTGCTTCTGCATTGACGGCAGGAGGTTGCGGTTGTCGTGCGGTAACGGACGATATCTCTGAGAGAAAGCGTACGAGGCGGTCGGATGTGTCCGGCCGCCTCGTACGTTCAGTTCAATGACGGAATGATTCTCAATCCGTTACCTGTTGGATGATGTTCCAGTCCGTAATGCCGATGACCGGAAGGAAGGGGGCGAAGGCCTCGGTCTCGCGCTCCGTACCGGCATCGCGGTAGGTGTTCCATACGGGTTTCTTGCCGCCCGGGGCTTCCGAATCGTCGGCATAGCGCCGCAAGCCGATGCGCAGCGTTCCTTCATTGCGGTTGTCAAACCAGTTGTGCCACTGGATGCCGTCGATTCCCGGCAGGGCATTGATCTTTTTCCAGCCATAGGCAAACCCGGCACATTGCGTGACAAGATCCGCTTCGGAGTAGGAGAGTGCATTGATCCCGGCCTCCGAAAGCCATACCGAGCGTCGGGTTGTTCCCTGATACATGTTGGCAGGTGTCATCGCCCATTTGCTGAGCACCTCGAGATTCTTGAGCGTCACAAAGGGGGTGTTCATCGAGAAGGTGGCGTTCTGCTCGCGCCAGGTATAGGGATCGGCGATCACCTCCGGATAGCTGTGGCAGGCCAGCGCCCAGCGGAAATCACCCTCCGCACGGCTGAAATCGAGGAAGAGACCGAGCATGTCCTGTACGGGATACCATCCGGGGTTCGAGGCACGGCTCCATGAGTGCGAGAACGAGGCAAAAACCTCGGCATTGGTGTCGTATTGGCGGATGATCGATGCACACAAACGCATCGAACGCAGGTAGGTATTCGTGTAGGTCGTGATGAGTTTGTCTTCACCCATGTTGGTCCAGTCGATGCCGCCGTCGGCTTCGTTGTGGATGATCCAATGCGAAATACGTCCGTAGGCATTATCCTCGCGGCAGTAGCGCTGAGCCAGGAAATCGACCATTGCAGCGTAGCCGCGTGCGGCTTTCGGTGTGGTCATGTTCGGCATCGTGTAAGTGCCGCGCGTATAGTCGGGATGCTGCAGGAGCGCACCCAGCTCGGCATCGCGGGCATTCGATGCCGGATCGATCAGCAAGATTGCCGCTACGGTGATGTTGCGCGCTGCGGTCTGTCGGAGTGCGGCATCGAGTGTGCGGTCCAGCTCCTCGGCGTCAAAATAGTAGGTCTCTCCGCAGTAGGTGTGCTCGATCATGCCGGCCTTCACGGGCGACAGATACATGAACTGCAGCGGACTGATGTTGACCGTAGCGCTCGTGATCCCCAGATCGTCCAGATCGCTCGTGTAGTCGTTGATGACGAAACCGCCCAATCCCTTCTTCGAACGCATCGGCACGGGTGCAAGGTTGCGCAGCGGTGCTACTTCGTCGGCGTAACGACCGTGCGAAACGATGTGGTCGCCGTCGTCGTTGCGGCACACGACGGCCCATTGCGAAAGCAGCCGGTCGTAGGGAAATCCTTCGGGTTCGGCCATGCGGTCGAGCGTGATGTCGAACGGACTTTGGGTCAGAGGTGTCGCGTATTTCTGGTAGGCGGTCGAGATGCGCGTGATGTCGGCGTAGGGTGGAAGCTCATAGAGCAGGAACGTACCTTCACCGCTGTAATTCCCCGTGATACGGACCTTGTCGGCCGAAACCTCGACCCGCTCGATCTGACACGAATAATCCTTGTCGAGATACGCTTTGAGACGTTCCTCGTACTCCGCAGCATTCTGGTCGCCCTCGCTCTCGGCGGCATCTTCGGCCTTCTCCGCCTCGGTCATCTCCCGCAGGCAGAGATTGCGCAGACGGATGTTTGCATCCTTTACCGTCCCGAAGTCGATTCGCAGCAGGTTGCCCACCTCACCCCAAAAGAAGTCTTCACGGTATTTACGGATGCGGACGCTGTAGGGATGCCACGTGTCGGCAATCTCGAACGGCGTGCAGAAGATCGTGCGTTCGACGTCGGGAATCACCTCGCCGTCGACCTCCGTCCAGAAGAAGAGCTGGATGTTGTCGTTGTTGCGGTCGGTCTGGTACTCGAACGACAGCACGTTGAGTTCCGGCGGGACGTTCTCTTCGAACGGTACGGTGCAGAAATAGGGATCCTCGCCGGTGGTCAGGATCTTGTAGACCCCGGGCGTCTCCTCTTCGAGCACGATGTCGTTCTGTACCTTCGGATCGGTGTTGGGAACGAGTGTCAGCGGTGCCGTGGGTTCGGGTGCCGGTGGCGTGAAATCCTGCGACTCCTCTTTTTGGCATGCGCAGATCATGCCCATGGCGAGTACGGCAGTCAGCAGGCGAAGCATCTGATGCGTGTGCTGTCCGGATTTGTTCGTTCCGGAGCGGAAGCGTCTGTTCGTTTTCATGACTATATCGAAAATGTTTGGAAGTGTCGGTGTTTGCAAACCGGTGCTTTTTTGTTTTTCAGTTTTTTTATTAAACAATGCAAATCCCCTTTTACTGCATCTCTAGGGCCGATTTTTGTTGAAATATTTTCGGCATTTACCCGTGAAGGGCTCATCCATAACATCTTAACCGACTGCTCGACCGTCTGTCTCCGGATCGGGAAAAGTGCCCCGCAAATAGGTATTTCTACTACCGTTTATGCGGGGGAATCTCCGTACCTTTGCAATCGGACAAAACCGGCTTTATGGGGAAGTATTTCGATATGCTGATGGAGGACGTGCGCTTCCGCGAAGGGTTGAAGTCGTGCATGAACTGCGGCATCTGTACGGGGGTCTGTCCGGCAGCCGAGTTCTACGACTACGACCCGCGGCAGATCGTCTCGATCGTCCAGACCCGCGACGAGGAGCAGATCGAACGGCTGCTCAAGAGCGATACGATCTGGTTTTGCGGCGAGTGCATGTCGTGCCGTCCGCGCTGTCCGCGCGGCAACACACCCGGGTATGTGATTCAGTCGCTGCGCACGTTGTCGCAAAAACTGGGTTTCTTTGTCGAGAGCGAGAAGGGGCGGCAGCAGCTCGCCATCAAACGGACCATCGGCGAAAATATCCTGCGTACCGGTTACTGCATCGTCCCCAGGCTTGTCGCACCGGCACTGCACCCCGAACAGGGTCCCGTGTGGGAGTGGATCTACCGCAACGACCGCGAGATCTACTGCCAGTTCAATCCCACCTATGACCAGCCCGGTCCGGGAGCCGTGCGCCGTATCGACGAGGATACCCTGCAGGAGATGCACCGCATCTTCGAGGTGACGGGCGGACGGGCCTTTTTCGACCGGATCGAGGAGTGCTCGGAACGCAAAGCCCGCGAAATGGGCTACGACGGTGCCGACGAGCGTTATTTCATGGATGTTTTTACCCGCAACTCGCAGGACAACGATGAATAGGAACTGGAAAGAGTATCAGAAGGAGATCGCCGACGACCGCTACTACTATGCCCGCAGCTGCATCCGGCAGAATTTCTTCCCCGGCAGCGAGAAGGCCTTTCTGGATATCATGCGCAACGATCTGGGCCGCGATTGCTTCGACGACCCGCTCCATACGTCGTGTACGGGTATCGGCTACCATGCGGACATCGTTCCGCTGGATACGATCATGGCGGTGGTGGCGCGTCAGTTCGCCCTTATGGGCGAGGCCGGATACGAGAACTTCATATCGTCGTGCATTACGTCGTTCGGGATCTATACCGAGATCCTCGCCACATGGGAGGAGTTTCCGGAGACGGAGGAGCGTGCCCGCGAGAACCTCTACAAGGCTACGGGCCGGACGTTGGTAAAACCCAAAAACCTCTCCCATACGTCGGATGTCGTTTTCCACCATCGCGAAGCCATCGCGGCACGGGCCAGACACCGGCTTGTAAACGTCCTTACGGGCGAGCCGTTGCGTGTGGTGGAGCATATCGGGTGCCATTATGCCAAGATCTTCCCGAAGTCGGGGGTCGGCGGATCGGAGTTCCCCTATGTGCTGGCCGGCATGATCGAGTCGTGGGGCGGAGAATGTGTCGATTATCCCGAACGGCGCCATTGCTGCGGCTTCGGGTTCCGCAACTACCTCGTGCAGGCCAATCGCGGCTATTCGGTTGCCAATACGCAGAAAAAAATGGAGAGCATGGCTCCCTACAAGCCCGATTTCATCGTCGCCAACTGCCCCGGCTGCGCGATGTTCCTCGACAAGTGGCAATATACGATTGCCGAGATGGAGGGTACGACCTACGGCGAAAACGGACACGGCATTCCGGTGCTGACTTACGAGGAGATGGCCGGGCTGGTGTTGGGCTACGATCCATGGGCGTTGGGCATGCAGATGCATCAGGTCGATGTGGAGCCGCTTCTCGACAAGATGGGGATCGAGTATGATCCTGCGGCGAAGTATCTGGGCATGAATGGAAAATATATCGGACAACCTGCCTCGGCAATCGTCAATTGCGGTTCGCAGGATACGATCTACAATATCAAGCAGTGATGGCCAGGCGCGTAATCATCGTCGGCGGAGGTGTCGCCGGCATCCAAACGGCATTGACGCTCTCGCAGCGGGGTATCCCGACACTTCTGCTGGAGCGCGAATCGGAACTGGGCGGAAAACTTACGGGGTGGCACAAGCTCTTCCCGTCGTTTACGCCCGCGCACGAGGTGCTCGATGAATTGCGGCAGCGGTTGAACGGTAGCGGCGTGGAGGTTCGCACGCAGTGCGAGGTGTGCCATGTGGAGCGCAGCGGCGTGACGCTTGCTTCGGGGGAACGGCTTGCAGCCGATGCCGTCGTCGTGACCACCGGCTTCACGCTCTTCGATGCACGGGTCAAGGAGGAGTACGGCTACGGAATTTACGACAACGTCTATACGACGGCCGATATCGAGCGCATGCTCAACGAGGGGCGCGTGGCGATGCGGGATGGTTCGGCGCCCCGCCGTATCGCGTTTCTGCACTGCGTGGGCTCGCGTGACGAGAAGGTCTGCCAGCACCACTGTTCGAAGGTCTGCTGCATCACGGGGGTGAAGCAGGCGATGGAACTGAAGGAGATGTTCCCCGAAGCGGATGTCTTCAACTTCTATATGGACATCCGCATGTTCGGCCCCGGGTACGAGGAGATGTATCGTGACGCGCAGCAGCGGCTGAACATCCATTTTGTGCGCGGCCGGATCTCGGAGGCCAGTCCCACGCTCGACGGGCGTGTGCAGATCAAGGCCGAAGATACGTTGACGGGGCGTCCGTTGAAGATGTCGGTCGACATGCTGATTCTGATCATCGGCATGCGCAGCAATGCGTCGAATGCGGTCTTTGCCGCCGATGCGGGCCTGCAGTGTCAGCCGAGCGGATTCCTTGCGCCGCGCGACCTGTTCCTGCACAATACGGAGAGCAATGTCGGCGGGATCTTCTATGCCGGAGCGGTTACGGCTCCCAAGAATATCGGGGAATCGTTGTCGGAAGCGGTTGTTGCGGCCGATCGTGTGACGGAATATCTCAAACGTGCGTGACGATGGCGGCGATGAATTTCGGTTTCGGCATCAACAGGCCGCGTGTGATCGACCTCGACCGCAACAACCTGCGCAAGAGCGACGAGATCCTGCGCGAAATGCCCGAACTGCAGACCTGTATCGGCTGCGGCGCCTGCACGGCGCTCTGTACGGCCGGCAACCTGACCTCGTTCAATTTCCGCCGCGTGCATACGCTCGTGCGGCGCGGCGAATATGAAGGGGCCTACGAGGAGATGAACAAGTGCATGTTGTGCGGCAAGTGCCGTCTTGCCTGCCCGCGCGGAATCAATACGCGCGGTGTGGTGATGCTCATCAAACGCAAACTGGGGGATTTCTGACGATGAGGTTCTATGCTCCGTTCTGTCTGCCGTTTCTGATCGGTGTGGCGGTGATGTTTTCACTCATCGTCTGGAAGTATGTGGTGTGGTTTGCCGAACTGCCCCGTGCCGACAAGAAACGGGTTCTGTACGGCATCCCCACACCGCGTACCCTGGCGGCCGTGTGGGAGGTCATTCGGGAGTGCCTGTTGCACCGCCGCATCTTCCGCGTCAATCCGCTGCTCGGATATATGCACATGTCGCTGGCTTTCGGCTGGTTCCTGCTTATCGTGGTCGGATGGACAGAGACCGTCGCCTATCTCGGCCTGCACTGGGTGCCGCTGCAGGGACATGTCTTCTTCAGGTATTTCGCTCCGCCGCTGATGCTGCGCGACAAGCCGTTCTTCGATTTTACGATGGATCTGCTGCTGCTCTTCGTGCTGTCGGGGGTGGCTCTGGCGTGGCTCAAGCGTTTCTGGTCCCGTGCGATGGGCATGCGCCGTACAACCCGTCACGTCCCCGGTGACCGTATCGCACTCTCGGCCCTGTGGTTCATCTTTCCGGCACGGCTGTTCGCCGAAAGCATCACCTGCGGCATTTACGGTATGGGCGGATTCCTGACGGGCGGTCTGGGTGCGCTGATGGCCTCGGCATTCGGACGTTCGACGCTCGTCGTATTCGAACAGGGTGCATGGTGGTTCTATTCGATCGCGCTGGGCGTATTCTTCGTGGCGCTGCCCTTCTCGCGGTACATGCACATCTTTACCGAAATCCCGCTGATCTTTCTGCGCCGTTACGGCGTGCGGCCCCATGAGAAGGAGTCTTCGGGCGACCAGTTCCAGATACAGGCCTGTTCGCGCTGCGGCATCTGCATCGATCCCTGTCAGTTGCAGAGCGTGCTGGGGATCGACAACGTGCAGTCGGTCTATTTTCTGCGTGACCGCCGTTACGGCATGCTGACGCGCGATGTGGCGCAGAACTGTCTGATGTGCGGCCGCTGTCAGGTAAAGTGTCCCGTCGGCATCGATCTCAATACGCTGCGTCTCAACTCCCGCGATACGATGCGCAATACGCCGGACGAACGCCGCTACGAATACTTTGCCGGTCTGGACCGTTCGGAAGGTGCCGGCAAGGTGGGGTATTTCGCAGGGTGCATGACGCTGTTGACGCCCCGCACGCTGTCGGCCATGGAGCGGATCTTCGCCGCGGCCGGCGAAGAGGTCTGGTGGGCGGACCGCAACGGCGGGGTCTGCTGCGGCCGGCCGCTCAAGCTGTCGGGTGAAACCGACTCGGCGCGCCGCATGATGGAGTACAATACGCAGCTCTTCCGCAGGCACGGAATCCGGACGCTCGTCACGTCGTGCCCGATCTGTCTGAAGGTCTTCCGCGAGGAGTACCGGCTCGACGGCATCCGGGTCGTTCACCATTCGCAATACATCCTCGAAATGATCGAACAGGGGCGTCTGCGGCTCGGTCGCGGTATGGCGACCTATACCTATCACGATCCGTGCGAACTGGGGCGCGGCAGCGGCATCTACGAGGAGCCGCGCCGGGTGATCGAGGCGGTGGGAGCGCTGCTTGAACCGGCGCATACGCGTGAAGAGGCCTTGTGCTGCGGTTCGTCGGTGGCCAATACGGTCATCTCGGATGCCGATCAGGTGCGTATTGCCGAATCGGTTGCCGGAGAGTTGGCGGCAACGGGGGCCGATGCGATTGTTACGGCCTGCCCCTTGTGCAAGAAGGCGCTTGTGCGGGGCACCTCTTCGGTCGAGGTATGCGATCTTTCCGAGATCGTGGCGAAGAATCTGCGGTAACCGCCCCTGGCGGCGGCCGTTTCCGCAGTTTCCGCCGTTTCGGGAGCGCGTTTTCAACCGACCTTTTTTCTCTTTGCCGGTTGTTTGTGCTCCGGCGATTGCCCGACGGCTTTTCTGCGTTGCCTTCTTCCTCTGCATGTATTGTCCTTGTCCAACGGAACGCATGGCCGGTGTGACACGGGTCGCTGCGGCGTCTCTTTCCCGCTCCTTCCGATAGGGCGGGAGCGGTGTAATGCGTTGTGCGGCAGTCGTGAGCCGACATTGGAGCGGAAAAATCGGGCCGGCATTGAAATTTTTATTTTGCAGATTGAAAAAATAACCTTATCTTTGCAGAGCAAAAACGAAACATCGCGGGATAGAGCAGTTGGCAGCTCGTCGGGCTCATAACCCGGAGGTCGGAGGTTCGAGTCCTCCTCCCGCTACCAGGACGGCCGGATTGAAAAATCCGGCCGTTACTTTTGTTTGCCGGTTTTTCCGGGGTAGGATAAGCGGGCGGTTGAAGAGGCCGAGAGCGAGAGATGTAGCGTCTTTTTGCTCCGGCGGAAAAATCTGAAAAAATAATCTCCCCGAAAGAGACGGATTCGGAAAATTTTCGTACCTTTGCCCCGATATCGAAGCCATGTATAAAACTCATCCGAACATAACCGGCTGCTTCGCATCCCAGCGGTTGAAGGGCAATCCTTCGGATTACGACTCTTACGGGCTTCTTATTTTCCGATTCAAAGGGTAACTGTTTTTCAGTTACTCTTTTTTTATGTGCCGGATCGAATGATGAAACTGCTCAAAGGTGCCGAAATATGGCGTGACGGGGATTTCGAACGTTGCGACGTCCTGATCGACGGAGCACATATCGCTGCCGTCGGCGCCGGTCTGCCGGAAGAGGGGTGCGAGGTGCTGGACCTTGCAGGCCTGAAGATTTTGCCCGGACTGGTCGATGTGCATGTCCATCTGCGCGAACCGGGTTTTACGGCCAAAGAGACCATTGCTACGGGTACGCGTGCAGCGGCGCACGGCGGATATACGACCGTCTGCGCCATGCCCAATCTGTCGCCGGCGCCCGATACGCCGGCGCATCTGGCCGTCGAGCTGGAGGCCATACGGCGCGATGCGGTGGTCAAGGTGCTTCCCTACGGCTGCATTACGCGCGGACAGAAAGGGCGCGGCGAGCTGGTCGATTTCGAGGCCCTGAAGGCGGATGTCGTCGGCTTCTCGGATGATGGCAGGGGAGTGCAGGAGGAGTCGCTCATGCGCGAGGCGATGCGCCGTGTCGCACCGACCGGACGACCCGTCGTCGCGCACTGCGAGGTGGAGGCCCTGCTGAACGGGGGATATATCCATGACGGAGCCTATTGCCGGCAGCACGGCCATCGGGGGATCTGCTCGGAGAGCGAATGGCGGCAGGTCGAACGCGATATCCGGCTGGCCGCCGAGACGGGCTGCCCCTACCATGTATGCCATGTCTCGACCGGGGAGAGCGTCGAACTGGTGCGGCGTGCCAAGGCTGCCGGTCTGCGTGTAAGCTGCGAAACGGCTCCGCACTATCTGGTGCTGTGTGACGAAGATCTGCAGGAGGAGGGACGCTTCAAGATGAATCCGCCGCTGCGGAGCCGTGCCGACCGTGATGCGCTCATCGCCGGCCTGCAGGATGGAACGATCGAGGTGATTGCAACCGACCATGCACCCCATACGGCCGGGGAGAAATCGCGCGGACTGGCCGGCAGTGCAATGGGCGTCGTGGGGCTGGAGTGTGCCTTTGCGGTACTCAATACGATGTTGGTCAGGCGGGGCGTCATCCCCTTCGGCCGGTTGGTCGAGGCGATGTCGCTCGCCCCGCGCCGGATCTTCGGACTGGACGGCGGAGAGATCGCCGTCGGCGCTCCGGCCGATCTGACGGTCGTGGATCCCGACCGCCCGTCAACGGTCGATCCCGACCGCTTCCTTTCGATGGGCCGCAGCACCCCCTTTGCCGGTATGGAGGTGCAGGGAGCCGTCCTGATGACGCTCGTCGATGGCCGTGCAGCCTATGCGGATCCGATGTTGAAAAGTGAAAAATACAATCTTTAGCGTATGAGACCATATAACAAAAAAATCGTTCTGGAGAACGGGCTGGAGTTTTACGGCTACGGCTTCGGAGCGGATCGGGAGGCGATCTGCGAGATCGTTTTCAACACCTCGATGGTGGGGTATCAGGAGATCATGTCCGATCCGTCCTATACGGATCAGATGGTCGTGATGACCTATCCGCTCATCGGCAACTACGGAATGAACGACGATGACTACGAAACGAAAACCCCCTCCATCGGAGGTATGATCGTTCGGGAATACAACGACTCGCCGTCGAATTTCCGCTATACGAAGACGTTGAGCGAGGTCTTCGAGGAACATGCCATTCCGGGTCTCGAAGGTGTCGATACGCGCATGCTGGCGCGCATCATCCGCAACGAGGGCAGCCAGCGTGTGATGCTTACGTCGGCCGATACGCCGCGTGAAGAGGCGTTGGCGCGGATGGCTGCGACGCCATGGCCGCATGACATGGTGTCGCGCGTGAGCTGCCGCAAACGTTGGATGTCGCGTGTCCCCAACCACAAGTACGATGTCGTGGCGGTCGATTGCGGTATCAAGTACAATATCATACGATTGCTGAACCGGGTGGGCTGCAATGTCACCGTGGTGCCCTATGATGCGTCGGTCGAGCAGATCCTTTCGTTCCGGCCCGACGGTCTGGTACTGTCGAACGGCCCCGGCGATCCGAACGATGTGCAGGGGGTGATCGAACTGGTGCGCCAGCTGCGCGGCCGGCTGCCGATCTTCGGCATCTGCATGGGCCATCAGCTCATCTCGCTGGCCTATGGCGCCCGGACGTTCAAGATGAAGTTCGGTCATCGCGGCGCAAATCATCCGGTGAAGAACCTCGCAACCGGAAAGATCGAGATCACAAGCCAGAACCACAGCTTCGCCGTCGATATCGATTCGCTGGCCGGCACGGGACTGGAGCTGACGCATGTCAATCTGCTGGACGGCACGGCCGAAGGGGTCGCCTGTTATCAGGAGGGCGTCTTTTCGATGCAGTATCATCCCGAAAGCGCATCGGGTCCGCAGGACAGCGCCTATTTGTTCGATAAGTTCACTAAAATGATGGAGGATTGGAAAAATGCCTAAGAGAACGGATATCAAGAAGGTAATGGTGATCGGGTCGGGCCCGATCGTGATCGGTCAGGCAGCCGAGTTCGATTATGCCGGTACGCAGGCCTGCCTTGCACTCAAGGAGGAGGGATACGAAGTGATTCTGGTCAACTCCAATCCGGCAACCATCATGACCGATACGCACATCGCCGACAAGGTCTATATGGAGCCGTTGACGCTCGAATACGTCGCCAAGATCATCCGCTTCGAGCGCCCCGATGCCATTGTTCCGGGTCTGGGCGGCCAGACGGGGTTGAACCTGGCCGTGCAGCTGGCCAAGAAGGGGGTATTGCAGGAGTGCCAGGTCGAGATTCTGGGTACGTCGTTCGAGAGTATCGAGCAGGCCGAGGACCGTGAACTCTTCAAGGAGATGTGCGAGTCGTTGGGCGAGCCGGTTCTGCCGTCGCTCATCGCCTCCAGCATGGAGGAGGGCATCGACGCAGCCGAGAAGATCGGTTATCCGGTCGTATTGCGTCCGGCCTTCACGCTGGGCGGTACGGGCGGCGGCTTTGCCGACAACCGTGAAGAGCTGGAGGAGCTGATGCGCAACGCACTGATTCTCTCGCCGGTACATCAAGTGCTTGTCGAGAAGAGCATCAAGGGATACAAGGAGATCGAATATGAGGTCATGCGCGATGCCAACGATACGGCCATCTCGATCTGCTGCATGGAGAATGTCGATCCGGTGGGGATCCATACGGGCGACTCGATCGTCGTGGCACCTTGCCAGACGCTTACCAATCGGGAGTTCCAGATGTTACGCGACAGCGCGCTGAAGATTATCCGGGCGCTGAAGATCGAGGGCGGCTGCAACGTGCAGTTCGCGCTTGACCCGCTGTCGTTCAAATACTACCTTATCGAGGTCAATCCGCGTGTGTCGCGGTCGTCGGCGCTGGCGTCGAAGGCCAGCGGTTACCCCATTGCGCGGGTTACGGCGAAGGTGGCTGTCGGCATGACGCTCGATGAGATTCAGTTGGCCAATACGCCGGCTTCGTTCGAACCGGCGCTCGATTATGTCGTCACGAAGGTGGCGCGGTTCCCTTTCGACAAGTTCTCCGACGCCTCGAACAGGCTCGGCACGCAGATGAAGGCGACGGGCGAGGTAATGTCCGTCGGCCGGACAATGGAGGAGAGCCTGCTCAAGGCGGTGCGGTCGCTCGAAACGGGCGTCTGCCACATCCATCACAAGAAGTTCGACCGCATGCCGAACGACGAGATGATGTCCTACATCCGCGAGGCGACCGACGACCGGCTCTACGCCATTGCGCAGCTGATCCGCAACGGTGTGGATCTGATGCTGATCTACAACAACACGAAGATCGACATGTTCTTCCTTGAAAAGTTCAAGAACATCGTCGAGATGGAGCGTACGGTGGCTGCGCATCCCTTCGATGAGGAGACGCTGCGCGATGCCAAGCGCATGGGCTTCGGCGACAAGTACATCGGCCAGCTGTGGGGCGTTACGGAGCACGACATGTACTTGTTGCGCGAGAAGTGGAACATCTTCCCCGTCTATAAGATGATCGATACATGTGCCTCGGAGTTCACCTCCTACGTCCCCTATTTTTACTCGACATACGAACGGGAGAATGAATCGACGGTCAGCGACCGCGAGAAGATCATCGTTCTGGGTTCGGGGCCGATCCGTATCGGTCAGGGCGTGGAGTTTGACTATTCGACGGTCCATGCCATCTGGTCGATCCGCAAGGCGGGTTACGAGGCGATCATCATCAACAACAATCCGGAGACGGTATCGACGGACTATACATGCAGCGACAAGCTCTATTTCGAACCGTTGACGGTGGAGGACGTAATGAACGTGATCCATCTTGAGAAGCCCAGGAGCATTGTCGTCTCGCTGGGCGGTCAGACGGCGATCAACCTTGCCGAGCCGCTGGCGCAGTTGGGCGTGCCGATCATGGGCACCGACGTGCAGGCGATCCGCAATGCGGAGGATCGCGGCTGTTTTGAGAAGATCATGGAGCAGCTGGGCATTCCGCAGCCGCAGGCCGAGGCCGTTACGGACATCGAAGCGGGCGTGGCGGCTGCCACGCGGATCGGCTATCCGGTTCTGGTGCGTCCGAGTTATGTGCTGGGCGGCCGCGCCATGCAGATCGTCTCGAACGAGGAGGCGTTGCGCCATTACCTTCAGAATGCGGTCGAGATCAACGACGATTCGCCGGTGCTGGTCGACAAATACATTCAGGGCAAGGAGTTGGAGGTGGATGCCATCTGCGACGGCCATGACGTCTTCATCCCCGGCATCATGGAGCATGTCGAGCGTACGGGTATCCATTCGGGCGACTCGATCAGCGTCTATCCGACCTTCAGCGTATCGCAGAAGGTCAAGGATACGATCATCGACTATACGGTCCGCCTGGGTCTGGAGATCGGCATCGTGGGCCTTTACAACATCCAGTTCATCTGTGACGGTCACGACGACGTCTATGTCATCGAGGTCAATCCCCGCTCGTCGCGGACGGTTCCGTTCCTTTCGAAATCGACGGGCGTGCAGATGGCCGACATCGCCACGCAGGTGATTCTGGGCCGCAGCCTCCGCGAGCAGGGCATCACGGAGGTGTACGGCCGCGAGAAGACCCGTTGGTTCGTCAAGGCTCCGGCCTTCTCGTTCTCGAAGATCCGGGGTGTGGAATCGTACCTCTCGCCTGAGATGAAATCGACGGGCGAGGCGATCGGTTATGACGACAAGCTCACGCGGGCGCTTTACAAGGCGCTGCAGGCTTCGGGAATGAAGGTCGCCAACTACGGTACGGTGCTGCTGACGATTGCCGACAAGGACAAGGAGGAGGTGCTGCCGATGGCGCGCCGGTTCTACAATCTCGGATTCAACATCGAGGCGACGTCGGGTACGGCAGACTTCCTGCGCAAGCATGGAATCCGCACGCGGTTGCGCCGCAAGTTGTGCGAAGGCAGCAACGAAATCATCGAATCGCTGCGTCAGGGACATGTAAGCTATATCATCAACACGATCGATCTGGACCAGCACAATACGCGGCTGGACGGTTATGAGATCCGTCGTGCGGCGGTCGAGAACAACGTGACGCTCTTCACGGCGCTTGAAACGGTGAAGGTGCTGCTCGATGTGCTGGAGGAGATTACGTTGAGTGTCTCGACCATCGATGCGAAGTAATCCTTGCTCCGAAGGAGGCGAGGTGCGGACTGCGGGTTCGGCCGGACGGACAAAGTCCCGTTCGGACGTGATGCACAAACGGAGGTGCGGCGAATCCGGCAAGGGCAGCCTCTGCGGCCGCCGCATGTCTGCCGCCGCAGCCGGAGGCGGTCGGAAGTCGGGGAGAGGAAAAGAGAATGCGGGAAGTGTCCGGTGCGCGGGAGAAGCGCGCGGAACGTGAATCCGTAAAATGGAGTCGATATGTACAAAAAGGGAGTCTATACGCTTCGCAGCAATGAACCGCTGACGCCGGCCGTATGGCGGATGGTGCTGGAGGGCGATACGCAGTGGATCTCGGCACCGGGGCAGTTCGTCAACATCGCCATCGACGGGTTGTATCTGCGGCGGCCCATCTCGGTCTGCGACTGGGATGAAGGGACGATCACGTTGATCTACAAGGTCGTCGGCGAGGGTACGCGGCGCATGGCGGCGATGCTGCCCGGCGAAAGCCTTGACCTGCTGACCGGGCTGGGAAACGGGTTTGATGTGACGAAATGCGGGCAGCGGGCGCTGCTTGTCGGGGGCGGTGTAGGCGTTCCGCCGCTGTATAATCTGGCGAAACGGCTGCTCGCCGAACAGCGGGAGGTGACCGTCGTATTGGGATTCAATACCGCTTCCGAGATCTTCTGTCGGGAGGAGTTCGAGACGCTCGGCTGCCGCGTCATCGTGGCAACGGCCGACGGTTCGGCCGGCGTGCGGGGCTTCGTGACCGATGCGGTTCGGACGTGCGGTGTCGTTTGCGACTATTTCTATGCCTGCGGGCCGCTGCCGATGCTGCGGGCCTTGAGCGATGCCGTTCCGTGCAGCGGGCAGCTCAGCTTCGAGGAGCGTATGGGCTGCGGCTTCGGTGCCTGCATGGGATGCAGCTGCAAAACCAAATACGGCAACAAACGGATCTGCAGGGAGGGGCCGGTATTGACAAAGGAGGAGATAATATGGTAGCGAAGCAAGCGAAACCCCGCGATCTGTCGGTCGTCCTGAGCGGATGGCGGTTGGACAACCCCGTCATTCCGGCCAGCGGAACCTTCGGCTTCGGCCGCGAGTTTCAGGAGTTTTACGACATCAATATTCTGGGAACCTTCTCGTTCAAGGGAACCACGCGCGAGGCGCGTTTCGGCAATCCCACACCCCGCATTGCGGAGTGCACGGCCGGCATGATCAATGCCGTCGGGCTGCAGAATCCCGGTATCGATGCCGTGATTGCCGAGGAATTGCCGCGCCTGCGGAATTTCTTCCACAAACCGGTCATCGCCAACATTTCGGGTTTCTCCATCGAGGAGTACGCCTACTGTTGCGAACGGATCGATCGGGAGGATTGCGTGGGGCTGATCGAGGTCAATGTCTCGTGTCCCAACGTGCGGCATGGCGGCATGTCGTTCGGCACGTCGCCCGACTGTGCCGCCGAGGTGACGCGCGCCGTGAAGGCCGTGACGACCAAACCGGTCTATATCAAGCTGTCGCCCAATGTGACCGACATCGTCGCCATCGCGCGGGCCTGCGAAGAGGCGGGTGCCGACGGGTTGTGCCTGATCAATACGATGCTGGGCATGCGGATCGACGTAGCCCGCCGCAAACCGGTCATCGCCAATGTGATGGGCGGATTTTCGGGCGATGCGGTCTTTCCGGTGGCCCTGCGGATGGTCTATCAGGTCGCACGGGCTTGCGGGATTCCCGTGATCGGCTGCGGCGGCGTGTCGTCGGCCCGCGACGTCATCGAAATGATGATGGCCGGTGCTGCGGCGGTTGAAGTGGGTGCTGCGAATCTGAAAAATCCCTATATTTGTAAGGAGATTATCGAGGCGCTGCCAGAAGAGATGGAGCGTCTGGGTATCGAGCGGCTGAGCGACATCATCGGATGCGTGAGGTGACAGGGCCTTTCGGACCCGGTTTCGGATTTCCGTTTGCAGCCCGTTGCAAGGCAGCCGGACAGGATTTCCGGCAAAGGGTTTGAAACAGTAAATTACAGCATATACGAATCATGATACAGCGAGATGTGATCATTGCCTGCGACTTCAAGTCGGCGGAGGATACGTTCCGCTTCCTTGACCTGTTCAAGGCGGAGCAGCGCAAACCTTTTCTGAAGATCGGCATGGAACTTTTCTATGCGGAGGGCCCGGCCATCGTGCGTGAGATCAAGCGGCGCGGCCACCGGATCTTCCTCGATCTGAAACTTCATGACATTCCCAATACGGTCAAAAAGGCGATGGCGGTGTTGTCGCGTCTGGATGTCGATATGTGCAATGTCCATGCGGCCGGTACGATCGACATGATGCGTGCGGCGCTCGAAGGGCTGACGCGCGAGGACGGGAGCCGTCCGCTGCTGATCGCCGTGACGCAGCTCACCTCGACGAGCGAGGAGCGCATGCGGCGCGAACTGCTCATCGACGCCTCGATCAACGACACGATCGTGCAGTATGCCCGCAACACGAAGGAGGCGGGATTGGACGGCGTGGTCTGCTCGCCGCTCGAAGCGGGCATGGTCAAGGCGGCATGCGGTGCCGGCTTCCTGACGGTGACCCCCGGCGTGCGCTTCGCCGACGGCGATGCCGGCGATCAGGTGCGCATCACCACGCCCGCCCGTGCACGGGAGATCGGTTCCGATTTTATTGTGGTGGGACGTCCCATTACGGCTGCGGCCGATCCCGTAGCGGCCTATCGGCGGTGTGTGGCCGAATTTGTCGGTGAAATGCGGTAACCGGAAGAACCGGGGGCGGCGTGAAGCCGCTCCCGCAACAATACATCCAAGGTATGAAGCCCGTAAAATTGTTCTATCTGAAAAACTGCCCCTTCTGCCGCAAGGCGTTGAGGTATATCGACGACGCGAAGGCGGCGCATCCCGAACTGGCGGCCGTCGGAATCGAGATGATCGAGGAGTCGGAGCATCCCGACGTGGCCGACACATACGATTATTACTACGTCCCGACCTTCTATGTCGGGGACGAGAAGGTTCACGAGGGCGGCATCTATCCCGACGAGGTGGAGCAGGTGCTGCGCAAGGCGTTGGAGGCGTGATGTTCCGCGTTTCGTCATACGGGGCGGATGCGGAGCGCGGTGAGGCGCTTGTGGCGCGGTTGTCGGCGCTGTGGGAGGCGTCGGTGCGTGCGACACACGACTTTCTGAGCGAGTCCGACATCCGGATGCTGCGGCCGCAGGCCGCCGCAGCGTTGCGCGGCGTTGCGCGGCTTACGGTGGTGTGGAACTCTAAGCGGGAGGCGGTCGCCTTCATGGGTACGGAGAGGGGCCGGCTGGAGATGCTCTTTGTCGATCCCTGCTGTCGGGGTGCGGGTGTCGGAAGGATGCTCGTGCAGCGGGCGGTCGTTGAACAGGGGGTGCGGACACTGACGGTCAACGAACAGAATCCGCAGGCGCGGGGTTTTTACGAACGGATGGGCTTTGAGGTTGCGGGACGCTCCGAATGTGATGAGCAGGGTGCACCCTTCCCGATCCTCTATATGGAATTGAAAGAAGAAAACCTACATAAGATCATGGAAAGAGCCATAGCAAAAGATCTGCTCTCGATCGGCGCGGTATTTCTGCGTCCGGAGCAGCCGTTCACATGGGCAAGCGGTATCAAAAGCCCGATTTACTGCGACAACCGTCTGACGCTTACCGCTCCGGAGGTGCGCAAGCATGTCGAGGCGGGACTTGCCGAGATCATCCGCACGAAGTATCCCGATGCGGAGGTGCTGATGGGTACCTCGACGGCCGGCATCGCCCATGCTGCGATTACGGCGACGATTCTCGACCTGCCGATGGGATATGTCCGCAGCGGCCAGAAGGATCACGGCCGCGGCAACCGGATCGAGGGCCGGCTCGAAAAGGGACAACGGGCCGTTGTGATCGAGGACCTGATCTCGACGGCCGGATCGTGCATCGAGGTGGTCGAGGCGCTGCGTGCCGCAGGTGCCGAGGTGCTCGGCGTGGCTTCGATCTTTACCTACGGCATGCGGAAGGGACTCGACCGGCTTGCGGCGGCGCACGTTACCAACTATTCGCTGTCGAATCTCGACGTGCTGGTCGAGGTGGCAGCCGAAGAGGGCTACATCCGTCCCGAAGACAAGGCGCGGCTGATTGCCTTCCGGAACAACCCGTCGGACGAGAGCTGGATTACGAAGTGATTCCGTCCCGATGCAGGTGCCTTGAGCGATGCGCCGCACCGCGAATCGACAGGGAGAAAGGAGAGATGTATAACCGTTGTTTGAGTAGAAAGATATGCGTCATTTGATTGAGCCGACCGATCTGACGGGGGCCGAAACCGAAGAGATCATCGATCTTGCGCTGGACATCATCGCCCACCGCGAAAAATACCGTGAAGCGTGCAGGGGCCGCAAGCTGGCCACGCTCTTTTACGAACCGAGTACCCGTACACGGTTGAGTTTCACCTCGGCGATGATGGAGCTGGGCGGCAATGTCATCGGTTTCTCCGATGCTGCGTCGTCGTCGGTGTCGAAGGGAGAGACCGTTGCCGATACGGTGCGTGTGATCGCCTGTTTTGCCGACATTATCGCCATGCGGCACTTCAAGGAGGGGGCTCCGCTCGTGGCGTCGCAGTATGCCGGTGTTCCGGTTATCAATGCCGGAGACGGCAGCCATGCCCATCCTACACAGACGCTTACCGACCTGTTGACGATCAAACGGGAGATGGGCCGTCTGGACAACCTTACGATCGGCTTCTGCGGCGATCTGAAGTTCGGCCGCACGGTTCATTCGCTCATCAAGGCGTTGTCGCGCCGCACGGGAATCAAGGTGATCCTGATTGCACCGGAAGAGCTGCGGCTGCCCGATTATATCCGTCGCGAAGTGTGTGACAAGCACGGTGTGCCGACGGTCGAGGTGCGCACGATGGAGGAGGTGATGCCCGAACTGGACATCCTCTACATGACGCGGGTGCAGAAGGAGCGTTTCCTCGACGAGGAGGAGTTCGAACGGGTCAAGGACAGTTTCGTGCTGACGCCCGAAAAACTCCGGATCGCACGCAGGGAGATGGTCATCCTCCATCCGCTGCCGCGTGTGAATGAGATTACGCGCGCGGTGGACAACGATCCGCGTGCGGCTTACTTCCGGCAGGTCGAGAACGGCAAGTTCGTCCGCATGGCCTTGATCTACACCCTGCTGAAGTGGGCCGGAGAACGGGAAACGACTCCGACGCCGCGTTTTGCCGAGCCGTTCATCGTCAATCGGATGCGTTGTCAGAACCGTCGCTGCATCTCGGCAACGGAGGATGTGGATCAGCTCTTCCGTGAGGTGGAGGGCGAACCGGGCAGCTATCGCTGCGCCTATTGCGAGAGCAAATTCCGTGCATAGCGACCGCCGGCGGCAGAGAGGACGAAGGGGCTGATACGGCCGAAACGGTTCGTATGGGCGCAGGAAGCGGAATCGCCGGAGCGGCGGCCGAACGAGTTGTAGCGGCCGCGGTCGGAATTGTTCGAACGATCGGAAGGGGCGGTCTTTCCCGAAGGGAAGGATTGCGGCCCGAAGCGTTGTAAATCCCCGGCTTTGCAAGGTTGCCGGCGGAAGGGAATGCAGAGGGGCCGGAGTCAGGGTCCCGTGACAGCATGTCGATAGAGCCATTTTTCGGTATTTATCGGGGACGGGCTGTTGATAAGATTGTTTATAATTTTATTTATTATGAAATTCGCTTTTCCGTAAAAAAGAGACTATCTTTGTAACGGGAAAAATGAATGAAACGCACGCCATGTACGCTTTTTGGTTACAGCAGGATCAGAAAGGAGGGTACTCGAAAGGGTCCGTACATCGTTCGTGTGCGCAAGAATGAAGGAGATGGAACCGCCGTGTCAGACTGTACGCGGCGGTTTTCTTTTTGCCTGTAGCGCTGTCCGTCTTCTTTGCGGAGGCTCTTTTCCGATGAAGACGCTCTATGTTGGCGGTCTTCGTCCTTGGATCCGGTTCGCGGAGGCGGAACCTTCGGCATTCCGGAATGGTGCGGCCGCAAACCCTGAACCAGGGGGGGGGAGATTCGGATAGGGGCGTTGCAGGGTTGGCGGTTGGTTGTCTGAAAAACAGTTGAAACGCGACGATAATATGGAAGCAAGAGTAGGAGTCATCATGGGTTCGACCAGCGACTGGGAGGTCATGGCCGCAGCCGCCGAGACGCTCGAAGCGTTCGGAGTCCCGTATGAAAAACGTGTGGTAAGCGCACACCGCACCCCCGACCTGCTGGTCGAGTATGCGAAGACGGCCCGTGAACGCGGCATCGAGGTGATCATTGCCGGTGCGGGAGGCGCTGCGCATCTGCCCGGTATGACGGCCAGCATGACACCGCTGCCCGTAATCGGCGTGCCGGTCAAGTCGCGGGCCCTGAACGGCCTTGACTCGTTGCTCTCGATCGTGCAGATGCCGGCCGGCGTGCCGGTGGCGACCGTGGCGATCAACGGCGCAAGGAATGCCGCGCTGATTGCCGTGTCGATTCTTGCGCTTTCCGATCCGGCGCTGGCCGAACGTCTCGATGCGTTCCGCACCCGTCAGACGGCCGATGTGCTGAAAGCCGAATTGCAATGACGACAAACGGGACGGGAGTGAAGACCATTGGAATCATCGGGGCCGGACAGCTGGGTCTGATGCTGGCCGAGGAGGCGCACCGTTTGGGCGCGCGGGTCGTGACGCTCGATCCGGCGGCGGATGCGCCTGCGGCGCGGGTGGCCGACGAACATATCGTGGCGGCCTATGACGACCGGACGGCGCTCGAGACGTTGTGCCGTCACAGCGATGTGGTGACCTATGAGTTCGAGAATGTTCCGGGCGAGGTGCTTGTCCCGCTCGTGGAACGATACAACATACCGCAGGGATTTCAACCGTTGTACGATTCGCAGGACCGCCTGCGCGAAAAGCGCAATGCCGTAAAACACGGACTTCGTACGCCGCGTTTCGCACCGGCCGACGATCGGGTGTCGCTCGAAGCGGCCGTCGCCGAGGTGGGCGGTTACCCCTGTGTCTTCAAAACCCGTACGTTGGGGTATGACGGTCACGGACAGGTAGTGCTGCATTCGGCGGAGGATCTGTCGAAGGTGGAGCCCTATTTCGGTACGCCGGGCATTGTCGAGGAGTTTGTGGCGTTCGACTTCGAGACCAGTGCAATCGTTGTGAGCGACGGCCGGCAGACGATCTGTTTCCCCGTCGGCCGGAACATCCACCGCGAAGGGATTCTCGATCTGTCGATCGTTCCCTGCGAGATGTCCGACGCGCTGCATGACCGGATCGTTGCGCAGAGCAAACGGTTTATGGAGGCGTGCGGTTATCGGGGCATTCTCGCCATCGAATATTTTGTGCGGGGCGAGGAGATCTACTTCAACGAGATGGCGCCGCGACCCCACAACAGCGGGCACTGGACCATCGAGGGGTGCTCGACAAACCAGTTCCGCGAACTGGCGCGTTATCTGTTGGGATTGCCGCTGGAGGAGCCGCGGCTGCTGGCTCCGACCGTGATGAAGAACATCCTGGGCCGGGATCTCGAAGCGGCCGAGGCAATAGCGCGCGAGGCACATGCGGACGTGTATGTCCATCTCTACGGAAAGAGCGAGTGCCGGCCCAAACGGAAGATGGGCCACATCACGTTTGTGAAGATGACGGCCGGACGTTTTGCCGAGATGTGGGCGAAGCGTTTTGCCTGAACGGTCTGCAAGGCGAGTGGGGGGGGAAAGAAAAGCGTGCGGTCGGAGAGGCAACTTCTCCAGAAACCGACGGTACCCCTGCCGCGAATGGTTGTAACGGCAGAAAAACAGGGACGGGAGGTGCGAATTGAACCCTTTCCTGTTCGGAGAAGAAGAGAAGAATAACGAAAACCAGATATGAAGAGTTACCGTATTTTCGTCGAGAAACGTCCCGGATTCCGGGTTGAGGCCGAGAGCCTGCAGGAGGATCTGAACGAGAACCTCGGATTGCATTTGCATGAATTGCGTCTGCTGAATGTGTATGACCTGTTCGGTTTCAGCGAGAAACTGCTCGAAGAGAGCCGTTACCGGGTCTTCGGAGAGGTGCAGACCGACGAAGTGCTGGACAGCTGGGATGCGGAGGGCCGCAAAAGCCTTGCTGTCGAGTATCTTCCCGGGCAGTTCGACCAGCGGGCCGCGTCGGCCGTCGATTGCGTGCGGCTGATCGATCCTGCGGCCGATGTGCGCATCCGCAGTGCGCGGCTGCTGGTCTTCGATGCCGGAACGACGGACGAAGAGGTGGCACGCATCCGCAAATACTACATCAATGCCGTTGAGTCGCGGGAGAAGGATCTCTCGGTGTTGAGCGACATGGAGCAGGCCGAGGTAAAGCCTGTACCGGTGTTGACGGGGCTGACGGCCCTGACGGAGGAGGAGCTGGCTCCCTATTGCGTCAGGATGGGGCTGGCGATGAATGCCGACGACCTGCGCGAGGTGGTGAAGTACTTCCGCGCGGAGGGGCGTGATCCCTATGAAACGGAACTTCGGATTCTGGATACCTACTGGAGCGACCATTGCCGTCATACGACCTTCACGACGGTGCTGGAGGAGATTACGGTCGACGAGTCGTTCATGCGGGCCGAACTGGAGGAGTCGCTCGACCTCTACCGGAAGCTCCGGCACGAACTGGGCCGCGAGGAGAAGAGTCTCTGTCTGATGGATCTGGCGACGATCGGCGCGCGCTACCTGCGCAAGATCGGCAAACTCGACGACATGGAGGTCAGCGAGGAGAACAACGCCTGCTCGATCTTTGTGACGGTCGATGTGGACGGAGAGCCGGAGAAGTGGCTGCTGCAGTTCAAGAACGAGACGCACAACCATCCGACCGAGATCGAACCGTTCGGCGGTGCTTCGACCTGTCTGGGCGGTGCGATCCGCGACCCGCTGTCGGGCCGCAGTTACGTCTATCAGGCGATGCGTGTGACGGGTGCCGGCGACATTTATCGTCCCGTGCGGGATACGCTGGCCGGAAAACTGCCGCAGCGTGTCATCAGCCGCAAGGCTGCGGCGGGCTATTCGAGCTACGGAAACCAGATCGGTCTGGCCACGACCCATGTGCGGGAGATCTATCATCCGGACTATGTGGCCAAACGGCTGGAGGTAGGTGCCGTCGTCGGGGCCGTGAAGGCCTGCAATGTGCGGCGTGAATCACCGGAGCCGGGCGATGTCGTGCTGATGCTGGGCGGCCGTACAGGCCGTGACGGTATCGGCGGAGCGACGGGTTCGTCGAAGGAGCACAATACCAGGTCGCTCGAAACCTGCTCGTCGGAGGTGCAGAAGGGAAATGCCCCCGAAGAGCGGAAGCTCGAACGGCTGTTCCGGCGTCCGGAGGTGACGCGGCTGATCAAGAAGTCGAACGATTTCGGTGCAGGCGGTGTCTCGGTCGCCATCGGCGAGCTGACCGACGGTCTGGACATCTATCTGGACCGTGTGCCGACGAAATACAGCGGGTTGAATTCGACGGAGCTGGCCATCAGCGAGTCGCAGGAGCGAATGGCCGTCGTGGTCGAGCGGAAGGATGTGGAGGCCTTCATGGCCTTCTGCGCGGAGGAGAATATCGAGGTGACGCATGTGGCCGATGTAACCGATACGCGCCGCATGCGGATGTACAACAAGGGGGAACGGGTTGTCGATCTTTCGCGGGAGTTCATCGATTCGGCCGGCGCCAAGCACTATGCGAAGGCCGAGATCGGTGCCGTGGAGCAGCGCAATCCCTTTGTCCGGAAGATCGAGGGCGCCACGCTGGCGGACCGCATGGCGAAGAATCTCGCGGACGACAATGTCGTTTCGCAGAAGGGACTTATCGAGATGTTCGACTCGACGATCGGTGCTTCGACCGTTCTGATGCCGTTCGGCGGCCGTACGCAGGGCTCCGAAACGCAGGTGTCGGTGCAGAAACTTCCCGTCGATGGATATACCGAGACGGCCAGCATCATGGCTTTCGGCTACAATCCCTTCCTGACCTCATGGAGCCCCTATCACGGTGCGGCATACGCCGTCGTGGAGGCCTGTGCCAAGGTTGTGGCTGCCGGTGCGCGGTTCGAGGCGATGCGCTTCTCCTACCAGGAGTATTTCGAGCGCATGCACACGCCCCGTTCGTGGGGCAAGCCGCTGGCGGCGCTGCTCGGTGCACTGCGCATGCAGGTCGAACTGGGTCTGCCGTCGATCGGCGGCAAGGACTCGATGAGCGGTACCTTCCAGCAGATCAACGTCCCGCCCATGCTGATGGCCTTCGGTATTACGACGGTCGATGCGCGTCGCGTGATCTCGACCGACTGGAAAGCGGCCGGGCATGCGCTCTATCTGCTCAAACATACACCCCGTTCCAACGGGATGCCCGATACGGAGGCGTTGCGGCGGCTGTGGAGCGAAACCTCGGACCGCATTGCGTCCGGCGGGATCGTGGCGGCCTATGCCGTCGGCTTCGGCGGCGTGGCCGAAGCGCTGGCGAAGATGTCTTTCGGCAACCGTATCGGTGCGGAGGTCGAACTTGCGGAAGAGCGGCTCTTTGCCTATGATTACGGTTCGATCGTCGTCGAATGTCTCGGTGAGATCGATGCTCCCTATGCCGTGCGGCTGGGCTGCACGACGACGGACGAGGCGCTGACGGTCAACGGTGTGCGGATGCCGCTCGACGGGCTGCTGCGTGCCAATACCGAACGTTTTACCCGCATCTATCCCGATCGGGGACGCAACCGCGCAGCGGCCATTCCGGAGCCGACGGCATCGGCCGGCGCGGCCGTATATGCAGGCGAGGCGGTCGAACATCCGTTGGCCTACCTGCCGGTCTTCCCCGGCACGAACTGCGATTACGATACGGCGCGCGCCTTCCGGCGTGCGGGGGCCGAGGTCGAGAGTACGGTCTTCTGCAACCTCACGGCCGATGCGATCGAACGTTCGATCGCCGAGATGAAGGAGCATATCCGCCGCTGTCAGATCTTCGTGCTGAGCGGAGGGTTCTCGTCGGGCGACGAGCCCGACGGCAGCGGCAAGTTCATCGCTGCCGTGCTGAACAACCGTGAAATTGCCGAAGAGATTCACGCCTTGATCGGCAGGGGCGGTCTGATTCTGGGTATCTGCAACGGATTCCAGGCATTGATAAAATCAGGCCTGTTGCCTTACGGACGCCTGGGCTGCGTGACGCAGGATTCCCCGACGTTGTTCCGCAACGACGTCAACCGGCATGTCTCGCAGATCGTCACCACGCGTGTGGCTTCGACCGCTTCGCCCTGGCTGCGCGGCTTTGCCGTCGGCGATCTGCATCGGATCGCCGTCAGTCATGGCGAGGGAAAGTTCGTCGTCGGCGATGCGATGGCCCGCGAACTCTTCGCCAAAGGGCAGGTCGCGTTCCAGTATGCCGACGAACAGGGACATGCGACGATGGAGGCGCCCTGCAATCCCAACGGGTCGTTCTACGCCATTGAGGGCCTTCTCTCGGCCGACGGACGTATTTTGGGAAAGATGGGCCACACGGAGCGTTACGATGAGAATTTGTTCAAGAATATCTATGGAGAGAAGCGGCAGCCGTTGTTCGAAAACGCCGTTGCCTATTTCCGCAAACAGATCTGAGCGACAAATGATGAAAGGGAACTTCAGAAGTATGGTTTTGAGCCTGCTGCTCCTGGCTGCAGCTGCTCTGGGGCCGGTGGAGATTGATGCCGCCGGAGGGCGTGAAGGGAATTTGCGCCTGCTTTACTGGAACATCCAGAACGGGATGTGGTCGGGACAGGCCGACAACTACCGCCGTTTTGCCGAATGGGTCGCGGAGGTCGATCCCGACGTCTGCGTCTGGTGCGAGGCGCAGTCGATCTACAAGACGGGCACGGCCGACCGGATGGCCGAAGAAGACCGCTATCTGGTCGATAACTGGCCGGAGCTGGCCGCCCGCTACGGACACAAATATTGCTATGTGGGCGGTCATCGCGACAACTATCCGCAGGTCATCACCTCGAAATATCCGATCGAAAATGTGGATCGCATCGTGGGGACGGAACCCGACAGTGTCGTGACGCATGGCGCAGGGTGGGCGCGGATTGTCCGCAAGGGCCGTCCGATCAATATCGTGACGCTTCATCTCTGGCCGCAGTCATATGCCTATCGTGCGAAGGATCCGAAGGTGAGCGGCGCGGCGCGCGAGGGCGACGACTACCGCCGTATGGAGATCGAGTATATCTGCAACCATACGATTGCCACGCATGCCGCAGCTGCCGGCGAATTGTGGATGATGATGGGTGATTTCAACGCATGGTCGCGTCTCGACAACTGGATCTACGGATATGCGGAGGATGATTCGCGCTTCCGTGCCTATGACTATGTGACGGAGAATACGCCCTACGAAGATGTGATCGGAGGCCTGTATCGCGGCAAGTTCTGCCCGACGCTGCATACGACCAAACGGATTGATTTCGTATTCTGTACACCGTTGCTGTACGACAGTATCGTGAGGTGTGATGTGCTGGCGGACGACTACACCGATCCGGTGCGTGATCCGAAACGGCTGTCGAACTTCTGGCATCCGTCGGACCATCGCCCCATCGTGGTGGATTTCGATTTGACAAAGGTGAAAAAACAACAACTCAAAAAATAAGCAAGACCATGAAACAGCTCGAAATGCTTTACGAGGGTAAGGCGAAACAGGTTTTCCGCACGGACGACGATGATGTGATCCTGATGCATTACAAAGATGCCGCTACAGCCTTCAACAACATCAAGAAGGCGACCATCGAGGGCAAGGGCATCCTGAACAACAAGATCTCGACGATCATCTTCGGCTATCTGAAAGAGGCCGGCGTGCCGACACACTACATCGAGACGCTCAACGACCGTGATCAATTGTGCCGCCGCGTGAAGATCATTCCGCTCGAAGTCATCGTCCGCAACATCGTTGCAGGGTCTATGGCCAAACGTTTGGGGCTGGAAGAGGGTCTCAAGCCGTCGAATACGATTTATGACATCTGCTACAAGTGCGATGAGCTGGGCGATCCGCTCATCAACGACCACCATGCCGTCGCTTTGGGTGTGGTAACTTATGACGAGCTGAAGCAGATCTATGATATGACCGCCAGGATCAACGAGGTGCTGACGTCGCTGTTCGACCGGATGAACATCACGCTGGTGGATTTCAAGATCGAGTTCGGCCGCACGTCGGACGGTCGGATCGTGTTGGCCGACGAAGTGTCGCCCGACACCTGCCGTCTGTGGGACAAGACGACGAACGAAAAACTCGACAAGGATCGTTTCCGCCGGGATCTGGGCCGCGTGCGCGAGGCCTACGAGGAGATTCTTGCCCGTTTGGAGGCGCTGAAAAAATAATTCGGGGACGGACAGAGGTCGGTCGGACTTCTGCTCCGGTTCCTTTCAATGGATTTGAAACGACATGATGAATTACGATATGAACGAGTCGCCTTTCGATGAGGTGCATGAGGAGTGCGGGGTCTTCGGGGTCTTCGGGCTGGATGATGCTCCCAATCTGGTCTATTACGGATTGCATGCCTTGCAGCATCGCGGACAGGAGGCGTGCGGTATTGTCGCTGTCGATGAGGGGGCTATGCGGTCGGTCAAGGGCGAAGGCCTTGTGACGGAGGTTTTCACCGGAGACAACCTTGCTACGCTTCACGGTTCGATGGCTATCGGACATGTCCGTTATTCGACGGCGGGCGGCGGCGGCCGTGAGAATGTGCAACCGTTCGTTTTCCATCACCATACGGGCAGTTTTGCGCTGGCGCATAATGGCAACCTCGTCAATTCGAAGGCCTTGATCCGCTATCTGGAAGACAAGGGCAGCCTGTTCCATTCGACCTCCGACAGCGAGATCCTTGCCCACCTTATCAAGAAGGAGCACAGTTCCGAGCACCGTATTTTCGCCATTATCGATGCCCTGAACATGCTCGAAGGGGGATTCGCCTTTCTGATCATGACCGAGAACCGGCTCTATGCCTGCCGCGACAAATACGGATTGCGGCCCTTGTCGATCGGCCGGCTCAACGGGGGGTGGGTGGTCAGTTCCGAAACCTGTGCGCTGGATATCGTGGGCGCGGAGTTCGTGCGCGACGTCAATCCGGGCGAGATCGTCACGATCGATCACAACGGTGTGCGGAGCCGCGACTATTCGATGTACAAGCGCAACTGCATGTGTGCGATGGAGTACATCTATTTCGCACGTCCCGACAGCGATATCGAGGGGTGCAACGTCCATGCTTTCCGCAAGGAGTCGGGGCGCCTGCTTTACAAGGAGGCGCCGGCTGATGCCGATGTGGTGATCGGCGTCCCCGATTCGAGCCTCTCGGCTGCCATCGGTTATTCGGAGGCGAGCGGTATCCCCTATGAGATGGGATTGATCAAAAACCGCTATATCGGCCGGACATTCATCCAGCCCTCGCAGGCGATGCGCGAAAAGGGCGTGAAGATGAAGCTTTCGGCGGTTCGCAGCCTGGTGGCCGGCAAACGTGTGGCGTTGATCGACGACTCGATCGTTCGCGGCACCACATCGCTGCGTATCGTGCGCCTGCTCAAGGCTGCCGGAGCCAAAGAGGTCCATGTACGCATTGCCTCGCCCAAGATGACCCATCCCTGCTTCTATGGCGTCGATACCTCGACCTGTGCCGAATTGATCGGTTACCGCTGTTCGGTTGACGAGATCTGCCGGGCCATCGAAGCCGATTCGCTGGCCTATCTGTCGGAGGAGTCGCTGTTGCGCGCAGGGGGCCGCAAAGAGATGTGCATGGCTTGTTTCACGGGCCATTATCCGACGGCACTTTATGAACATGCCGCCGAGATCGGTCGTGAGGAGACCGAGATGAAATAGGAGATCCGGACGTATGCCGGTGCCGTATGGCGCCGGCGGAACGGCGGAGTGCCGCATGCGGACGGAAATGAATTTGAACAGAAACAGGAATTACCGATATGGCAGAGAGTTATGAGAAGGCCGGTGTGAATCTGGAGGCCGGTTACGAAGTGGTGCGCCGCATCAAGAAGCATGTCGCTTCGACGGCGCGTACGGGTGTCATGGGCAACATCGGCGCTTTCGGCGGGATGTTCGATCTGGCGGCCCTGAAGATCAAGGATCCGGTGTTGGTAAGCGGAACCGATGGCGTAGGTACGAAACTCAAGCTGGCGTTCGCTATGGACAAGCACGATACGATCGGTATCGATGCAGTGGCGATGTGTGTGAACGACGTGCTGGCGCAGGGTGCCGAACCGCTCTTCTTCCTCGATTATGTGGCCGTAGGCCATAACGAACCGGTCAAGATCGAGGGAATCGTCAGCGGCGTGGCCGAGGGGTGCCGGCAGGCCGGTTGCGCCCTTGTCGGCGGCGAGACGGCCGAGATGCCGGGCATGTACGAGGGCGGCGAATACGATATCGCAGGATTTACGGTGGGTGTCGTCGAGCGGAGCCGGCTCATCGACGGTTCGAAGGTCAAGGCCGGCGACGTGCTGGTCGGTATCGCCTCGTCGGGCGTGCATTCCAACGGCTTCTCGCTCGTCCGCAAGGTCCTTGCCGACAATGCGCTGGAACTGAACAGGGTCTATCCCGAACTGGGCAGCCATACGCTGGGCGAGGTGCTGCTTACCCCGACGAAGATCTATGTGCGCCAGGTGCTCGACGTGATCCGCCAGTGCGACGTACACGGCATCAGCCATATCACGGGCGGCGGCTTCGATGAGAACATCCCCCGTATCCTGCACGACGGTCAGGGCATCGAGATCGACGAGGGATCGTGGGAGATCCTGCCCGTGTTCCGTTTTCTGGAGAAATACGGGAAGATCGCCCATCGCGAGATGTTCAACATCTTCAATATGGGTATCGGAATGGTCATCGCGCTCGATGCCGCAGAGGCGCAGAAGGCTGTCGGTCTGTTGGCTGCGCACGGCGAACGGGCTTCGGTCATCGGCCGTGTGGTCGAGGGCGAAGGTGTCACAATCCGTTAAGCGATGAAACGCATCGCGGTATTCGCCAGCGGCGAGGGCAGCAATTTCGAAGCGATCGTCACGGCCTGCGAGCAGGGGGCGATAGCGGCTCGCACGGTGCTTGTCGTCTGCGACCGCCCCGGTGCACGGGTGGTGGAGCGTGCGGCGGCGCATGGCGTGGAGTGCTTCGCCTTTACGCCGAAGTCGTATGCGTCGAAAGCCGACTATGAACGCGAAATCGTTGCACGGCTCGATGCCGCAGGGGTCGATCTGGTCTGTCTGGCGGGTTACATGCGCATCCTTTCGGAGGTGATGCTTGCGGCTTATGGCGGCCGGATCGTCAATATCCATCCGTCGCTGCTGCCGGCCTTCAAGGGCGCTCACGCCATCGAACAGGCGGTGGCTTGCGGGGTGAAGGTATATGGCGCGACGATCCATTGGGTCGATGCGTCGCTCGACGGCGGCCGGATCATTGCCCAGCGGGCTTTCGAATACGACGGCGACGACGTGGAGGAGGTCGAACGACGCATGCACCGCATCGAGCATGCGCTCTATGCGGAGACGATCGACAAACTGGTAAAAGGGCAGGAAAAATGGGAAACTGGAATTTTAAACAGGAAAAAATAAGGAAATGCGAGCATTAATCAGTGTGAGCGATAAGACGGGAGTCGTCGATTTCGCAAAGAGCCTGAAGGCTCTGGGTTGGGAGGTGATTGCTACGGGCGGTACGATGAAGCTGCTGCGTGAAAATGGCGTCGAGGTGCTGAACATCAGCGACGTGACGGGTTTTCCGGAGATCTGCGACGGTCGGGTCAAGACGTTGCATCCGGCCGTACACGGCGGGCTGCTGGCACGCCGCGACGTGCCGGAGCATGTAGCCGCACTGCGGGCCAACGGCATCGGTTTCATCGATCTGGTATGTGTGAATCTCTATCCTTTCCGGCAGACGATCGCCAAGCCGGGTGTGGAGCTGGCCGAAGCGATCGAGAACATCGACATCGGCGGGCCCTCGATGCTGCGCAGTGCCGCGAAGAATTTCCGTGACGTGACGGTCGTCTGCGACCCGAACGACTACGCAGCCATTCTCGACGAGATGCGCGCGCAGGGAAATACGACGGTCGGGACCCGTCTGCGGCTCTCGGCGAAAGCCTATACGCATACGGCCGAGTACGACAGCATGATCGCCGCCTATATGCGTGCACAGGCCGGCCTGCCCGAAAAACTCTTCCTCGAATTCGATCTGGTGCAGTCGCTCCGCTACGGAGAGAATCCCCATCAGACGGCGAAGTTCTATCGCTCGGCCGAGGAGGTTCCCTTCTCGCTGGCGCATGCCCGTCAGTTGAACGGCAAGGAGCTTTCATACAACAACATACAGGATGCAAACGCCGCACTGAATATCGTTCGCGAGTTTGAGGAGCCTTTCTGCGTGGGTCTCAAACACATGAACCCCTGCGGTGCCGCTGTGGGCCGCGATGTGGTCGATGCGTGGACAAAGGCTTACGAGGCGGACAAGGTCTCGATCTTCGGCGGTATCGTGGCGGTCAACCGCGAGGTGACGCGCGAGGCGGCCGAGTTGATGAAGCCGATCTTTTTGGAGATCATCATGGCGCCCCGGTTCTCGGAGGGCGCTTTGGAGGTGCTTGCGACGAAGAAGAACCTGCGGCTGCTGGAGGTTGACATGACCCGTTCCGACGTGCATCCGATGCAGTATGTGAGTGTCAACGGCGGCCTGTTGGCGCAGGAGCTGGATGTCACGACCAGACAGGTCGAGGCTTCGATGACCGTGACGCGCGTACAGCCGTGCGAAGCACAGTTGCGCGACCTGAATTTCGCCTGGCGGATCGTCAAGCATGTGAAGTCGAATGCCATCGTAGTGGTGAAGGACGGACAGACGGTCGGTGTCGGCGCCGGTCAGATGAACCGCATCGGTTCGGCCGAGATCGCATTGAACGAAGCCCGATCGAAGGGTGTGACCGAGGGGCTGATCATGGCTTCCGACGGCTTCTTCCCCTTCGACGACTGTGTGACGCTGGCTGCGCAGCGGGGTGTGGCGGCAATCGTCCAGCCCGGCGGTTCGGTGCGCGACGGGGATTCGATCCGCAAGGCCGACGAGACGGGCGTGGCGATGCTCTTCACCGGCATGCGCCATTTCAAACACTGACGAACGGGAATCCGGAAGCAGGGAGACGGCAGAGGAAAAAAGAAATCGAGACAAACCAGAGAGAGAAAAAAGAAGAGCATGAAGGTACTTGTTGTGGGCGGCGGCGGCCGTGAACATGCCATCGTGGATGCGTTGAGCCGCTCCGCGAAGGTCGATAAGATCTATTGCGCACCGGGGAATGCCGGTATTGCGAAACAGGCGGAGTGTGTGGCCCTGCGGGAGACCGAGGTCGAGAAACTGCGGGATTTCGCGCAGGCGAACGAAGTGGCGCTGACGGTCGTGGGACCGGAGGTGGCGCTGGCGGCCGGTATTGCCGATGTATTCCGTGCGGCGGGGCTGCGGATCTTCGGCCCGACGAAGGCCGCGGCGCGAATCGAATCGTCGAAGGAGTTCGCCAAGGAGCTGATGATGAAATACGGTATCCCGACGGCCGGATTCCGCGCCTTTACCACTTACGAAGAGGCGCGTGCGTATGTCGCCTGCCGGTCGTTTCCGGCCGTCCTGAAGTACGACGGGCTGGCTGCCGGCAAGGGTGTCGTGATTGCGCAAACGATGGAGGAGGCCGATGCGGCCCTGCGCGACATGCTCCTCGACGACAAGTTCGGTCACGGCAAGGTCGTGGTGGAGGATTACCTTGAAGGCCCTGAATTTTCGTTCATGTGCTTCGTCGAGGGGCGCCGCGTTTATCCGATGGTGCTGGCGCAGGACCACAAACGGGCCTATGACAACGACGAAGGTCCCAATACGGGCGGCATGGGCGCCTACTCGCCGCTGCCTTTCATCTCGGCGGAGGATGAGCGTTTCGCCCTTGAACGGATAATGCAGCCGACGGCCGAGGCGCTTTGCGCCGAAGGTTGTCCCTTTACGGGAGTGCTTTACGGCGGCCTGATGAAGACCCGTGACGGCGTGAAGGTCATCGAGTTCAACGCCCGTTTCGGCGATCCGGAAACGGAGGTCGTCCTGCCGCGCCTGCGCAGCGACATCGTGGATATTTTTGCAGCGGTGGCCGACGGCCGCGAACTCGACCGGCCCATCGAGTGGTACGACTTTGCGACGGTCGGTGTGGTGCTGGCTTCGAAAGGGTATCCGGGCGCTTATGAAAAAGGTGCCGTCATCGAGGGCCTTGAAACGGTCGATGGTGCGGTTTACCATATGGGTACGGCCTGCAGGGAGGGGCGGATCGTCACGGCCGGCGGACGTGTGGCGATCGTCGTCTGCAAGGCTCCGACGCTCGGCGGGGCGCTTGCGAAATGCAATGCCGAAGTCGGGAAGGTCCATTGCGACAACCTGTTCCATCGCACGGACATCGGCCGCAAGGCAATGCTGACAGAATGATCCGCAGGTCGTGGAAACGCAGACGGCGAAGAGCGGCAAATGCGGCGAAACAGAGTCAAGGAATAGAGCGTGTAGCGAAGAATCAGAAAGAAGAAAGAGCAGAAAGATGGCAACGGTAATCAGTGGAAAAGAGTTGTCGGCCTCGATGAAGGCCGAAATGGCGGAACGGGTGAAGGGTTTTCCGGCACAATACGGTCGGGTGCCCCATCTGGTCGTAGTGCTGGTGGGCGACGATCCGGCCAGCGTCTCCTATGTCACGGGCAAGGCCAGGGCGTCGGCCGAAGTGGGGATCCGCAATACGACGCTCCGCCGTTCGGCGGAGATCTCCGAAGCGGAACTGCTGGCGCTGATCGACGAGTTGAATGCCGACGATGAGGTGGACGGTATTCTGGTGCAGCTGCCGCTGCCCCGGCACATCGACGAACAGAAGGTCATCGCCGCGATCCGTCGCGAGAAGGATGTGGACGGCTTCCATCCGCTCAATGTGGCGAAGCTGTGGCTCAAGGAGCCGTGTACGCTGCCCTGTACGCCGAAGGGAATCCTCCGCATGTTGCAGCGTGCCGGCGTGGAGATTGCCGGAAAACGGGCCGTCGTGATCGGCCGCAGCAATATCGTCGGGCTTCCGGTTGCCAAACTGCTGCTCGATGCCAATGCGACGGTAACGGTTGCGCACAGCCGTACACGGAACCTGCCGGCCGTCACGCGGGAAGCAGATATTCTTGTCGTGGCAATCGGAAAGGCCCGTTTCGTGACGGCCGATATGGTGCGTCCGGGAGCCGTTGTGATCGACGTGGGGGTCAACCGCGACCCGCAGACGGGAAAACTGTGCGGCGATGTGGATTATGCCGCCGTCGAGCCGATTGCGTCGGTCATCACGCCCGTGCCGGGAGGTGTGGGCCCGATGACGATCGCCTGCCTGATGGAGAATACGATCGAGTGCTTCCTTCGCAAGCAGGTAAAGTAACCGGTTGTCAGGGTAATAAAACGGATAGGATCCCGATTCTCGGCGAGTCGGGATTCCGTCTTTTTTTTGCGGTTTGTATGGCGTCGGGATCATCACGCCGAAGAGAGCGGCGCATGCCTGCAGCGGGAATTTAGTATCGTCCGGGTCAGTGCTCCATGTCGTGCAGGTAGATTTCGAGCGCGCGGACCGAGATCTGGATCTCGCGGAGCGAGACGCCCAGCGATCCGATGAAGAGCAGCAGCGCCGCACCGAAAATATAGGCTGCGACAAGCTGCATCCCGATGTAGAGCAGGAACATCGTGACCACGCAGAGAAACAGGCTCGCAATGCCGAGCGCCTGCATCGTCCGTGTCAGATAGAGCCGGCGGCGCAGGTTGTCGATCTGTGCGGCGGTCAGTTCGGAGCGGTGTGCGAGGTTCTGCGCCTTGAGTGTGCGGATCAGTTGGGCATAGGAGAGAAAACGGTTGGTGTAGGCCAGCAGAATGAGCGATACGGCCGGAAACAGCAGTGCCGGCAGCGTGAGCGTAAGTTCTTCCATGATCAAATGTCGTTTGTTCCGCCGGCAAAGATAGGAAAAAAACGGCCGGAGCGCTCCCGATGGAACGATGCCGGCGTTTCGTATTGCATATCCGACGAATCGTCGTATCTTTGCAATCCGTGTGAATCAAACCGTTTTTGATCGATGAAACGATGGTTGTCTCTTTTGTTGGCGCTTTTCCCGCTGCTGCCGGCAGCGGCGCAAAGCCCGCGTGATTCGGTGGCGCTGGCCGCCGTCGGGTGGGATACCTGTTCGGTACGTCCCGGCATGGTGGCCGTGCGTGCGCAGCTGGAACTTTTCGGCGCTCCGCAGACCCTTTCGGTGGTGCGTTACGAAACCCGCCGGTTCCGCACCCGTATCGTACAGCCCGATTCATTGTCGTTGACCTCGGCCGTTGCGGAGCGCGAAGGTGCGTCAGCGGCGATAAATGCCGGCTATTTCAATGTCAGGAAATTCGTCCCTTCAACTTTCGTGCGGGTGGCCGGTCGGACGATCGCTGCAACCGAAGAGCGTGAATTGTATCGTGTGAACGGGATTGTGGCATTGCGCGGTCGGAAGATTCACATCGCTCCCTATGCACCGACGGACGACGTGCGGCTTGCCCGTCGTTATCGCGATGCCTTGGCTTGCGGTCCGCTGCTGCTGGTCGATGGTCGGGAGGTGTCGTATGCCGGCCGCAAGGGCAGTTTCTGGGGCCGGCATCCGCGTTCGCTGATCGGCGTGACGAAGCGCGGAGAGGTGATAATGATTGTCGTTGACGGACGTTTCCCGAAGGAGGCTGCGGGAATGACGGTCGGAGAACTCGCTTTTGTAGCACGTCAGTTGGGACTGCATGCAGCGCTGAATCTTGACGGAGGAGGCTCCTCCACACTCTGGTGCGACGATTGCGGTATCATCAACCACCCTTCGGACAACAAACGCTTCGATTCGGAGGGGGAACGGCGTGTGACGAATTGTATCGTTGCAGAGCCGTACAACCGGACAAAATAGGCGTGCGGCGGAAGATTGCGGAAAATTGCGGGCGGCATCGGTTTCGGGAAGCCGCCCGTTTCCGTCTTCGGGCCGCTCAATGGCCCTGCTTCCGAAACATTCGGGTTCCGTTGCGGTGCTGTGGAGCGGCCTGCCGGCAGCGGAATCCGGCACGGTCCTCGCAAAGGGTGCAGTTCGATGCGGATGCGATCTGCAGAACAGGTGTTCCTTCGTTCTGCAGAGAAATGGATTAGATAGGATAAAGTGGTAATAGACAGGTTGTTGTCTGTTGCGTGAATCCGCCGGCATGCAAGGGGTGTTTTCAGGTTTTTAAAAAAGTGAAAAATTACTGTTATTTTTTTCACATTATAGTTTTTTTTACTACTTTTGCACCGGAAAAGAAGGGGGAGCAAGCCCGGTGCCGCCTGATCCGGTGCACGGAATCGCGGGGAGGGGTGAAGACAGGCCCTGCAGCGGCAGTCCGGTTTGGAGCTTCTCCGGAAAAAGAGAAGAGATAAGAGGTTTTAATAAAACATAAGTATCATGGACAAAATGGATTTGAGAAAGTATGGGATCACCGGTGTTACGGAGATCGTGTACAATCCGTCGTATGACGAACTCTTCCGTGAAGAGACAAAGAAGGGTCTGCGCGGCTTCGAGAAAGGTCAGCTGACCGATACCGGTGCCGTAAACGTAATGACCGGCGTCTATACCGGCCGTTCGCCCAAAGACAAGTTCTTCGTAATGGACGAGACGACGAAGGATACCATCTGGTGGACCTCCGACGCCTACAAGAACGACAACAAACCCGTTACGAAGGCTGCCTGGAAGGAGCTGAAGAAGATCGCTTCGCAGGAACTGTCGGGCAAGAAACTCTATGTCGTGGATACTTTCTGCGGCGCCAATGCCAATTCGCGTCTGAAGATCCGCTTCATCATGGAGGTGGCTTGGCAGGCCCACTTCGTGAAGAACATGTTTATCCGTCCTACCGATGCCGAACTCGAAACGTACGGAGAACCCGACTTCGTCGTGCTGAACGCATCGAAGGCAAAGGTTAAGAACTACAAGAAGCTGGGCCTGAACTCGGAGACCGCCGTAGTCTTCAACCTCACGGAGAAGATGCAGGTGATCATCAACACATGGTACGGCGGTGAGATGAAGAAGGGCATGTTCTCCTACATGAACTACCTGCTGCCGCTCAAGGGCATCGCCTCGATGCACTGCTCGGCAAATACCAACGAGAAGGGCGAAACGGCCATCTTCTTCGGTCTGTCGGGTACGGGCAAGACGACGCTTTCGACCGATCCGAAACGCCAGCTCATCGGTGATGACGAGCACGGCTGGGACGATGACGGCGTCTTCAACTTCGAGGGCGGCTGCTACGCCAAGGTGATCAACCTCTCGAAGGAGAGCGAACCCGATATCTGGAACGCGATCCGTCGCAATGCCCTTCTGGAGAATGTGACGGTGGACAAGAAAGGCAAGATCGATTTCGCCGACAAGTCGGTGACGGAGAATACCCGCGTGTCGTACCCGATCTTCCATATCGAGAACATCGTAAAACCCGTATCGAAGGCTCCGGCCGCCAAGAAGGTGATCTTCCTCTCGGCCGATGCATTCGGCGTGCTGCCTCCCGTATCGATCCTTACGCCGGAGCAGACGAAATATTACTTCCTGTCGGGCTTTACGGCAAAACTGGCCGGTACGGAGCGCGGCATCACCGAGCCTACGCCGACCTTCTCGGCCTGCTTCGGCGCAGCCTTCCTGTCGCTGCATCCTACGAAGTACGGAGAGGAACTCGTTAAGCGCATGAAACAGTCGGGTGCTACCGCTTACCTCGTAAATACCGGTTGGAACGGTACCGGCAAGCGTATCTCGATCAAGGATACGCGGGGCATCATCGATGCGATCCTCGACGGTTCGATCGACAAGGCGCCGACCAAGAAACTCCCGATCTTCGACTTCGAGATCCCGACCGAACTGCCGGGTGTGGATCCGAAGATTCTCGATCCGCGCGACACCTACAAATCGGCTGCGGAGTGGGATGTGAAGGCCAAGGATCTGGCTGCACGCTTCATCAAGAACTTCGTGAAGTTTACGGGCAACGACGAGGGCAAGGCGCTTGTCGAGGCCGGGCCGAAACTCTAAGGACCCTTTCTGGAAGAACGAGCCGTCCGACAGGATGCCGATGCACGGTCGAAGCCGTAAGTGTTTGTGTTGTTGGTAGGTGAGTTGGGTTTTGGCTGATGCGGACAAATCGGTTCGCGTAGTCGGTACGCTCGTTCGTCCTTCTGTTGTACAGGCCGGAGATCCTGAGGATCTCCGGCCTGCCTTTTTTGTCGTGCAGCCGGAAGACGGCGGTATCGCATGGCTTGCAGGGACGCGGCGCATACGATATATCGGAGCGACAGCCGAAAGCCGGAATGCTGCATGCAGCCATTCCGATGTGAAAAAGAGTTGATATTTTAGGGGATTTCGGGGAATTTTCGTAAACTTGTAGGCCAAAACTGCTGATTTATGGTAAAACGAACGAATAATCTGCGCAAAGTCTCCATCGCCCGCTTGAAGCAGGAGATGCAGGATACGGTTTTTCTGTCGGACGATCTGGCCATTACGACAATCGATTATTTGCGGAATCCGACTTCCGAAATTCCGGTCTCGCTCGACGGTTTTGCCGCTATGATCATGATGAGCGGCACGGCCGTATTGTCGATCGATACGGATACCTACGAGATCCGGCCCAACATGCTTGTCTTCTTCCGTCCCGGAAGCGTTATCCGCACGATTCGTTGTTCGTCCGATGCTACGGCCTATCTGACAGCCTGCTCGAAGAGTTTTGTCAACGACATCCAGGTCGATATTTCGGCATCGCTGCCGATTCACATGCGGTTTGGCCGGAAACCCTGTCTGCAGGTGACCGAACAGGATGTAACGGAGATACGGGCCTTCTTCCGGCTTATCAAGATGGTTATCCAAAGCGACAAGGAGCGTTTCCGCAAAGAGATCATCCATACGTTGTTTACGGCGATCTTCTATCTGATCACGGAGCTGAACCAGCGCGATCAGTTCAGCGGGCAGAAGCAGGGTCGTTGCGAAGTGCTGTTCGATCAGTTCATGCGCTTGCTGGGCGAGTACAACAAACGCGAGCGCAATGTCAGTTTCTATGCGGCGAAACTCAATATCACGCCGAAATACCTGTCGTCGGTGGTCAAGGAGGTGAGCGGCAAGACGGCGGCCAAATGGATCGATGAATCGGTTATTCTGGAGGCGAAATCGCTGCTGAAATATTCGGGTATGAGCATTCAGGAGATTGCCTACCAACTGAACTTCAGTACGCAGTCCTTCTTCGGAAAATATTTCAAGCAGCATACGGGAACATCGCCGTCACGCTACAAGCGGCGGGGATGATCCGATCGTCCGGCGAGGTCGGCAACGGCCCTTTGCTCCGGCAGGGTTTCATCTCCCGTTTTGCGGGATTGTTCGCGGAGGAACAAGGTGAAGCGGAGAGCGGAATCACAGGATTCCGCTCTCCGCTGTTAGTGATTCGTTCCGGAGGTTGGCTGTGCGCCCGTTTTGTGAACACCCCCCCCACCGGATATTCCTGTCGGTCAGTCGTGCAGGAAGGCTCCCGTCCGGCGGAGTTCTTCGCGAACAACCTGCGCATCGAGTTCGGCCGGTGCGACACCCGCTTCGAGAGCCAGCCGTGCGGCACGGCCTGCCGCCTCACCCATCGCCATGCAGGTGGACATGACGCGCGTGGAGGCCATCGCCTCATGATCCATCGAGGCGCAGCGGCCGGCCACAAGCAGCCTTCCGACCTGTTCCGGTACCAGACAGCGATAGGGGATGTCGTAACAGTCGTCGCACCAGTAGAGCGTGCAGTCGCCGCCCTGTGCATGGTGAATATCGACCGGATAACCCGCGACGGCAATGGCATCGGGGAAACGGCGGTCGTGGAGAATGTCATCGGCCGTAAGCACATACTTCCCGACAATCACACGGCTTTCGCGGATTCCCAGAAACGATGCGACCTTCTCCATGTGTGCACCGGCAAACCCCGGCACGAAATCTTTCAGGTAACGCTCCACCTCATAAATCTGTCTGCGGCCTTCGATTTCGCCGTAGGTATAGCTTTCGGGACGGGTCGAATCGACACCGTTGACGCGTGTCATGTTGACCCAGATCTCGTCGTCGGCGAGTCCCGTGATGAGAATCGTCCGTGCAACGGGAATCCGATACCCCTTCGCCTGCGCCTCGCGGATCTGGTTGCGCAGTCCGACGGTGATGAATTTTCCGCTGCGGAACTGCTCGGCAGGCATGGTATCCATATCGTAGCGGTCGGGATGTTGGACAATCGCATCGCGCAGCTGCTGCACATCGACCCCTTTCATGCAGAACATCAGCGTCGGCGGCTGCATGCCTCCCTCGGCATCGCCCTTGCGGCACTCCACGCCGGCACGGAAGGCAACGTCGCCGTCGCCCGTGCAGTCGATGACGGTCTTGGCGAGGATCGCTTCCCGCCCCGCCTTGCTCTCGATGATGACGCCCCGCACATCATTGCCCTCCTTGATCACATCCGTACAGAAGACATACATCAGCACCTCGACCCCGTTCTCCTCCATGATCTCCAGCGCCGTGCGCTTGACCTCCTCTGCATCGACGATCGTCAGACTCATGTGCAGCGCGCAGGGACGATGCTCGCTTGCGGCACCGCGCGCACGCAGGCGGTCGATGAAACGCTGCGGGAGACCCTTGATGATCTGAGTCCCCTTGTGCCCCAGAAAACCGAGAATCGGAAGTCCGATGGTCAGGTTGCCGCCCAGATACCCCCGACTTTCGAGGAGCATGACACGCAACCCCTTGCCGGCTGCCGCTTCGGCCGCCATGATGCCCGCAGGACCGCCGCCTACGACCAGAATATCCACCTCGGCCCGTACGGGAATCCCGCGGGCTGCTTCGTGGATGAATCGTTGTTCGTTCATATTGTTTTTCGTTTGGTTGTTTGTCCGTTTTTGCTCGCGGATGCGATTGTTGCAAAAATAACAATTAATTCGATGCGATGTATAATAAACGGGTAAAAATGACAGAAAAGGCAAGAAAACAGAGGGAAAAGGATATATATGGAATGAAAGTGAAAGGGTCGGGACAAAAAAACGTTCCGCTCCTTGCGGAACGGAACGCTGGTAGTTCGTATGTAGCGGATCAGGCTTTGCCGGCCGAACCCAATACGTCCTTGCATTTGTGCATGTAGAGTTTCTTCAGTTCGTCGCGGGCCGGACCCAGATATTTGCGGGGGTCGAACTCGGCAGGATTCTCCGTGAAGACCGTACGAACGGCAGCCGTCATGGCCAGACGACCGTCCGAATCGATGTTGATCTTGCAAACGGCGCTCTTGGCAGCCTTGCGGAGCTGGTCTTCGGGGATGCCTACCGCATCCTTCAGTTTGCCGCCGTGCGTGTTGATGATCTTTACATACTCCTGCGGAACCGACGATGCTCCGTGCAGAACGATGGGGAAACCGGGAAGTTTCTTCTCGATCTCGGCCAGAATGTCGAAACGCAGTTCGGGCGGCACGAGGATGCCGTCGGCGTTGCGTGTGCACTGTTCGGGCTTGAACTTGTTGGCGCCGTGCGACGTGCCGATCGAGATGGCCAGCGAATCCACGCCGGTCTTCGTTACAAAGTCGATGACCTCTTCGGGCTTGGTGTAGTGCGCAACCTCGGCTGCAACCTCGTCTTCCACACCGGCCAGTACGCCCAACTCGCCTTCGACCGTTACATCGTACTGGTGTGCATACTCCACGACTTTTTTCGTCAGGGCGATATTCTCTTCATAAGGCAGCGACGAACCGTCGATCATGACCGACGAAAAGCCCATGTCGATGCAGCTCTTGCACAATTCGAACGAGTTGCCGTGATCGAGGTGCAGGCAGATCGGAATGCCTTTGCCGCCGTTGAGCTCCTTGGCATACTCTACGGCTCCCTGAGCCATGTAGCGCAGCAGCGTCTGGTTGGCATATTTGCGGGCTCCGGCCGATACTTGCAGAATGACGGGCGAATTCACCTCGACACATGCCGAGATGATGGCCTGCAGCTGCTCCATGTTGTTGAAGTTGAATGCAGGAATGGCATAGCCGCCTTTGATGGCCTTGGCGAACATCTCTCGCGTGTTCACCAGTCCGAGTTCTTTGTAAGATACCATAACCTTAAAGTTTATGAGTTATTGATGTATGTTCCTCGTCAGATTCTCTTCAGGAGAATCCTTGCAAAGATACAAAATTTCAGAATCTGCAGCGTATGATTTCGGAATATTTTTTAATATATCAAAAAGTCGCTGCTGCTCATCGATTATTTCGTAACAAATTCGTATCTTTGGCTTCGCCTTGGATACTCCGTCTCGGCAAAGGCAAACAGCCGTTTGCATCTGCGCCCGACTTTTCGTATCTTTGTGAACCCGCCGGCGGTCTCATGCTGCGGCTGCTTGCGGGTGTGCAGCCGCCGGTGCGGTTTCGGGATGCCTGAAGTGCTGGCGGTACAGACTGAAAAACAACATTTGACAAACGAAAAATAACGCGATTATGCCGGAATTCATCTATCAGGAGCCGTTCCCCGTAGGCAAGGATACTACGGAGTACCGTCTGTTGACCAAAGATTATGTGAAGGTCGTGGAGTGCGACGGCCGCAAGATTCTGAAAATCGACCCCAAAGGGTTGGAACTGCTGTCGAAGGCAGCGTACAGTGACGTGTCGTTCTATCTGCGTGCGGCGCATCTGGAAAAACTGCGTCATATCCTGGAGGATCCCGAAGCCTCGGACAACGACCGTTTCGTGGCTTATACGATGCTGCTCAACCAGTGCGTGGCTGCCGAGGGCGAACTGCCGACCTGCCAGGATACGGGTACGGCCATCTGTATCGGCCACAAGGGGGAGGACGTCTATACGGGTGTCGATGATGCCGAGTACATCACGCGCGGCGTCTATGAAACCTACAGGGACCGCAATCTCCGCTACTCTCAGGTCGTGCCTTTCTCGATGATCGAGGAGAAGAATTCGGGAACGAACCTTCCGGCGCAAATCGACATCTATGGCGGACATCCCGGCATGGAGTATGAGTTCCTCTTCATTACCAAAGGCGGCGGCTCGGCAAACAAAACCTTCCTCTACCAGCAGACGAAGGCCCTGCTCAACGAAAAGACCTTGACGGAGTTCATCAAGACCCATATCAAGGATCTGGGAACGTCGGCCTGCCCGCCCTACCATCTGGCCATCTGCATCGGCGGAACATCGGCCGAGATGTGCCTTTCGACGGTCAAGAAGGCTTCGGCCGGCTATCTCGATACGCTGCCCACCTCCGGCAATGAGGGCGGGCGCTGCTTCCGCGATCTGGAATGGGAGGAGAAGGTGCTGAAGATCTGTCAGGAGAGCGGTGTAGGCGCACAGTTCGGCGGCAAGTATCTGGTTCATGACGTGCGTGTGATCCGCGCCCCGCGCCATGCCGCTTCGTGCCCCGTCGCTATCGGCGTAAGCTGCTCGGCTGACCGCAACATCAAGGCGAAGATTACTCCCGAAGGAATTTTCCTCGAACAGCTGGAGAAAAATCCGGCCCGTTTCCTGCCGGCGGAATCTCCGGCCATGTCGCCGGCGGTCGATATCGACCTCGACGAAGGGATGGACAAGGTTCGGGCCATCCTGACGAAATACCCGATCAGGACGCGGCTGAATCTGCGCGGAACGCTCATTGTAGCGCGCGACATCGCCCATGCGCGTATCAAGCAGATGCTCGACGAAGGAAAACCGATGCCCGAATACTTCAAGAAGCATCCGGTTTACTATGCCGGCCCGGCCAAGACGCCGCAGGGCATGGCTTCGGGCTCGTTCGGCCCCACGACCGCCGGACGTATGGATCCCTATGTCGATCTGTTCCAGTCGCAGGGCGGCTCGATGGTCATGGTGGCCAAGGGAAACCGTTCGCAGGAGGTAACCGACGCCTGCCGCAGGCACGGCGGATTCTATCTGGGTTCGATCGGCGGCCCCGCAGCCATTTTGGCCAAGAATTCGATCAAGTCGGTCGAGGTCGTCGATTTCCCCGAACTGGGTATGGAGGCCGTCCGCAAGATCTATGTCGAGAACTTCCCGGCATTCATTATCGTGGATGACAAAGGAAACGACTTCTTTGCCGACTTCAAACATTGATGAGGCGGACAACCCGCGACGCACCACAATCGGCTCCGCAGGGCCGGTTGTGGTGTGTTTCGTGCAATGAACAATAAAACAGACGGTTTTTCGTTATTGGTTACATCCGAGACTAAGAGAATTCATCCTGCAATGAAACGATCCGTTTACATGTGGCTGCTGTTCCTGCCGGTGCTCTTCCATACGGCGGCTTTTGCCGATGAAAAGGTCACTTTCGAGGTCAAGGCCCCGATGATGGTGGCCAAAGGTGAGGCCGTGCGCGTGGAATTTACGCTCAATGCCAAGCCGGACGACAACTCTTTCGTTGCCCCCTCGTTCGAAGGTTTCGACGTGATTGCCGGCCCTGCCGTTTCGCGGGGAAGCTCCATCCAGATCATCAACGGGCAGATGACGCGCAACAGCAGCTATACGATTACCTATGTGCTGCTGCCGCAACAGGAGGGAACCTTTACCATCGGGGCGGCGACGGCCCGTGTCGACAAGACGGAGTATCGGACCAAAACGCTCCCGATCGAGGTGGTCGATGAGGGGCAGACGGGACAATCGGCCCCCGGCGGCTCCTCTTCGGGATCTTCGCCCGCCGATGTGCAGCAGCAGGTCGGCAAGGACGATATCCTGCTGCGTATGGAGCTGTCGCGGCGGACGGCGTTCAAGGGAGAGCCGATCCGTGCGGCGTTGAAACTCTATTATCGGGTGAACCTTGTGGGTGACAGCGGCAGCAAACTCCCGACGTTCAATGGCTTCTGGGCACAGGAGATCGAACGGCAGCAGCAACCGCAGCGGGAACGTTACAACGGACGTGTTTATGAAACCCAGATCGTTCGGGAGTACCTGCTCTATCCGCAGCAGTCGGGTGTCATTACCATCGAACCGGCCGAATTGAACGTCATTGCGCAGGTCGTGGTGCAGAGCCCCAACCCCGATCCGTTCTTCGGCGGCGGACACGAGGTGTATGATGTGCGGCGGTCGTTGCGCACATCGCCGGTCGAGGTGACGGTTCGCGACCTTCCGGCGGGCGCTCCGGAGAGTTTCAGCGGCGCTGTCGGCAAATTCACCATGTCGTCGAATCTGCCGGCATCGACTCTCGCGGCGAATTCCGCCGCAACCTATACGGTCAAGATTGCCGGCACGGGTAATCTGTCGTTCGTGCAGGCCCCGAAACTGACGCTGCCCAGCTCGTTCGAGCAGTACAACGTCAAAACCACCGAGTCGATGAATACAACGGCGGCAGGTACGACGGGATACCGGCAGTTCGAGTACCCGTTCATTGCCCGTGCCGAGGGCGAATACGAGATTCCGCCGGTGGAGTTTACCTATTTCAATCCCGACACGAAACAATATGTGACGCTGTCGGCACAGCAGATGACGCTCGACGTAACCCCCGATGCGGGAGGCGGAAGTGCGCAGCAGGTTGTGACGGGATTGTCGAAGGAGGATGTGAAACTGTTGGGACAGGACATACGCTTCATCAAACTCGGACGGGGGAATCTGCACCTGCAGCGTCCGCCTTTCATGGGCAGCGCCCTCTATTTTCTTCTGCTGGCACTCATCGTGGCTCTTTTCGGCGGAGCCTATGTGGCGTTGCGCAAACGGATCCGTGACCGGCAGAATGTTGTCCTGATGCGCGGCAAACGTGCCAACAAGGTGGCCGTGCAGCGATTCCGTATCGCGATGCAGTACATGAAGGCGGAAAACCGCCATGCTTTCTATGAGGAGATGCTGCGGGCCTTGTGGGGCTATATGGGCGACAAGTTCAATATTCCGGTGGCGAACCTTACCAAGGAGAATGTCCGTGAGGAGCTGCATAAGCGTGGTGTGCCGCAGGAGTTGTCGCAATGTTTCTCCGATCTGATCTCGCAGTGCGACGAGGCCCAGTATTCGCCTGTGGCCGGGGCGCGCATGAGCGATATCTACAACGAGGGGGTGGAGTTCATTTCGAAACTCGAATCGGTAATTAAAAAATAAAGAAAGGGAGAAGTAGCATATGAAGATCGGTCGAATTTTTGGTTTGTTGCTGATCCTTGCCGCAGGATCCGTCATGCCGGTTCAGGCGCAGCATGCCGGCGATTCGCTGACGACGCCCCGGGCGGAATCGTTGGCCGTACAACAACCGGTTGTTCCGGCTGCCTCGGAGTCTGTCGAACAGCTTTGGGATGCGGCCAATACGGACTATATCAATGCCAATTATCACGGAGCGATCGAGGCTTATGAAAAGCTCCTGGCCCAGGGGTATGCCTCGGAGAAGCTCTATTACAACCTTGCAAACGCCTATTTCAAGGCAGGGCATCATGGCAAGGCGATTCTCTATTACAACAGGGCCTTGCGGCTTGCGCCCGGTGATGCCGATATCCGTTACAATCTCGACGTGGCCAACACCTTTACGAAAGACCGCATCGCCGTTGTTCCGGAGTTTTTCCTCAAGACGTGGGTGCGGACTATCCGTTCCTCGTTGGGGTGCACGGCATGGAGCCTGTTGTCGCTCGGCGCTTTGGCGCTGATGTTCATCCTCGTATTGGTCTATCTGCTGGCCGGCCGTCTGGTATGGCGCAAGACGGGTTTTTACGGCATGCTGGTCATGTTTGTCTGTTTCTTCGCCTTCACGGCCTTTGCCATAAGCGAACGCAACGAACAGCTGGACAGTACGGAGGCTGTGGTGATGAGCTCTTCGGTCTCGGTCAAGAGTTCGCCGGACAAATCCTCGACGGATCTTTTCGTATTGCATGAGGGTACGAAGGTGCGGACGGTAAACGAGCTGGACGATTGGCGGGAGATCGTCATTGCCGACGGCAAAAAAGGCTGGGTCGAGGCGCGGACGATCGAGACGATCTGACTGTCGGGCTCTCGGCGGCCGGAGATGAGCCGAGGAGAACCTGCCGGCTGTCGCACGGCGGATCGCGGAGAATGAAATTTGCGGCATTGCCGCCGAGGTGTATTCCCCGCGTAGGACAGGGCACATGCGGACGATGTCTGTCCGGTGCCGGTTTCCGGAGCGCCGGGGCGCGAGCGGATGGTAAACGTGTGAAAGGAGTGATTCTGTGTCGCAACTGTTGAATAATGTAATCGAGGAGCTGTCGAAGCTGCCGGGCATCGGACGGCGGACGGCCTTGCGTTTGTCCATGCATCTGTTGCGGATGGAACCGTCGGCCGTAGCGGACATGACGCGCAGCATCGACCGTTTCCGTCAGGAGATCCGGCGTTGCCGCATGTGCAACAATCTGTCGGATACGGATGTCTGCCCGATCTGCATGGACGGGAAACGGGACCATACGACGATCTGTGTCGTGGAACAGGTCGCCGACCTGCTGTCGATCGAACATACGCAGCAGTATCGCGGCCTTTATCATGTGCTGGGCGGCGTCATCTCGCCCATGCAGGGCATCGCCCCTTCGGATCTGACGATCGACCTGTTGCTCGACCGTGTCGCGCACGGCGGGATTGAGGAGGTAATTCTGGCCATCTCGACATCGGTCGAGGGCGAGACGACCCTTTTTTATCTGATGAACCGGTTGCGGGAGTTCCCGCAGGTCAAGGTGACATCGATCGCGCGCGGTATCGGGTTCGGCGATGAACTGGAGTATGTCGATGAATTGACATTGACGCACGCTTTGGCCAATCGCCGGACGGTGGAATGATTCCGCCGGCCATTGGCGCCTGCGACGACGAAGAGGTGCCGCGCTGCGGGGTGCGGCGGAGTCTGACGGCGGGCATGAGACAGCCCTGTTGCCGGAGAGGTGTTCGGGACGGGCGGACGGACGGTTCCTGAAACAGTCCGGACGGGACTAAGGGAGACGGCAGAACCGGAATACGGACTTTCCGGTTCTGCCGCTTGGTCTCTGTATGGCGCTCGGACCGGAAAAGGTCCGAATGCCGCCTCTGTTTGACGATTGAATTGCGCTGCGGAAAAACAGGAACAGGGCCTCCCTGAGGCCCTGTTCCTGTTTTTATCGATGGATATCCCCTTTCGGCATCAGAACCGGAACCCGAGATACACGCGCATCGATTTGGTCTTGAACTTCTGCTTGCCCAGATCGGAGAGTATTTCGCCGCTGGCGTCCTCGTCGTTCGAAAGGCTCTCCTCATCGAATGCGAGACCATCGTATGTCGCTGTGCCCCAACGCCACTCGCAACCTATCGAGATAACCTTCCAGGCTACGGAAAAACCCGTATTGAAGAAGGTGGCGTAATGGTGATAGAACGATTCGTCGGCGTAGAGTCCGGAATAGGAGGGGGTAAAACGGAAATATCCGCTTACTTTCAGCTGGTGTATGGGATTGACCGTTACCGAGGGGCCGAACGACATGCCTATTTCGGCCTGGTGCATGGTCGATCCCGACTCTTCCTGACCGAACTCACCCGCGCTGCTTTCCGGAGAGTAGTTTGCATAGTTGATGTCCAGCCACGACCAGTCGAGCCCGATTTTGATCATCCTGGCCAGCGGTTTCTTATGCAGATAATAGGTTTTGCCCCAGCTGAGCGAAATGCCGAATTTGCTCTTGATCTCCGCGTCGAGACCGAGTGCATCCAGCCCTTCGATATCGGGGGACATTTTTTGTTTGACATAACCGATGTTGAAATATTTGGCACGGTCTTTCCAGATAGTCTGATTGTTGCTGTCCAGCTCGACGTCATCCATGCGGGCCGACATCTCGCGCAGAACCTGATTGAGGGAATCGATTTGCTGCTGGGTTTCAGCTTGATCCGACTCCTGGGCAGAAAGGGTCGTGCCCATGCAGAGCAAAGAGATAAGGAGGAGAAGTTTTTTCATAGAGTGAAAGATTAGTGTTTTAACAATATTTTGATAGATGTTTTCCTGAAATATGTCCGGACAAATATATCAAAAAAAAGATAATTCGAACAGATTTGAATGAAGAAATCGTTTTTTTGGTGTCGGGGCCGGCCGATTGTCAAATCAGCCCCAGATTGTCGAGGAAGATCAAAAGCAGCAGCGCCGGACATACCCATCGCAGCAGGAGCCGCAGCAACGGCCACAGCCGCAGGGGGATTGTTCCCTTGTTCGTCAGTTCGTGCGGCATGAAGCGCCGGTCGAGAACCCAGCCCGCAAAGATGCAGATGAAGAATCCGCCTGCAGGCAGCAGAACGTTTGCCGTGACGAAATCGAGGAGGTCGAAGAGCGACTTCCCGCCGATTTGCAGCCATTTCCATGCCCCCAACGACAACGAGGCCGCAACTCCCAGCAGGGAGCATGCCGCCGTGACGATCCATGCCGAGATGCGGCGGCTCAGATGCCACTCTTCATGGATATAGGCTGTGAGCACCTCATGAAGCGAGATCGTCGATGTGAGTGCCGCAATGACCAGCAGCAGGAAGAAGATCGTTGACCACACCATGCTCAGCGGCAGTGTATTGAAAATTGCCGGCAGGGTGACGAATACGAGTGAAGGCCCGGCCGTAGGCTCGATCCCCACGCTGAAGACGGCCGGAAAGATGACGACCCCCGCCAAAACGGCTACAAGCGTATCGATCAGTACGACTTGGAGCGCCGTATGGGTAATGTTCGTGTCGTCCTTGAAATAGGAGGCGTAGGTTACCAGGCACCCCAGTCCGATCGAAAGGGAGAAGAAGGCCTGCCCCAAAGCCGTGAGGAAGGTCGAGGCCGTGACCTTCGAGAAGTCGGGCGTGAAGAGGAATTTTACCCCCTGCATGCCGCCCGGCAGCAGAATCGAGTGGATTGCCAGTACGACGAGGATGACCATCAACAGGGGCATCATGATTCGGGACGAGCGTTCGATGCCTTTCTGTACGCCCAATGCGATGACACCGTGCGTAAGCAATGTGAAAATGACGGTGTAGATGGCCGGTCTCCAGGGATTCTGGGTGAAGGTCGAGAAGATCGCCGCATACTCCTCTACGGTCTGGACACGCGTGAATTCGCCTGTGAGGGAGTGGATCATGTACTCCATCGTCCATCCCGATACGACCAGATAGAATCCCATGATGAGCAGCGGGGCAATGACGCTGTTGTATCCCAATGCAGTCCAGTGTCCGGAGAGCATGCGGTAGGCTCCGACTGCATTGCTGTGTGTGTGGCGGCCGATGGCGAACTCGGCAAGCATGATCGGTACTCCGATGAGCAGAACGCTGAGGACATAGATCAGCAGGAATGCCGCACCTCCGTTTTCGCCTGCGACATAGGGAAATCGCCAGATATTGCCCAGACCGACGGCACTGCCGGCTGTAACGAGTACGGCGCCCAACTGGCCGCCGAACGTTGCCCGATGAGTTGCTTTCATCATTTGGTTCTATTTTGTTTGACCGAAAATCGGAATCGTTTTTCTGCCGTTTTGCCGGCCGCTTCCGGCCGCCTTCCCTGTCTTCCGTGCGGTTCTTGTCCCGCCTTCGTGCCTTTCGTATCCCGCCCTCCTGTGCGTTTTTGTCCTTTTGCCTCCCGTTTTCCGTACGGTTTTCTGCCGGGCAGGATGTCATTTTCTCCGGAGCAAATTTGCTTGCCCGACTATTTTTCCAGCGTTACGGCTACACGGGCGACCTTGCCTCCCAGCGGCGGGGCGAGTTTGGCTACCGTACAGCGTATGTGCCGGATCCGGGGATACCGATCGTATAACGCCTCGATGATGTTCATCGCCACGCGCTCGACAGTCCGTTGCGTGACGGCCATCGTGTCGCGGACTGTTTCATAGACATGCAGGTAATTGACCGCTTCCTCCACTGCATCATGGGCCGCAATTTCGCCCAGTTCGGCCGTAATCGAGAGCCCCACCTCGAAGCGGTTGCCTACGCGCCGTTCGAGTTCGTAGCACCCGTGATAGGCATGGAATTCCATGCCGGAGAGTTCGATCGTGTAAAATGTCGTTTGTTCGGAGGCCATCTCTGACGTCGTTTTATCCGATCCGGAGGGTCCCGAAACGTTTCGGGACCCTCCGGATCCTGCCGTGCCGCGGTTTATCCGACCGTGACGAGGTAATAATTCTTCTTTCCGCGCTGTACGAGCAGGTATCTGTCCGCGATCAGGTCGCTTTCCGTAACCTCCTGCATGGCATCCGCCACCTTCTCCTTGTTGAGCGAAACCCCTCCGCCCTGAACCATCTTGCGGCATTCGCCCTTCGACGGGAAGATCTGCGTTGCCGTAGCGCAGAGCTCGATAAAAGGCATTCCCAGCTGGCTGCGGGCGATGCTGAATTGCGGGACCCCCTCGAACACCTGCAGCAGCGTCTGCTCGTCGAGTTTGCGCAGGGCCTCCGAGGTCGCGCCGCCGAAGAGAATCTGCGAAGCCTCGACGGCCTTCTCATACTCCTCGCGCGAATGGATCATGACCGTGATCTCTTCGGCAAGCCGTTTCTGGAGAATGCGCAGATGAGGCGCGGCGTCGTGCTCGGCCGTCAACCGTTCGATCGTTTCACGGTCGAGCAGCGTAAAGATCCGGATGTAGCGCTTGGCATCTTCGTCGCTCACATTGAGCCAGAACTGATAAAACTTGTAGGGCGACGTATAGCGCGGATCGAGCCATACGTTCCCGCTCTCGGTCTTTCCGAACTTCGTACCGTCGGCCTTCGTGATCAGCGGACAGGTGATGGCATAGGCCTCGGCACCGAGCTTGCGGCGGATCAGCTCCGTACCGGTGGTGATGTTGCCCCACTGGTCGGAACCGCCCAACTGGATCTTGCAGCCGTATTTTTCGTAGAGGTGCATGAAGTCGTAGCCCTGTACCAGCTGATAGGAGAATTCGGTGAACGACATGCCGTCGCCTTCGCCGCTGAAACGTTTCTTGACCGAATCCTTGGCCATCATGTAGTTGACGGTAATCAGCTTCCCGATGTCGCGGATGAAGTCGAGAAACGAAAACTCTTTCATCCAGTCGTAGTTGTTGACCATCAATGCCGCATTGGGAGCGTCGGAGTCGAAATCGAGAAGTTTCGACAACTGGCGTTTGATCGCCTCCTGATTGTGCCGCAAGGTCGCTTCGTCCAGCAGATTGCGCTCCTGCGATTTGCCCGAAGGATCGCCGATCATGCCCGTCGCCCCGCCCACGAGTGCGATGGGACGATGTCCGCACATCTGGAAATGCTTGAGAATCATTACTCCCACCAGATGTCCGATGTGGAGCGAGTCGGCCGTCGGGTCGATGCCCAGGTAGGCCGTTGTCATCTCCTTGTCGAGTTGTTCCTTTGCGCCCGGCATGATCGTGTGGATCATGCCGCGCCACTCCAATTCCCCGATGAAATTCTTTGTTGCCATTATTTGTCTGTCGCTTTTGTTTCGTCCGTTTTTTATTCCGCTTCCAGGTCGAGCGCCTTGCGCAATTCGTTCAGCAGCGGATTCTTTTCTGTCATGTATCGCATGCGGTCTTCGAGTTTGATGGGCCGTGACGCCCGTATCTCCTCATTGACCGTAATGTTCAGTTCCAACGATCCGTTTATTCCCGCAAGAGCCGCGATGTGGGAGAGAATCTCCAGCTTGTTGCGCAAAATCTCCTCCCGCAGCGCTTCCGATGGTACGGCGAGCCGGAGCACATGCCCCTCGAACTGCATTTGTTCGAAAAAGGCATAGAATCGCGGGCGCTCCTGACGGATGTATTCCAGAATCCGGGAGCGGTTCTCTGCCAGCTTCTCATTGCTGGACGGATCGACCGGGCTGTCCGATTGCGGACGGTCGTCCGCCGCCGGTTCCGATACGGAGCCCCGACGCGCCTGACTCATGAGTGCCGCAAGCGAGGTGCCGCTGATCCTGCTGGCCGAGACCGTTTCCGTCCCGGATGCCGCCGTTTGGACGGGTGCCGCCGATTCCGGGCCGCCGGTGGCGGAGCGCAGCCCCGGTTCCGGTTGCGGATGTTGCCGCGGAGATTCGGCCGGATGCCCCGATGCTGTCGGATGTTCTGCCTGTTCCGGCTTCCGGAGGGAAGCCGCAGCCGTTGCCGGCATGCTGCCGTCGGCCGTTGTCGTCTTTACTTGTGTAGATGCTGCGGGGGGCTTGCCGGTCGCAAGTGCCGGAAGCGGATATGGATCGCTGCCTGTCAGGCCGTTATTTTTTTTTTGACCGAGACCGGCGATTTTCATCAGTCCCAGCTCGACCAGCAGCCGTTGGTTGGAGGCTTGCCGGATCCTGCCGTCGGCCTCCGTCAGCAGCGCGATCGCCCCGAAAAGAAAATCAATACTGCAACGCCCTGCCTGGGCGCGGTATCGCTCCAGCAACGTGCCGGTCAGCTCGATGAGAGACAGCGATGCGGCGTCGTGCGCGACGAGCAGATCCCGCATGTGCTGGGCCAATCCGGCCATGAAGGTCTGTCCGGAGAAGCCTTTGGCGAGAACGTCGTCGAAAAGCCGCAGAGCATCGATATAGTCGCCGGCGAGCAGCTGGTCCGTGACGTTGAAATAGGTGTCGTAATCGAGGACATTGAGCGTTTTCGCCACCTCCTGATAGCGGAGCTGCGCACCGCAAAACGATACGGCCTTGTCGAACATCGACAAGGCGTCGCGCATGCCGCCGTCGGCTTTCTGTGCAATGAGGTTCAACGATTCGTCGTCGTAGGAGACATTCTCCTGCCGCGCGATGTATTTGAGGTACTCCACCGCATCCTCGACCTTGATCCGGTTGAAGTCATAGATCTGACAGCGGGAGAGGATCGTAGGGAGGATTTTATGCTTTTCCGTCGTGGCCAGGATGAAAATGGCATGCGCGGGCGGTTCTTCGAGCGTCTTGAGAAAGGCGTTGAAGGCTGCAGCGGAGAGCATGTGCACCTCGTCGATGATGAAGACCGAATAGCGGCCGCCCTGCGGCAGGATGCGAACCTGGTCGATCAGGTTGCGGATGTCATCGACGGAGTTGTTCGATGCGGCATCCAGTTCGTGGATGTTGAGCGAACGTCCCTCGTCGAAGGAGCGGCACGACTCGCATTCGTTGCATGCTTCGGCACCGTTCGGATGCTGGCAGTTGATCGCCTTTGCGAAGATGCGGGCACAGGTGGTTTTCCCCACGCCGCGCGGCCCGCAGAAGAGATAGGCATGCGCCAGCTGCCCGCGCTCGATGGCATTCTTGAGCGTTGAGGTGATATGCTTTTGTCCGACGACCGATGCGAAGGTCGCAGGACGGTATTTTCGGGCACTGACGATGAAATTCTCCATAACCCTGCAAAGGTAGGGATTTTTGCCGGAATTGTGAAGCAAAACCGTCAAAATCTCATCTATGCCGATGTATGCCGGAGGATTCCCGCTCCCTCTTCAGGAGATCTCCTGCATTCGGCACCGCGTTGTCCGGCGGCGAATTTGTCCCTCTCCGCTTCGTGCCGGGGGCTTGTCTGCGACGCGGCGTTCCGGCCTGTCCCTGTTTCTCTTTCGGCCGTGCACCTGAGACCTGAAGAAGAAGCCGCCGGCCGGACAAAATGACGCGGCATGACGCGTCAGACGGTCCGTTGTCGTGACAGGATGTGACAAAAGGGTGACAGGATGACGCGCCGGCGCCTGTGGCAGGCATTTTGCTCGACGAACGGGCAAACGGAAAAACAAAAACAAAGCAGCATATGAATGTAAACAGTTTAACAATCAAGGCGCAGGAGGCGTTGCAGAACGCCTATACGCTGGCGCAGCAACGCGGGCAGCAGGCCATCGAACCGGTGCATATCCTTTCGGTGCTGGTGCACGACGACGATTCGCTCTGCACGTTCCTGCTGGGGCGTGTGGGGGTGAACGTCCGCGGGTTGCGTGACGAGGTCGAACGGGCTGTCGGTACGTTGCCGCAGGTGTCGGGCGGCAACGGCGAACAGTATTTCTCGCAGGATGCGTCGCGCGTCATCCAGCGGGCCGTCGATTTCACGAAGAAGTTCAATGACAAGTATGCATCGGTCGAGCATCTGTTGCTGGGCCTGCTGGCCGAACGCGGTGCGGCTTCCGACCTGCTCAAACGGGCCGGTGCGACCGAGAAGGAACTCGTCGAGGCGATCCGTACCTTCCGCAAGGGGGCTACGGTCGATTCCCAGACTGCCTCGCAGGAATTCAACGCGTTGGGCAAGTATGCCGTCAACCTCAACGAACAGGCGCGCAGCGGCAAACTCGATCCCGTAATCGGGCGTGACGAGGAGATCCGCCGTGTCTTGCAGATCCTTTCGCGCCGGACGAAGAACAACCCGATCCTTGTGGGCGAGGCCGGCGTCGGCAAGACGGCGATCGCCGAGGGCATCGCACACCGTATCGTCGATGGCGATGTGCCGGAGAATCTGAGATCGAAAGTCATCTTCTCGCTCGATATGGGCGCACTGATTGCCGGTGCGAAGTATCAGGGCGAGTTCGAGGAGCGTCTGAAGGCCGTCGTACAGGAGGTCATCGCTTCCGAAGGCGAGATCCTGCTCTTCATCGATGAGATCCATACGCTGGTGGGCGCCGGCAAGTCGTCGGGGGCGATGGATGCGGCCAATATCCTCAAACCGGCCCTGGCGCGCGGCGAACTGCGGACGATCGGCGCTACGACGCTCGATGAGTTCCAGAAGTATTTCGAACAGGACAAAGCCCTCGAACGCCGTTTCCAGAAGGTCATGGTCGATGAACCGACCACCGACGATGCCATCTCGATCCTGCGTGGTTTGAAGGAGCGCTACGAGAATCACCATCAGGTGCGGATCAAGGATGAGGCGATCATTGCGGCGGTAGAGTTGTCGCACCGGTACATCACCTCGCGGTTCCTGCCCGACAAGGCCATTGACCTGATCGATGAGGCGGCATCGCACCTGCGGCTGGAGATGAACTCCGTACCGGAGGAGATTGATAACCTCGAACGCCGGATGCGTCAGTTGGAGATCGAACGCGAGGCGATCCGTCGCGAAAACGACGAGGCTCGGGTATCGGCCCTGACGAAGGAGATCGAAGATCTGAAGGCGCGTGACGGCGAGATGCGGGCCAAATGGCAGGGACAGCGCGATCTGCTGAAGAAGATCCAGTCGGAGAAGGATGCCATCGAACGTTACAAGGTCGAGGCACAGCAGGCTGAACGGCAGGGCGATTACGGACGTGTGGCCGAGTTGCGATACGGCAAGATCGTCGAGGCGCAGAAGCAGATCGAAGCGTTGCAGACCGAGTTCAAGACGGCGGCCGGCAATTGCGCCCTGATCAAGGAGGAGGTCGATGCGCAGGATGTTGCCGAGATCGTATCGCGCTGGACGGGAATTCCCGTTACGCGGATGCTGGCCTCCGAGCGTGAGAAGCTGCTCCACATGGAGGATGAGCTGCACAAGCGTGTCGTCGGGCAGGAGCAGGCGATAGCCGCCATCTCGGATGCCGTGCGTCGATCGCGTGCAGGACTGAACGATCCGCGCAAGCCGATCGGTTCCTTCATCTTCCTCGGCATGACGGGTGTCGGCAAGACGGAACTTGCCAAGGCTCTGGCCGAATTCCTCTTCAACGACGATTCGATGTTGACACGTATCGATATGAGCGAGTACCAGGAGCGTCACAGCGTGTCGCGACTCGTCGGAGCGCCTCCCGGGTATGTCGGCTACGACGAGGGCGGACAATTGACCGAGGCCGTGCGGCGCAAACCCTACTCGGTGGTCTTGCTCGATGAGATCGAGAAGGCGCATCCCGATGTCTTCAACATCCTCTTGCAGGTGCTCGACGACGGACGACTGACCGACAACAAGGGGCGTACGGTCGATTTCCGCAATACGATCATCATCATGACGTCGAACATGGGTTCGCAGCTCATTCAGGAGAATTTCGCTGCGGCGTTCAAGGGCGACAAGCTGCCTGAAGATACGATCGAGCGGACCCGTCAGCAGGTCATCGATCTGTTGAAGCAGCAGTTGAAGCCCGAGTTCCTGAACCGTATCGACGAGATCGTGATGTTCGAGCCGCTTACGCACCGCGACATTGAGAAGATCGTCGATATCCAGATGAACATCGTGCGCAAGATGCTGCATGAGAACGGTCTGGAGTTGAACTATACGCCTGTTGCAAGGACGTGGATTGCCGATGCGGGGTATGACCCGATGTATGGCGCACGGCCCGTGAAGCGTACGATCCAGCGGGAAATCGTCAACGATCTGTCGAAACGGATTCTGGCCGGCGAGGTCGATCGTTCGAAACCGATCGAGATCGATGTCGAGAAGGGCAAGCTGGTATTCCGCAACTGATGGCCGTCGTTGCGAAGTCTGTGGAAAGCGGGCGGTTCCGGAGAGGGAACCGCCCGCTTTCTGTTTGTGCGGGGCACCTCCCCCGTATGCCGGAACGGCAGTCCGCCCGGCGGATAGGCGGATAGATTGTCTCTTTGTCTCTGCCGCTACTCTGCGGATGCCGGTGCTGCGGGGCTGGACTCCTTGTCGCCGATGTCCCTGAAGTTCGGATGGATACGCCGTGCGCTGCGATTCTTTACGGACGCATTCGGTGGATCGGATGGCCGGCGGATGGTTCTGGAGCATCCGTGCGGACGGTGCGGTGAACCGTGCGGACGACAAGGCCGGATTCTGGGAATGTCCCTGTCACAACAGCCGGATGTGTCTTGAGGCATTGGCTTGTGCCGAAGCGGAAAAGGATCGGCCGGAAGGGGAAAGGGACCGTCGGACGCGGATCTTTTCCGGTATTGCCGTGTGCGGCGGAAGGTGCCGTCGGGAATTGCACGAATAAAAAATTATGCTTAATTTTGTCCGGAAACCGTGATCGCGGTTTCCGAACTTTTTTAACCTTAAATCAAGACTTGAGTGATGAGACACATCGGAAGAGAGGCACTTCTCCTTCTTGCGGCTGTTCTGACGCTGATGACGGCGACAGCCAAGGATTGGGCTTCCGTAGCATTGGCCGACCGCCCCGGCGCTACGGTAAAGGGTATTGTTTATGCGGGCGACAAACCGTTGAAGGGCGTTGCCGTATCGGACGGCGTTTCCATTACGCTGACCGACGCCGAGGGACGTTACTGGCTGCCGACCGACAAGCGCAGCGGCAGCGTATTCATCTCGATTCCTTCGGGATACGAAGTGTCGGCCGACGGGGTTTTCCCGCGTTTCTGGGCTGCATTGGAGGCTCCGGCCGGTGAGGTCGAGCGGCACGATTTCCCGCTTACCGAGGTCGATAACGACCGCCATGTGATGCTGGCCGTGACGGACATCCATCTCTCGAACCAGAACAGCGATCTGGAACAGTTCTGCACGCGTTTCATCCCCGATGTAAAACAGGTCGCCGCAGGATTCGGCGATACGCCGGTCTATACGCTCAACATGGGCGACTCGGCATGGGATGCCTACTGGTATTCGAACCGTTATTCGCTGAAGGATTTCCGCCGCACGATGAATATCGTGGGGTATCCCTCGCAGATGTTCTGTGCGATGGGCAACCACGACAACGACGGCGCGACAATCCATTCCGATTCGGTCGATTTCGCCGCTTCGGCGCCCTTCCGCAAGATCATCGGGCCGCGTTACTATTCGTTCAACATCGGCAAGGTGCACTATGTCGTTCTCGATAACCTGATCTATGTCAACACGCCCAAGAAGAGTTCCGGTTCGGACGGCATTGCCGGCAAGCGCGACTATATCCGGCGTGTGGATCCGGTGCAGTTGGAGTGGCTGCGGCGCGATCTGGCGCTGGTCAAGGACAAGTCGGCTCCGGTCGTCGTGGCGATGCACGCTGCGGCATTCCGATACAAGTTCGTCACGGACGAAGTCCAGCCGGGATTCAGCCAGCCGGCCTACAGCGAGGAGTTGAAGGCCTGTTTCGACGGTTTCAAGGATGTGCATTTCGTGTCGGGGCACATTCATAGGAATCTGCTGTCGCGGGTGAACGAGCACCTGATCGAGCACAATATGGGGGCTGTCTGCGGGTCATGGTGGCGTACGGGAGCCAACCATTTCCAGATGCTCGGCCCCGATGCAGGCCCCAACGGCTACACGATCTTCACGATCGACGGCAAGCGGATGGAGTGGACCTACCGCAGCATCGAGGACGGCGACAAGCAGTTCCGTGCCTGCGACATGAACGAAGTGGCCCGTTACTATGCCGCGTCGGAAGATCTGGCCGAATTTTTGAAACACTATCCCGAACGCCGTGATTTCCGTAAGGAGGCGGGCCGCAATCGGGTCTATATCAATATCTGGTGCTGGGAGCCGGCCTGGAAACTGAGTGTGAAGGAGAACGGCCGGGAGCTGCCCGTCACGCGCGAGCAGACGGAGGATCCGCTCTATGTGATTTCGTATGATGTCCCGCAGTCGGTATGGAAAGGACGTTATCCGGTCGATTACGGAACACGGAACAAACAGCACAATCTCTTCGTCGTTGAGGCATCGGCGCCCGATACGACGCTCGAAATCGAGGTGACCGACGCTTTCGGCAGGGTCTATCGCGAGACGATGGTACGGCCCAAGGCTTTCGGCCCGCAGATGAAATAGGAGCTTTCCGGCGCCATTGCGTCGATAGGGCGCGAATCCGAAACGGGATGAGAGAATATCCGTCCGGAACGGATGGCCGAACGGAGAGGGAAGATAAAACGATTGTACGATGGAAAATTTCATTTTTCAGAATCCCACGAAGCTGGTCTTCGGCAAGGGGATGATTGCGAAGTTGTCCCGGCTGATTCCTGCCGACCGGCGTGTGATGATCACTTTCGGCGGCGGTTCGGTGCGCCGCAACGGTGTTTACGACGAGGTTTGCAAGGCGCTTGCAGGACGCGATACGGTCGAGTTCTGGGGCATCGAACCCAATCCGTCGATCGAGACGCTGCGCAAGGCAATTGCCCTGGGCAAGGAGAAGAGGGTCGATTTCCTGCTGGCTGTGGGCGGCGGTTCGGTCATCGACGGCACGAAACTCATCTCGGCCGGACTGTTGTATGACGGTGATGCGTGGGATCTGGTGCTCAAGGGTTCGGAGACGCATGCCGTACCGTTCGGTACGGTGCTTACGATTCCCGCTACGGGGTCGGAGATGAACAACGGCGCTGTTATTTCACGTCATGAGACGAAAGAAAAATATCCCTTTTACAGCAACTACCCGCGTTTCTCGGTACTCGATCCCGAAAAGACCTTCACGCTGCCCGAACGACAGGTCGCCTGCGGCATTGCCGATACGTTCGTGCATGTAATGGAGCAGTACATGACTGTTCCGGGAGTTTCGCGGGTGATGGACCGCTGGGCCGAGGGGATCCTGCAGACGCTTGTCGAGATTGCGCCGAAGATCCGTGCGAACCGGCAGGACTACGATCTGATGGCCGATTTCATGCTTTCGGCGACGATGGGTCTCAACGGTTTTGTCGCACTGGGTGTCCCGCAGGACTGGGCCACGCACATGATCGGCCACGAACTGACGGCTCTGCACGGCCTGACGCACGGCGCGACGCTGGCCATCGTACTGCCCGGTACGCTGCGCGTGCTGCGTGAGCAGAAAGGCGCCAAGCTGCTTCAGTACGGCGAACGTGTCTGGGGCATCACGGCGGGCAGCCGCGAAGAGCGCATCGATTGTGCAATTGCACGGACCGAGGAGTTTTTCCGCTCGCTGGGCCTTTCGACCCGTCTTCCGGAGGAGGGCATCGGTGCAGGGACAATTGCCGAGGTGGAGCGCCGGTTCAACGAGCGGGGCGTCCATTTCGGCGAAGCCGGAAATGTCGATGGTGCCATGGCACGCCGCATTCTGGAGGCCTGCATGTAAATCGGAGATGGAAGCAATCGGAGCGCGTGTCTCCGAAGAGGGAAAACGCCCCTGTCGAAGGTCCGACAGGGGCGTTTTCTGCATCCGGAGCGGGACGGCGATCCGTCTCCGTGCCTTATGCGGTGCATCTTCCCTGTCTGTTGTACGGAACGGCCGCGCGGAATGGCTGTTCAGAGCGCGTTGACCAACGCCGCAACGGCCCGCACGAGCGGCAGGCGTTCGGTACGCAGTGCGGCGGCGTAGAGCCGCTGCAGCGGCCCGCGCGGCAGGTCATCGGGGCCGAAGAGCCGGTCGCGGTAGCGGGCGGGCGAATAGCCCCGTTTGAGGATCCACTTGGCGACATTCAACTTGCCGAGCGTCAGCTCCCGCTGCCAGCGCAGACTGTCGGGCTGCCGGCGGATGAACTCCGTGATGAGCCGGTTGGCTTCGATGTATGCCTCGACCGACCGTTCCGACAGCGTATTCATGTAGGAGGCGGCATTGGCCGTGCGGTAGGCATAGAGCGGGCGATCGACTGCCGCGATCCCTGCGGCATGGTAAACCAGCCGGGGCAGCAGGGCATAGTCCTCCGCGAAGTTCAGCCCCTCGACAGGGCAGAGTCCGTAGCCGGTGTGGAGGCTCCGGCGGATCAGAATTCCCCAAATGCGGTTGCCGACGCGGAAATCCTGCCGCAACAGATGATGCAGAATCCATCTCCGGTCGGGCTGCGGTGCTGCGGTGCGGCGTTCGCCGGCCGACGAATGCTCGCAGTAGCCGCCGAAGACCAGATCGGCATCGGTGCGGCGTGCTTCGGCCGACAGCCGTGCCAGCGCAAGATCATCGTTCAGAAAATCATCGCTGTCAACGTGAAGGATATATTCCCCCTGTGCGGCCTCGATTGCCGTGCGCCGTGCGGCGGCCAGCCCGCGATTGCGGTCGTGATGGAGAATGCGTGCCCGTGCTGCCCGCTCCGGGCAGGCGGCCAGCACCTCCTGCAGACGCGCAATGCTGTTGTCGGGCGAGGCGTCGTCGATGAAGAGGAACTCCGCGTCGGTCTCGCGCTGGACCAGCAGCGAACGTGCGCAGTCGGCGATGTAGCGTTCCACGCCATAGACGGGAACAAGCACCGAAACAAAGGGCTTATGATTCGAAGACAGGGACATCTCATTGCAAATGTAGCGAACTTTTGGTAGCTTTGCAACAACCAAAAAACGAAGCGGTGAGACTTTCGCAGAAAATAACCGGATTTCTGAGCCATTGCACCTCGACACTCCATTACTTCGCCGTGATGGCCGTCAAGGAGAATTTCCGCAACTATGTCGGACGTGCGGGCCGGAGTGAGGGCGCCTGCTCCGACGGGCTTGTCCTGCTGGCCAACGGCCCCTCGCTGGGCGAGGAACTGCCGCGCCTGTTGGCGGGCGAACGGGCGGGATGCGACTTTCTGGCCGTGAACTACTTCGCCGAGCACGAAGCCTTCGAGCGGCTGCGTCCCGCCTACTATGTGCTGTCCGATCCGCAGTTCTTCCGCGACAGTACGTTGCGTGATCGCGTGGCGGCGCTCTACCGCACCCTTTCCCGCAAGGTAACGTGGCCCATGACGCTCTATGTGCAGTATTACAATCCCGAACATTTCGACTACCGCGCCGCGCTTCCCAACGGGCGGATCCGCATCGTTCCGTTCCATACCCAGCCCTATCGGGGATTCCGCCGGCTGGAGTTCTGGCTCTATCGGCATGGGCTGGGCAGTGCCAATTTCGGCACGGTCATCCAGCACGGCGAATACATCGGATTGCTGCTGGGGTACCGGTGCCTGCATCTTTACGGTGTGGATCATACCCTGACGGAGGGGCTGACGGTCGATGCGCAGAACCGGCTGTGCCGCCTCGACCGCCATTTCTACGACGACGGGCAGCCGGCCGTTGCACGTCCGATGTATGTCAATGCCACGCTGCCGCCCGTTCCCTATACGATGGCTTCGTACATGGCGGAGCTTGCCGAGTTGTTTCGCGGCCACGAGGTGCTGCGTGCCTATGCCGACCGGCTCGGCGCACGGATCGTCAACCATACGCGCGGTTCGATGATCGATGCTTACGAACGGACGGAGGCCTCCGCTCCTGCCGACTCCTCCGGAGCGGAACCGAAGCCTTGAGACGGCACTTTTCGGGGACAGCGTGTGTGCATAGCTGGTGTCCGGCCGCATGAATGACGGAAGAAACGGGAATCCCTCTCAAATCTCCGCGTGCGATGGCGCAGTTTGCATCGGGACGGCCACAGCAGCATCCCGAAGCCGGATCGACGGGACGCGTTTGCTGAATGCTTCGGGCGGGAAGCCCGAAAAGGCAGGTGCCGGATTGCGGCTGCAGGGGAGCGGAACGAGGTTATTCCGCTCCGTATTCTGTTTTCGGCAGGGAATGCGAACAACTCTGACCCACCCCCTCTCTCGGAATGCGCGGCGCCGGCTGACGGTCGGCTGTTTCAGAGCTGCCGGCTGCGGGCAATAACCTCTGCCAGCGCAAAATCTTCGGGATAGTCGATGTCGAGCCCTTCGATGCGATCGACGACGGCCGCGTAGGGGCGGCTGCCGATCCGTTGGTGCAGGCCGCGCCACACCTCGCGCCGGAAGATGAAGAAGGCGCTCGTCTCCACATAGACGGGCTCGATCTCCTGTGTGCGCGGAATCGCCTTGAGCGAGTAGTTCAGCGGCTGCCCCTTGAACCAGGCGAAGGTTTGCAGCCGTTCGGCGCTGAAGGCCGAGTCGCAGTCCCCGTCGGTGACCTTGCGGAGCGCACCGGCGATCGTCGCGGGCCGGATGAAGGGCGACGTGGCGTGCGCCAGAACATAGATGTCGGCATCGACCTCGGCGGTGAAGGCGTCGTAGATCTCGCAGCCGAGCGTTTCATTGCGGTCCAGGCGCGTGTCTCGGTGTAGAAAACGCACGCCTTCGGGCAGGTAGGGGCGGACGGTGTCGTCGCTGCAATAGACATAGACCTCGTCGATGGCCGGCACCTGACACAGCGCCTTCAGAATATGGCACAACAGAGGTTCCCCGCCCAGCATCCGGAGGTTCTTGCCCTCCACGCGCTGGCTGTTGAGCCGAATGGGTACGAATGCGACGATCTTCATGGCATCCTCTTCTTTATTTCATTGTCCGGGCGCCCCGATCAGTCGTCCGCAGTCCGGCGGAGTCTGAGAATCTCCTCTCTCTTTCCGCTATGCAGTCGGAGTCCCCGTTTCCGTTGGTTCTTTGTCCCGCAATGGTTTTTTGCATCCCGTTCCGTTGCCGGACCGGCATCCTCTCCTCCGCCCTTTCGTATCTCCGCCAACGTGCAACCTGCACCCTCCCGCTGCCGGCAGCGGTTATTGTACCAGCAGGTTGCAGCCCCGGATGTCGCTGTTGGCGATGCGGCCTTCAATCGTGAACGTGCCGTCGCGATGCAGCCGTCCGGTGTCCTGCGTCTGGATGAAGGCGCACGAATAGCGGTTTGCAAGATCGATGATGTCGATCCCGCCCCGTTGCTCCTCCTGCAGCCGGTCGAAGGGGTCGTTGATGTCGCGGATGAGAATCCGCATCCATGCCGGCGTGCGGAAGCGCCCATCGCCGTCGGAGTAGGCCTGCGACGTCAGCTCCGCCATGCCGTATTCCGAGTGGATCTTTTCGACGCCGAAGGCCGTGCAGAGAATGCGGTGGAACTCGGCCTTGGGAAGCTCCTCGCGCCGTCCCTTCATGCCGCCCGTCTCCATGACGACCGTATCGTGCAGCTTCGGGGCGTAGCGTTCCGCCAGATCCCACAGAGCGTAGCTTACCCCCAACAGGATCTTGGGCTTCGGGTCGCGGGCCATGTCGGCGAGCAGCCGTTCATAGTCGTCGAGGTAGAACCCGCCCGATCCGCACTGCCCAATCAGCCGGTCGGCCATATAGACGAGCGACGACCCTTCGCGCTGGAGGTAGTTGGGCAGCAGTCCGTAGAGGCTCCATCGAGCGGGATCGCCGTAGAAACGGCGGAATGCGGCGGTAAAGGCCGCTTCATAGAGCGCCGTCGAGGCCATCATGTGGCGTGAGGCGACGGTGTGTCCCGTATTGCTCGATGTGAAGACGATCTGGGGCGCCGCATCGCCGCAATAGACGTCGCGCCACTTGAAGAGTTCGATGGGCAGGCAGGGGATCTCCTCCGGACGGGATACCTCGGCGGGATCGATCCCGATTTGGCACAGATACTCCCTGTAAACCGCACAGCGGTCGGCCTGGAAGCGGAACAGCTCCAGGGCCGCCTCTTCGAAACCGGCCGCGGAGCCGATGGAAAATATCTCGTCAAAGGATCTCATGCAGAGACAAAGATAAACATAATTCCGGTACGGACGAATCCGAACACGGATGATTGTCGTTTGGCCGGACCGCTTTGCCGTCGGAAGTCCGCCGGGACTTCCGGTTATAGGCTGTGAATCCCGCGGATCGGGATTCGCAGATGGTACGAAGACAACAAGGGCCGAAAGAGAGGCTCCTTCGGCCCTTGTCATGGCATGACCGGCGGGCTGCCGGAATATTGTTCGTCGGCTACTTCTTGCTTTTCGGTGCGAGCACCATCGTCATCTTCTTGCCGTCGAGCCTGGGCATCGACTCCACCTTTGCCAGCTCCTCCAGATCCGTCGCGAAGCGCAGCAGCAGAATCTCGCCCTGCTCCTTGAAGACGATCGAACGCCCCCGGAAGAAGACATATGCCTTGACCTTCGCCCCCTCCTTCAGGAAGTTCTGTGCATGCTTGAGCTTGAAATTGTAGTCGTGGTCGTCCGTCTGAGGCCCGAAACGGATCTCCTTGATCACTACCTTTACCTGCTTGGCCTTGATCTCCTTGGCCTTTTTCTTCTGCTGGTAGAGGAATTTCTGGTAGTCGGCGATGCGGCATACGGGAGGATCGGCCTTGGGCGAAATCTCGATCAGGTCGAGTTCCATCTCGTCGGCCAGATGCAGCGCGTCGCGGATGGACATTACCGTCGGTTGTTCGATATTGTCTCCTACTACGCGCACCTGCGGTGCCGTGATCTCGTTGTTGATACGATGGGGATTCTCCTTGACCGGCGGCCGGCGCATGCCGCGCACTCCCGATGCCGGATTCCCGTTTCCTTGTTTATTCCCCGAGCCGGCGGGTCTCGGAGTGAATGGACGTGTTGTGTTTATGGCAGTGTCCTCCTAATTTGGTTAATAATAAATTATCTATACCTTATCGGCCGTATTTCATGCTTGCGGCTGCCTCCTCTCTCCTGCCCCGTCCTCTTCCAGCCTTCTCGGCTTTCGGAACTGACATCGGAGATCTCTCGGTTCCGTGCATACGCAGAAGGGGGTGGGTAGTTCGACGATGGCTATTTCTTGAGCCTGTTGGCTTCCATTTCAGCCTTGACCAGTGCCAGCATGTGGTCCTTGTACTGCTCCAGCGTCATCTGACCCTTGTCGCCTTCACCCTGCACGCGGATCGAAACCGTGCCTTCGGCCTCCTCCTTCTCGCCGACGATCACCAGATAGGGAATACGCTTGAGTTCGTTGTCGCGGATCTTGCGGCCGATCTTCTCGTTGCGGTCATCGACCTGTGCCCGGATATCGAACCCGTTGAGGTAATCCGAAACCTTGTGTGCATAGCCGTTGTACTTCTCCGAAATCGGCAGTACGACCACCTGGTCGGGCGAAAGCCACAACGGGAATTTGCCTCCGGTATGCTCCAGCAATACTGCCACAAACCGCTCCATCGAACCGAACGGCGCGCGGTGGATCATGATCGGGCGGTGGAGCTTGTCATCGGCACCCTTGTAGGTCAGGTCGAAACGTTCCGGCAGGTTGTAGTCCACCTGAATGGTTCCCAGCTGCCATTTGCGGCCGATGGCGTCGCGTACCATGAAGTCGAGTTTCGGGCCGTAGAACGCGGCTTCGCCGTATTCGATCGTGGTTTTCAGCCCTTTGGCTTTCGTTGCCTCGATGATGGCGCTTTCGGCCTTCTCCCAGTTCTCGTCCGAACCGATGTACTTCTCGCGGTTGTTCTTGTCGCGCAGCGAGATCTGGGCCGTATAGTTGTCGAACTTCAGCGTGCGGAAGATGTAGAGGATGATATCGATCACCTTCTCGAACTCTTCAAGCAGCTGGTCGGGACGCACGAACATGTGCGCATCGTCCTGCGTGAATCCGCGCACGCGGGTCAGTCCGTGCAGCTCTCCGGTCTGCTCGTAACGATAGACCGTGCCGAACTCCGCAAGACGCAGCGGCAGGTCCTTGTATGAGCGGGGCTTTACCTTGTAGATCTCGCAGTGGTGCGGGCAGTTCATCGGTTTGAGCAGATACTCCTCGCCTTCGATGGGGGTGTGGATCGGCTGGAACGAGTCCTTGCCGTATTTTGCATAGTGCCCCGATGTGACGTAGAGCTCCTTGTTGCCGATGTGGGGGGTGATGACCTGCTGGTATCCGTACTCCTTCTGCACCGAGCGCAGGAACTGCTCCAGCCGGTCGCGCAGTGCGGCGCCTTTGGGCAGCCACAACGGAAGACCGGCGCCTACGCGGGGCGAGAAGGCGAAAAGTTCCAGCTCCTTGCCCAGTTTGCGGTGGTCGCGCTTGCGGGCCTCCTCCATCAGCGCGAGGTATTCGTCGAGCATCGACTTCTTGGGGAACGAGATGCCGTAGATGCGGGTCAGCATCTGCCGTTTCTCGTCGCCGCGCCAGTAGGCTCCGGCCACCGACGTCAGTTTGATTGCCTTGATGACTCCCGTGTTGGGGATGTGCGGGCCCCGGCACAGATCGGTAAAGTTGCCGTTCGTATAGAATGAGATGGTGCCGTCTTCGAGCGCCTCGATGAGTTCGACCTTGTAGGGGTCGCCCTTCTCGGTAAACTCCTTCAGTGCTTCGGCCTTGGGAACCTCGCGGCGGATGAGCGGCTCCTTCTGGCGGGCGAGTTCCACCATTTTGGCTTCGATTTTCGGAAGGTCGGATTCGGTGATCGCCACCGGAGAATCCACATCGTAGTAGAATCCGTTCTCGATGGCGGGGCCGATGCCGAACTTGATGCCGGGGTAGAGCGCTTCGAGCGCCTCGGCCAGCAGGTGCGATGAAGTGTGCCAGAAGGCATGCTTGCCCTCCTCGTCTTCCCATTTGTAGAACTTTACGGAGGCATCTTCATCGATGGCATGCGACAGATCGACCGTCGTGCCGTTTACCGATGCCGCCAGAGAGTCCGCAGCTAAACGAGGGCTGATGCTCTCGGCGATCTGGTAAGCTGTTGTCCCTTCGGCAAATTCTTTCACGCTGCCGTCGGGAAATGTAATTTTGATCATTACTTTTGGTGTTAATTTGTTTTTCGGGCCGTTCGGCGCTTCCACAATTACGAGACGGAATGCACCTCCCGTTTGCCGTTATTCGGTTGCAAAGTTACAATAATCTTCTAATATCGGTACGTTTATCGATGTTTTTCCATGAAAAAAACGCATCGCTCCGGAAAGTTCCGCCTCCATTTCCGCTGCGGGTCATTTCTTCCTGCGGCAAGCGTCCCAAAGCCGGTAAAGGCAGAAAAGAACGGCCGCAGCCGCGACGCCGAGGGTGACGACCATGTCACCATGCGTGCAGTACCTTATGAGGGCCAGAATCAATACCGTACTCCACAAGGCAAGGAACATCCAAGCCACTTTTCGCTTGACGGCCCTGAGATTGTCCTGTTGCGGCGGCGTCTGCATCGGATGGATCAGGCTTGTTCGGGTTTCACTTCGGGGAGGTCGCGGGCCGAGGTGTCGCGGCCCTTGTCGCGCTCGAAGTGTTGCAGCGGATTTGCCGACATCTCCGCCCAGCGGCGGCGGTTCCCGACAATATCGGCCGCCAGATAAACGGCATTGCGCAACGATTGCGGATCGGCCAGATCTTTTCCTGCGATGTCGTAGGCCACGCCGTGATCGGGCGATGTGCGCACGCGGGAGAGCCCCGCCGTGACATTCACGCCGTCGGGCGAGAGGGTCTTGAAGGGTGCAAGTCCCTGATCGTGATACATGGCAAGTACGGCGTCGTAGCGGGCGTAACTGCCGCTGGCGAAGAAGCCGTCGGCAGGAAAGGGTCCGAAAGCAAGGATGCCGCGTTGGTAGCACCCGTTTATGGCGGGGCGGATCATCTCCTCCTCTTCATGTCCCAGCAATCCGCCGTCTCCGGCGTGGGGGTTGAGTGCCAGTACGGCGATGCGGGGTTTCACGACGCCGAAATCGCTTGTCAGCGCACGGTCGAGCCGTTCGACGGCGGTGATGATTTTCTCCTGTGAAAGTGCCGGAGCAACCTCCGCAAGGGGCAGGTGTGTCGTTACCAGCCCCACGCGCAAGCGTTCGCTGCACATGAGCATCATGGGTTCGCCGCCGAGTTCTGCCGCGAGGTATTCGGTATGGCCCGTATGGCGGAAGTCATCGCATTGAGCCGTCTGTTTGTCGATGGGTGCGGTGACGAGTGCGTCGAGCGCCTCTTCCTTGAGGTCGCGCATGGCGCATTGTAGGGCATCGACGGCGGCACGGCCACCCTCGGCCGAAGCCTCCCCCGGAGTGACGCGGATCTCTTTCTGACCGCAAACGACGAGATTGACACGTCCGCGCCGTGCATCGCGAACCGAACCGATGATGTTGAATTGGAACTCGTCGAGCCCCGAAATACGGTTCCGATAAAATGCGGCAACGCTGGGGGAGCCGTAGATGACGGGTGTGAAGAGTTCTGCCAAGCGGTTGTCGGCGAAGGTTTTGAGGATGACCTCCCAGCCGATGCCGTTCGTGTCGCCCTGCGTGATTCCTATTTTGAGTCTGTTGTCAGCCATGATCGAATTGCTTTAATTGGACAAAGTTAGGATTTTTTTCGAACAAACGAGCTCCATTTACGGAAAAAAACTCGTCGGAAACCGTGCTCCGAGGCTTTCCTTGCTGCACGGCGCCTGACCCTCGGATGAAATGTGATGGTGCGGGAATCGAAATCCGACGGCTGTGTTTGGAATTAACCGGGAATGTGCTAACTTTGTCTTTCTAAATGAGTTTCATATAGAGCATCATGAACCACGACGTATTTATCAGCTATTCGAGCCGGAACAAACCGACGGCTTTGGCCATCTGTCATGTGCTGGAGGAACATCGGATCAAGTGCTGGATCGCGCCGCGCGATATTCCGCCCGGAGCCGATTACGGGGATGTGATCGACGATGCGATTGTTGCCTGCCGGCTTTTTCTGCTGGTCTTTTCCGAGCCGGCATCGCTTTCGCAGTGGGTCAAGGGAGAACTGAATCTCGCATTCTCCGAGAAAAAGATTATTATTCCCTATCGGATCGACGATACTCCGTTGAAGGGAGCCATGCGATTAATTCTCAATCAGATGCACTGGATAGAGGCCTATCCCGACGCAGCCTCGAAATTCGGTGATCTGGTTGATGCCGCCGAACGGTTTCTCGGCCGGCAGCCGACCTTAACTGCCGCACCGACACGGGCAGCCGAGCCTGTGGCGGCTCCGATCGTGAAGGAGAAGGTCTATCGTGTGGGTGATTACTACCATGAAAACGGGAAGGAAGGGATCGTCTTCGAGGTGGATGCGGCAGGCCGGCATGGAAAGATCGTCGGGCTGCGGCAGGGTGAAGAGTTGCGTTGGTGCTCCAAGGAGGAATATGCTGCAAACCGTGACATATCCTCCGGTGCGACGGCTGCGGCAGATGGCATGTACAATCAACGTATGATAGAGCGGACTGCCGGTTGGCGCGAAAAGTTCCCGGCCTTTGCCTGGTGTGCATCGCAGGGCGAAGGATGGTATCTGCCGGCTATCGATGAGCTGGGTTTGCTGCTGCTGGATACGGTCGTGCATGAGGCCGTCAACCGGACGCTGATTCAGCGCGGCGGCAAGCCGCTGGTTGGAGTAAAAGCGTCGGGGGATTATTGGTCTTCGACCGAAAACACGGCTCCGTCGATGTTCAGGTCGCAGAAAAGCCAATGGTTTGCACGGCGGGTGAGCATGCACTACATGAGCTCGCAGGGTATGAGCGAAAAGAGCTGTACCTGTTTCGTCCGCGCGGTGACAGCTTTTTGATGTTTGCCTTCAGTTTGGTTTTCCGATAAGTCCCGGTCCGGTAAAGGATCGGAACTTTTTATTTTTTGTTTGCGTTTCGGTGAACTTTGGCCTTTGCCGAGGTCGTGTCGGACAACACGTTTCTCTATTTCTATTGTTTGGCTCCGGCCCGGCGGCGGAACTCCGCACAGACGATGCCGGTGGCCATTGCGACGTTGAGCGACTCGGTGGCATGCCGGTCGGCAGGGTAGGGCGGAATGAAGAGTTTGCGGGTTACCTGTGCCGCGCAAGCGGGCGTCACGCCGCGACCTTCGTTGCCCATCAGGATGATCCCCGTCGGCGAAAGTTCCGTCTCATAGAGGTTGTCACCTTCGAGGAACGTTCCGTAGATCGGCGTGCCGGCAGCCCGTTCGGTTGCGAGCCATGCCGCCAGGTCGCAGTAATGGACCCGTACACGGAGGATGGCCCCCATCGTGGCTTGCACGACCTTGGGATTGAAACAGTCGGCCGTTGCTTCGGAACAGAGGATGTCGCCGACGCCGAACCAGTCGGCCAGGCGGATGATCGTCCCCAGATTGCCGGGGTTCTGGATGTCGTCAAGCGCCAGTACGAGCGATTGCCGCAGCCGTCCGGTGTCGGGCGTGCGGTGGGGAATCTCCACTACGGCCAACGAGTCGCTCGGAGTCTTCAGCAGCGAGAGCCGCTCCATCTCCTTTGCGGAAGCCGTCGTAACCTCCGGACCGGTGAAGACGCCCTCACGGGCGTAGATGCGGCGGATGCGGAACGACGAGGCGCGCAGTTCGCCGATGAGTTTCGCTCCTTCGGCAACGAAGAGACCCGTTTCGGTGCGGGCGCGTTTGTCCGCCAGCGAGCGGACGAGTTGGATTTCGGATCGGGTGATCATCAGCAGGGTTGTTTTTCGATGGCGAAGGTGCGGCCCTCTTCGGCCAGCTCGCTGGCAGGGAAGATCGCCCGCGCCTCCTCCAACAAGGGTGCAAGATCTTTATATCGTGACGAGAAGTGCCCGATGACGAGCCGTCCGGCCCGTGCCTTGAGGGCGGCGCGTGCGGCGTCGGTCGTCGTGGAGTGGCCCCGTTCACGGGCTGTTTTGCGCTCGGCGGCGGCATAGGTCGCTTCGTGGTAGAGCAGATCGGCTCCTTCGACGAGCCGAGCCGCTTTGGCCGAGAAATTCGTATCGGTCAGATAGGCATAGGACCGTGCCCGATAGGGTCGGTAGGTCAATGTATCGTTCGGCAGCACCTCGCCGTTTGCAAGCGTCACCGCTTCGCCGCGCTTGGCCGCAACGATCTGTGCAATTGAGAGTCCGTACCGTTCGATGGCGGATTTATCGACATTCAACGGCGGCTCCTTCTCGCGCAGCAGGTAGCCGCTTGTCGGCACGCGGTGGCGCAGCGGGATGCTCCATACCTCCAGCGTGCGGTTTTCGAATATCAGTTTGTGGGCGGTTGTCTCGACTTCGTGCCATTCGACGGCATACGGCAGTTCGCTGTCGAAGAAGTGCAGATGGCACTTCAATATTTCGCCGAAGGGTGCCGGGGCATAGATGGGCAGTGGAGTCCGGCGGCCATAGAGACCGAGTGTCGAGAGCAGCGGGAAGACACCGTAGCAGTGGTCGCCGTGCAGATGGGTCAGGAAGACGGCCCGCAGTTTGAGGGGGTTGATCCCGTAGCGGAAGAGTTGCTGCTGGGTCCCCTCACCGGCATCGAGCAGGTAATATTGCTCCTGAAAATTGACCGCCTGCGCCGACGGATGGCGTCCGGGCGTAGGCTTGGCTGAAGCGGAACCGAGGATGGTGACGGTAAAACTCATGCGTGTGTTGCGTGTCGGCCGGAATCAGTCCGCCTGCAGGACAAAGATACGAAAAGTCGAGTGCAGAAGCAAACTTCAGTTTGATTCTGCCGAGACGGAGTATCTAAGACGCAGCCAAAGTACGAAAAGTCGGGTGCAGAAGCAAACTTCAGTTTGGTTCTGCCGGGACGGAGTATTCAAGGCGCGGCGGCAAGTACGATAAGTCGAGGACAGAGATGAATGAAAACGGAATTTTTGATTTGGCTGTGCCGGGACGGAGTATCTAAGGCGTAGCCAAAGTACGAAAAGTCGAGGACAGAGACGAATGAAAACGGAATTTTCGATTTGGCTGTGTCGGGACGAGGTGTCCGGGTGGGATCCCAAGTTGTGAACAAGGGTTGAATCATCGCCGCTGCCGGTGAAAACAGGCAGTTTCGACGCAACAGGAGTCGCTTTTGCTGCGGATATATGGAGAAAAGAGACGATCTTTTGCAAAATTTTGAGTAACTTTGACATGCGCATTCCGCGCACGGAACCTCATGCGAGAACCTATTAACATGATACCAATGAAGAAACTACTGCTTTTCATGCTGACTGTCGGAATGGTGCTTCCTGCGGCTGCTCAGCAGATTACCGAGAAGGACAAGGCGCGCGCCGCAGCCCTTGTGGAACAGATGACCCTTGACGAGAAACTCGACTACATCGGCGGCTTCAACTCCTTCTATATCCGTGCGATCCCCCGCCTGGGCATCCCTCAGATCCGCATGGCCGACGGCCCGCAGGGGGTCCGCAACGATACGCGCAGCACGATGTATCCCTGCGGTATTGCGGCGGCTGCGACGTGGAACCGGACATTGGCCTATAAATATGGTGAGGCCTTGGGACAGGACTGCCGGGCGCGGGGCGTGCATATTCTCTTGGGCCCGGGTGTGAACATCTATCGTTCGCCGTTGTGCGGCCGCAACTTCGAGTATTACGGCGAGGATCCCTACCTCGCGGCCGAAACGGCGGTATCCTATATCAAGGGTATGCAGTCGAAGGGGGTCATGGCCTGCATCAAGCACTTTGCGGGCAACAACCAGGAGTGGAACCGCCACCATGTGTCGTCCGACATTGACGAGCGGACGCTTCAGGAGATCTATCTGCCGACCTTTCGCAAGGCCGTGACGGAGGCGCATGTCGGGGCGGTGATGTCGAGCTACAACCCGCTCAACTGCGTGCACATGACCGAGAACCGCGAGATGACGATCGACCTGCTGCGCGACCGGTGGGGCTTCGACGGCATCTTCATGTCGGACTGGAACGCCACCTATTCGGCCGTCGGTGCCGCGAACGGCGGGTTGGATCTGGAGATGCCGCGTGCACGCTTCATGAATGCGGAGAACCTGCGTCCGGCCCTTGAACGGGGACTCGTGACGGAGGCGACGATCGACCGCAAGGTGCAGCATATCCTCCAGACGTTGATCGCCTTCGGATTCCTCGACCGCGAGCAGCTCGACAAGACGATCAAGGAGCAAAATCCCGAATCCGATGCAGTAGCACTCGAAGTGGCGCGGGGTGCCGTCGTGCTGTTGAAAAACGACGGCGGCATGCTGCCTCTCTCCCGCAAGGTCCGTGACGTGGTGGTGATGGGCCCGAATGCGACCAGCGTGCCGACGGGCGGCGGCGCAGGGTTCGTGCATCCCTTCTCGACGGTCTCGGTCGCCGAGGGGATGCAGCTTGTCGGCAAGCGGCTGCGCACGACGGTGCTCGATCCTGAGACGCAGGATGAGGCCGCACGGAAACGGCTCGTCACGGCAGCCGATGCCGTGATCTATTGCGCCGGTTTCACAAGCAAGACCGAGGGCGAGAACTTCGACCGCACGTTTGCCCTGCCGGAGGGACAGGCCGAGGAGATCGCTGCAGCGGCAGCCCTGAATCCCAATCTGATCGTGGTGGTCAACAGCGGCGGCGGAGTCGATTTCTCGCAGTTCGGCGATCGTGCGCGGGCGATTCTCATGGCGTGGTATCCCGGACAGGAGGGCGGTCGGGCCATTGCCGAGATCCTTACCGGTGCGGTTTCGCCCAGCGGTAAACTCCCGATCTCGATCGAACGGCGCGCCGAGGAGAATCCGACCTGCGGCAGCTATTACGAAAATGTGCCGCGTTCACACCGCAAGAACGCCACGCAGTCGCGTGTCTGCTACAACGAAGGCGTATTTGTCGGTTATCGCGGTTACGACCGGTCGGAGGTGGAGCCGCTCTATCCCTTCGGGTACGGCCTCTCCTATACGACGTTTGCCTATTCGGGCATGAAGATCGCACGGCAGGAGGATGGCTCCTATCTGGTGTCGTTCGAGGTGAAGAATACGGGCCGTCGCGACGGCGCCGAGGTGGCGCAACTCTATGTGAGCGACCTGACATGCAGCGTTCCGCGTCCCGTCAAGGAGCTGAAAGGCTATGAGAAGGTCTTCCTGAAGCGGGGTGCGGCACAGCGGATCGAGATGCGTCTGCCGCGTGAAGCTTTTGCCTTTTACGACATGGACCGGCACGACTTTGTCGTTGAACCGGGCGATTTCCTTATTCAGGTGGGAGCATCGTCGCGTGATCTGCGGCTGAAGGGGACGATCCACGTCGATTGATCCCGCAAGCGGCGGTTCCCCGTTTTGTGCGGGAACCGGAGGGTGCTGCTGAAATGAAACGCCGAGGGGAGTTGGTCGCCAACTCCCCTCGGTCTTTTCTTGCGTATCGCTGCATGCAGGCGGGTGTGTCGCATGATCGGCGAGGATGCCGCCTCTTGCCTGTATGCGACGTTCTCATCCGGGGCGTCCGGAAGGTTGACGGCGTTGCTCTTTGTCTTTCGTCTGCCGTCTCCCTTTCCTCTTTCCTCTTTTCGCTTTCCGTTGCCGTTACCTTCTGCCCCTCCTTGCGGCTACCGGCGCAGGAAGCGTTCGCAGTCGAGTGCGGCCACGCATCCCGAGCCGGCGGCCGTTATCGCCTGCCGGTAGTGGGGATCCTGCACGTCGCCGGCAGCGAAGACCCCTTCGACCGAGGTGCGCGAGGTGCCTGCCTCGGTACGGATATACCCTTCGGCGTCGAGTTCCAGTTGGTCGCGGAAGAGCTCGGTGTTGGGGTGGTGCCCGATGGCGAGGAAGAAGCCTGCGATGTCGAGCGTCCGCTCCGAACCGTCGTTGTGGCGGATCGTGACACCCGTGACGCCCGAATCATCGCCCAGCACCTCGACGGTGTTGTATTCGAACAGCACCTCGATGTTGGGCGTATTCATTACCCGCTGCTGCATGGCCTGCGAAGCCCGCAGGAAGGGTTTGCGGACGATCATATAGACCTGCCGGCAGAGCGATGCCAGATAGGTGGCCTCTTCGCAGGCGGTATCGCCGCCGCCAACGACGGCCACATCCTTCTTGCGGTAGAAGAATCCGTCGCAGGTTGCGCAGGCGCTGACACCCTGTCCCCGGAATTTCGTCTCGGAGGGGAGTCCCAGGTAGCGGGCCGACGCTCCTGTTGCGATGATGATACTCTGCGCCTCGATCTCCTTTTCGCCATCGACCGTCAGCCGGAAGGGGCGTGCCGAGAGATCGGCCTTCGTGATGGTGCCGCGGCGGATCTCCGTTCCGAACCGTTCGGCCTGTTTGCGCAGATCGGCCATCAGTTGGTTGCCGTCAACGCCCTCGGGATACCCCGGGAAGTTGTCGACTTCGGTGGTGGTCGTCAGCTGTCCGCCCGGTTCGATCCCTTCGTAGAGGACCGGTGCGAGGTTGGCTCGCGATGTATAGATGGCGGCCGTATATCCTGCGGGGCCGCTGCCGATGATGAGGCATTTGATCTGTTCCTTTTCCATTAATCCGTATTTTTTGTTGTTCTTTTGTCTGTTGCTGACCGATCGGAAACGCCCCCCCCCTCTCTTGTACTGCCGGAGGCGGGCTGTTGGCACGTCGAAGATCCTGTGTGCCGTTTCCGGCCGGCCGGTTCGCCCTTTTTTTGCCGCCGGAGGCGGATCAAGGTTCGACGGCCCCGAACTCGGTCAATTGCCGTCCCTCGTAGTCGAATGCGGCCCAGCGTCCGTCGAGCCGGACAAGCGAACGGCACGTGCGGTCGTCGTATTCCACGATTTCGTACAGCGGTTCGATAATATAACGGCCCGTCTTGTCGATAAGTCCCATGCGTGCATCGGCGGTCTCCACCTCGGCACGCCCTTCACGGAAGTCGTTTGCCCACCGGAAATGCGGTTCGATGACGTAGTTGTTGCCCGTATCGACGTAACCGTATCCCGTTTCGTCTTCGACACAGAGCAGCTGTTCGGACATCGGCCCGATCCAGCGGTGGTTCGAGAAGTCGGGACGCGGCGTATGGTACGCCGATTTCGTATCGCACATCAATTGTGCCGTATCCGGGGATGCCTGTTCCGGCGTGTTTTCGTGAATGCAGGTGCGCAGCGATTCGAATGCTGCGGCGTCGGCGTCATGTCCTCCGGCTTCGTCTCCGGTACGGACATAGGCGTAGCGGATCGGGTAGAGCCGGTAATCGGGCGTCGCCCAAAGATTCGACGTCTTGAGATTGTTGTGCGCGATATGTTCGTCGTGCAGGGCCTTTTGCAATGTGCCGAGCGCGTCGAGCAGCCGTGTACGGTCGGCCGTGCGGACGAACTCCGCAAGCGGGCGTCCGTCAGCCGGCAACTCCTGCAATACCAGATCGCAGGTGCGCTGCATGCCTCTGGCGTCCCGCCAGGTCAATTCGTTGCGCAGCAGCCGCCACGACAGCAGAAACTCCGCACGCCGGTATTTGAGCCGTCGTGCCGAGGTCTCGGCAAGCCGCAGGGCCAGCGGTGAAAGCGGACAGCAGAGCAGATAGCGCCCTCCTTGGAAGGTACATTGCACTTCGGCAAAGAGCGTCGTGCGGCCGATGCGGAGGGTGCCGCTGTGCTCGTCGCGGTCGAATCGGGCTCCGTTCAACGTGCGGAGCGATTCACGGGGCGTAAGCAGCCCCTCTTCGAATTGCTGGATGGCTGGATACATGGCTATTGGAGATTTACGCTGATGGAACCGACATTGAGGATCGAAAGCAGTTCGGTGACCGAGGCGTTGTAGCAGATGCCGCGAAACGGCCCTGTGGCGCCGTCACCGCGCAAATCACGGATCGCATCGTCGAAAAGCGGCGGCAGCGTACTCGACAGGTCGTACAGCAGGCGGGCATAACGGTTGTTGTAGCCGGCCTCCGTTTCCGTCAGGAAAATGCGCGACTTTTCGGTGTCGCCGGATGCGATGTGGATATTGATGAGCAGCGAATGTCCGTCGTCGGTGCCCGTTTCCCGAATCCTGCCGGCGATATCGTGCAGCTCCTCTTCGTCGCTGTCCGACGCCTCGCCGTCGGTGATGTTGAAGATCAGCGGCGGAAAACTCTCTCGGTGTTCGGGACGCGCACACCACCCCTCGGCCAGATCGCGTACATAACACAATGCTTCGTACATGGGTGTCTGTCCCGTTGCTTCGGGAAGGATCCATTCGCGGAGAGTCAGGTCGTTGAGTGCCGGTTGTCCGTCGGGAAGATGCCGTTCGACCGTTATGCGACGCAGATTGCGTACCGACTCTTCGAGATGCGGTACGGCTATAAAGGGGGTGCCTGCCGCCAGCAGCGACTGTACGCCGTCGCCCGAATAGCCGATGACGGCAATGTCGTAATAGTCGCGTACTTCCCCTTCGCGCGTGGCTCGCAGCAACAACTCCGACAACAACGAATTGGTTACTTCGGCGACGGCCGACGCCTTGCTCCGCCGTACACCCCGGAAGGTCAGCTCTTCGGCCATCGATCCCGACTGATCGATAGCGATGAGAAATGCCGTGCGATGGCGGCGGGTAATGCTTTGGGTGTAGTTCATGGTCTGTTTCGGTTTTGGTTCTCGGTGTCTCTTCGTAATTCCTCACAGCCCCCGCACGGCGCGGAAATCGGCTTCGCGCTCCTCTGCCGAGAGTGCGTCTATGCCGTATCCGACCGCCATGTCGAGCGAGCAGTCGAAAGCCCGATCGTTTTCGGCCATTTGCCGCAACGTCCGTTTTGCCGCTTCTCCCTCGGCTATGGCCCGATCGATCTCGTCTGCATGCGGTTCGTGTCCGATCTTCCGTGCCAGCATGTCGAGCGCCCAACTGTGCGCATACTCCGTGTAATGCGCGGCGAATTCTTCCAGCCGTTCCGTAATCCGCTGTGGCGTGGAGACAGTACCCTGCTCGATGCCGTCGAGCAGTTCCTCCATGTAGTTGCGTGTCAGATAGAGCCCTGCGGCGTCGATCCATGCGCCCCGGCCGTCGTATTCGTCCCGTTTGCCGCCGTGTGCCAACAGATCGCCTGTGGTGGCGGCAAGCGCCAGTCCGTAGTTGCGCAGGCCGCGCCGCAGACCGGTCAGCTTGATGTGTACCGTGTTGTAGATGAAATGCTGTGCATCGGGGTTGTCGTCCAACAAGGTGTTGAGCGCCGCGATTCCTGCCGCCAGGGCATTCCCTACAAAGGGATTCCACGCCTCGAAGTTGATCAGGTCGTGTCTGACGGTGCGGCGGTCGCGCAAGCGCCATTTCTCGATGTCGCGAACCGTTCCGTAACTCGACAGGTTCGCACCGGGCAGCAGTGCCGAACGCCCCTCCTGTTCGAGCAGGTAGGAGAACGGAAAGACCGAGGTGTCGTGATGATGGGTGTGCCGGCCCATGATCATCGTATAGACGCCTTCGACGGCCGGAGACATGACGTATGCGCTGCTGGCAAACTTGCAGCCCCGACGATGTACGGCCTGATGCACGGCGCCGCTTTTGAAAAGATGGTTGCTCTGGTTGGTGCCGCTGCCGGCGTTGAAGAAGGAGAACATGCCGGCGATGAGCAGCGAGGCTTTGTGGTGGGAGACGGTATAGGGCCCTGCGAAGATGGCGACGGCTTCGCCGTTTTCACAGTGTGAATTTGCGAAAAAAAGCGAATCGGAGGCGGTGAATCCGCGATCGAAGATGCAGCATTCGCCGATAAAACAACGCTCGACAAGCACTCCGTTGTCGATGTGTGCCGCTTCGGCCGTGATGAAGTCGTAGGCTTTGACATCGATGCCGATGCGGGAGCGGTCGCCGACGGTGCCGTTTGACAGCAGCGATACGCCTTCAAGCGTCACGTCGTCGCCGATGCGCACTTCGCGCAGCAGACGGCAGCCGGAGATCCGGCAACGGCTGCCGATCCGGCCTTGTGCCGACCGTGCGCCGCCGGCAACCGTTTCGGCCATACGGTCGATTGCCGCAACGACCCCTGGACGATGGCGGTAGGTCGCCGCGATGTAGGCGGTCTGTGCCGTCAGCCCCTCGAAGATATGGACGGTGCGGCCGCCGTTTTCATTCATGGCCGCTACCGGAGTCCCGTTTCCGAATGTGCTTTCCTGCCGGCATTCCAGTGCCGTGACATCTTCGATGACTGTTCCGGCTCCGATGTCGTAATTACGGATGCGGGCGTTGCGGATCTGTACGTCGGGAGCGAGACGCACACGACCTTCGAACCGTACATTTCGCAGTTGTGCGGTTCGGAAATCGCCTGCCACTTCAACCGACGACCAGTCGGATGCCGAAGATCCGTCCGCTTCAAGAACCGCAATCTCCACGGAAGTCAGATGCCTGTATTCGTACATAGGAGCGTTTTACCGAATGAACAAAGATAAAGATTTAGTACGAGTTTTTCAACGGGTGGCCGATTTTCTCCCTTACACCGTTGCGCAGCAGCTCCGCCACGCCGTTCCGGAACGGTTTTACGGCATCGCAGGGCGGGCAGTTCAGAACGACGCAACCTGCCGTATCGATGAAATGCCATCTGCCGCCGAGCGCTACGGCCGCGACCTCTTCGCTGAAGTCGAAGCCGTTGTCCCATACGGGCGGGATGACGAAGCGGGATCCGATGCGGAAGCCCCATCGTCCGTCTGCGACATCTAGTTCGGGTGTTTCGGCAGGTTTTCGCAAAGGGCGGATGCGCCAGGCGAAGAGCGTTGCCGCCTGCGGAATCCGCAGGGTAGGGGATGCGAGCAGTTGCGCCGTGCGGTAACCGATCGCGTCGCCGCAGCGGGCGAAAAGATCGAGGATCCCGTCGTAGGCGGAACTTTGTCCGGCGAGTATCTCCGCCGGGTCGAGCAGCATGCCGTCGGTATCGGCGTAGCGTGCTGCCAACGAAGGATCGCAGGCTGCGGCGTGGAGTGCCGTGGCGATCAGTGCGGCGGGATAGTCGTCGAGCGACGCGTTGAAGTCGTTTCGTGTGCGCGAAGGGTGCTGAAAGGCTTTGGTCCCCAGCTCCGGACTCTGCTGGCCGTGAAACTCCGGCAGGAAAACCGCATCGAAATCGATCATGCGAAGTTCCGAGCCGTTCCAGATCAGATTGTCGGGTTTCAGGTCGCCGTGCGCCCATGCTGCGGGCAGCAGCCGTGCCGCCAGCAGATCGAAGGCTTCGGCCGTTTTTCCGAGCAGCGTCCGATCCCGATCTGCCACCGCACGGTGGAATACATTGCTGAGCGATTCGCCTTCGATCCATTCGTCCACAACGACGTCCGTCCAGACGCCTTCGGATGACGATGTGTACAAAAAGAGTTCCGAAGGCCGCAGGCGGGCGCCGTATATTTTCTCCAGATTGCGATGGGGCCGGGTGTAACATTTGAGCATCCGGTCGCCCTTCTCGGAGTGGAGGCGGAACACGATCGAACTGTTTCCCGTGTAATAGAGGGGTTGGCCGTCGGCATTGCGGCATACGTCGATCTCGCCCAACGTGCGGGTCAGACCGTGCGCGTTGAGTACCGATTCAAGGTATTGGGCAATGGTGAAAAGCACGACGGATCTGTTTTGTGCGGTTCGGACAGATTGTTTTCAGGAACGGCGGCGGATCTTCGTATTTGCTGCACGAGAGCTGTTCCGGATCGGGGCAGGCGCTGTTGCCGGAGAACGGACCGGATGCCGGAACGGCGCTGATGGCGGAATTCCGGATTGCGGTCCGTCGGGAAAGGCCGGCTTTCGGCCGGCCTTCGCTTTCGGGTCGTTCCGCCGATCAATGGCAGCCGTGGCAGCCGCATTCATCGTGATGCGGCTCCCCGTCGCAATGGCAGCCGTCGCCGCAGCCGCAATCGCCGCAGCCGCAGTGCCCTGCGAGGTCTTCGGGCGTGACGTCGCGCACCGAAACGACTTCAACCTCGAAATTGAGCGTCTTCCCCGCCATCGGGTGGTTGAAGTCCATTTTGACGGTCTGATCGCCGATCTCCTTTACGACACCCACCATGCGCTGGCCCTGAGCATTGGACATCGGAATCTGGTTTCCCACGGAGAGGTACTCTTCAGCCAGTTTGCCGTCGATCATGAAGGTGGTTTTGGGCAGATCGATGATCAGTTCTTCGACGGGCTCGCCGTATCCGTCTGCGGGAGCGAGCGTGAAGGCAACCTTTTCACCGGGCTCCTTGCCGGCGATGGCGGCCTCGAACTTGGGCAGCAGCATGCCGGTTCCGAAGATGAATTCCAGCGGTTTGCCGGGCTGCGACTGGTCGGCGATCCTGTCATCGACGGTGAGCGTGTAGTTCACCGCCACCATTTTGTTGTTTTCAGCTTTCATAGTTATCGTATTGATTATTTGTCAAAACAGTTATTGCGGAGCGTTGGCTGCAAAAGTCGAGCAAAGATAGTGCATTTTCACGGATTTCGGCAATCTTGTCGTGAAAAGTAGTGAGAATGAGACCGGATTTCTTTGTTCGAAGTTTGTGTATATTGACAGGATTGTATATCCCTGTAAAAGGATAAAGGAATGTTTTTATCCTGTTTGTTAAAGAGGCGTTATGTCTTCTTCTTGTAAATGCGAAGCCTGAGAAACTTCTACCGAGTAAACAAGAGACGGCGTAATGGTTTCCGCGCATACAGCGTGGAGCTGTTATTTCTGCATCTGTTTACGAGGGTTTTCTCAGGGCCTGCATTTTAGGATGTGGATAATGGTCCCACGCTTCTGTTTTGATATGCTCATGATGGGGCCTCTGAGCAGTAAATGCAAATCCCAACAACTATGAAAAAACTTTTGTCTTTGATCGTGATGTTGCTCTTGTCGGAGATTGTACCCGCGCAACAAAAAAGTGTAACGAAATTTCTTGGTATTCCGATGGATGGCTATAAATCCGATATGATCGGGAAATTAAAGGAAAAAGGGTATACCTATGATTCCGCTTATGATTGTTTGAAAGGCGAATTCAACGGAAGAGATGTGCACATCTATGTTGGTACCAACAACAATAAGGTGTACCGTATTATGGTGGCTGACGCAGTTCCTTCAAATGAAAGTGACATTAAAATAAGATTCAACAATCTTTGTCAACAGTTCAGCGAGAATGACCGATATTTTTCGTTGGGTAAATATACTTTATCGGAAGATGAGAATATCTCTTACGAGATGACAGTTCATAATAAACGATATCAGGCAGCTTATTATCAACTTGAAACAAATGATGCAGATACGGAGCAGAATTTAGATGAGCAGGACAGTTTTATTGCGGATATGATGAATAGATCTGTTTGGTTTATGATTGATGAACGTTATGGCAGATATTATATATTGATGTATTACGACAATGTATGCAATCAAGCCAATGGAGAAGATTTGTAAATAATATATGATGGATTCAAATTACCATCATTCTTAATAATAAAGAGGAGTCTCGACTGCGAGGCTCCTCTTTGTATTGAGATGTGAGTCGATCTACTCCGTGCAGCGGCAGACCAAGTTGCGGTCGCCGTAGCCGTTGTCGATCTTCGTGACATGGGGCCAGAACTTCGATTCGGCGATCCATGGCAGCGGGAAGGCTGCCTCCTCGCGCGAGTAGGGATGCGCCCATTCGCCGGCGATTTCGCGGGCCGTATGCGGCGCATTGACCACTACGTTGTCGCTCTGCCCGACGGCCGCCCCGCATTCGCGCTTGATACGCACCAGCGCCTCCATGAAACGATCCATCTCGGCCTTCGGCTCCGACTCGGTCGGCTCGACCATCAGCGTTTCATGAACCGGAAACGACAGCGTCGGCGCATGGAACCCGTAATCCATCAACCGGTGGGCGATGTCGCCGCAGTCGATGCCGTAGTCGTGTTTGAAATTCGTCAGGTCGAGGATCATCTCGTGCCCCACGCGTCCGGTCTCGCCGGTGTAGTAGGTGCGGAACTCCTCCTTGAGCGCCGACGACATGTAGTTGGCATTGACGATAGCCATCTCGGTGGCGCGGCGCAATCCCTCGCCGCCCAGCATCTTGATGTACCCGTAGGTGATGGGCAGCAGCAGCGCTGAGCCCCAGGGCGCCGATGCAACGGCCGTGATCCCCTCGTCGCCGCCCGTTGCCGCAATGGAGTGCGACGGCAGGAACGCCCGCAGATGTTCGGCCACGCAGATCGGGCCGACACCCGGACCGCCGCCGCCGTGCGGCATGGCGAACGTCTTGTGGAGATTGAGGTGGCAGACGTCGGCGCCGATGTAGCCCGGATTCGTCAGTCCCACCTGTGCATTCATGTTCGCACCGTCCATATAGACCTGCCCGCCGGCATCGTGCACCGCATCGACGATTTCGCGGATGCGGCTCTCGAAGACGCCGTGTGTCGAAGGATAGGTGACCATCAGCCCGCAGAGTTCCGACGAGTGCTCTTCGGCCTTCTGCTTGAGATCCTCGACGTCGATGTTGCCGTTGGCGTCGCACGCCACCGTGACGATCTTCATGCCGGCCATCGCCGCGGATGCCGGATTGGTGCCGTGTGCCGATGCCGGAATGAGGATCACGTTGCGGTAGCCCTGACCTTTCGACTGGTGGTAGGCCCGGATCACCATCAGACCCGTATATTCGCCCGCAGCGCCCGAATTGGGTTGCAGCGAGCAGGCCGCGAAACCGGTGATGACCGCCAGATCGTGTTCGAGCGACGCGATCAGCTCCATGTATCCCTCGGCCTGTTCGACCGGTGCAAAGGGGTGCATGTTCTGGAATCCCGCCAGCGACAGCGGCTGCATGAGTGCGGCGGCGTTGAGTTTCATCGTGCACGAACCGAGCGGGATCATCGAATCGGCCAGCGAGATGTCGCGGTGTTCCAACTGCTTGATGTAGCGCATCAGGGCGCTCTCGCTGCGGTAGGAGTTGAAGACCCGCTCGGTCAGGATTGCCGACGTGCGGCGCAGCGCTTCGGGCAGCGTGCTCTCGGCGTGGCTCTTGTAGCTTTTGGCCTTGCGGCCCCGCGCTTCGGCGAAGAGGGCGATGACCTCCGCCACCTCCTCGCCGGTGGTCACCTCGTCGAACGACAGCCGCACCCGCTCCTCCGACGGATAGAAGAAGTTGTAGCCGTGTTCGAGTGCGAGCGACTGGATGACGGCGGCCTCGGCTTCGATGTCGAGCGTGTCGAAGAAACTGCGGTTCGTGAGTTTGTATCCCAGGGTTTCGAGTGCGCGCGCCGTGTCACAGGCTGCCGTATGGGCGGTCTGTGCCGCGCGGCGCAATCCTTCGGCGCCGTTATAGACGCAGTAGAGGCCCGTCATCGAAGCCATGAGCGCCGAGGCGGTGCAGATGTTCGAGGTGGCGCGTTCGCGCTTGATGTGCTGTTCGCGCATCTGGAGCGCCATGCGCAGTGCGCGGTTGCCCAGCCGATCGACCGAAACGCCGATGATGCGCCCCGGCATCTGGCGCTTGTAGGCTTCGCGTGTGGCCATGTAGCCGGCATGCGGGCCGCCGAATCCCATCGGGGTGCCGAGCCGTTGCGCCGAGCCGACGCAGATGTCGGCGCCCCACTCTCCGGGAGCCTTCAGCAGCGCCAGCGACAACGGATCGGCGGCAACCGTTACCTTCGCGTCGTGGGCGTGTGCCGCTTCGACGAAGGCGGCGTAGTCGCGGACGGCACCGTCGGCGGCCGGATATTGCAGGATGGCGCCGAACTCCTTGCCCGAAAATTCGTATTGGTCGTATTCGTCGATGATCAGTTCGATGCCGAAGGGTTCGCTGCGCGTGAGCAGCACGTCGAGCGTCTGCGGGAAGATGTTGCGGTCGACGAAGAGCTGGTTGCGCCCCTCCCT
>CALUKI010000033.1 GCA_944321175.1 uncultured Alistipes sp.
TTTGAATCTATGAGGTAAACCGCAGCAAGTCAGAGCGTTCTGAATGTCGCTAAATCGTTACCTAAAATCTCACACTCTTCAATTCCATTCTGTGTATCAATCAGATACAGCTTTTTTAATTATCCGCGGCAAAGATAACATAAAAATGGATCGGAAGGAACATGCCGGCTGCCGTTCCGCCGGATTCCTCCCGTTCCTGTGGCACTCCCGCCCCCGCACCTTGCGTCTTCCTTTTCTTCGGCGTGTTTCCCTTTGGTGCGGCGGCCCCCCCCCGTCAGCCGTGATTTTTTCGGCTTCCCGTCGGTTGTACGGTGCGGACGGCGGAGTAGTAAGACCGGATGCAGAAGGCCTTGACGCCTCCGACGAGGTGGAGCGGCGATTCGGAGCGCCTTCAATCGATCTTTTCCGGAATCGTAATCGTGGTTCGGAAGAGCGGGTTTCCGGCTTCGGTATGCGATGCGCGGATGAACTCCCACATCCGCGCGACAATGTCGGGGTGGTCGGCGGCGACGTCCTGTTCCTCAAGCAGGTCGTTCTTCACGTCGTAAAGTTCCATCCGCGTGTTTCCCTTCGATGCCTCGCGCAGCAATCCTTTCCAGTCGCCCCACCGCACGGCGACCCAGCCGTCTCCGCGCGGGAACTCCCAGTAAAGATATTCGTGTTCGCGCTGCCGCTTTTCGTCGCCGCGTATGGTCGGCCAGATCGAAATCCCGTCGGTGGGCGGGGTGTCGATTCCCGCAATGTCGCACAAGGTGGGCATCATGTCGGGGAAGTACCCGATGTGGTCGTTGACATGCGGTGCGATGCGATCGCCCCACGCCACGATGAAGGGCATGCGGATGCCGCCTTCGCGCAACGACGATTTGCCCCAGCCCTTGCCGCTGCGGAAGGGGTGTGCGCTCTGGAACCATTCGGTCGAAGAGCAGGAGTTCGAAGCCGGGCCGTTGTCGCTCGTGAAGATGATGATCGTATCGTCCCAGATGCCGAGACGCTTGAGCTCGGCAACCAACCCGCCGACTTGCCGGTCGAAATAGGTGATCATGGCGGCATAGGTGGCGCGCGGCCAGCGCGACGGGAAGTATTTCCTGCCTTCGATCGGCTCCTCGTCTCCGAACTTTTCGACATAGTACTGCACCATCTCGTCGGGAGCCTGCATCGGGCTGTGAGGAATGGGCGTCGTCCACATCAGGAAGAAGGGCCGGTCCCGGTTCTCGTTCACGAACCGCAATACCCGTTCGTACATCAGATCGGGACTGTATTGCTGCTGCGTATATTTGTCGTAGCTGTGCGGATCCCGTGGGTCGGCTCCTTCGTCGAGGGGCGTGTTGGGCGGCAGCAGCTTGTTGTCAAGATAGATGCGGTGGTCATTCTCCCACAGGAAAGGCGGATAGTAGCAGTGTGCCTGCCGCTGGCAGATATAACCGAAATACTCGTCGAATCCCATCTTGTTGGGGATACTCTCCGATGTCGGGTCTCCCAGGCCCCATTTGCCGATCATCGCCGTGCGATAACCGCCGCGCTGCATCTCCGTGCCGAGCGTTCGGGTGCCGGCCTGCATCGGAGCCTCTCCTTCGAGCGTCGAGTCGCGCAGCACGGCTTCGTGGTTCCATACGTCGCCGCGTTCTGTCATCTCGTCGTTGGAGCGGATTTGGGCGTGCCCCATGTGCATGCCGGTAAGCAGCCCGCAGCGTGATGGTGATGAGAGCGGTGCGGCGGAGTACATGTTCGTGAAACGGATACCCCGTGCCGCCAGCGAATCGATGTTGGGCGTCTCGATGCGCGTCTGGCCGTAACAGCCGAAGTCGCCGTATCCGGCGTCGTCCATCAGGATGAAGATGACATTGGGCTTGCGTTCCGGAGCCGTGCCGCTGCCGCAGGAGACTGCGGTCATTGCAGGAACCGCCGCTGCTCCCAGCAGCAATGCGGATCCCAGTTTCTGAGTTTTCATCGTTTTGGTTTATTTTTGGGTCGGTAGCAGATCGGAGATTTTGCTTTTCTATGCAAATTTACCGATTTTATTCGAAAAAGCGAAGACTATATGCGGAAATTCGTCCGTTTTCATGGATTTCTCCATTGCATTCGACGGACTTTGGCGGTCTGCATGGATGTGGCGCCCGCTTGTGTTTTCAGGCCCGGCCCTCCCCGTTCGCGATACGGACAGTCCGCCGCGGAGTTTGCCCCGGCCGGCAGAACCCCGGTTTTTCGGCGGGAGGCGACCCTGTCGGACAATCGCACATGCCCCTGTCTCCCGTCTCGATGCGCTTGCGCCGGATTTTGTTCAGGATATATGCACGGACGATTCATGAACCGCGGCTCTTCGGCTCCTCCGGCGTTACAGCCTTTTGACCGAACGGCAGGCAACGAGCGACGGTGCAAGCCGCAGTTGGACGGCTTGCGGGGCATCGCCGTTTATGCGGCGCAGGAGAATCTCCATCGCCTGCGCCCCGATTTCGGCACTGGGCTGGCTGATGCGGGTAACGGAGGGGTCGAGATAATCGAGGTATTCGTAGTTGTCGAATGAAAGTACCGATATGTCGTCCGGAATGCGCAGTCGCAGTTCTCTGATCGCCTTGAGCGCACCGAGCAGAATGGTGTTGCTCAGCGCGAAAATTGCCGTCGGACGATGGCGCAGATGCAGCGCCCGCAAGGTTTGTTCATAGCCGTTGCGGATCGAGAACCCGTCGCCCGCGACCTGTGCCCGCTGTTTGATCCCGTTTTCCGCGAGGGCCTGACGGTAGCCTGCCACACGTTCGGCCGAAGGCATCGAATGCCGTACTCCCTGAATGCACAGGATGCGTTCGTGCCCGTGGTCGATCAGGTATTGCGTAGCTTCGCGCCCTCCACGGAAATTGTCCGTGACGACGTAGGGAAGTGAAGTCTCGGCAAAGCAGCGGTCGATGCAGACGACGGGCGTCTGTTGTGCGACCGATTCGAGAAAAGCGGGATCGCCGCCTGCCGGAGCGATCAGAATGCCATCGACTTTCCGTGAGATCAGCGACCGGACGCCTTCCTGTTCGTTTTGTTCGTCTTCGCTCGTGTCGATAAGGATCACCTTGTAGCCGCGTGTACGGGCTTCCTGGACGATAATGCTGGCGATATGGGCGAAATAGGGGTTGTCGATGCTCGGTATGAGCAGTCCCAACGTGTCGGTGCGGTTCGTCCGCAACCCTTTAGCCAACAGACTCGGAGTGAAGTTGCAGCGCCGTGCCTCCTGGGCGATGAGGGCGATCGTTTTATCGCTGATGCGGTATTTGGCGGCTTTGCCGCTCAAGACGCGCGAAACGGTCGAAACGGAGAATCCGGTACGTTCGGCAATGCTGACGAGAGTCTCTTTGAACATGTCAAGGGGTATTTTTCCGCAAAGTTAAAAAAAACTGTAAAAAGAGTCGGAATATTTTGGACTTTGCATGGATCGGAATTGCCGAACGTCTGCGCAAAGACTTCTTTGCCGCGCTCCGTATCCGCCTGTGCGGCGCGATACGGAAAACGGATTCCGGCCGGGTGTGCCTGCCCATACGGGAGCCGGAACCGGCAAACGGCCGAATGCGAAGCGACGGAGGGATGCCCTGCGTGCGGTATCGGATCCGATCGGGGGCCGGAGAGCCGCCGGCCCGATTACAAATCGGAAGAACCGGCCGGAAGTTCGCGCCTTTCGGTGCTGCACAGACGCCGCCGATCGGGGCATGGTGTATCCGTATGGCCGATTCCGCCGCCTTACAGTTTGCTCGTTCCGGCCGCAGCGCCGGACTGTTTCCGTTCCGTTTTGCGACGAATCTTTCTCTTCGGCCGATATTTTCGGGGCTGAAAGCGACAAATTCCGGATATTTCCCTTAACTTTGCCCGACATAACCTGAAAATCGGCAGGTTGGTTACTGACATTTTGTTTTACCTTTTTAGCAAGACATGGGAATGAATTCGATTCACGTGGTTTTTGCCGAGGCGGATCATGCAAAATTTGCAGAGGAGATCTGTCGTCTGATCTATGAATCGGCATTGCAGCGTGGTACCGGCATCGCCAAGCGTTCGCCGGAGTACATTGCCTCCAAAATCAGGGGAGGCAAGGCCGTTGTGGCCCTCGACGGCGGGCGGCTGGTCGGATTTAGCTACATCGAGTGCTGGGAGCACGGTGATTATGTAGCCACATCAGGTCTGATCGTGAGACCCGAATATCGTCACATGGGTCTGGCGGCGCGGATCAAGAAAAAGACATTCGAATTGGCCCGAGGACGGTTCCCGCATGCCAAAATCTTCAGTATCACCACATCGCTTCCGGTCATGAAGCTCAACTCCCGTTTGGGGTATGTGCCTGTGACCTTCTCGGAATTGACCGATGACGAAACCTTCTGGAAGGGCTGCGAGGGGTGTTGCAACTACGATATCCTGCAACGCAACCATCGCCGCATGTGTCTGTGTACGGGGATGCTTTACGACCCGAAGGCGCCCGATCCGAACCATTCGCGGTTTGTGCCTTACCTGATGGCATTCCGCAACTGGCTGAAGAAGATTTTCAGTCTGAAGATCAAATGACCGGCTGAAGATCAAATGACAGGACGGTTCGGGAAGTGGCCGTGCCGAATCAAATCAAAAGGGCGGAAAGCGTGTTAAATTGAAGGGATAATCAGAAAAAACGGAATAAGATGGAAAAGCAGAAGGTAGTATTGGCGTTCAGCGGAGGTCTCGATACCTCGTTTTGTGTGAAATACCTTTCGGAAGAGAAGGGGTACGAGGTGCATACCGCCATTGCCAACACGGGCGGTTTCTCGGCCGAAGAATTGAAGACGATCGAGGAGAAGGCCTATCGGTTGGGTGCGGCGAGCCATGCCACGCTCGATATCGAGCAGGAGTATTACTCCAGGAGTATCAAATACATGGTTTTCGGGAATATCCTGCGCAACGGCACTTACCCGATTTCGGTAAGTTCGGAGCGTATTTTCCAGGCCATCGCCATCATCGAATATGCCAAGAAGATCGGTGCCGACTATGTGGCGCACGGTTCGACGGGCGCCGGAAACGATCAGGTGCGTTTCGACCTGACGTTCCAGATTCTCGCGCCGCAGATCGGCATCATCACGCCGACGCGCGACCTGACGCTTACGCGCGAATATGAGATCGAATACCTCAGGAAACACGGCTATACGGCCGACTTCAAGAAGATGGAGTATTCGATCAACAAAGGCCTTTGGGGAACGTCGATCGGCGGCAAGGAGACCCTGCATTCCGAGCAGACGCTGCCCGAGGAGGCTTATCCGTCGCAGGTGACGGCGCACGACGAACGGACGCTGAAGATCACTTTCGAGCGGGGTGAAGTTGCGGCCGTTGACGGCAAGGCCTATGCGGACAAGGTTGAGGCGATCCGCGCCGTCGAGGCGGTCGGTTCGCAATACGGCATCGGCCGCGACATGCACATCGGCGATACGATCATCGGCATCAAGGGCCGTGTCGGCTTCGAGGCTGCGGCGCCGATGCTGATCATCGCCGCGCACAAGATGCTCGAAAAACATACGCTGACCAAGTGGCAGCTTTATTGGAAGGAGCAGCTCTCGACATGGTACGGCATGTTCCTCCACGAGGCGCAGTATCTCGAACCCGTGATGCGGGACATCGAACGCTTCCTCGACCATTCGCAGCGGAACGTTTCGGGTACGGTCGAGCTGACGCTGCGCCCCTACTGCTATACGCTGGTGGGTGTCGATTCGCCATTCGACTTGATGAAGACCGATTTCGGCGAGTACGGCGAAGTGAACAAGGCGTGGACGGCCGATGACGTGAAGGGCTTCACGAAGATTCTGGGCAACCAGATGAAGATCTACTACAACGTGCAGAAACGCAACGGAAAGGAGGAGGAATGAGAATCGGCGTCATCGGCGGTGCCGGTTATACGGCCGGTGAACTGCTGCGGCTGCTGGTGAACCATCCTGCGGCCGAGATCGTCTTCGTGCACAGTGCGAGCAACGCCGGCAATGCCGTGAGCGACGTGCATGGCGGCCTGACGGGCGAAACGGATCTGCGTTTCGCTGCTGAGTACGACCTGCGGGCGATCGACCTGCTGTTCCTCTGTTCGGCGCACGGCGACAGCCGCAGGTTCCTCGAAGCGAACGAGATTCCGGCCGGTCTGCGGATCGTGGATCTGGCGCAGGATTTCCGCGACGAGTCGTGCGGATTCGTTTACGGACTGCCCGAACTGAACCGTGAACGGCTGCGGGGTGCGCGGCGTGTGGCCAATCCCGGTTGTTTCGCTACGGCGATCCAGCTGGCGCTGCTGCCGCTGGCGTCACGCGGGTTGCTGCGCCACGAGGTGCATGTGACGGCCGTGACGGGTTCGACAGGCGCCGGAGTGAAACCTTCGGCCACGACGCATTTCAGCTGGCGCACGGACAATCTCTCGGTTTACAAGGCCTTTACACACCAGCATCTGCTGGAGATCGGGCGTACGCTCGGCGCCCTGCAGGGGGGCGATGCCCCGCAGATCAACTTCGTGCCGATGCGCGGCGATTTCGCCCGCGGCATTCTGGCCAGCGTCTATACGGATTGCGATCTGACGCAGGAGGAGGCGCAGGCATTGTATCGGGACTATTATGCCGATGCGGCCTTTACGTTCGTGCCGGAGCGTCCGGTCGATCTCAAACAGGCGGTCAATACGAACAAGGCGCTGGTGCAGCCGGCCAAGTACGGCGGCAAGCTCCACATCGTGTCGGTGGTGGACAATCTGCTCAAGGGTGCGTCGGGACAGGCCGTGCAGAACATGAATCTGATGTTCGGTCTCGACGAGCGCGAAGGGCTGCACCTCAAGGCAAGCGCTTTCTGATACGTCCGTGCCGGAGGGTTGAAGGCCGTGTGTGAAGAATGGGCCGGAGCCGTAAGGCGAGGGACGGGAAAAAAGCGGCGACCCGGAAGCCAGGGGGCGGGTCCCGGCAGCCTGTGCCGCGAAAGATGAGGGGCGGAAGCCGTGCTTCTTTGGGACGCATCCGTTTCTCAATGTCGAATTATTAAGGAAATAGAGAAGACGATGGAGTTGTTCGATGTCTATTCATTATATCCGGTCGAACCGGTGCGGGGCTGCGGCAGTTATGTCTATGATGCCGCCGGAACGGAGTACCTCGACCTGTATGGCGGTCACGCCGTCATCTCGATCGGTCATGCCCATCCGCACTATGTGAAGCGGATCTCGGAGCAGGCTGCACGGCTGGGTTTCTATTCCAATTCGGTGGAAAATTCGCTGCAGCGGGAGCTGGCTGCGAAACTGGGCCGGTTGTCGGGGTACGACGACTATCGCCTGTTCCTGTGCAATTCGGGCGCCGAGGCCAATGAGAACGCCTTGAAACTGGCGTCGTTCCATACGGGGAGGGCGCGTGTGCTGGCTTTCGGCGGCGCCTTTCACGGCCGGACGTCGGGAGCCGTCGAGGTGACGGACAATCCGGCGATCCGCTCGCCCTTCAATACGACGGAGTATGTGGAATTCGTGCCGCTGAACGATATCGGGACCGTTGAACGGAAGCTCGCATCGCGGGAGTTTGCCGCCGTGATCATTGAAGGCATTCAGGGTGTGGCGGGAATCCGGTGTCCGGAGCCGGCCTTCCTGCAGGCCTTGCGCGAGGTGACCGAGCGGACGGGGACGGTGCTGATTCTCGACGAGATCCAGTCGGGCTACGGCCGTTCGGGCCGTTTCTTCGCCCACGAGTGGGCCGGTATCCGTCCCGATCTGATCACGATGGCCAAAGGTATGGGCAACGGATTCCCGATCGGCGGAGTGTTGATTGCGCCGCAGTTCGAGGCCCGCAAGGGGATGCTGGGCACCACCTTCGGCGGCAATCATCTGGCGTGTGCGGCGGCCATTGCCGTTGCGGATGTGGTGGCCGAAGAGAGGCTGGTGGAGAATGCCCGTCGTGTGGGGAAGCACCTCATCGGGCGGTTGCGCGGGATTCCGGCACTGCACGATGTGCGCGGCCGGGGCCTGATGATCGGCTTCGATGTCGAGGGCTCGGCTGCCGAGTTGCGCCGCCGGCTGGTTTTCGAGCGTCATACCTTTACGGGCGGCGCCGGAGCGCATACGGTGCGGCTGCTGCCGGCACTGGGGCTGAGCGAGGCGCAGGCCGATACCTTTGTCGAACGGCTTCGGAGTCTGGTGGAGTAGATTCTTGCCGGTTGCGCCCGTCGTTGTACGGCGGCATTGGCCGTGAGGTCAATCCGGCGGACAGCGTTCCAGTTCGGAGTGTCGGGGCCTCTCTTTCCCGGTTTCCGTCGCTCCGATCCTGAGCGGGCCGTTTTGTCCGGATACGACGGGTCCCGATGCCGCCGCTTGGGAAGTCCGATGCTGTGGCAGGCGCGATTTGCGGCGTTGCGGCTCTTTGGACTGAATAATGGAAAATGCGGGGAGCCTCCCCGAATCAAACGATACGATTATGCGGAAATTTACCTGTGTCGCCGATATCGGCGATCTGAAGACGGCGGTAGCCGAAGCGCTGGAGATCAAACGCGACCGCTTCGCCTTCCGGCACCTGGGACGCAACAAGACCCTGCTGATGCTCTTTTTCAACTCCAGCCTGCGGACGCGGCTCTCGACACAGAAGGCGGCGATGAATCTGGGGATGAATGTCATGGTGCTCGACGTCAATCAGGGTGCATGGAAACTGGAGACGGAGCGCGGCGTGGTGATGGACGGCGACAAGGCCGAACATCTGCTGGAGGCGATTCCCGTGATGGGGTCTTACTGCGATATAATCGGCATACGGTCGTTCGCGCGTTTCCAGAACAAGGCCGAGGATTACGAGGAGCGCGTGCTCGAACAGTTCATCCGCTATTCGGGACGTCCGGTCTTCTCGATGGAGGCCGCGACGCGCCATCCGTTGCAGAGCTTTGCCGATCTGATCACCATCGAGGAGTACAAGACCAGGGAGCGTCCGAAGGTGGTGATGACCTGGGCGCCGCATCCCAATGCGCTGCCGCAGGCCGTGCCCAACTCCTTTGCCGAGTGGATGAATGCGGCGGGGTACGACTTCGTGATTACCCATCCCGAAGGCTATGAGCTCGATCCGCGGTTCGTGGGTAACGCCCGTGTGGAGTATGACCAGCGTCGGGCGCTGGAGGGTGCCGACTTCGTCTATGCCAAGAACTGGGCGGCCTATGCCGATCCCAACTACGGCAAGGTGCTGAGCCGCGACCGCAGCTGGACGGTCGATACGGAGAAGATGGCGCTTACGAACAACGCCTATTTCATGCACTGCCTGCCCGTGCGGCGCAACATGATCGTCACGGACGAGGTGATCGAGTCGCCGCGCAGTCTGGTGATTCCCGAAGCGGCCAACCGCGAGATTTCGGCACAGGTGGTGCTCAAACGCCTGCTGGAATCACTTTGACCTGGTCAAGGGGGCGCGGCGGTGAGTTTGGTACTGCCGCACCTTCGGCTCTGAGGTTTTGCAGGGAGGGACAGGGTGCCCGGACGTGTTGCACCGCGGTCGTTGAAGACCTGAAGAGGCGGATGCATCCGTGCGCCGGAAAGGTGGCGCAGATTGAAGGCCGTGGACCTGCAACCGGAGATGGGTGAAAAATTCGGGTGAATAGTCTGGAATCTTGTGAGAGGCGGAAAGACGAACTGTTTGGTAAGAGAGAAGATGATACAAAAGAATAACGGAATGATTACGGTCGTCAAGATCGGCGGTAATGTGATCGACTCTCCCGAAGCGACGGCCCGTTTCGTGGCGGACTTCGCGGCACTCGAGGGTCCGAAGATCCTCATACATGGCGGCGGCAAGCTCGCTACGCGGCTCTCCGCGCAGTTGGGGATCGAGAGCCGCATGATCGACGGACGGCGTGTGACCGATCGCCAGACGCTCGACGTGGTGACGATGGTCTATGCGGGATTGGTCAACAAGCAGCTTGTCGCGGCGTTGTCGGCGGCCGGATGCCGTTCGATCGGATTGTCGGGAGCCGACGGCGACGCCATCACCTCGGTGCGCCGTGCCGTCGGCGAGGTTGATTACGGCTATGTGGGCGACATCGCGCCCGACGGCGTGCGGAGCGATCTGCTTGCATCGCTGCTCGATGCGGGGCTGACGCCCGTCTTCTGTGCCATCACCTGCGACGGGCATGGCACGCTGCTCAATACGAATGCCGACAGCGTGGCTTCGGCCGTGGCTGTTGCGGCGGCGCGCATCGCACCGACACGTCTGGTCTTCTGTTTCGAGAAGCGCGGCGTGCTGCGCGATGTGGAGGACGAGGCGAGTGTCATTGCCGAGATTACCCCTGAATCGTATGCCGCACTGCGGGCTGAAGGCATCATCAACAAGGGCATGCTGCCCAAGATCGACGGTGCGTTCCGCGCCATTGACGGCGGCGTGTCGTGCGTGGTGATCAAGCGGGCCGACGAACTGCTCTCCGAGAGCGGCACCACGATCCGGAAGTAGAGCCGATGCAGGGAGCGCGCCCGACCGGATGGCGATGGAAGATGCCGCTTGCGGAGTGACCGGCTGTTGAAAATCGGCTGACACCGATAAAGGAGAAACGAAATAGGAAGAGATGCGGAAAATGGATCTGAAAACGTTGCAGAGCGGGGCGGTGGCCTTGTTGGAGCGTCTTGTGGCGACGCCTTCGGTGTCGCGTGACGAGGGGCGCACGGCCGATCTGCTCGCGGCTCATCTGGCCGCGCACGGCGTGACGGCCGAACGGCTCCATAACAACCTCCATGTGCGTTGCGCGCATTTCGATCCCGCAAAGCCGACGCTGCTGCTCAATTCGCATCACGATACGGTGCGTCCGGCCGCGACATGGACGCGCGAACCCTTTGCGGCGACGTGGGAGGGCGACCGCCTCTACGGCTTGGGGGCGAACGATGCCGGCGGTTCGGTGGCGGCCCTGACGGAGACGTTTCTGCACTATTATGACGCTGTGCTGCCGTTCAACCTGCTGCTGGCCCTCTCGGCCGAAGAGGAGTGCATGGGTGAGCACGGTTCGCGGGCCCTGCTGCCCGTATTGGGGCCGATCGACATGGCGCTGGTGGGGGAGCCGACCCGCATGCAGGCGGCCGTCGGAGAGCGGGGGCTGGTGGTGCTGGACTGCACGGCGCACGGCAGGGCCGGACATGCGGCCCGCGACGAGGGAGTCAATGCCCTCTATCTGGCGCTCGATGACATCGCATGGCTGCGCGGGTATCGTTTCGACCGCCAGTCGTCGCTGCTGGGGCCCATCCGCATGACGGCGACACAGATCGAAGCCGGGACACAGCACAATGTCGTGCCGGCGGAGTGCCGCTTCGTGGTGGATATCCGCACGACCGATGCCTATACGAACGAGGAGACGGTCGGGATCATCCGGCGCCACATGCGTTCGGAGGTCGTGCCGCGTTCGACGCGCATCCGCGCTTCGGCCATCGACGAAAGCCATCCGCTGGTGCGGGCTGCTGCGGCGCTCGGCATCGGGCGCTTCGTCTCGCCTACGACGTCGGACATGGCACTCATGCCTTTCCCGTCGCTCAAGATGGGCGTCGGCGATTCGGCACGTTCCCATACGGCCGACGAATATGTCGAACGGCAGGAGGTCTGCGACGGCGTGGCAACCTATATCGAATACATTGCACAACTGGCCAAATATTTTTGAGAAATGGCGAAATTATGGGACAAGGGTTTCGAACCCGACGAATGGATCGAACGCTTTACGGTGGGCGATGACCGCCGTCTGGACATGCGGCTGGCACGTTACGATGTCGAAGGCTCGATGGCGCACATCCGGATGCTGGAGCACATCGGCCTGCTCACGGCCGACGAGCTGAAGACGCTGTTGGGCGGACTGGAGCAGATCCGCGACGAGATCGCCGCCGGCACGTTCGAAATCGAGGAGGGAACGGAGGATGTCCATTCGCAGGTCGAACTGCTGCTTACGCGGCGGCTGGGCGAAGTGGGCAAGAAGATTCATGCCGGACGCTCGCGCAACGATCAGGTGCTGGTCGATCTGAAACTCTTCCTGCGCGACGAACTGCGCAGTCTGGCGCACGATGTGCGGCAGGTGTTCGACCGGCTGCAGGAGCTCAGCGACCGTTATCGCGACGTGCTGATGCCCGGATATACGCATTTGCAGGTCGCCATGCCGTCGTCGTTCGGACTGTGGTTCGGCGCCTATGCCGAGACGCTGGTCGATGACCTGCAGCTGATGGCTGCCGCCTGCGACATCGCCAACCAGAATCCGCTGGGCTCGGCCGCAGGATACGGCTCGTCGTTTCCGCTCGACCGCACGATGACCACGCGGCTGCTGGACTTCGCCGACCTGAACTACAACGTCGTGGCGGCGCAGATGAGCCGCGGAAAGAGCGAGCGCGCCGCAGCATACGCCATTGCGGCCGTAGCCGCCACGCTGGGTCGTTTTGCAATGGACGTATGCCTGTTCATGAGCCAGAATTTCGGTTTCGTGTCGTTCCCCGACGAGCTGACCACCGGATCGAGCATCATGCCGCACAAGAAGAATCCCGATGTCTTCGAGATCATGCGCGGCAAGTGCAACCGCCTGCAGGCGGTGCCCAACGAAATCGCGCTGCTGACGACGAATCTCCCGCTGGGCTATCACCGCGATCTGCAGCTTCTCAAGGATATACTCTTCCCGGCGACGACGACCCTGCACGACTGTCTGACGATGTGCGATTTCATGTTGCAGCACATCCGTGTGCGCCGGGATATTCTCGACGATGCGCGTTACGACTACCTCTTTACGGTCGAGGATGTCAACCGGCTGGTACTGCAGGGCGTGCCGTTCCGTGAAGCCTACCGGCGTGTGGGACAGCAGGTGCAGGAGGGCACCTATCGGCCCACACGCGAGGTGCATCATACGCACGAAGGCAGTATCGGCAATCTCTGCAATGACCGCATCCGCGCGAAAATGGAGCGGGTGATGGCCCGTTTCGATCCGAAGCAGTGACGCAGGGCGGCGTCCGTGCGCCGGCCTTTCCCTGCAACGGCAGTACGGCGGTCTCCCGTTTGGGAGGTCGCCGTTGTCCTTTGCCGGTGAGTTCCGGTAAGCTCCGGTGGGAACCGGTCGGAGAGGTGGAGAATTGGGGTGTGACTGTATCTTCGAATTGAAAATTGCCGGTTGAATCGCTTCCTGTTCCGATTTTTCGTATCTTTCGGATGCAATGAATGACGATCGAATTACTCCCGACTGGATCGAGATGCTCGCCGCCGACGAAATATTCGTCTTCGGCAGCAATCTCCAGGGCCTGCATGGCGGCGCCGCCGCACGGCTTGCCCATGCCGTCTTCGGCGCCCGATGGGGTGTCGGGGCCGGCCCGACGGGACGTTGTTATGCCATTCCGACCATGCAGGGCGGCGTGGAGACAATCCGCCCTTATGTCGAGGATTTTATCGACTATGCGGCCCGACATCCTGAAAACCGCTTTCTGGTTACCGAAATCGGCTGCGGCATCGCAGGATGTTCAATGTCCGTATCGGCGTTGAAATTTCAAAGCGACAGGGTGCCGGGGATCTCGGTGAGCCGTCCCTGCGTCAGATCCCGGTATTGGTTGGGGGTGATTCCCGTCTTTTTCTTGAATGCGATGTTGAAATGCGACGCATATTCGAATCCGCTCTCGAATGCGATCTCCTGACATGTGAGGGCGGTATTGGTCAGCAGTTCCTTGCTTTTGTTTATCTTCAGCTCCAGCAGGTACTGGGCCGGAGCGAATCCCGCATATTGGCGGAACAGCCGGCGAAATCGCGAGTAGCTCATGCAGATGCGCGCCGCGATCTCCTGACACGACGGGTTCTTGTTGAAATTGTCCTGCATGATGATCTTCGCCCTGTTGAGCTGTTCGGCAACCTGCATGTCTTCCAGCACGGTCTGTTTGTGTTCGGCATAGGCGAAGCCCAGCAGCAGATTCACGATGCCGGCCAGAATCTGCTGGAATCCGGTCTCCTGTTTGTGGGCGGTTTCAAGCGCCAGCTTGTAGAGATTGATGATCTCTTCGTGATAGCCGACATTGAAGAGCGGCCTGCGGGGATTGAGAAATCCCGATGCGACCTTGCGGTCGATGTCCGGGCCCGTAAAACCGATCCAGTACTCATACCACCCTGTGCGCTGCGAGGGGTGATAGCTGTGCCATTCTCCCGGAAAGAGCAGGATGAACTTCCCTCCGCCCGCAAACGAAACTTCGCGCTGGGATTCCGAAACGAACGATCCGTCGCCCCGAGCGATATAGATGAGTTGGTATTCGTTCAGCCGCCGTCCCTTCTCGACTGAAAAAAGATAGCGTACGGGATGATTCGACGGCGGATAGGATGTATGCGGTTCGATGATCTGGTAGCCGGTCGTCGTGACGATCAGTCCCCAACGGTTGTCCTGTTCGTTGGCAAACAGATACTTGATATGGGCAGAGGTTTCCATGGGCTGAGGCCGTTTGTGTTGATCATGCGGCCGTGAAAAGGGGATTTCCTCTTGCCGGCCGATCCTGAGACCAAAGATAGTGTAAATTTCATGAAAATGGTCTGCCGGCATTCCAAATATATAATCATTTAATCAAAAACGAAAACCGGAGCGTTTGCATCTTCGCTACTTTTGTTGATGTCAAATGGTTTTTCTATGGATGCAAAAGTGAAAATCGGCTTGTTCGGAACGGGCCTTCATACCTATTGGGGGCAGTTTGACGGCCTGCTCGACGAACTGAACGGTTACCGGACACGGATTCGTTCACGGATGGAACGGACCCCGCAGATCGAGGTTGTCGATGGCGGCATGGTCGATTCCCCGGAGCGGGCGCTTGAAGCGGCTGCGCTTTTTGCGGAGCAGCGGGTCGATCTGGTCTTCCTCTATATGGCAACCTATTGCCTGTCGTCAACGATCCTGCCCGTCGTGGAGCGGATCGGTTGCCCGATCGTGGTGTTGAACCTGCAGCCGGCGGCCGCAATCGACTACGAAAAACTCAATGCGTTGGGGGATCGGGGCCGTATGACGGGCATGTGGCTGGCGAACTGTCAGGCCTGTTCGGCTCCGGAAATAGCCAGCGTGATGAAGCGCAGCGGTCACCGGTGCACTTTCGTAACGGGGTATCTGGACGATCCGACGGCATGGCGGCAGATCGAAGCGTGGCTTGCGGCGGCCCGCGTAGGACACGGCATGCGCAACAACCGGCTCGGTATTCTGGGCCACTACTATTGCGGCATGCTGGACGTATATACCGACCTGACACGTCAGTCGGCCGTTTTCGGCACTCAGGTCGAACTGCTCGAAATGTGCGAGCTGCATGCGCTGCGCGAAGCGGTGCCCGGTTCCGAAGTGCAGGCGAAGATCGAGGAGTTCCGTGCGACGTTCGACGTCTCGCCCGAATGTGAAGCCGCAGAACTGGAACGCGCCGCCCGAACATCGGTGGCTCTCGACCGGCTGGTTGCGGCGCATGCCCTGGGTTCGATGGCCTATTATTACGAAGGTACGCCGGGCAGTGAATATGAAGGGATCGTGACATCGGTCATCGCCGGCAATACGCTGCTTACCGGCCGCGGCATCCCCGTAGCCGGAGAGTGCGAGGTGAAAAATGCGCAGGCGATGAAGATTCTGTCGCTGCTGGGCGCCGGAGGCTCCTTTTCGGAGTTCTATGCGCTGGATTTCAACGACGATATCGTCATGCTGGGCCATGACGGCCCCGCACACTTCGCCATTGCCGAAGGGACGGTCGGATTGGTTCCGCTGCCGGTCTATCACGGGAAACCCGGCAAGGGCCTGTCGATTCAGATGCAGGTCAAAGAGGGGCCCGTCACCCTGTTGTCGGTCTGCGAAGGCCCCGAAGGTGTTTTCCTGCTGACGGCCGAGGGCGAATCTGTCGCGGGCCCGACCCTGCAGATCGGGAACACGAACAGCCGTTACCGTTTTGCCTGCGGGGCGCGGCATTTCATCGAGGCGTGGAGTATGGCCGGGCCGTCGCACCATTGTGCCATCGGTACGGGACATGTGGGCGATACGCTGCGCAAGGTGGCTTATCTGTTCGATATTCCTTTGGTGGAGATCAAATAGGGAGATCAAATAAATGGTTGAGAAGATGAAACGATATGTGGATTATTTGCGGCGGCTTGCAGGGATTGCCCTGTTGCCGTTGGTTGTGGCTGCATGCGAAAGCGGCGACGGGGATGATGCGACTCCCCTGCCCGAACCGCCCAAGCAGATTGAGGTCAGCGCTTCGAGCGATCTGTACGGCTTCATCGGCGACAGCGCGGGAAATCCCCTCGAAGGCGTCGTGGTCAGCGACGGCTACCAGTGCGTGGCCACCAATGCCGAGGGTGTCTATGAGATGAAACGCCACAGCGCTGCGGAGTATGTCTATTATTCGACCCCTTCGACCTGCAAAATCAAGCTGGGCGGCGACCGGTATCCCGATTTTTATGCACGGCTCAATACGTCGCAGACGCGCATCCGTCAGGATTTTACCCTTGACCTGCTTGCGGCGCCCGAAACGAACTTCCGCCTGATCTGTATCGGGGATCCGCAGCCGGCCAGCACCGGCGAGGTGACACGTTTTTCGCGGGAATCGATGACGGCGGTCAACCGGACCGTTTCCGCATCGGCAGTGCCGTGTTACGGCGTGGCCCTGGGTGATCTCACGGGCGAAAAACCCGACCTGCTGGCATCGGTGCGGCGGACGCTCGGCGAGGCCAACATGCCGGTTTTCGCCGTGCCGGGCAATCACGACAAGTACAAGGTCGATGATGCGACACCGCGCGATGTCTCCTATTACAGCTATGTGATGGGGCCCGTCGATTTCTCGTTCAACCGAGGCGATGTGCATGTGGTGTGCATGGATAATGTGATTTATACCTCAGGGACAAGCTATACGGGAGGTTTCACGGACGAACAGCTGGCGTGGTTGGAGGACGACCTGAGTTTCGTGCCCAAAGACCGGATGGTCATTCTCTGCTACCATATCCCGCTGCGGGGCGGTACGGCCCGCAATATACCGGCCGTCAAGGCGCTGCTCGGCGAGTATGCCGAAGCCCACCTGATGTGCGGGCATACGCACTACAACGAAAATTATATCAACGATGCAGCGGCCGGCAAATATCTGTATGAACATATCCATGCCGCACCGTGCGGCGTATGGTGGCATTCGACGCTCAATGCCGACGGGTGCCCCAACGGATATGCCCTTTACGAAGTAAACGGAGCGACAATCACCGACTGGTGCTACAAGTCGTGCCTGCATGACGAAGAGTTCCAGATCCGTCTGCATCGCGGCGGGGATACCCACAGCGGATTCACCTATCCCTATACGTCGGATGTCGTGATCGCCAATGTCTGGAATGCCGATCCGCAGTGGAAGGTCTGGCTCTATGAGGACGGCAGGGAGTCCAAACGGATGCAGATGATATCGCCGTATATCAGCGATGCGTGGGCCGTAGGGTATCACGTCGGTGTGCTCGGGCGCGGCGACAATTATAAATCGCAATGCAAACATCTCTTCATGGCTTCGCCCGACAATCCGCGGGCGGCATTGAAGGTGGTTGCCGTTGACCGCTGGGGAAATCGTTACGAACAGGATACGTTTACGGCCCCCGGCGATTTCACGGAGGCGATTGCTCCCGTCTATTGACGGCGGGGAAACAGCGCCCGTGCGGGATGCGCCGAGCGGCGGCCGTACAGTTTGTACGGCTGAACATGAATGATAAAAACAGGAGAGCGGGATCGGAACTGTTCAAATGTTTATTCATACACCTAAAATTACGAAAATGTTACACAGATTCAAATGGATGCGGCTTGGCGTATTGCTTGCGGCATTCGCTTTCGGAGCATGCGGTGAAGACGAGGTGACCCACAGTCTGGCGACGAATTTCAAGGAACTGGACTTTCCCTACACCGAATCGACGCAACAGTTGTTGATCCGCTCGACCGTGCCCTGGACATTGGATTGCACATACGTTTCCGGCAGCGACGGGTGGCTGTCGTTCGACAAGACAAGCGGCCCGGGCGATGAGGGCATCGTTTCGCAGCGTATAACGATCACGGCACAGCGGAATGCCGGAGAGGAGCGCCGTGCGGAGCTGCATGTCACCGGTTCGGGTTTTGACCAGAAGGTTACGATCGTGCAGGAAAACGGCAGGGTGACGATCGACGGCGTGGAGCTCGAAGGCGACATGGGTATGAACGAAACGGTCGAAAATACATCGATCGCGGTGCTCTATTCCCGTGCATTGGGCGGCGAGAAGCTGAACATTGCAGCGACGGTTTCGGGCGCAGGCTCCGAGGGGCTGAGCGTAGAGTCGGGCGAAGTGACGCTTGAGGCCGGAGACGGCGTGGCCCGGATGGCGGTGTCGGGGAAACCGACAACGGCCGGAGAGGTCGTTTTCAAGGTCACGGTGAAACTCGAAGGCAACGAACTGGGGACCTTCGAGGTGAAGGGCGAAACGGCCAACCGGATGGCAATGCCGGAGAACCTCCGCGTTTTCCGTGCCGATTCGCATGAGATCATCATGGAGTGGGACAACGACCGCAGTGTCGTCCGGGCGAAGAAGTGGTCGTGGCAGCTGCTGGCTTCCGATGCGGCGGATGCGGAGGTTGTGCGCGAATTTACCTACGAAGTGAGCAGCGGCGATGACGGAAACTCGAAATATCCGTACAACCGTTTCATTATTGGCGCATTGGAGCCTTCGACGACATACTATTTCCGTGTGAAGCGCGGTGCGTCGGCCTCCGTTGCGGATGACAGCGGCAAGATCGATTCGAAATGGACGGAGCTGTGCCCCGTGACGACGGCTCCCGAACCCGAAGTGCCGGCCGATGCCGTGCTGTTCCAGGATTTTCGCGGGCTGGCATATGGCGGCAATAACGTCTATACGGCCTTCGGCGGCGGCGTGAACGATACTCCTACCGGCAAGGCGCTGGATCAGATCTTCGTACCCTATGAGAAATATTGCAATGCCAACTCGTCGGCGGCCAATCTCTATACGACGCATATCGAGGCATATCGGACGGCGATCGGTCTGGAAGGCTGGATCGGCGGAAACAATGCCGCCGGACATACGGGCAACAATTCGGTTTACGGTGCGACGGGCATGCTCAAGCTCGGCACGGGATCGGCTCTCGGCTGGCTCCAGACCCCGGCGCTGACGAAATTGACGGCTCCGACCGATATCGAAGTGTCGTTCTCGGCCTGCTGCTGGTGGGAGGACATCTCGAAGAGTACACCGAGCGACAGTCCCGAAATCAAGGTCATGGTCGTAGGACCGGGTACGATCGGCGGTCAGACCGAGCAGCGCGTGCAGATCAGCGAGAAGTCCGAAATGAAATCGTACAAGGTGCGGGTCGATGGCGCTACGGCTGATACGCATATCGAGTTCAGTGCCGTATTCATCAAAGAGGGCGGCCTGACGAACCGCTGGTTCCTCGATGATGTGTTGATCGTTCCGGCAAAGTAATCCGGTCATTCCGAGTCTCTATTCTGCAATGGACGGGGCAGCATGGACTGTTCCGTCCATTTTCTTGCAATTTTACCGTCCGGTGTCATTTTGTGAAATAGAGAGGTCAGAATGAATAACGGATAAAAATACGCTGTATCCTACATTTGTATATCAAAATAACGGAAAACGGCCGTTTGGGCCCTTCGTTTCCTCGCAGAAATCTGTTTTTCGGCACGGGGATCTCCTGAAGGCCTTTTTCCAACGAACTGCTGACCGATCCCTATTTCCTACATAGATTGATGTGAATTTTAAAACAATGAATCATGGATGAAATTAGACCCGTGATGAACTCTCCGGAAAGATCCGTTTTTCGGTCGGTTCTTTTGAGTCTGTTCTGCCTGCTGGCAGGGCTGACGCTATTTCCCCCCCCCTCGGCATTCGCCGCTGAGCAGGATGATGAATTGTTCGACATTCGAGGCGTCGTTGTCGATACGAAGGATCCTCCCGTGCCGCTGGTCGGTGTGACGGTGGTCGTACAGGGCACGACACGCGGTACGACGACCGATGCCGACGGCTTCTTCTCGATCCGTGCCAAACACGGCGACATACTTTCCTTCTCCTTTATCGGATATACGAGCAAGGAGTATCGCGTAACGAAGAGCGTGGCCAACCTCTCGATTGCGATGGAGGAGGAACTGACGGCCATCGATCAGGTTGTCGTGACCGGTATGACCTCGCAGCAGCGCAAGCATATTGCGGCTTCGGTCGGTTCGGTGGAGTCCGTCAATTTCGAAAACAAACCCATTACACGTCTTTCCCAAGCCTTGCAGGGCGGTACGACCGGTATTCTCGTAACGCAGAGTTCGGGACTTCCGGGCGGTGACGGTGCGACGATCAAGATTCGCGGCGTCGCTTCGCTGTTGGGATCCGATCCGCTGGTACTGGTCGATGGGTTCGAGTTCGACATGGACAAGCTCGACCCTTCGACCGTCGAGTCGGTATCGATCCTCAAGGATGCGGCCGCTGCGTCGATCTACGGAGCAAAGTCCGGCAACGGTGTCATCCTCATCACGACCAAACGCGGTACGGCCGGCAAGGTTTCGGTTTCCTATAATGGATATTATGGTATCCAGCAGCCCATCTACCTGCCTGACTTCATCGACGCCCCGACCTATATGGACTATATCAACGAGGCGAACATGAACTCGTCGGGTACGACGAAATATACGCAGGAGCAGATCGACATTACGCGTGCGGGCAGTGACCCGATCCACTATCCCAACACGAACTGGATGGAGGAGACCATGCGCAAGACCTCGTCGATCCACGAACACAACTTTACGGTGTCGGGCGGTAACACGACGGCCCGTTTTGCGCTGTCGGCACAGTACCTCAACCAGGATGGCATGTACAAATATCAGGAGAACGGTTTCGAACGGCTGACCGTCCGGGCCAATACGACGGTGAACCTGACGAAAAACCTGCTGATGTATGTCGATATGTTTGTCGGCCGCGACACGCAGAAGCAGCCCGAAACGATGAACAAGACCATTCTCGACTACATCTACCTCGCCCCGCCGACGCTTGTGGCGAAATATCCCCGCAAGGAGGGTCAGAAGGCGAACTACGACTATTACGGCGTCTATTTCGAATGGATGAACCCGCTGGCGAACCTCGAACGGGGTACGATGGTCGAGAGCGTTCGCGACTATGTGACGATCAACGCCCGTCCTACATGGCACATCACGCCCGAATTGACCCTCAAGGGACAGGTCGGATACCGTATTGCATCGGGCATGGACAAGAAAGACCGCAACGCCTACGTCTTCCTCGATTACTTCACCGACGATGAAACGGGTACGTTCGGCGCCGTCAAGTCGGCCACTTACACCACCCGTACAAGCTACTGGATGGTGGGCGCTACGCTCGACTGGGTCAAGGAGTTCGGCGATCACCGCCTGAATATTCTGGGCGGTTGGAACGAGGAGGTGGACCGCCGCAACGGATGGGATGATGTGGCGCTGCTGTCGTTCTTCGCAAAGGCCTACTACAGCTATCGGGACAAGTACCTTGCCGAGGTGGGTGTCCGCCGCGACGGATCGTCGCTTTTCGGCAAAGGGCACAAATGGGGCAATTTCCCCTCGGTGGCCGTCGGCTGGAACATCAACAAGGAGCCCTGGATGATGAACGCCCGCTTTATCGACAACTTCAAACTCCGTGCATCGTACGGTATGTTGGGCAACAACAACGTGGCTTTGTATCGCTATCAGACGATCATCGACAATTCGGGTAACGAAATCGTCAACGGCAATCCTGATCTGACATGGGAAAAGGTGAAGATTCTCGATGTGGGTGCTGATCTGAGCCTCTTCGGACAGCGGCTCGAACTGACGCTCGACTGGTTCCGCAAAGTGACCGATGACATGATCGTCAATGTCCCCTCGACGCCCAGTTCCGGACTGCTGGCTGCCCCGATGAATGTCGGCAAGGCCGAAGTAAAGGGTTATGAGATCGGCATCGGCTTCAACCACTCCTTCTCGAAGGACATCGATTTCAGCATCAACCTCGGATATTCGTACAACAAATCGAAATGGCTGGAGATTACCAACGACGAGCTCATCAGCGGCAACACGATCTATCGCAAGGGTTGCGCCATCAAGGAGTACTACGGTTACTTGGCCGATCATCTGCTCACGCAGGACGATCTGGATTTCCGGGTGCCGATCGTGGGCGGATACGATGGCTCGACGACTGCACAGCTCCCGGGTGATATCCGCTATGTGGATACGAACGGCGACGGCGTGATTACCGACGACGACCGCGTGCCGCTGGGCGATCAGGATCCGCACAGCGTCTATTACGGCAATGTGTCGTTCCGCTGGAAGAACCTCGATTTCGACATGCAGGTCAACGGTGTGGGTGCCGTTCCCGTCTTCTACCAGGGGCTGATCGCCAACCCGCTCGATCCGCAGTACGGCGGTACGCCGCAGACATGGCACCTCGAACACTGGACGAAGGAGAATCCCGACCGCAATGCCAAACTGCCCCGCGTCACGACGACGCCCGGCAACAACGAACTCTTCTCGACCTTCTGGAAGCGCAACGGCGCATTCGTCCGCGTCAAGTACATCCAGTTGGGTTACAACCTCAAGTCGCTGGCCAAGAAGATCCATGCCGGAACGTTCCGCATCTACGCCAACGTGCAGAATCCCTTTACCTTTACGGAGGTCGAGCTGATCGATCCGGAGACGAAGGGTACGCATACGACCTATCCGATGTTCAAGACCTATTCGGTGGGACTGAACATCAGTTTCTGACGCATCCATCAACTCAAAAACAGGAAACATATGAAACTTATCAAGCATATCGAAACACGGTTCCGTCGCGGAGCGTTCCTGCTGCTGATCGTCGGTTGCGGGGTCATGACGACGGGGTGCAAGGATTTTCTGGTGCGCGACGTTCCCAACCAGACCACCGATGAAGAGTGGTGGCAGAACAAGGGTCAGCTCAATACGGCGCTCAACAACCTCTACAAACCGATGCCTTCGGGGTGTATCACCTATGTCAATCACGATGTGAAACAGTCGCAGGCTTCGGGTTATCCCAACCAGCGTATCGAGAGCGAAGGATTGACCGACAACGGGATCTGTTCGGCCAACTATATCTCCTATGACAGTTTTACGGCGAGCATCGTATCGGCGGCCGAAGATATCTGCAACAAGGTGTGGAATATGAAATGGACGGTCATCCGTCGCTGCTGCCGCTTCATGGAGAACTACCAGCAGGCGACCGTAGCCCCCGATGCCGCGCCGCACGAAGGTATTCAGACCGTCGATCGCATGGCGGCTGAAGCCAAGGCATTGCGGGCCTTCTATCACATGGAGCTCTTCATGTTCTTCGGACGCATTCCGATCGTGGACCACTCGACGGAGCCTGAAGAGCAGTTCCTCGAACGGAAATCGGAGGAGGAGATCGTGGCGTGGATCGCCGGCGAATTCGAGTCGGCGTCGCACAACCTGCCGAAGGTGCCGCAGACTGTATCGGAGCGGTGGCGCTGGACCAAGGGCGCCTGCTATGCATGGATGTCGTACCTGTACTTGTATGTCGGCGACTGGACCAATGCCAAGAAGTGGGCGCAGGAGGTTGTCGATCTGAATATGTACGAATTGTATCGCAGTTCCACGGATCTGGCTGACAGCTATCGTCTGCAGTTCATCCACGAGGCGTACAACAACAATACGAAGGAGTCGATTCTCACGACCGAGCTGGGAATGCGTCAGGTGCAGCGCCGTCTGGCGCCTCCGGGCGGCGGCAACGGCCAGACGGGCCTTTCGCCTACGGCTTCGCTGGTGGATGCCTACGAATTGCTCGACGGCCGCACGCTCGACGAACTGTCGCCCGAAGAGAAACGGGCGTTCCAGCTCGATCCCCAGCCCGAAAAGCGCGATCCGCGTCTGGGCATGTCGATCATCTTCCCGACCGAGACATTCCTCGGCTATCAGGCGCATCCGTGGGAAGCCTCGCACAAGGATGCCATCGGCAAGGAGGGTTCGACGAAGACCGGTTATTGGGTCAAGAAGTGGGCGAACGAAACGGACCGCCAGAATTACAGCGCTACGGACGGCGGCAAGCTCGACTTCCAGAACATGCGTTATGCCGTCGTGCTTCTCAACTATGTGGAGGCGGCGATCGAGCTGAACCAGCTGGACGATCCGAATATCTATGCTTTCCTGGATGACATCCGTGATCGTGCCGGCATGCCGCCCGTCGATCGGACGAAATATTCGTCGCAGGAGAAACTGCGTGAACTGGTGCGGCGCGAACGCCGTGTGGAGCTGGCATTCGAGGGCCATCGTCTCTTCGATATCCGGCGCTGGAAGATTGCCGAAGAGGTGATGAACGGTCCGGTTTACGGGGCCAAACCGCCCACGTCGGATGAACGCTACAAGGCGCAGGATCGGGTTTTCAATCCCAACCGCGACTATCTGTGGCCGATTCCTACGACGGAGATCAGCACCAATCCCGCAATGGAGCAGAACCCCGGATATTGATTCCGGAAGCTTCAGTTGAAAACGCATCGTCGGCTGCTTTTGCAGCCGACGATATTTTTGAGACGGTGCTTCGGGTCCGGACGGTTCCGGCGGCTGGCGTTTCAACGGAACGGGCCGCCGCCGTTTTCTTCGGGGTCGGCAGCCCGTTTCCCAGGACGGTCGGCAGCCGGAGGCCTTCCGGCATGCGGATGCGGAACCTGCGCCGCACGCTCCGGCGAAGAACTTCGGAAAGTATAATCATTAAATCAAAATCCGAAAGCCGAAGAGTCTCCTTTCGGTTATTTTTACGGAAAATTAACCTTAAACTTCCAGAATGATGATCAAACCGATGCATTTGTTGGCCTTGCAGACACTGCGTGTCGCAACTGTTTTGATGTTGTCGGCGTTTGTGTCTTGCGGACCTGCGGACGACAGGAACAGACAGCCGTCGGCCGAAGATTTCGAGTCGCTGAGCGCCCAATTTGCCGAACCCTCCAGGGAGTACGGATCGGCTCCGTTGTTCGTGTGGAACAAGATCGTAACGCCCGAACGGATCGACGAAGCGATGACCGATCTCAAGGCGAAGGGTTTCGGCGGCGTTTTCGTCCATCCCCGCCCCGGTATGGTGACGCCGTATCTCGACGACAACTGGTTTGCGCTGTTCCGCCATACGGTGGAGAAGGGCCGCGAACTCGACATGAATGTCTGGATCTATGACGAGAACTCCTATCCGAGCGGCTTTGCCGGCGGACATGTCAATGAGGCGATGCCGGAGAGCTATAACGAGGGTGTGGCCCTGAAGTATCTCCGTGCCGGGGTGCTGCCCGATTCGGCCGACCGCTTCTATCTGTGCCTGCGGCGCGACGGCGGGCGTTTCGAGGACATTACCGCCGATGTTGCGGCGCATCGCGGCGAAAAAGGCGATTATTACCTCTTCTACAAAGCCTATAACCCCACGTCGCCTTGGTACGGCGGATTCTCCTATGTGGATCTGATGCACGAAGGTGTGGCAGGGAAGTTCATCGGGCTGACGCTCGACGGATACAAAAAAGTCGTGGGCGAAGAGTTCGGCAAGGAGGTGCCGGGTTGGTTTACCGACGAGCCGCAGGTCGTGGTGCCCGATCGCGAGTCGATCCGCTGGACCCCCGATCTGTTCGATGCCTTCCGCGCCCGTTGGGGATATGATCTGGAGACGAATCTCGTCTCGTTGTGGGAAGAGGTCGGCCCCTGGCGCAAGGTGCGCCACAACTATCGCGACGTATTGATGAATCTCTTCATGGATCGCTATATCAAGGTCTGCTACGATTACTGCGTGCGGAACAACCTGTCGTTTACGGGCCATTTCTGGGAACACGGATGGCCCGACATGGGGCACAATCCCGACAACATGGCCATGTACGCGTGGCAGCAGATGCCGGGCATCGACCTGCTGTACAATCGTTTCGACGTGAAGTCTCCCAATGCCCACTTCGGCAATGTGCGGTCGGTCAAGGAGGTGAACAGCGCCGCCAATCAGATGGGCCGGGTGCGCAAGCTGAGCGAATCGTACGGCGGTGCGGGCTGGGAAGTGACGTTCCGCGACCTGAAACGGCTGGGCGATTGGGAGTATGCATTGGGCGTCAACTTCATGAACCAGCACATCGCGCCGTTGAGCATTGCCGGCGCGCGCAAATACGACTATCCGCCGACCTTTACGCCCCATTCGCCCTGGTGGGAGTACTATCGGGAGCTGAACATGCATTTTGCACGGCTTTCGCTGGCCCTCTCTGCCGGCGGGCAATACAACGACGTGCTGGTGCTCGAACCGACGACTTCGATCTGGATGTACTATACCTACAATGCACCGCGTCCGAACCGTTGGCGGACGATGGGCGAGGAGTTCCAGGCCTTCATCACGGCGTTGGAACGCCATCAGGTGGAGTTCGATCTGGGCTCGGAGAATATCATCCTCAACAACGGTTCGGTGCGCGGTGACCGCTTCATCGTGGGAAAACGTTCCTACCGGACGGTGGTGGTGCCGGCACAGACAGAGAATCTCGATGCCGCGACGTTCGCCTTGCTCAGAAAGTTTGCGGACAACGGTGGCCGCATCCTGAGTTATGCCGTCCCCCGTTATGTCGATGGCGCCGAGAACGGCGAGGTCGAGAGCTTCTTCCGCGACACGGCGAAGGTGACGCGGCTCGATGCCGCACAGCCGATCGATTATACGCTGTATGCTACGCCGGAGGTCGCCTTCGACGTGGCCGAAGGGAGTTATCTGTTCCACCAGCGCCGCCGTATGGAGGACGGACAGCTGCTGTTCCTGGTCAATTCGAGCCTGACGCAGCCGTTGGAGGGCAAGGTGACTCTGAAAGGGTGTCAGGTGGCGCAGCTCGATACGCGCACGGGCGGGATCCGCAATTACGGGGCCGTGTGCGACGGCGGGCGTGTCACGATCGATTACAAACTCTACCCTGCCGGCAGCCTGTTGCTCTATGTCTTCGATGAGCCGCGCGAAGGACTGGCTCCGACGGCCGTGAAACGGAATTTCACGCCCGTTGCTCCCCTTGCCGGCATCGACGTGAAGCCCGATGCACCGAATGTCCTGACGATCGATTTCTGCGATCTGGAGCTGGGCGGCGAACGCTATGCCGACCAACATACCTACGATGCGGCAAAACGGGTCTTCCAGTATCACGGATTCAAGAATGGCAATCCCTGGAGCACCTCGGTGCAGTACCGCGACCATACGATTCGCCGCGACACCTTTACGATGGGCGGATTCAAGGCGTCGTATCGTTTTACGGTGCGCAGGGGTGTCGATCGCAGCACCCTGCAGGCCGTCGTCGAGCAGCCGGAACTCTATCGGGTGACGCTCAACGGCGTGGAGATCGAGGCCGTCCCGAACAAACACTGGCTTGATCCGGAGATGCGCTTCCTGCCACTCGGCGACGCCGTGCGCGAAGGCGAAAATGTCCTGACGCTCGAATGTTCGCCCATGCGGGTGCTTGCCGAGATCGAACCGGTCTATATTCTGGGCGATTTCCGCCTGGAACCCGCCGCGAAAGGGTGGAACATCGTGGCGCCGGCGGCGTTGACCACCGGCAGCTGGAAAGCGCAGGGCTGGCCCTGTTATCCGGGGAAAGTGACCTATCTGCGCGAATTCGAACTCGATGGGGCGGCTCCCTGCTACGAAGTGGGCCTGGGGGCATGGCGCGGTACGGTCTGTGAGGTGCTCGTCAACGGCGAGTCGGCGGGGATCGTCTATGCCGAACCCTATAGGATCGATGTGACGCGGTGGATCAAATCCGGCCGGAACAGCATTGCCGTGAAGGTCGTAGGCAGCAACTACAACCTGATGGGTCCGCTTCATGCCGCCCACTTCGGACGTGTTACTCCGGGGTTCTGGCGCGGGGTCAGGAAGTATCCTTCCGGCAAGGAGTATGTGCAGCAGGATTACGGGCTGATGGAAGATTTTGCACTCTTCGAAGGCCGGTAGATCCGACACGGTGAAAGCGAAGAGCGGGAGAGGTGTCCGAAGATGCGGATGCCGCTCCCGCTCTTTTTTCGCGGCGATGGCGGTGCGGGCGGGAGGATGCCGCTCCGGCCGGTTTAGGGGGGCGGGCGTGTTTTGCCCGCAATGAAAGTATCTCCGTGTCGGAGTGTTTTTTTGCGGTTGCAGAGGTCTTGTGTGAGGTTTCGGAAACTTTCGTTTTAACTTGTTTTTGTTTTATTGTGAAATTTATGCGGTTTTATTTTGAAATCTTCGGGTTTATGTGTTCCTTTGCAACTGGAAACTGCGGCATCCCCGTCCGCGGGGAGGCAGGGAGCGGATTCCGGAGACGGCTTCCGCTGCGTATGGCGATATAAATTAATGTAATATACCTCATATATGACTAAACAATTCGATGTGATCATCATCGGTGGCGGCGCAACCGGCGCCGGTGTGGCGCGCGACTGTTCGTTGCGCGGCATTCGCGCCCTGTTGCTCGAACGCTCCGACATCGCTACCGGCGCTACGGGCCGCAATCACGGACTGTTGCACAGCGGTGCCCGCTATGCCGTAACCGACCGCGAGTCGGCCGAGGAGTGCATCAAGGAGAACATGATCCTGCGCCGGATCGCAAGCCATTGCGTCGATGAGACCGACGGGCTGTTCCTCAGCCTGCCCGAAGACGGACTGGAGTTCCAGTCGAAATTTGTCGAGGCGTGCCGGGCGGCGGGAATCCGCGCCGACATGATCGATCCCAAAGAGGCGCTGCGGCTCGAACCGTCGGCCAATCCGGCGATGATCGGTGCCGTGCGTGTTCCCGACGGTTCGGTCGATCCTTTCCGCCTGACGATGGCGAACATCATCGATGCGCGGGCGCATGGCGCCGAGGTGCTGACCTATCACGAAGTGTCGGATTTCATCCGTGAGCAGAACCGGATCGCGGGCGTTGTGGCGCTCGACCGCAAGACGGGCGAGAAGCAGGAGTACCGTGCGCAGGTCGTGGTCAATGCCTGCGGAATCTGGGGCCACGAGATCGCCCGCAAGGCCGGTGTGACAATCAACATGCTGCCGGCCAAGGGGTCGCTGCTGATCTTCGGGCACCGCGTCAACAACATCGTGCTGAACCGTTGCCGCAAGCCTGCCGATGCCGATATTCTGGTGCCGGGCGATACGATCTCGCTCATCGGCACCACGTCGAGCAAGGTGCCCTTCGACGAGGTGGACAACATGTACGTCACGGCCGACGAGGTCGATCTGCTGCTGCGCGAGGGCATGAAACTTGCGCCGTCGCTGGCCCATACGCGCATCCTGCGTGCCTATGCCGGTGTACGGCCGCTGGTGGCGTCGGACGACGATCCGAGCGGCCGCAGCGTGAGCCGGGGCATCGTGGTGCTCGACCACGCCACGCGCGACGGGCTGGAGGGCTTCATCACCATTACGGGCGGCAAGCTGATGACCTATCGACTGATGGCCGAGTGGACGACCGATCTGGTCTGCAGGAAACTTTCGCTCGCGGCGCGTTGTACGACCGCCGAAGAGAAACTTCCGGGTTCGCGCGAACCGGAGTCCGAGGTGAGCCGGCGGTTGATCTCCGTTCCGGTGGCACAGCGCGAATCGTCGATCTACCGTCACGGCGAGATGGCCGAAAAACTGCCGAACGGCGATGCGGCCCGGCGTTCGCTCGTCTGCGAATGCGAGGAGGTGTCGGTCGGCGAGGTGGAATATGCGCTCAAGGAGCTGGATGTGAACAATCTGGTCGATCTGCGCCGCCGTACCCGTGTGGGTATGGGAACCTGTCAGGGTGAGTTGTGCGCCTGCCGTGCCGCCGGTGTGATGGCCGAGGCGGGCAAGTATTGCGTGCGGCGTGCCAAGGAGGATCTGGTGCAGTTCCTCAACGAACGTTGGAAGGGCATGGCTCCCGTAGCATGGGGTGACACGTTGCGTGAAAGCGAATTCACGATGTGGATCTATGCGGGGGTATGCGGTTTGTCGAATCAAAAAACGGAATAACGATATGAAATTCGATAGTGTGATTGTCGGCGGCGGTCTTGCGGGACTTGTCTGCGGTATCCGGCTGGCGCGTGCCGGTCGGCGGTGCGCCATCGTTTCGTCGGGACAGAGCGCCCTGCACTTTTCGTCGGGGTCGTTCGACCTGCTCAACGCCCTGCCTGACGGTACGGCCGTGACGAATCCGGCGGAAGCGGTGGCGGAGACGATCCGTCAGGCTCCCGAACACCCTTATGCGAAGATCGGGGCGGAACGTTTCGCCGCCTTGGCCGATGAGGCTGCGGCGCTGCTGTCCGAGGCCGGAGTGGCGACCGAAGGGACTACGGCGCGGAACCATTACCGCGTGACGCCGATGGGCGAATTGAAAGCCACATGGCTGACATTGAAAGGTTATGTACGCAGCGAAGATACCGCGACGCTGCCTTGGCGCAGTGTGGCGCTCTTCAATGCGGCAGGATTCCTCGATTTCTATACGAAGTTCCTTGCAGACGGATTCCAACGCATGGGTGTCGCGTGCGAGGTGCATACGTTCAATCTTCCGGCCATCGAGACGATCCGGAAGAATCCCAGCGAGATGCGTTCGGCAAATATCGCCCGCGTCTTCGACCGCGAAGAGCATCTGGAGGCTCTGACGGCGATTCTCCGCAGGGAGACGGGGGCCTGCGAAGCGGTTCTGCTGCCCGCCGTATTGGGCATCGACCGGTACGATGCGGTGGAGCGGCTCTCCGAAGCGCTCGGCCGTCCGGTTGCCGTTGTGGCCACACTGCCGCCCTCGGTGCCCGGCATACAGACGCAGATCCGCCTGCGCCGTTGTTTCCAGCAGGCAGGCGGCGCCTACATGCTGGGCGATACGGCCGTGCGCTATGAGATGCAGGGTGATCGCATCGCGGCGCTTTATACGAACAATCACGGCGATATCGCCTTCGAGGCGAATGACTACGTTTTGGCGACGGGCAGCTATTTCAGCCAGGGCCTTGTCGCGGCAATGGATGGCGTGCGCGAGCCGTTGTTCGGACTGGATGTGGCCTGTGCGGCCGATCGCGGGGCGTGGTATGACCGCGACCTCTTCGCCGCGCAGCCCTTCGAAACGTTCGGTGTCAGGACCGACGATGCGCTGCATGGCCTGCTTGAAGGGCGTCCGGTGGAGAACCTGCGTGTCATCGGTGCCGGACTGGCCGGTTTCAATCCCGTCAAGGAGGGGTGCGGTGCCGGCGTGTCGATGCTGACGGCTCTCGAAGCCGCACGGCGCATACTGGAAAAATAACCTTGCAAGAGCCGTCGGATCGTATCCCGCAACGCCCTGTACAGGGGACGGATACCGGTCGGAAGAGCGGAACGGGGAGACGGCGGAATAAACAGTGTAATATCGTAAACTCACATACAGGGAAGTATGATGACGGAACAAAGTGAAAACAATTTCGAACAGTGCATCAAATGCACGGTCTGCACGGTCTATTGTCCTGCGGCGGCGGCCAATCCGCTCTATCCGGGTCCAAAACAGGCAGGTCCCGACGGCGAGCGGTTGCGCCTGAAACGTCCGGAGTTCTATGACGAAGCGCTCAAATACTGCCTCAACTGCAAACGCTGCGAGGTGGCGTGTCCGTCGAACGTGCGTATCGGCGACATCATCCAGCTGGCGCGTATCAAGTTCAGCCGGAAGAAACCCGGACTGCGGGAGTTTGTCCTTGCGAATACCGATCTGGTGGGATCGCTTTCGACGCCGCTGGCTCCGGTCGTCAATGCGACGGTAGCGTGGAAACCCGTGAAACTGATCATGGACAAGGTGATGCGTATCGATCATCGGCGCACCTTCCCCAAATATGCCTTCGGCACCTTCGAGAGCTGGATGCGCAGGCAGCGTGCCGCACAGGCCGCTTTCCCGCAGCAGGTAAGCTATTTTCACGGCTGTTATGTCAACTACAACAACCCGCCGCTGGGCAGGGATTTCGTCAAGGTGATGAATGCGCTCGGCTATGGCGTGCAGTTGCTGGGCAAAGAGAAGTGCTGCGGTGTGGCATTGATCTCCAACGGCCTGATCGGACAGGCGAAACGTCAGGCAAAGGTCAATATCGCGTCGATTCGCGAGGCGGTAATCGGTCGGAACATGCCCGTATTGGGAACTTCATCGACTTGCGTCTTCACGCTGCGTGACGAGTATCAGCACTTGTTGGGTATCGATACCTCGGAGGTGCGGGACCGGATCGAGCTGGCGACACGCTACATTTATCGATTGCTGTCGTCGGGAGAGGCGTCGCTGCGCTTCCGCAGGGATGCGCCGAAACTTCGGGTGGCCTACCATACCCCCTGCCACATGGAGAAGCTCGGCTGGTCGTACTATTCGATCGAACTGCTGAAGATGATCCCCTCGGTGGAGCTGACGGTACTCGATTCGCAGTGCTGCGGCATTGCCGGTACCTACGGCTTCAAGAAGGAGAATTACGAAACGTCACAACGTATCGGCGAAGGGTTGTTCCGGCAGATCGAGGCGTCGGGGTGCGATCTGGTCGCTACCGACTGTGAGACCTGCAAGTGGCAGATCGAGATGTCCACATCGAAACGCGTCGAGCATCCGTTGTCGATTCTTGCGGCGGCTCTGGAGTAACCGTCGCAAGCGGAGGTGCGGAAGAGTAACGAGGAAGAGAAGGAGAACGGAAAGGAGAAAAGGAGAGAAGTGAAGAAGGGGTGAAGAAGAGATGAAGAAGGGGTGAAGAGGCAGGAGCGTGCAAGGGAAGAGAACGGGAAGCAGGGGGGCGGTTTTCCGGGTTCTTTCCTGCCGGTTTCCTGAGCGGCGGAAAAGAAGAGACGAAGTTCCGCAACGGGGACGGTTCATTGCGAATCGTCCCCGCTTTCATTTTCAGGGGTTGCCGCCGATGTCCGGCAGCGGCCGTCTCATCGAGACCCTGCCGGACGGGATGATGCGCTTCGGATGCCGGCGGAGTAGGGTAGATGTGTTATTTCGGGAAAAATCTTCCGCACGTTACGCAATGGCGGTTCAAGGTGCGTATATGTAAGAAAGCGACGGCATCGAATGACGTATGGAACTGCTGCAGGATGCCGAAATATCAAATGCTGACATATGGAAGAACAAAAGATACGAGACTTGTTTGCGGGTGACGGGATGTCGGATGAAGCGCAGGCAACGGGCCGGTGGCTTGCGGAACATGCCGGAACGGAAGAGGCCGACAGCGTGCTGTCGGCGCTCTTGAAGGAGGTCGTACCCGCCGATGCCGATGCCGGTGCCGCATTCCGGCGCGTATGCCGCCGGTTGGGGATTGCGGCCCGTCCGAATGCATGGCGGCTTGTCGGGCGATGGACGTTGCGTGTCGCTGCATGCCTGTTTATTCCCGTTGCCGTTGCGGCATTTTATCTCTATGGCGAGGCACAGCGCCCCTCGCAGTGGTTTGAAGCCTATGCCCCCTACGGGAAGACATTGCGCGTGGAGCTGCCCGACCGCTCGGTGGTCGTGCTCAACTCCGGATCCAAACTGATCTATCCCGACCGTTTCGCTCCCGACCGTCGGCAGGTGTTCCTTGCCGGCGAAGGTTATGCCTCGATCGAGAAGGATCCCGAACGTCCGTTTGTCATGTCGGCCGGCGAGGTCGATGTACGGGTGCTCGGCACGAAATTCAATCTGAAATCCTATGCCGAAGACTCCGAAGTGGAGGTGACATTGGTAGAGGGCTGCGTGGAGATGGCGACGAAACTCGGTACGAATGATCGGGTGGTGCGCCTGCGTCCGGGAGAACTTGTAAAGTTGGACAAGGAGTCGGGAAATACCGAGACTTTCGAAGTGCCGGTATCCGATTTCCGTCCTGTGGTTCTTGGCGGCGGACTCTTCTTCATGGACAAGCGTTTCGACGAGATCGCCGCCTATTTCGAGAAACGTTTCGACGTGAAGATCAATATCTACGATCCGGCTTTGGGCGAGAAACGCTTCATCGCCTCGTTCGTCAACGGCGAATCGCTCGACGAGATGCTGGCGACGTTCAATACCGACGGGGAGATGCGTATCAAGCGTAAAGGCCGCGTCATCAATATTACCAAACGATAACCAATCAAAATGTATTGAATATGAAGAGAAAAGAGTAATCCGAACAAAAAAGGGACGGAGATATTGGCACTATCTCCGTCCGGACAGTTCCGGTTGAGGGCTGTTGGAATCCGAGCACAGAACCAAAACTTAACAAAAGTATGAAAAAACCAACAAATTTACTAACGATTGCAGGGATAAAATCGATCTGCCTGAGTCTGTTCGCCCTTGCGGCAATGCTGTTTCCGGCGATCGCTTCTGCGGAGAACGTCACCCTGCACCTGAAAAACGTAACCGTAAAACAGGCCATCGTCGCACTGCAGCAGTCGCAATATTCATTGACGGTGGATGCCAGCCAGATCGATATGGACCGCAAGGTGAGCGTCGAAGCCGACGATCTGCCGATCGAGGAGGTCCTTGCACAGATCTTTTCCGGACAGGATGTCTCGTATGAAGTAAAGGGATACAGCATCATCGTTTCGCAGCCGCAGCGTACGGTCGCAGCGGCGCAACAGTCCGTATCGCGTGTCCTGAAGGGCGTGGTGCGGGACGACAAGGGCGCGACGATCATCGGCGCCACGGTGGTCGTCAAGGGGACGACGACCGGCGTGACGACCGGCGTGGACGGCAGCTATTCGTTGCGCGTTACGACCCCGGATCCCGTTCTGCAGGTGTCGTTCGTGGGGTATGACATGGCCGAGATCGCCGTTGCTCCCACACAGACGATCATTGACGTGACGTTGCGCACGGCAGCCATCAATGTCGATGAGGTCGTTGTCGTGGGTTACGGCACGCAGTCGCGGCATACGCTGACGACGGCCGTGTCGAAGATCGCCGGCGAGTCGATCTCCGAAGCTCCCGTCACCTCGCTGGGCGACGCGCTCAAGGGGAAGGTTGCGGGCATGCAGATTTCGACGACCAACTCGCTGCCGGGTGAGCTTCCGGCGTTCCTCATTCGCGGCGGATCGTCGATCAACCAGTCCAATGCCCCGATCGTGATCGTCGATGGGGTCACGCGCGAGATGACCGATCTCAACCCCAACGACATCGAATCGATCGAGGTGCTGAAAGATGCCGCAGCGGCAGGTATCTACGGTTCGCGGGCCTCGAACGGCGTGATTCTCGTCACGACGAAGAAAGGCACGATAGGCCGCGGCCCGGAGATTGTCTTCGAGGCGCAGATCGGACACGAATCTCCCTCCCGGAAGTGGGATTTCATGAATGCCCGTGAGTTTCTGTCGTTCGTGCGTCCCGCCATTGCCGAGTCCTACAACGGAGCCTCGGTGCTGACGTCGGCGACGGCTGCCGGTACGGGCAACGGCGACAATTCGATCCATACGACCCGTTTCCTGGGTGACGGCGAGTCTGTTCCGGCCGGTTGGCAAAGCATGGTCGATCCGGTAACGGGCCGCACGCTGGTCTTCACCGATACCGACGAGCAGGGGCATTGGCTGCGCAACTCCATGTGGGGCAAGGCCTATGTCGGGGTTTCGGGCGGCAACGAGAATGTGAAGTATGCCGCATCGGTGAGCTATGCCAAAGACGGCGGTGTGGTTGCCATGACCGACTATTCGGTCTTCACGATGCACGGAGCGGCGGATTTCCGGATCTCGAAGCGTTTGTCGGCCTCGACGACCTTCGACCTGTCGCGTTCGATCCGCCATCCGCTTATCGACAACTATTTCAACAGCCTCGGACGCGGTTTGCTGATCGCACCGACGCACCGCGACTACGATTCCGACGGAAACCTGCTGCGCGGCGGCGACAACAAGGCCTGCCATACGGCGATGTGGTACGAGACCTACTACGACCGGGAGTGCGCGGACAAGCGGGCGACGGGTAACTTCAACCTCAAATGGGAGATTATCGACGGCCTGACGGCTACGGCACAATACGCCATGCACGACCACAACTACCGGGGCAGTTACTACTATCACGGCAACTCGCTCGAACAGACCCG
>CALUKI010000034.1 GCA_944321175.1 uncultured Alistipes sp.
CTCGGAGATGCGAACCAATGCTATGACCAGATGCGTGACAACGTGCTCAAGGGTCGCGCCGATGTTTCGGTGCGGTCGAGCGAGAACCGATGCTGCCATGTGAGGCCGCATGGACGCGACTCGCGCGACACGCGTCCGCAACCGTTTGGCCCGCCCGTCGTCAAGAAGTGCTTCTGGCTGAACCAGGGCTACCTGCAGGAGGAGATCGGGCGGATTAGCAAGAGATAGAGGGCTGATAGATGGCAGGATACCTTTTCACGTTTTCGAGCGAAGACGATATGAGGCGCTGCATACACGAGAGGTCCTATTCGACTCTTATGAGCCCCAGGTGGTCAACGGCTGCTGCGTCTACCTTGGGGGATTACGTAACGATGCGTCCCGGCGATAGCGTGTACTTCTTCTCGAAGCGAAAGGTATACGGAATCGGGAAGATTGTTGAACTTGGGGATGGGCGATGTGTGACCGAGAACTTTCCTGGGGCGACTTCGAAAAGAGCCGTTTGTTGGGACGAGGTCTCCGACAAGGCAATACGGAAAGCAACAGGAGCGAATGGAAAAATCTATCGCTGGATTATCGCGTTCGACCCTGATCCGTGCTTTTTTGAAAAAGGCATCGACATGGATGACCTTCTATCGTCTAATCCTCCGGCTTTTCGTTCTTTGCGAGTGTTCTGGAAGCGGTCATTTATAAAGCTTGACGATGAGGAGAATGCGGCGTTCAAGACCGCACTTCTTCGCGCCAATTTAGAGGAACTTAACGATAGACGGGGAGAAGTGATTGGTTCGTGTAATCGCGACGCTCTTGTTCGGGGAAATGAACCGAACATCCAGTCTTTACTTGCGTCGAGTCGGAATGCAGACGGTTCGCTGACAGACGAGATGCTTCTTGAAGTGGGGCTGCTCCACCAGCTAAGGGTTGAGAACCGGGCAACGAGCTTCATATTTGGAAAATGGAACTACTTGACTCACCAAGTGAACGCCTCACCCTTCAAACCGATTGATTACATGGATCGTATCGATGTATTTGGCTATCGATATATTGAAGACTACGAGCCAATCATTGAGAGGTACCTGGTGATTGAGCTGAAAAGGGACTCTTCTGGTCCGGAGGATATCCCACAGGTGATGAAGTATGTTGATTGGGTTTGTAAGGAATATGCACATAACGATTACTCACTAATCCAGGCATTTCTTGTTGCTCACAGTTTCGAAGAGAACAGTCTTTACGCAGATGGGATGAGAAGGGATTACACGGCTGGATATCGTCCTGCGGAGACTCGAACTTGGCAAAAGCTGGCACTGGTGACCTATAGCGTTAACCCGAGGGGGCTAATTGAGTTCTCTCGTTTTGAGAAAACAGGATCTTGATTTTTGTCCTGTCGATCCGTCATGATAGGGTGGCACAGCGACACAGTCAGCGAATGGAGAAACGTGTCGTCACAGAAGACCATCAAGGTGGCCGAGCTCTTTGCGGGCGTCGGCGGGTTTAGACTGGGTCTCGAGGGATACCACAACCCTGACGAGCCAAACATGGAATTACCTGCGGCCGGACCTTTCAAAACCGTCTGGGCCAATCAGTGGGAACCGCCCGGAACGGAAGCCAAGCAGTTTGCCGCCCGGTGCTATCGCGCGCGCTTTGGCGAGAAATCCGTGGTGAATGAGGACATTCACGAGGTTCTTGATAAGTACGAGCGCGGAGAGGCGGAAATCCCTGATGTAGATATGGTGGTGGGGGGCTTCCCGTGCCAGGACTATTCCGTTGCCAAACCGCTTTCCCAGGCAGGCGGTATCGAGGGCAAGAAGGGCGTTCTGTGGTGGGACATCTATCGATTCCTTAAGTTAAAGAGCACTCCTGAGAGCCCCGTGCGATACGTTCTTCTCGAAAACGTGGACCGCCTGCTCAAGAGTCCCGCCTCTCAGCGAGGACGTGACTTTGCGATTATTCTCTCCTGTCTTAATGACCTTGGGTATTCGGTTGAGTGGCGTGTTGTCAACAGCGCGGCGTATGGATTTCCGCAGCGTCGCAAGCGCACGTATATCCTCGCGTACCTGACGGGGGAGGAATGGGATCTCGATGCTCGGATTTCCCAGGGACTGATGGCTCAGGCATTTCCAATTGACGCGCCTGAGGCCAAAATGATTCAGCACGTGAAAATCCCCGCTGATCCCTATATTGCGACGCGCGACTTCAACAAGGACGGAAAGGTCTCTCCTTTCATGGACGCGGGCGTCATGCAGGATGGCCACGTTGCAACCTTCAAGGTGGCAGAGGCGTATGAGGGTGCTCGTCGCGTGCTCGGGGATGTTCTTGTCGACGAGTCCGACGTGCCGGATGAGTTCTTCATTGAGCCGTCACAGCTTCCCAAATGGGAGTATCTCAAGGGATCGAAGAGCGAGGACCGTGTCAACAAGAAGACGGGGTTCACGTACAAGTATTCCGAAGGATCGATGGCGTTTCCCGATGCGCTTGACCGTCCTTCTCGCACAATACTTACGGGCGAGGGCGGCCGAGGTGCCTCTCGATTCAAGCATGTCATCAAGACCGAGGACGGACGTTACCGCCGGCTTGTTCCGGACGAGCTCGATCAGCTCCAGGGTTTTCCTCGGGGATGGACCAATACCGGAATGACTGATGGCCAACGCGCGTTTTGCATGGGCAACGCCCTGGTTGTTGGCGTGCCGCACGCGATAGGCAAGGTGCTTGCCAGCCTCGCGTAGCGGAGCGCTTGGCGAAGGTCTGCCCTGAAAACCGACTTGTGAATAGATTGGTGATTGGAAGGCGGTTGTTCGGCTTACGACCGGTAGGAAAACCGCAGATAATCTTAATTGTATAAATGATATTGAGAGTACTCGAGGGCCAAATCTGTTCACAAGTCGGCTTTCAGGGCAGATTGAGTCCGAAACGCTCACCAGAAACGGCGCCTTGTGCGCTCGCAGAGCTTGCTACACTT
>CALUKI010000035.1 GCA_944321175.1 uncultured Alistipes sp.
CGATTGCAGCGGTGATGGTGAGCGGGTCAGCGGTCTGCGGAGCTTCTGCCGGAGCTTCTTCTACCGGAGCCGGAGGAGCCTCGTCGAAGCGGATGTAGTTGAACGAACCGGTCTCGTCGGTGAACAGGACAATTATGTCATGCGTGCCTGCCGGTACGGAGATATCGGTCTCGAACTCCTCGGCATAGGTGGATTCCCAACCGCCGGTATAACCGATGTTGTATTTAGCCGCCGGCTCGCCTGCGACCTCGTCGATGTAAACCTCAAGGTTGGTGGAGTTGCTCTCGTTGCCGTAGGAGAAGTTGATATACATCTTATCAGCGCCGTTTTCGCCGAAGTCGATGTCCTCAAAGATAACCTGGTCGCCCTTGCTGGAGTAACCTACACCGTAAGCTTCCATATAAGCGATAGGATTGTCTGTACCGCCCTCATCATAGAGCTTGGTATCAGCGGTGATCATAATATTTTCAAATGCAGACTCGCCGGCTGCCGACAGACCGAGCGGGAGAGTAGCCGCAAGCGCGAGTGCGAGAATAGCCGAAGCAATTTTCTTCATGATGATATTTCCTTTCATAAAAATTCAAGGCGCACCGAAAAGTACGGCTGCGGCGGCGGATGAAGACTCGCCGCGGCGGTACGACGTGTATGACCGCCCGGAGCGCGTAAAATACACATTCAAGACCGCATTTATCAAAGCGTTCCCAATTTGTTTGATAATGAACACATCCTTATGTGTATTGTCATATGATATTATTATTATACACGGATGTCAAAGAAAAATCAATGTAAAAAGGAGTGAATATCATGCAAAAAGTTAACGGTACTAAAGATTTTAGCAAAACTATCGCGCGATATGATTCACCCGTATTCGACAACTACTATGGCTTTGACAAGAACCAGCCTGCCGACCGTCAGATCGTATACTGCTCACTGTACGAGCTGCCTGAAAACGAGATAGGCGCGCTGCATTTTCACGACACAATTGAGCTCGGACTCTGTCGTGCCGGAGTCGGGGAGTGCCACACCGAGTTTGGAATATACGACACTAAGGCGGACGACGTGGAGATTTTCTTTCCATACGAGCAGCACATATCGCGCAGCAAAACAGGCGGTCACAGTCTGTGGAACTTCATACAGATAAATTTAGGTCGGTTATGCAGCGAGACTGGTCACTCGAACTACTCACAGATAATTGACATGATACACAATGAGATCGGAATTTCGGGTATTATTGACGCTGAGCGCCATCCGATGATAGCGTCGCTGATACGCAGGATTGTCGCCGAGAGTCTGAACGATCAGCCGGGACGATATATGATAATAATGGCTATGCTGACCGAGCTGCTGGTGCTGAACGCGCGTGAGAGCGTCAACGAAAAAAAGCTCGGCTGCGTTGTCAATCCGAAGCTTGATCGGCTGAAGCCCGCGCTCGAATACATACGTGACAACTACATGAAGGTTGTGAAAATCGAGGATTTGGCGCAGCTCTGCTGCATGAGCATATCGCAGCTGCGCGCCGGCTTCCGCGAGGTGACCGGTCAGACACCAAAGGACTATCTTATCGAGATACGCCTGAGCGGCGCCGAGAAGCTGCTCGTCGGCACGGATATGTCGATACTCGACATCGCGCTCGAGACCGGCTTCGGCGACGTCTCGAATTTCTACCGCGCGTTCCGCGCGGCGAAGGAGATATCGCCGACTGACTATCGGAAGAAATATCTGAATTATCGGAATCTCTGACCATAACGCCGGCTTTCGCTGTGACTATGGTCAATAAAGACTCAAGAACCGGCGCGCAGCCGCGGTCATGCGCAAAATTCAATCAGAATCGCGAGGAAAATTTACCATACCCCTTGACAAACCGGCGGAGTTGTGGTATACTGTTAAGGTAATCGACCTAAATAGGACACGGAGAAGTCGCCTAGCTGGTCGAGGGCGCACGATTGGAAATCGTGTAGACCTTAAAAGGGTCTCCAGAGTTCGAATCTCTGCTTCTCCGCCAATATAACAAAATCGTCAGGCTGACACCTGGCGATTTTGCTTTAATACCGCGCGATTCATTTTTTACAATTGTACGTATATTGTTTATGAAGGCTCGCGGTCGGATATGACGGCTATATACAGTCGCATTCGAGCTGACAGTCAAACGGCTCGTCTGCGATATGCTTTTCCTGCGGCTCTAACGCGTCGACACAGCCGCGGCGGCGGTAGAAATTCTGCGACTCAAGCGCGGAGTGTGCCGATATATATAACCTCAGCGCTCCCTGCTTGGCAGCCCACAGCTTCGCGTATTCGAGCAGCTTGCCGCCGATACCTCTGCCGCGCATATCCTCCGACACGTGCAGATGTGAAAGATCCATGTACCGCCGCTCGCCGAATATCTCCGGCTCGACCGAGACGAAGCCGACAAGCCTGTCCGCGTTCGATTCGGCAGGTACGAACGCGCCGTACGCTAGCCCGCCGGCGTTTGCGATGCGCAGAAGGTCTGCCGCCACGCGGGTGTGGTCGTCGTCCGTCCAGTCGTCGACAAACGGGTCG
>CALUKI010000036.1 GCA_944321175.1 uncultured Alistipes sp.
GGATATGACGTGGATCAGGATGGCAGCAGGCTGAATATCGCGTTTCCGGGGAAGAATCTGATCCAGCTGGTGGCTGAAAAGAGAGCCAGAGCCTGTACCGTGTGGATCGATGATGGACGGGCCATCACCGCAGATCAGAGGAAGAAGGCATATGCCACCATAGCGGATATCGCTGTTTATATGGGGGAACTTCCGGAAGTGACCAAAGAATGGCTGAAATACCTTCATATCGCCAGGACAGGAAGCCGGTATTTTTCTCTGTCAGACTGTTCCAGGGATACGGCCAGAGCCTATATATCCACGATGATGGACCTGGTCCTGGAATGGGGGATCCCGTTGGGTGATCCGGGAGTAGAACGGACAGATGATACAGAGAGGTATCTATGGAGTTGTTTACAGTATCGGAAATGTGCTGTGTGCGGCCGTCCGGGAGAGATCCACCATGTGGATGCCATTGGTATGGGCAGGGACCGTAGGACGGTAGATGATTCCAGGCACAGGAAGATATGCCTGTGCAGGGGACATCATACAGAATCGCACAAGATAGGACAGCCGGAATTCATGGAAAAATACCATGTTCATGGAATTATATATCAGGAAAAGAAAGGGGGAGAAAACGGTGGGATTATCGTTTGATACGATTGACGGCGGCGAGCTGGCGGCACAGTTCAGGCGAGCGTTAAGCGAAATCGGGAGGAACATCATGGATCCGAACACGGATCCGGAAGCAGCCAGGGGAATGACCGTCAATATGAAATTTAAGCCATCTGGGACCGGAACGATTGACATTGAATATGAGGTCAAGCCGAAGCTGGTAGGGGCCAAGAAAGCAAAGACCACGTTCCTGATCGGCCAGGATGCAAAGACAGGAAAGATTGAAATGCGGGAATACGGAGCCAGCCGGCGCCCGGTAGTGGCTGCCGTGGAACCGGTAGGGCAGCAGGACTGTGATCCGGAAACCGGAGAGATCTATGAGACCAGCCGTGGACCGATCGATTTAAGAGAAATGGCATAAAGGAAAGGAGAAAGAATCATGGAATCAATGAAAGAAGCAATGGAGTATTTGGTGAATTTAAGTCAGGAAGCAGACACTCCTAAGGTCCTGAATATTTGTGGAAAGACTTACAGCAATAAGAATTTAGTAAGATATGACAAGGCAGAAAAGGCCCGCCCGATAGTAGCGAGGACCTTGACCTCACTCTCTGATTACATTGAAAACTGCAGCGGAGAATTCCGGGACAATATGATCATACATATCGTTGATCCAAAGGAAGTAAGGCTGATGTCTGCTTTGGATCAGGAGCGGGAAAGAGAAACGTTATTTGTAGCTGAGGCTGAAGTTTCAGAATTCACGTTTGATTACTGGTACGACCAGGAGAGATTCATGATCGAGCTGCAGTCCAATTTCCAGGAAAATGATGACCTGAAGCTGGTGATGAAGCTGGCTGGGAACATGGAGCAGAAGAATAACCAGACCTACTCTGATGATGGCGTTACCCAGGTAGCTACTATGACGGTAGGGGCAGCCTCCAAGGCGGATGTGGTAGTCCCCAACCCTGTGGAACTGATCCCTCACAGGACGTTCCAGGAGATAGAGCAGCCGTCCAGCAAATTTGTGTTCCGGATCGGAAGCGGGGAGCAACCGAAATTTAAACTGATAGAAGCCGAAGGTGGGATCTGGAGGAATGAGGCGGTAGCCAATATCAAGGATTACCTGTTTAAAATGCTGGAAGAGATGCCGGAAGAGATCCGTGACCGGGTTGTCATCATCGGATAAACAATCAGGCAGCAGGACATCAGCCTGTCAGTAACTATCAACGAAATGTTTCTTTTTGTATGTCACGATCTGAAAGGAACGTTACCTCATATACGGGGAGAGGTGGTCCCTCTCCCTTTTTCATAAAATAGCGGAAATGTAGGTGGTACAGAAATGGCCAGACCAGTCAAACAGGGACTTTCCTACTTTCCGAAAGATGTGGATTTCTATAATGATTATAAGATCATGGACCTGTTGGAAAAATATGGTCCGATCGGCGTGACCGTGTATGATGTGATCCTTACTGAGATCTACCGGCACGGATATTACCTGGAGGAGCCGATTGATAGGGTAGCGGCAAATATCACGCGAATCATCGGCAGTAAATGGGTGCAAAAGCGCCTTGTGTCACAAGTCATTCTTGATTGCGGGGATTTAGGACTCTTCGAGAAAAACCTCCTTTCGCATGGGGTCATGACCTCTGTGGGAATCCAGCGGCGGTACTCCACCGTCACTTCACGAAGCAAGGCCTCAAAAGAAAAATACTGGTTGATGGATAAGGACAGTCAACCCTTATTAAGTGCACCCGAAAATCCGGTATCTGAACCAGAAACAGGGGTTTTTGATGCAAAAACCGGAGTAAATGACGAGGAAATCCCACAAAAGGAAAGTAAAGAAAATAAAACAAAAGAAAAGAAAAAGATAGGCCAGGAGCCGCAGGGCGGTCCTGCCCCTGTGCCGGTATTCCGTCTGCTGATGTTAAATGGTGAATGGTATCCGGTCTACCAGGAAGAGATCAACCGTTATCGGGACCTGTATCCGGCAATCGATGTGGAGCAGGAATACCGGAAGATGATCGGATGGATCGATTCGCATCCAGAAAACCGGAAGACACCGAATGGGATACAGAAATTTATCAATGGGTGGCTGAACCGGGCACAGGATTCGGCAAGACCAAAGCTGGAAAACCGGAAGACAGCCAACCGGTTCCACAATTTTGAAGAACGTGAGATCGATTATGATGCCATGATGGTAAAGGAGTGGGGAGGGTCATGATGAAATGTGAAAATAACAGCAATGATGGTTTAAGGATAGATGCAAGGAGCAGAACAAGATGGGAGGATGCCATCACGCAGGAGAACATTGATCAGATAAAAAAGCGGATTCGGATTGGTAGCAGGGTGGTATGGAGAGTTTTAGTGGGAAATGCTGAGAATACAATGGCTCAATATCCAACAGAGCTTAAGAAGTTAAAGGTGATCGGGAAATACCGCTATGTGGTGACTGCAAGAGATGAGAATACAGGACTGATCTACTCTATGACCTGGAAGGAACTGGTGATGGATGAAAGAAGGAGGGGAAAGCA